>CAVOVX010000006.1:0-701446 GCA_963699965.1 uncultured Chloroflexia bacterium | reverse complement strand
GCCAGTTCACGCTCTACGGCGACGCGCGCAAGGGCAACCGCCCGGCCTACGTCGCCGCCGCGCGCGCCCGAGCACGCCGAGCCGCTCTACGAGCGCTTCTGCCGATCGCCTCGGAGCGCGCAGCGCGGCGTGTTCGGCGCGCATGATGGAGGTCGAGCTGGTCAACGACGGCCCGGTGACGCTTCTGCTCGAGCTTGCGTAGCCTTCCGCCCCCCATGGCACCCGAGGATCGCTTCGTCCCGCGCTTCGCCGCCGAGCCGCCGCAGGACCTGCTGCCCTACGGCCGCTGGGCGCAGACGCTGACCGAGCACTTCGTGGCCGCCGTCGAGCGCATCGACGCCGAGGGCGAGGACCTCGGCGAGCCCGGCGACGTCGTCTTTCTCCCACCGCACCTGGCACGGGCGGACGTTCGTGCCGGCCACATGCCGGACCACGACCGGGCTCGAGGTCTACGGCCACGTCGTCTTCCTCCCCGGCGGGGACGACCACGAGCCGTCCGACTTCGACGCCACGGCCGACTTCACGGGCGAGACGGCCGAGGCCAACCCGGACTGGCGGATCGACCTGTGCGACGCGGTCGTCGGCGCGTGGCGCGGCGAGCAGGGCCGCGCGGCGGCGATGACGCTGGTCTGGGGTCGCCCGCTCGTCGACGGCGGGGCCGATCGTCACGGGCGAGCTCGCCGACCTCGCCGTCGACCAGTGCGTCCTCGTCGAGGGCCGCTTCACGCTCCTGGCCCCCGACGACTTCCGCGGCGACACGCTCGAGATCAAGGTCTTCGACCGCCGCGGGTAGCAGCTCGCGCGAGTCGCTCTACGACGGGACGACGACGAGGACGAAGGCTGAGGTGGAGCTCGAGGAGGCGATCCGCACCCGGCGCACGCACAAGGCCTACGGCGCCGAGCCGGTCGACCGGGCCACGCTGCGCGAGCTCCTCGACCTCGCCCGCTGGGCGCCGAACCACAACCTGACGAACCCGTGGCGCTTCCGCGTCCTGGGGCCGGGCGCGCTCGCCCGCCTCAAGGACGCCGCGGGTCCCCGAGGCCGGCGCCAAGCTCGACCGCGCGCCGACCCTCGTCGCCGTCTCGGTCGTGCGGTCCGAAGACCCGGTGGAGGCCGAGGAGGACCTGCGCCGCGGCCTGCGCGGCCTACGTCGTGCTCCTCGCCGCCCACGGCCGCGGGCTCGCCTCCTACTGGCGCACGCCGGCCGTCCTGCGCGAGGCGGGCGGGCGCGCGGCGCTCGGCTGCCGCCGGGCGGCGAGCGGTCGGCCTGCTGCACCTCGGGCCGCGCCGCGCCAGGCTCAGCGCGTCCCCGAGCGCGCGCCGGCCGCCGAGGTCGTGGCCTTCCTGGACTGAGGCTCAGGCCGCGGCGGTCGGCACCCGCTCGGCGATCTCGTCGTCGGTCAGCGGGAAGTGGCAGGCCGCCATGTTGCCGCCGTCCTTGGCCTCGAGCAGCGGCTCCTCGCGTCGCAGCAGGTCCTGGGCCTTCGGGCAGCGCGTGTGGAAGCGGCAGGCCGGCGGCGGGTTGGCCGGGCGCGGCACGTCGCCCGCCGAGCAGCTGGCGCTGCTTCTCGCGCGCGAGGCGCGGGTCGGGCACCGGCACCGCCGACAGCAGCGCGCCGGTGTACGGGTGGCGCGGGTGCGTGTAGAGCGTCGTCGGCCGTCGGCCGAGCTCGACGATCTTGCCGAGGTACATGACCGCGACGCGGTCGCACATGTGGCGCACGACGCGAGAGGTCGTGGGCGATGAAGATCAGCGTCAGCCCGAGCTCGCGCTGCAGCTCGCGCAGCAGGTTGAGGATCTGCGCCTGGATCGAGACGTCGAGCGCGGAGACCGGCTCGTCGGCGATGATCAGCTTCGGCTCAGCGCGAGCGCCCGGGCGACGCCGATGCGCTGGCGCTGGCCGCCGGAGAACTCGTGCGGGATAGCGGTTGTAGTGCTCGGGGTTCAGGCCGACCCGGTCCATCAGCTCCTGCACGCGCTGCTTGCGCTCGCCGTCGCCCTGTGTCGAGCCCGTGGATCACGAACGGCTCGGCGATGATCGAGCCGACCGTCTTGCGCGGGTTCAGCGACGAGTACGGGTCCTGGAAGATCATCTGCATCTCGCGGCGCAGCGGCTTGAGCTCGCGCGCGCGCGAGCGCGCGATGTCCTGGCCCTCGAACGGACCGCGCCGGAGGTCGGCTCGAGCAGGCGCATGATCAGCCGCGCCGTGGTGCTCTTGCCGCAGCCCGTCTCGCCGACGAGGCCGAGCGTCTCGCCCGCGCAGACGTCGAAGCGAGACGCCGTCGACGGCGTGCACGGCGCCGACCTGCTGCTGGAAGATGATGCCCTGGTGATCGGGAAGTGCTTGACGAGGTCGCGGACCTCGACGCAGCTGGTGCGCCGTTCGGCTCATGCGTGGCTCGCGCGGCACGCTCGGCCTGCGTCGCTCGACGCCGGCACGGCTCGGTGCCGCCGGCGCGGCCTCGCGACGCCTCGCGGTCGAGCGTCGGCACGTCGCGCGTCAGCGCCTCTCGGCGTGCCGCCGGCGCGCAGCCGTCCGCGCTCGGCGCGTCTGGGCGGCAGCAGGCAGGCCACGCGTGTGTCGGCGTCGCCGGCCGCGACCGGCTCGAGCTGCGGGTCGATCCGCTTGTGCGCCTCGCGCACGTACGGGCAGCGCGGGTGGAAGTGGCAGCCCGCCGGCGGGTTGATCAGGCTCGGCGGGCGGCCCGGGATCGGCACGAGCTCCTCGCCGCGCGGCGCGGTCGAGGCGCGGGATCGACCTGAGCAGGCCCCACGTGTAGGGGTGCTGCGGGCGCGGCGAAGATCGTGTCCGTCGTCGGCGTGCTCGACGATCCGCCCGGCGTACATCACGGCGATGTCGTCGGCGATCTCGGCGACCACGCCGAGGTCGTGGGTGATCATGATGACCGCCATCCCGAGCTCGCGCTGCAGGCGCTCGATGCAGCTCGAGGATCTGCGCCTGCACGGTCACGTCGAGCGCGGTCGTCGGCTCGTCGGCGATCAGCAGCTTGGGCTCGTTGGCCAGCGCCATCGCGATCATCACGCGCTGGCGCATGCCGCCCGAGAACTCGTGCGGGTACGCGTCGACGCGCCGGCGCGGGTCGGGGATGCCGACCAGCTCGAGCAGCTCGACGGCGCGGTCGCGCGCCTGCGCCTTGGAGACGTCGCGGTGGGCCCGCATCGCCTCGACGAGCTGCTTGCCGACCTTGTAGAAGGGGTGCAGCGACGACAGCGGGTCCTGGAAGATCATCGCGATGTCGTTGCCGCGGATCTGGCGCAGCTCCTCGTCGCGAGCGCCTGAGCAGGTCGCTGCCCGTCGAACAGCGATCCGCGCCCGAGATCCGCGCGTTGTCGGCGCGCGCGTGAGGCCCAGGATCGTCAGCGACGAGACGCTCTTGCCCGAGCCGGACTCGCCGACGATGCCGAGCGTCTGGCCGCGCGTCGACCGAGTACGAGATGCCGTCGACGGCGTGGACGACGCCGTCCTCGGTCGTCGAAGCTGACCCTCAGGTCCGTCGACCTCGAGCAGCGCGCGCCATCGAGTACCGCACCCGCGGGTCGAGGAACGCGTAGACGATGTCGACGACCATGTTGACGATGATGATGAAGAACGCGCCGAGCAGGACCGTGCCCTGGATCGATCGGCAGGTCGCTGTTCTGGATCGCGTCGTAGGCCAGCCGCCCGATGCCGGGGATGTTGAAGACGGTCTCGGTGAGGATCGCGCCGCCGAGCAGGATGCCGATGTCGAGGCCGAGCACGGTGACGATCGGCGTGATCGCGGAGCGCACGCCGTGCTTGAGGATCGACCGTCCGCTCGGGCAGGCCCTTGGCGCGCGCGGTGCGGATGTAGTCCTCGCGCATCACCTCGATCAGGCTGCCGCGCAGGAACCGCGCGTAGATCGCCGCGAACGCGGCGGCGAGCACGAACCACGGCAGGATCAGCGACCGGACCACTTCACCGGGTCCGTGGATGAGCGGCCGTGTAGCTGCCCGGCCCCGGGAAGATCGGGAACTGGCCGATGTCGTTGGCGAACAGGTAGAGCGCGACGCAGGCCGAGCCAGTAGACCGGCGCCGAGATCGACGACGAGCGCGCTGCCCATCGCGCGCGGTCGAGCAGCGTGCGGCGCTTGACCGCCGAGATGATCCCGACCGGGATGCCCGATCAGCCAGCCAGATGATCACGGCGCCGACGGTCAGCGAGATCGTCGCCGGCAGGCGGTCGAAGATCTGCGACTTGCACCGGCTGTTGTTCTGGTAGCTGTAGCCGAAGTCGAAGTGCAGGACGAGCCCTTCATGTAGTCCAGTACTGCGACGTACACGGGCTTGTCGAGCCCGAGCGTGTGGCGGATCTGCGTCGATCAGCTCCGGCGTCGGCTGGCGGCCGGCGCGCAGCACCGCCGGGTCGCGCCGACGGCAGCACGTAGAAGATCAGGAAGGTGACCGCGCTGACCACGAGCAGCAGCACGACCACCCAGAGCAGGCGGCGGATGATGTAGGCGAGCATGGCTGGGTCGGCTGGGCTGCCGGTGCGGGCCCCGCCGGCGTGGGCGGCGGGGCCCGTCGCCAGATCGTGGTTCAGCGAGCGTCGCGCCTCCTACTTGCAGCGAGCGTGAACGTGAGGTCCCAGTGGTCGTTGAACTCGTTGATGACGCCGTTGACGTTCTTGCGACGATGATCAGCGCCTCGTTGTCCCAGATCCACGGGATCGCCGGGCGCCTGCGCGGTGATCATCGTGGTCGACGTTCGCCCACGCCTGCGGCGCGCCGGCCGGATCGGGATCGAGCGCGGCCTTGTCCATCGCGGCGTTGATCGTCGGGTCGTTCGAGCTGCGGCCAGTTGATGTTGTTCGCCGAGCGATGTCGTCGCCGTTGAACGCGGTCGAGCATCGTCTGCGGGTCGGCGAAGTCCTTGATCCAGCCGACGTTCGGGCAGACGTCGATCTCGGCCTTCGGCACGCCGCAGAACTTCGAGTACATCGTCGTCGCTGCGGCACGTCGCGGAGTTCGACCTTGAAGCCCGAGCTTCTCGAGCTGCGCCTGGACGACCTGGCGGTCTCCTTGCCCGGGTCGGCGTTCGTCGGCCGACGATCAGGATCGTGCTCGTCGCCGGTCGTACTTGCCGCTGACGCGATCGAGGCCGGCCTTCTTCATGTACTTGCGGCCAGCGCCATGTCGCCGTCGGGTTCGGCTGAGGAAGTCGAGCGTCGGCGGTCCGCTTCAGGCCGCCGGCCTCCTCGAAGCCCGGGATGTCCGGCGGGATGAAGTGCGTCGCGATCGGCGCCGACGATCGCGCCGCCGCGGGTCAGCGCAGCGCGTTGCGGTCGGACGCCGCGACGACCGCCTTGCGGACGTTGACGTTGTCGAACGGCTTGACCGTCGTGTTCAGCGCGATGTAGCGTTGCCGCCCGACGGCGACGAACGAGAGCTGGTCCTTGTACTTCTGTAGGCCTGCTTGAGGACCGGCGCCGGCGGCGGTCGCCGTCGAGCAGGCTCTGGCCGTTGAGGATCTGCGGCGCGAGGCACGTTCGGGTCGTCGTTGCCCTCTGGATGTCGATCTTGTCGAGGTACGCCGGCCGGAAGTCGGTCGCGCGTCCCAGTTCGGGTTGCGCACCAGCGTGATCGCTTGCCGGGCTGTAGCGCGGTGACTTGCCGGTCGGCGTCGTTCTTGATCATGTACGGGCCGGTGAAGACCTCGTGCTCGCCGTAGGTCGACGGGCTTGCTTGGCTCGAACGGCTCCGCGTACGCCTCCGGCACCGGCGCCGTGAGCGGCAGCGACGAGCGCCTGCGCGACGCGCGGCGCCGGTCGGCTCGTCGAGCTTGAAGACGATCGTCGTCTCGTCGGGCGTCTCGATGCCGGAGATCGGTTGCCGCCGCTGTCGGCCTTGTCCGGCGCGCCGACGATGTCGAGGAAGTAGGCGCCGGCGTAGCCGTTGGCGACGTTCGGGTTGAACCCGCGCTCGATCGCGTACTTGACGTCCGCCGAGGTGACCGCGCGGTTGACCGGCGGGCGCGTACTTGATCGCCGGGCTTGATCTTGACCGTGACCGTCTTGCCGTCCGTCGAGATCTGCGGCTGGCCCGTCGGCGAGGTCCGGCGATCGGCTTGTCGAGTTGTCCGGCGTGAACGAGTACAGCGGCCGCTGCGTCGGCGTACGATGACCATGTAGTCGAGCTGTAGTACGTGCTGGCCCGGGTCGAGGTGGTCGACGTCGCCGGCGGAGAGGACGTTCAGCGTCCCGCCCTTCTTGCCCGCCGTCGACGGTCTGGTCGCCGCCGCCGGCGCGCGGCTCCGCTGCTGCCGCTCGTGCTGCTCGTTGCTGCCGCCGCATGCCGGCGACGACGAGCGCGAGCGCCGCCAGCACGCGCGCGCCAAGAGGCGTCCAGCGAGCGGATCTCCTGCATAGGTGTCCTTCCTTGTCCTGCGGATCGCTGTGCACTGTGCTCCTCCTCATTGCGAGCGCGCCCTCAGCTGCCCCGTCCGTGGGTTGAGCGCGTCCTGCAGGCCGTCGCCCACGAGGTTGAAGGCGAGCACCGTGAGCAGCAGCGCGAGCCCCGGGAAGAGCATGTACCACCAGGCCGTGTCGAAGATCGCGGTGGCGTCGGCGATCATCTGCGCCCCAGCTCGCGGTCGGCGGCTGGACCCCGACGCCGAGGAACGACAGCGCCGCCTCGAACAGGATGTTCGGTCGGGATGAGCAGCGTCGTGTAGACGATGATCGGCGCGACGAGGTTGGGCAGGATCTCCCGGAAGATGATCCGCGCGTTCGACGCGCCCAGCGAGCGCGCCGCCTCGACGAACTCCTTCTCGCGCAGCGACAGCACCTGGCCGCGGATGATCCGCGCGATGTAGGGCCAGCCGACGAGCGCGATCACGACGATCACGACCGGGAGGCCCGGCTGGATGTCAGCGCCGCCGTCCGCCGAGCGCAGCAGATCAGGAACGATCAGAAAGAGCGGACTACGCTCCGGCGCGCGCCCCACCGCCCCGAGCGGCCGTGCAGGCAGCCCTTCAGCGAGCAGGCCGAGGCGAGCCCGATGCCCAGCAGCAGGATCGGGAAGCCGAGCATGACGTCCATGACGGGCGAAGGACGTGTCGATCCAGCCGCGGTAGTAGCCGGCGACCATGCCCGACGTCACGCCGATGATCACGGTCAGGCCGTGGCGATGAGCGCGACCTCGAGCGACACGCGCGCGCCGTAGATCATGCGGCTGAAGACGTCGCGCCCGAGCTGGTCGACGCCGAGAGTGTGCGCGTGCTCGGCGCCGGCGGCGGCCGAACTCGTCCAGCGCGTCGGGTTCTGCTGGTCCGGGGCGGCGCGCCGAGGATCTTGACGACAGGCGGCGCGAAGATCGCGACGATGATCAGCAGACGATGAAGACCGAGCGCGACGAGCGCGACCTTGTCCTGGCGCAACCGCCGCCAGAAGAGCTCGAGCGGCGAGCGCGCGGCGATGTCGCCGTGGCGGCCGCCTCATCGGGATCGTGCCGCCGGTCTCCTGGAGGAGCTCGGGAGCGCCGATGCTCACGGGCCTCGGCCTCGCGTCCTGTATGTTCCTAGATGATGGTCCCTCTCCCGCGTGCGACGGGTCGAGCCCGGAACGCCGCGAGAATACTCCTGTTAGGCGTAGACACAACGTTCAGGGCCACAGTTCGTTCGCTCCGTGCTGGCCGTCCCCTGCGTATCCCTAGCGGCGTGGGCGCGCAATGTAGCCTCGGTTCGTAACGTTCGATCCAGGCACGTGCTTTAGCTAAGCATCACCGCCGTATGGGCTCCGCACGGCCCCGATAGCTCAGCCGGATAGAGCGACTCCCTCCTAAGGAGTAGGCCGCAGGTTCGAATCCTGCTCGGGGCATGGCCGGCCCCTCGGGCCGCCGGGCTCAGCGCGCGGTCCGGGCGCTCGGGGTAGACGTCGTCGATCGTCGCCAGCGCCTCGTAGGGCGCGCCGGCGGCGGCCGGCGATCGCCTCGGCGCCGCCCGCCAGGCGGTCGAGCACCGGACGACGCCGCCGATCTCGAGGCCCGCCTCGCGCACCGCCTCGATCGCCTGCACCGTCGAGCCGCCGGTCGTGACCACGTCCTCGACGATCAGGCAGCGCTCGCCGCGCTCGAGCAGCGGGCCCTCGATCCGGCGCTGCAGCCCGTGCGCCTTGGTCTCCTTGCGCACGAAGAACGCCTTCACGTCCGCCCCGCCGGCCAGCGCGGCGCACGCGGGGGGTCGGCGCCCATCGTCAGCCCGCCGACCGCGGTCGCGCCCCACTCGCGCGCGCGGGCGGCCACCAGCTCGGCCGAGCGCGGCGAAGCCGGCGGGCCGCAGGATCGCCCGCTTGGCGTCGACGTAGTACTGCGCGGCCGCGCCGCTGGTCAGCGTGACCTCGCCGATCACCAGCGCGTGGGGGCGCAGTTCCTCGATCAGCCGCTCACGTGAATCCATGCATGCGGCGCGTATCCTACCGCGCGTGATCGAACGAGCCTCCTGCGTTCGATCTCGGTCGTTCCTGATCGCGCATCGTCCTGATTAGCTTCGTGCTGTTCGCCGACGACCAGACGCGCGCGCCTCCGAGCCGCACGCAGGCGGGATCGCCGGGCACTCGACGCGATGCGCGCGCGCCCGACGGCCCGCCGACGAGCGGGCGCGCGAGAAGAGCGCACGCGACGGTGCGCGAGAGGCGATCGACGACGCCAACGACGTCCTGCTCACGCCCTTCGCCGGCCTCGTCGAGCTCGTCGAGCAGCTCTGGGCGCGGCGCGGCGTCCCGGCGCTGCTGGCGCTGCTCGTCTTCGGCTTCGGCCTCGCGTTCCTGGCGCGCTTCGCCGCGGACGATCTGTGACCGCGTTGACCGCGCCTACATTCGTATAATAATTCGGCGGCGCGGCAGGACTTCGCGCTCGGGGTCGAGGAGGAGCTGATGCTCGTCGACCCGGCCACGCGGGCGCTCTCGCACACGGGCGCGAGGTGCTCGCGCGCCGGGGCGTGCGAAGCGGGGGGCGCCGGCTCCGCGCACCCCGACGCCTACGCGGCGCTCGTCGAGCTCGCCTCGCCGATCGGCGCTCGGCGCCGGCGCGGGCGAGCGCCGCGCTCGCGCCTTGGCGCGCGCGTGCGCGCGCCGGGCGCCACGCCTCTCGGCGCCGGCCTCCACCCGGCCGGCGCCTTCGGCGACGTCGTGCACGTCGACGAGCGCGCTACCGCGCGATCGGCGACCAGCTCGCGGGCTCATGAGCCGCACGCCGACCTGCGCGCTGCACGTCCACGTCGGCATGCCCGACGCCGAGACGGCGATCCGCGTCTACAACGGCCTGCGCGAGCACCTGCCGCTGCTGCAGGCGCTGGCCGCCAACTCGCCGTTCTGGCACGGCCGCGACTCGGGGCTGGCGAGCGCGCGCGCGCAGATGTTCCGCGGCTTCCCGCGCGCGGAGATCCCGCGGGCCTTCGACTCGCTACGACGACTACGCCGAGCGTCGCCGCGGTCCTCGCCGCGGGCGACCTGCCCGACTACACGTTCCTGTGGTGGGACATCCGGCCGCACCCGCGCCTGGGAACGGTCGAGGTCGCGCGATGGACGCCAGTCCTCGCTGGGCACGGTGGCCGGGCTGGCGGCGCTGATCCACGGGCTGGCGCGCCCCGAGGCGGTGGCGGCGAGCGAGGGCTGGTCGCCGCGCGAGGCGCTCATGGAGTCGAGCTTCCGCGCCGCGCCGCGACGGGATGCGGCCGCGCTGCATCGACGGCGCGCTGCGCCCGCTCGGAGATCGGCCGCGCGGCGCTGGCGCTCGCCGCCCGCACGCGGAGCGAGCTGGGCTCGGCCGACGCGCTGGAGGAGATCGAGCGGATCCTCACCGAGGGCGGCGGCGCGGACCGCCAGCGCGCGGCGCACGCCCGCGGCGGGATGCCGGCGCTGCTCGACGGGCTCGTGGCGGAGGCGGCGGAGGCCTACAGGTAGACGTCGACGTGTCCCCGATGGGATCCACGGTAGATCGCGAATGCGTCGGGGATCGGGACGCGCAGGCAGCCGTGGCTGGCGTTGTAGGTCGGCACGTCGTAGTAGCCGTGGATGGCGTAGCCGCGGATGAAGTAGGTCGAGTCGACCATCCCGTGGCGTTCGTGCCGGGTTCTTCAAGTAGAAGCGGAACGTGCCCGAGCACGGTCGGCGTCGACGGCTTGCCCGAGCTGGTGGTGTAGGCCCGCACGACCTTGCCGTGGTCGATCAGCGCGAGCACCTGCCAGCCGAGGTTCGCCTCGACGTGATGGCCCTGGCCCGGGTAGCGCACCTTGAAGCCGCCGACGCCGCGCAGCAGGCGGTCGACGACCAGCGGCGAGAGCGTCGTCACGCGCGGCATCCCGTTGACCTTGCGGAACGCGAGCACCGCGAGGCCGGTGAGCGGGTCGTAGACGCCCGTCTGCGGCGTCGCGTAGCCGACCGTCGCCAAGCGCTGCTGCAGCAGCTCCACGAACGGTCCGCGCGAGCCGGGTCCGGCCTTCGGCGCGACGACCGGAAATGCCGTGTGCGCGAGCAGTCTGGGCTGCTGGTCGGTTCTGGCGTGCAGCGCGAAGACCTGCACGAGGCCACTTCTGTCGGGCACGAAGCGGACGCTGAACGTGGCGGTGCGCTTCGTGCTCGTCGGCTTCGGCGTGACCGTCGCCTGCTTGATCAGCGTGTGGCCGCGCCAGATGCGCACGCTCACGGACTGGCCGGCGACGTACGGGACGACGCGGCCCTCGACCCGCAGCGCGCGGCCGGCTACCGCGAGCGGCTTGCCGTGCACCGTGAACGCGCCGACGAGCTGCAGGCCGATGCGATCTCTCGGAAGTCCGGCTCTCGCCTTCGGCGCCGCCTGCGCGGCCGCCGCAGGCATCCCCGCGACGGCGGCGAGGACGAGGAGCGGGAGGACGGCGCGGCGGAGCATCGAGCGGTGGATGGTAATCGAGCGGCCGGCCGGTCAGGCCGCGCGCGCGCGCAGGCCGAGCAGCGGCAGGCAGGCGAGCATCGTGACCGCGACGGCGCCGGTCCCGAGCAGCAGGATCTGACCGGCCGTCCAGTGCTCCGTGACGCCGAACGCCAGCGCGTTGTTGATCGCGTGCAGCGAGATGCACGGCAGCAGAGAGCCGGTCCGCCAGCGCAGGACGCACAGCGCGACGCCGAAGATCCCGAGCGGCAGCAGGAACACCACGGGCGCCGAGCCGACGTGGATCGCGCCGAACACCGCGCCGGTCAGCAGCGCAGCCGGCCACGGCCCGCGCCAGTTGCGCAGCGCGCCGAAGAAGAAGCCGCGGAAGAACGTCTCCTCCGCCAACGGAGCGATGACCGTCACGAGCACGCAGACGGCGACGAGCGCCGCCGTGCTCTCGTTCACCCCGAGGCTCGTGGGCAGGTTGTCCTTTGCATGCGTGTGGACGAGCTGCGCCCACACCTGGCTCAGGATCCCGTAGGCGACGTAGGCAACCGTCATCATGCCGACAGCTCGCCCCAGGCGGGTGCGCACGAAGCCGAACTGCGCCGGCAGGACGGCCCCGGCGCGGCCGGCGAACAGGATCGCCGTGCCGATGAACGCGACGTCCTGCACGATCGTCGCTGCGATGTTCACAGCCGGCGGCGGATCTCTGAAGCTCGCGCCGAACACCGCGCCGATGACGCCGACGACGACCGCGCCGACGATCGCGAACATGAACGCCGTCAGCAGCGCGACCCACGCGCTCCACGGTGGCCAGCGCGGCGGACCGCCCGCCTCCGCCGGCGGCTGCACCGGCGACGCCGCCACGGGCGGCAGCCACGAGCCATCGGGCGGAGCGGTGCTCATGGGCTCAACGATACGGAGCGGGCTCCGTCGAGCAGCTCCGGCAGCGGCCGCAGCGTCGCGATCGTGCGCACGCCGGGTGGCGCCGGCGCGTCCGGCTCGGGCCTTGACGAACAAGCAGCAGCGGCACGATCCCCGCGGCCAGCGCTCCCGCGACGTCGTGCTCGACGCTGTCGCCGACGTGCAGCGCCTCCGTCGCCGCGGCGCCCGCGAGCGCGAGGCCGCGCGCGAAGATCGCGCCCGCCGGCTTCGCGCTTCCGATCTCGGCGGACGTGACGACGCCGTCGAGCAGCGGCGCCAGCCCGGTCTGCTCGAGCACGTCGTGCAGCGAGACATCCCAGTTGCTGACGACGACGAGCCGGACGCCGCGCGCGCGCGCCGCGCGCAGCACCTCCGGGACCTCGGGGAACGGGCGGAAGCGCAGCGCGGCCAGCAGCGCCTCGGTGAGCTGCTCGAGCTCCAGCCCAGCACAGGCAGGTGGAAGCGCCTCGCGCAGCGCGCCGGCCGCGCGCTCGCGCAGGTCTGCCAGGGCAGCGCGGTCGGACGCCTCGTCGTGGTGAGCACGGTAGAAGGCGATCTCCGCGCGCAACGCGGCGCCCGCCTCGGCAGCGCTCAACTCGAGGCCGAAGCGCTCGCGCAGCGCACGCCGCAGCGGTTCGACCGGCGGCTCCAGCTCGACGAGCGTTCCGAGCGCGTCCAACAGGACCGCCGAGGGGATACCTTCACGCGCCATGAGGGCCCTCATCGTCGCAGCCGAGTCCACGTCGGACCGCTACATCGCCGCCGGCCTGACGTTGCTCGCCGCGCTCGCGGTCGTCGGCCCTCGTGCACCGCGTCATGCGCGGGCGCACGCACAAGCTGCCCGATGCCCTGGGTGGCGCCGACCTCAGCCCGGTGCTCGACACGCGCCTGCGCTTCCTGCGTCGCGTGATCGAGGCGGCCATCATCTCGTCGGCGCGCGTTGGCGCTCGCGCAGTTCACGAGCCTCGACCAGCCTCGCCGCGACCCTGCTGGCCTCGAGCGCGATCGCCGCCGCGGTCGTGGGCTTCGCCTCCGCCAGGTGCTGGCCAACGCCATCGCCGGCATGGTCCTGGCCGTGACCCAGCCGCTGCGCATCGGCGACCTCGTCACCTTCGAGGGCGAGACCGGCACCGTCGAGGACGTCGCGCTCACCTACACGTGGTTGCGCACGGGCTCCGACGCGCGCCTGATCATCCCCAACGAGCGCCTGGCCGCCGGCGTCCTGCGCAACGACTCGATCCGCTCGCCGACGGTGGCGCTCGAGGTCTCCGGTGGCTGGCCCCCGACGCCGACGAGACGGCGCGCTGGCCGCGGCGCACGCGCTCGAGGAGACCCGGCCCGCGCGCATCGCCGAGGTCACCGACGCGGGCATCCGCCTGCAGGTCGCGGGCCCGCCCGTGGCCCCGCCGAGCGCCTCGCGCGCGAAGGAGAGCTTCGGCGGATGTCTTGCGGGCACTACGCGAAGCAGGGTGTCGGGGTCCCCGCGACGAACCCTGATCTACCCTTCCAGGGTTCCTGATGTCGAGAAGAAGGCGCCAACGCCGCAGGCGTCGCAACGAGGGCAGCGCCGAGAGTCGCGTAGATCTTCGTGTTCCTCGGGCTGGTCGTAACCGGCGTGGCCATCGCGGGCGATCGTCGGCGGTCGGCGTGGGTCATCAACGTCGGCCAACAGCGCGCCGTCGCTGTCGACGACGCGCAAGCCGATCGAGCTCGGCGCGACCTCGCGCGTCTACGCGGCCGATGGCACGCCGGCTTGGCTACATCCGCTCGGACATCCTGCGCACGCCCGTGCCCCCGGGTGCTCGCTGCCGAGCGTTGTCACCCGGGCAACGGTGGCGATCGGAGGACCGGCGCTTCTGGTGGAGCACGGCGGGGTCGACTTCCAGGGCATCCTGCGGGCGTGGGCGTGCAGGATGTCTTCGGCGACACTCGCACCACATCCCAGGGCGGCTCCACGCTGACCACGCAGCTGGTCCGCAAGATCTACCTCCCACTACGGCTCGCTCGATACGCGGTCGTTTTGAAGCGCAAGATCATCGTGAATTCACCCTGGCCGAGGAGCTCGAGGACCGCCATCCCGGCCGCCCCGGCAAGCTGTGGATCGTCAACAAGTACGTCAACTCGGTGCCCTACGGCACCGTGGGCCCTGGCGGGTGGGATGGGCCGCGGCTGCCCGGATGCGCATCGGCTGTCTGACCGTCGTCCTGCCGGATGGATCCCGCGAGGTCTTCGGCGACCGGTCGTCGGCCGAGCGGGGCGAGATCCGCATCCACGACAGCGCGGCGCTCGTGCGGATGCTGGTCGGCGGCGAGACCGGCGGCGGCGAGGCGTACATGGACGGTCACTGGTCGAGCCCGGACCTGGCCGCCCTCCTGCGGGTGGCCGCCCTGAACCGCGAGGCGCTGGCGCTGTCGGCTGGCTGGTGGCGCGTGCCGGCCCAGCTCCGGCGGACCCTCGCCCATCGGCTGCGGCGCAACACGCGGCGCCAGAGCCAACGCAACATCGCCGCCCACTACGATCTGGGCAACGACTTCTACCGGCTCTTCCTGGACGAGACGATGACCTACTCGAGCGCGGTCTTCGCCTCGCCTGACCAGTCGCTCGCCGATGCCCAGCGCAACAAGTACCGGCTCATGGCCGAGGGCGCCGGACTGACCCGTGGCGCACCACGTCCTGGAGATCGGCACCGGCTGGGGCGGCTTCGCGCTTACGCCGCCGGCGAGCTCGGCTGCCGAGTCACGTCGATCACGATCTCGCAGGAGCAGTACGACCTCGCCCGCGAGCGCGTCCGGGCCGCGGACTCGACGACCTCGTCGACATCCAGCTGCGCGACTACCGCGAGATCAGCGGCACGTACGACGCGATCGTCTCGATCGAGATGCTCGAGGCGGTCGGCGCCGAGTACTTCGAGACGTTCTTCCGGACCTGCGACGCGGCGCTGCGTCCCGGGCGGGCGGATGAGCCTCCAGTCGATCACGTTCCCGGACGCCGCCTACGAGGCGCAGCGCCGGGGCGCCAACTGGATCCAGACCTACATCTTCCCGGGCGGCCTGTGCCCGTCGCTCTGCGGTCATCGAACGGGCGACCCGCGACACCCGGCTGCTGGTCCGCGGCGTCACGGACATCGGCCCTCACTACGCGCAGACGCTGCGGGCCTGGCGGACGCGGTTCATGGCCCAGCTCGAGGCCGTCCGGCGGATGGGCTTCGACGACCGGTTCATCCGGATGTGGGAGTACTACCTCGCACTGAGCGAGGCCGGCTTCGCGACCGGGATCAGCCAGGACCTGCAGATCGTCTTCGAGAAGCGGCGCGGGATCGCGTACGCTGCCTGTCGCGATGATGCCCCCGGCGGTTCCCGCTCCGACCTCGGCAGGCGGTCGCGATTCGTCCTCCTGCTGTTCGGTGTCCGGCCGTCCAACGCCTACGTCGATCTCGGCGACGACGAGCTCGATGCGCATTTCGGCTTCTTCCGATTCCGGACACCGACGAGCAACCTCGCCTCGTGGCGGATCGAGGGTCCGTGGCGCTGGATCACCGCGATCGGCGTCCGCTTCAGCGTCCGCCATCAGGACCTGACATTTGGTGGCACCAATCGTGGAGGCGTCCGGGTCGACTTCAATGAGCCTGTCCCCACGGCGGGGCATCCGCGTCCCGGCCCTCTACCTGACGGTCGATGACCTCGAGGGCTTCGCCGCCGCCCTGTCCGAGCGTGGCCTCCCCGGGTGACACGAGGAAGCCGGCACGCATTGCTCAGGCGCCATCGAAATCGTCGTCCTGACTCCTCTCGCCCCGACCAGACTGACCTTCCTTCACGCGGACGACGCCTGGCCCGAAGACCGCGTCCCAGCCCCGGGCTCTCGCGTGGGCGGTCAGCGCGAAAAGGTGTAGTCGGTGGCCCCCAGGACGTCGATCTATTCGAACTTGTAGATGTCGACTGACACTCAACCCGCGGGTTCGCCGAGCGTCAGGGCGATCTTCCCGGCGACGTCCCGGTTCCGCAGCCGATCCATCGCCTCGGTGATCTCCTCCCATGGCAGCTCGCCGGCGAGCTGAGGATCGAGCTTGCGGTCGGCCACCAGCGAGGCGAGGTACGCCAAGGTCGCGACCGAACGGATCGCCGCCGAAGAACAGCTCGAACCCCTGGAGACGGACGAGGGCATCGTTGTAGACGTCGCGGACGTTGAACGTGGTCGGCTCGTCGGAGCTGTTGCCGAACATGACCAGCGTCCCCTGGGGGTCGACCCTCGTCACGAGTCGGCCGAGTGTCTCGCCCCCCACCGACTCGAGAATGAGGTCGAACCGACCGCGGAGCTGCGTCGATGTCGGAGACGACGTCATCGGCACCAAGTTGGCGAAGCCCCTCCGCTCGCGCCGAGCGGCTGCTGACCAACGCTGTCACCTCCGCACCACCCAGATGAGCCAGCTGGATGGCAAAGCGGCCGACCCCACCCGAGGCCCCCGTCACGAGGACTCGGCGACCCAGGATCGCTGGTCCCATTCGGAGCATGCGCAGGGCTGCCAGGCCGGCCGTTGGCAGCGCCGCCGCCTGGGCGAAGGAGACGCCATCGGGCAGCTCGGCGATCCACCCTTGCGGGACCGCCACCTGCTCGGCCCAGGTCCCGCCCCGCCGGATGCCGACCACCCGGGCGCCGGCTCTCAGGCCGTTCTCGACGTCGGACCGCAGGATGCCGGCGAAGTCCCATCCGGGACGCCAGCCATCGGCAGCCGTCCCGAGCATCCTCATCTCGCCCCGATTGATCGAGAACGCACGCACCTCCACGAGCACCTCACCGGGTGCCGGCACCGGCTCGGGAACGTCCGCAAGGCGATCCTGCCGGGAGCCGAGCTGTCCGCAACCAGTGCGCGCATGGGTCGGGCCCTCCGGTCGAGTCTCCCCTCGTCCAGACGATCGTACGTCCGAGCGCTGTCAGCGATACGCTGACCTGTCTGAGAAGCGAGACCTGACAACGGAACAGGCAGGATCTGCGTAGCCCCTGGCGGTGATCTCGGGCTTGACTTGGAGTGCGCTCCAGGTGCGAGACTGGCACCCATGAGCGGTATCACCATCGGCGAGGCAGCGCAGCGGACCGGGCTGAGCGTCGACACGCTTCGCTACTACGAGCGAGCCGGCCTCATCGAACCGGTCAGGCGCGAGCCGAACGGCCGTCGATACGAGGAGATCGACCTCCTCTGGCTGGCATTCCTGCGACGACTCCGGGCGACCGGCATGCCCATCGCGCAGATGCGGCGATTCGCGCGACTCCGCGATGCGGGCGACGCCACGGCAGGCGAGCGCCGGGAACTGCTCGAAGCGCATGCCCGGATCGTGCGGGACCGCCTCGCCGACCTGTCCGAGAACCTCGAGATCGTGGAGCGCAAGATCGCCCATTTCCGAGGTCTGGAGGAGGCTGGCCGGTTCCTGCCGATATCGACGCCTCAGGAGCCGCGTCCGACGCGAGCTTCCGGGGGCCCGGCAGCGATCGCCGAGAGGACCAGATGATCATCCATCGCGCGGGTCAGGGCCGGCCGATCGCGTTTCGCGGCGCGGCGATCGTACGCAAGGCCGACGCCTCCGAGACCGGCGGCCGGTGGGCGTTCGGCGAAGCCACCCAGCCGCCAGGATTCGAGAACTCCCCCCACAGTCACAGCGAGCCAGAGGCGTTCTACGTGCTCGATGGTGATTTCGTGCTGTATGGCTCCAGCGAGCCCACGGACCTCGATCGCGGGTGCTTCGTGCTCATCCCGCCCGGTGAGATCCACGGGTTCCGAGCAGGCGCCCAAGGTGGGCGTTTTCTCGCGATCTGGCCAGCCATGATGGATGGCTACTTCGAGGAGATGATCGCGGCAGCCGATGCGGGATCGGCGACTCCTGAGTCGATGGCCGAGATCGGGCGTCGTCATGGGGTAACCGGACACGGAGCACTCCCAGGTCTGAAGGATGACGAACCGATCACCGTCCGCTGCGTGTGCGGCTGGGAAACGAGCGGGCCAGAGATGTCGTCGTGGAGGCGACAGCCGAACACGGCCGTCGGATGCACAACATGACGCCGACGCGCGACGACGTGCTCGCCATGGCCGTCACGCCCGACCGGCAGGACATCGTGGTCGAATAGCGCACCGCTGTAGGTCGCCAATCGCCGAGAGCATGTCCATCTCGCCGAGCGCCATTCGTGGTGAGGTGAGAGGCTGGAGCGACTGGCCACAACAGAGGAGCACCACATGCCGCGATACCTGCTCTCGACGCACAGCGTCGCCGGGGCGACCCGGGAGCCCATGACCGACGAGCAGATGCAGAAGGCTTGGGAGCCGATCCAGACGCTTGAAGCCGAGATGAAGTCGGCTGGGGCCTGGGTCTTCTCCGGTCGCCTGCACGACGCCGGTACCGCGACAGTCGTCCGCGTCTCCGGCAGCGACATCCTCACGACGGATGGCCCCTTTGTGGAAGCCAAGGAGCATCTGGCGGGCTTCTACATCATCGAGGCGGCCGATCTCGATGCCGCACTCGGATGGGCGTCGAAGGTCACGAGGACGATCTCGGCGCCGATCGAGGTCTGGCCCTTCGTCGCCACAGATGGAGGTTGAGCGCCTGCCCATCGTCGACGACGCGTTGATCGGCAGGATCTTCCGCGAGGAGTCCGGCCGGTCCGTGGCCACGCTGATCCGCATCTTCGGCGACGTCGACCTCGCCGAGGACGCGGTCCAGGAGGCCTTTGCCATCGCGCTCCGGAGGTGGCCTGTCGAGGGTTTGCCGCCGAACCCGGGCGGCTGGATCACCACGACCGCGCGCAACCGGGCCATCGATCACCTCCGACGCGAATCGCGAGGCCGCGAACTTGTCGCGCAGGTGACCGAGGTCGCTGACGAACCGACGGGAGAGGAGGCCGGGCCCGTGGAGGACGATCGACTCCGGCTGATCTTCACGTGCTGCCACCCAGCCCTGTCGACCGAGACGCAGGTTGCATTGACGCTGCGGCTGCTGGGTGGCCTCACCACCGATGAGGTGGCCCGTGCCTTCCTGGTTCCCGAGCCGACCATGGCGAAGCGCCTCGTCCGGGCCAAGCACAAGATCAAGGCAGCCCACATCCCGTACCGAGTCCCGTCCGAGTCCGAACTGCCCGAGCGGTTGCGCCCGGTCCTGGCCGTCCTCTACCTGACCTATAACGCGGGCACCAACGGACCCTCCGGTGACGAACTGCGCCACGAGGCTATCCGGCTCGCTCGGCGATGGCCAGCTGATGCCCGATGAGGCCGAGGTCGCAGGACTGCTCGCGCTCCTGCTGCTGACGGAGTCGCGCTGGCCGGCCCGGTTCGCGGAGACGGCTCGCTGATCTTGCTCCGCGACCAGGATCGCGGCTTGTGGGACCGGCACATGATCGAGGAGGGCCATGGGATCGTCCGTGCCTGCCTGCGTCGCAACCAACCCGGCCCGTACCAGATCCAGGCGGCGATCAACGCCGTCCATTGCGACGCCCCTCGATTCGAGTCGACCGACTGGAACCAGATCCTGGCGCTGTACGACCAGCTCCTGGCGATGACGCCGACCCGGTCGTTGCGATGAACCGAGCCATCGCCTTGGCCGAGGTCCGGGGTCCAGGGCGGCCTGACGATCCTCGACGATCTCGACCTCGACGAGTACCACCTGTTCCACGCGGCCCGCGCCGACCTGCTGCGACGGCTCGGGCGTCCGGATGCCGCAGCCCTCGCGTTCACCCGGGCGGCCGACCTGGCCACGAGTGACGCCGAACGCGCCTTCCTGGTCGCCCGGATGGAGATGGCCCGGTCAGACAGTTGACCTAGCCGCATCGCCCGCTAGCCCTTCGAGGCCTCCCGCCCGCTCAGGGCGAAGCCGGCGCCGATCAGCGAACCGAAGACGATGACCGCGAAGCCGAAGACGCCGGCCAGGACGCCGGCGTCCGTGCCCCGACCCAGGATCTGCCCGAAGCCGATGATGTCCAGCATGATCGGCAGGATGCCGAGGATCGCAGCGGCCACGATCGCGTGGAGGTACGTCCCCCCGGCGCCGATGGCTCGATAACCGACCCACGCGCCGTATGCCAGGAGGATCGGTGCCAGCACGGCCGGGATGAACGTGTTCCGCAGGTCCGGCCAGATCGCCTCAAGCATGAAGTGCGTCGCGCCGGTGATCAGCAGGCTGATGACCGGCCACTTGAGCGTCCGGTAGAGGAGATTCGTCGCACCGACGCTCCTGCCCTGCGCTGGCCGCCTCGACCCGCGACCCACCGCTGGAGCGTTTCCTCACTCGTGCCCTGCATGTCTATCTCTCCGATCCGTCTGCGCGGTCCCATCGCCGGGACCCTGGGGTCGAGCATCGACACGCTCCGACGTGCAGCGCCAGTACAACGAATGGAGTTGCTCGTGCGAAATCTGCACTTGCATCTGGCCGATCGCGGGACGAAACTGAGGCCGTGCGCTACCAGCAGGATCTGTCCGGTGTCGCTCGCGAGCGAAGTCATCGCCGAGCGTTGGACGCCGCTCATCCTGCGCGAGATCGTCCTCTTCAACCGGCACCATTTCACGGAGATCCAGCGCGGCGTCGGGCGGATCTCGCAGAGCCTTCTCTCCGCGCGCCTGCGCACGCTCGAAGAGGCCGGCGTCATCGAGCGCCGGCCGAATCCGTGGGGCAGGGGATGGGAATATCACCCGACGCCAGCCGGCCAGGAGCTCGAGAAGGTGCTCAACGAGCTGGCATCTGGGCACAGCACTGGGTGGAGCTCAAGCAGGAGCACTGTGATCCGGCATACCTGATGACGATGGTCTACGACCTGCTACGGCCGGAGAAGCTGCCGAAGTCGCCCACCACGTTCGCTTCGAGTTCACCGACGAGTCGAAGATGTACTGGCTGGTCATGGGCGGTGAGCACCCGGAGCTGTGCTTCTACGACCCTGGACGCGATGCCGAACTGGTCGTCTCGGCCGACGAACGGGCACTCGCTGGCGTGCTGCTCGGGCGCCTCCCGTTCGCCGAGGCGGTCAGACGGGGCGACATCCGGTTCGACGGTCCGCCCGCCCTGGTGCGAGCGTTCCCGACGTGGCTCGGCCTGACACGGTTCGCGAAGTACGCGCTACCGACAAGCGGAGGCCAGCCGTCAAGGGCCGACCCGATCGCCACTCCGCAGCGGTCAGACCAGTTCACATAAGTTCGGCGCGGGCCCACAACGATCGCAGCGACGCAGCCACGCGAGCAGGCTCGATCCGATGCGGCGGATCGAAGTGATGTCGCTCGGGAAACACCTCGACCGTGAAGTCCGGGAAGACTCCGGTCAGGCGCGCCGCCATCCGGGCGTAGTAGTCGGGGTTGCTCCGACCGCCGAGGGCGAACCAGACGGGCCGATCGAATCCCGAAGGTTCTCGAGGTCGAGGTCCGATGCCAAGAACGTTCGCAGCATCGCGTGGAGCCCGGCAGGGCGCTTGGCCATCCAAGGCGGCGCGGGGCCAGGTGGCGGAGGGATCGGCTCCACACCTGGCGCGAGCTGCAGGGCCTGGAACTCCGTGAGCATCTCGGCTCCATCCTTGTCCAGCAGGGGGCGGAATCGCTCGAAGTGCGAGCGCTCGGCTTCGGTCATCTCCTGCCAGCCGGCGAAGGCGGGCTCCATGAGGGCGAGGCTCAGGAGTCGGTCTGACTGGCTCGCTGCGAACGCGAGCGACGCCGCTCCGCCGCCCGAGTATCCGACGAGATGGAAACGGTCGAAGCCCGCCTCGTCCGCGACGCGCGTGATGCCGGCGACCTCCGTCGCGAGCGAGTAGTCGGGCGGCGGTGCGTCGGTCGCGTAGACCTCGAGCTCCTTTGGGCGAGCATCGACGCTGGTCCCCAGCTCCGCCAGGAGCGGCCCGTATGCAGGCCCGGCCGGCAGCACGCCGCCGGGAAGGAGGATCACCCGCCAGGGACCTTCACGCATCTCGACCCTCCGATCGTCCCCGCGCGTACTCGGCACAGCTCGTCGCCCGGGCTAGCCGTCCGGCATCGACTCCAGGAGGCCTTTGAGGCGCTCCGTGGCCGCGACCTCGGAGTCCATCGTCTTCTGGACGGCTCCACTCATAAGCAGCTTCTTGATGCCTCCCAACTCAGCATGTAACGAGAAGGTGAGGCGCGTCCCGCCGTCGACCTCCTCGAGAAGGTATTCGCCCGTCGGGACGGACAGGGCCGGCGATCGCCTCGAACGCCAGCCGGGCGTTCGGCGCATAGGCTGTCACCCGGTAGTCGGCGTCCACTCGGCGTCCACCCGGGCCCTTGACGCCTTGCTTGTAGACCGCGTCGGCGCCCGCGCCGGAGGCGAGTGCGATGTCTGTGATCCCGGTCCGCCACTTTGGCCCGTTAAGTCCGTCCGCGAGGAACGCGAATACCTCCACTGCCGGACGATGGATCGTCACCTCATGTCGTGCGGCTGGCATCTTCGGACGCTCCTGACGTTCATCTAACGGGGGTGGAGGGCAACGATACGGCACCGCCCCGTCACGGGAACATGATCGGGAGGATCTCGATGGCATCCGAACCCTGGCGGTGTCAGGCCTTGGGCGGCAGCGGCGGACCGACGAATTCCTGGTTGTAGCGTGCGCCGATCGCCTTCAGGGCATCTCGGTCGAGAAACTCCTCATCGGCAGGAGGCAGCCCAAGAAACCCTGCGGGCTTTCCGGCGTCTCGGAAGAACCCTCGACTCCTGCCGGTCCGAAGAACAGGAGCAGACGTGCCTCTGCGGAATTTAACGTGGAATGCGTGTGCGACGTCACGTGGTCCATAGACGATCGAGCCCGCGACGGCTTCCATCACGACGTCACCATGCTGGACGCGAACCTCCCCCGAGAGCACGACGAAGAACTCGTCCTCCGCTCGGTGGATATGGAGCGGCGAGGCGAATCCCCTGGGCGCCCGGAGCTCCATCGCCGTGAACCGGCCCTCCGTCTGCTCTCCGGTCGCCTTGAGCAGAGCGAATTCCGACGGTTGAACCACAATGCCTCGCCTTCTCCCGGCGCCAGGCCGTAGCCTCCGGTCATCTGCGGGATCGACATCTCCTCCTCCTTCAAGAACCATCGGTCAGGCCCGACCCCAACCGAGCGGGGCACGCAGCAGGCGGACGGGGTCGGTGATGCCCTTGAGGATGGCCGACTCGACGCTTTCGAGTTCGAGTCGATCCGCCGTCGGTTCGTCCACTCCATCCGCGGCGACCAGCAGCTCCCCGGCTCCCGCGTGGCTTGCGATCCGGGCGGCGAGGTTCACCGTGTGTCCATACACATCGCCGTCGCGGACCACGAGCGGCCCGGCTGCGATGCCCGCGTGAGCGAGAGGCAGACCCGCCGCTGCGATCGTGGCCATCAGGTCGCGAACCGAAACGATCGCGTCGACCATCGAGGGGTATTGGAGCATCACCCCGTCACCCAGCAGCTTCACGACCCGGCCGCGCCGGCTGCGAACCGCCGATGCGGCCAGGTCCTGCAGGAGCGTCGCTGACCGCGCCGCCTGCTCATCGCCGGCCGACGCCGTCATCTCCGTGTATCCCGTGAGATCGATGAACGCGATGGCGGGCTGCTGGCCGTGCCGATCGCCGCGCCCAGCCTGGATCAGTGTCTCCTCGACATAGGTCACGATCCGGCTGAAGACTTCGTGCTCCTGATGGCGGGCCTGGAGCCAGACCATCTGTTCCGCGAGGACCGGACCCAGGCGGAGCGCGGGCCGCATCGCCTCCGCCGGAGACTTCCCTTTGGCGATCTGGTATCCGGGAGGCCCGCCAAGCTCGTCGAACAGGTCCTGCGTCGCGGCCTGGATCCGTAGGACCCCATCCCCGGCGATGCGTGCGGCACGCAGGTAGACCTCGGGCCGATCGTCGACGAGGCTCCACAGTTCGACGAAGTCGGCGATGACCTGCTCCTCGTCCTGGCGCATCACCGTGTCGGGCATCGGTGGCGCCAGCCCCAGGGCTGCGTAGATCCCGGGCAGGAGGGCAGCCCGGTCGCCGAGTGTCCCGGCAAAGACCTCGAACGTCCGACCGGACGGCTCGCCGAGCGTCCACAGCCGCGCCACCCAGTCGAGTTGGAGGGCTCCGCTGCGGATCACCGACATCAGGTCGTCGAGCTCGATCCCGCCGTCCGCCAGGGCAAGGGTGAGGCGGACCCGGGGCACGTCCTCAGTGGCGAACCGTCCGTCGGCGTCGGCCCCGATCGCACCCGCCTCGACGAGCCGGGCGATGTACTCGGGGGTCGTGCCAGCCTCACGCGCAAGGCGGTCGGTGGTCAGCGTGCTCCGCGGCTCGAGGTGGCTCTGGTCCGGCATTCGGCCCCACCCACGTGTGTCCGCGCCAGGTGGCTCGGAGCTGCAATCGTGGCACAGGTCGGACCTGTCGGATGGGTATCAGCGAGCGGCGAGATACTCGAGGCGCCGCCGTAGCGGTGTCTGCCACTGCTCGGCCAAGGCTGGATGCTCGGCCACCTCGCGTAGGCGATCCGGCGACGCGTGTCGATCGAGCATCGCAACGTGAGCGTCGAGGACGCTGACGCCGGCCCGGTCTCGTTGAGCCACTTCGATCGGCCCGCTGACGGGCACGTCCCCGGGTTCGAGAACCCTGAGGTACCAGCCCGTTCGCCCGGAGGCTCGCACCCGAGGCCCGAGGTCGTCGCGTTCCCGGAACATGCTGAGCTTGAAGCACGGCCAGCGCGGCTGTGTTACTTGGAGCTTGGCCGAGCCCCACTGCCAGACGTCACCGATGCCGACGTCCCGCTCCAGGACACCGAGCGTGCTGAGGTTCTCTCCGAACGGGGCATCGCCCAGCGCCTGTCCGAGTTCATCTGCCCAGGCTGCGATGTGCTCCAGAGGGGTACGCGTACACCGCCTTGTCGGGCCCGCCGTGGACGTCGAGGTCCGCCTGGCCGTCGCCAGAAAGATTCAGCCACGAAAGCCACAGCCGTCCGTCCGCGGAAACCGGATGCTTGCGGATCCCGCTCCAGACACGGTCGCCGTTGATCTCGCCGAGCAGTGTCGGCGTCCCAACGTTGACGGCCGCAAGGCGCACGAAGGTCACGGCAGGCCAAGCCGATGGACGATCGGCCGGCCGCGCGGACTCATCGGCGTTCGAAGCGCAGGTAGGCCGCGCCTCGCGCTTCGACGTAGGTCGCCTCGTCAGTCTCGACGATGCGGAGGACGATGCTGTCGCAGATCGGGCACCGCAGCACGGTCCCAGGGGCTCGCAGGTACGCTCGCAACTCCGCGACCATGTGCGTCGCACCGCAGTGCGCGCACTTCCCAGGGACAGCCGTCATGTCCGCCCCGAATACCGCGGCGAGCCGTCCCGCAGCGGCGTTCCCATCCAGGACTTCGTCCACGGCCTGGTCCCTACCTGGATCGTCGGTCATCGGCTGATCCTCCTTCGGCTACGTGCCGCTGGGGCCGAAGCGTTCGGTCCGGACGCGATCGGGCGGCAGGCCAAGGCGAACGAGCGCGTTCGCCGCCGTCTCGACGAACGACGTCGGTCCGCACAGGTATGCGCGTGCGGAGATGCCCAATGGCTCGAGCACCTCCGTCAGCATGCGCTCGTCGATGCGCCGCGCGTAGCCCGGCCAACCCGGCGGCTGTGACCGGGTCAGCGTGTGGAACACATCGAGCCCGTCGGCGTCCGCCACCAGCTGGTCGAGCTCCTCGCGATAGATGATCTCCTCGAGATGGCGCGAGCTGAACAACAGACGTGTCGGGATGTGCGATCCGGCCCGTGAACGATGGCGCAACATCGCCATCAGCGGCACGACGCCCGAGCCGCCCGCGACCAGCAACAGTGGCCCGCCGAGCGCCGCCTCCCAGACGAAGTAGCCGCCGATCGGACCCGCGCAGCTCGACCCGGTCGCCGACGACCACGACGTCGTGGAGAAAGGGCGAGACCTCTCCGTCGTCGATGCGCTCGACGGTGATCTCGACTTCGTCGGCACGCTCGGGCTCGGACGCGATCGAGTAGCTCCGCTCGACGCTGTAGCCGTCCTCCGCGGTCAGACGCAGGTCCACGTGCTGGCCCGGACGGTGTCCGTTCCAGCGGGGCACGCGCAGTGAGAACGTACGGACCGTCGGCGTCTCGTCGCGGATCGCTGCCACGGTCGCGAGTTGCCAGGAGATGGGGCGGGCCATCGGCCGAACGTTCCTAGTCGCCGCTGTAGCGCTCTTCGAGCCATTGGTCGCCGCGATTGTGATAACCGAGCGACTCCCAGAAGCCCGGCTCGTCCTTCGACTGGAGGCGGAGGCCGCGGACCCATTTCGCGCTCTTCCAGAAATAGCGGCCGGGTACGACCAGGCGGGCCGGGCCGCCATGCTCGGGCGAGAGTGGCCTGCCGTCATACTCAAAGGCAACGAACGCCTGGCCGTTGAGGATGTCCTCCAGTGGCAAGTTCGTCGTGTACCCGCCGTCCGACCAGCCGATCGCGAATGCGGCGCCTGGATCGAGATCGACGTGCTCGAACAGTGTGTCGACGCTGACGCCACGCCAACGCATGTCGAGCTTCGTCCACTTCGTCACGCAGCTGATGTCGACCGTCCACTCCCGGCTCGGGAGCGCCAGGAACGCCTCCCATGTCCAATTCACCGGCTCGCGGACGAGGCCCTCGATGGAGAAGGACCATCGGTCCAGCGGCGTGCGCGGCGTCGGCCCGGCCGAGAGAACAGGGAAGTCCGTCGTCAGGTATTGACCTGGCGGGACACGTGATGCGAGGTCGATTTGCCCTGCGCCCTGCCCTCCGCGCCGACCCACGAACCCACGGGTAACGAAGCGCTCAGTCACGTTGCCTCCGCAGTGGCGTCACATACCTGCGGGCCGGTCGCGTCATCCGCCCGTCCAGGCTGAACCACAGCGTACGTTGGTCTCAAGCCGCCGTTCCATGACCGACTGCGACTCCCGTGGTCACGACCGCGAGGTTACCCGTCCGTCCGGCGATGTCGACCTCGCGCTCCGCGGGTGGCGTGCCGAGGCCGGCCCGATCCCAGGCGATGCGGCTGACGAGCAGTTCCCCGGGGCCGGCCAGGCCTCCCAGTCGGGCGGCGATGTTGACCGTGTCGCCGAGAGCCGTAAAGTCGACCTTCTCATCACCGCCGACGACGCCGACGAATGCCTCACCGGTGTGCACGCCGGCGCCGACCATCAGACCCTTCCGGGCGAGTCCGTCCCGCTCGATGGCATCGAGGATCGCGCGTCCGGCGCTGATCGCCCGGCCGGCATGATTTTCGCCGGCGATGACCGGGATGAACAGCGCCATCACGCCGTCGCCAAGGAACTTGTCGACGATCCCGCCGTTGTGGTCGATCGCGACGGCGGCCGAGCGGTAGTAGGCCTGGATGAGGCTGCGATAGTCAGACGTGGCGATGCGTTCCGCGAGTCCGGTCGAGCCTCGGACATCGGCGAACACGACGCTGATCTCAAGTTCCGCGCCGCCGGACTCGCTGCGCCAGATGCCCGAAGCACGCCTTGCACAGCAGCGGGTTGTCGCGCATCGGACCGTGCCAGAACAGGCGAGCGACCGCTCCGCCGATGCCGTGAAATGGCGATGCGCAGACCTTGCAGCGCGGCGCTGCCGGCACGCGCTGCCACATGCGTCGCACCTTGAGGAGCGACGGATCCTCTCCGGTCAGCAATCTCCGCCATTGAGCGGTCGCGGCATCCTCGTCGGGCATCGGCAAGATGGTAGTCCTCGTGCCCTACACGGACTCGCTCAACAGCTCCCGAATCACCTGCTCCGAGCCGTCGTAGTCGCCCTCACCGACGTGCGTGTGCCGGATCCGGCCGGACCGGTCGACGAAGAAGAACGCCGGCCAGTAGCTGTTGCGATATGCGTTCCACGTCGCAAACGTCGGATCGAACGCCACGGGAAACCGGATGTCTGCCTTGGCCACGGCGTCCCGGACGTTGCCGAGATCGCGCTCGAACGAAAGCTCCGGCGTATGAACGCCGACGACCACCAGCCCCTCCGACACGTACCGGTCGTACCACGCCTTGACGTATGGCTGGACGTGTTGGCAGTTGATGCAGCCGAAGGTCCAGAACTCGACAAGGACGACCTTCCCACGTAGCGACGTCATCGTCAGTGGGTCCGAGTTGATCCAGGCATCGATGCCCGTCAGCTCGGGGGCCGATCCGAGGTCCTCCAATACCACGCTCGCCGGCAGTGCAACCGCGACCGGCGCTGGGAGATCGGCCGCCCTGAGTGCACCGGCAGCGGGGTTCCCTCCGTCCGCTGCCGGTGGCGTCGTTCGAGTGGTTCGAAGCACGTCGAGCTCCTTCTGGATGTTCGGTTGCTGTTCCACGGCAAGGAGGGCCCCACCCCAACCGGCCGGAAGCAGGCCCGCGACCCGCTCCTCGACCGCGAAGTCGAGGCCGGTCGCGACGAGTGCAGCGGTCACGAGCATGGCCACACCCAGTCCGCCTCGGAGCCGTCCGCCCTGCACAAACCCGCCAAGAGCCTGGCTGGCGCGCCGGCCCCAGCCGGCGATGATCGCGATCGGGATCATGGCACCGGCGACGTAGGCCAGCGCGACGACCACGGTCTCGAGGCTGGGGCCGCGGCTGACGGCGGTCGCGATGACAGCGGCCATGATCGGTCCGACACATGGCGCCCAGACCAGGCCGATGGCTCCGCCGAGGACCAGACCGCCGATCAATCCGTCGCCCGGTCGGGCATCGGCAAGTCGCTTCCCGAACCCGGCGATGGGCGCCAGGCCTCGCTCGGCACATGCCTCGAACCGGGTCGACACCAGCGTCAGACCAACCAGACCCAGGACGATCGCGCTTGCAACGCGCAATCGATCCGTGGTCAGGCCCGCCGCCGCCAGGGCCGATGCGAGAACGACGGCGGCGAGCACGAACGTCAGGCCGAATCCCGATCAGGATGCCGAGGGTCCGTCGTCGACCCCCAGTGGCCGCTGCGCCAAACACGAGCGGGACGACCGGCAGCGTGCACGGCGCCAGGATCGTCAGCACGCCGGCGACGAAGGCGACGGCGAGGACGATCAGCACGTCAGCGATCCGCTTGTCGAACGCTTACGAGAGCCGCGGCACAGCTCTGCTGGAGCGGTGCCGCGGCGATCGGGTGGGTCATCTCGGTATCCCACAGGACGACCGTGTGGTAGGTCATCGCGTCGGCCGAGGCCGGAACGACGAAGTCCTGCATTCCCACTGGTTCCCGTGAGCAGGCCGAGGTCGAAGATCGCGGTCCGGTCGATGTCGCCGTCCTTGGTCACGTTCCTGGTGGTCACGAGGATCACGTTCGTATGGGCGCTGCTCGCGATCGAGAAGTCCTCGAACGTGATCGCGAACGTACCGTCAGGCTTGTGGAACAGGGCGACGGTGCCCTTCGCGGTGCCGTCGACCGCGTGGAACGTGCCGGTGCTCACCGGCGACACTCAGCGCCGCACTGTGCTCGGCCCGGCTGCGACGAGGACGACCGCGGGCAGGACGATCGAGCATGCCTGAAGGGTGGCGATCCGGGGACGATGCATGACGATTCCTTGGGCGATGGTGTTGGAGTCGCTCATCCTGGCCGGTGCCCGTGACAACCCGATGACGCTAAAGCGCTCCCGTGACGAAGCCGCCGAGATCGACGCGGTACGCTGCCCGGCACCGAAGCATCCGTGACCGCGGTCAGCCGGCGGTCACGAAGATCCGGTGGTGGCCGCGCGCCCCATCGGGTGCTGGCGCGGTCGGCTGATCCGTCTGGACCGTGCCCGTCCGGTCCGTGGCCCGGACCTCGATGCTGTGCCGGCCCGTGTGCGGCGGTCCAGGGGGCCTGCCATTGGACCCAGGTCGCATCAGAGATCGGCTGGCTGATCGTGGCCGTCTCCCAGGCACCGTCGTCGATACCGGACCTCGACCGCCACGATGCCGCGGTCAGGCGCCCAGGCAACGCCGCCGACCTGGACCGGCCCGACGGCCACCTGCCCGCCGACAGCCGGCGTGTCGATCCGTGACTGGGTCAGGATCGGCGCGTCCTTGGCCCAGCCGAGGGGAACCCAGTAGCCGTCGACTGCCTCGCGCGTCGTCAGCTCGATCGACCGGAGCCACTTGGTGGCCGACACGTAGCCGTACAGGCCGGGAACGATGAGCCGCGCCGGGTAGCCGTGATCGGCCGGCAGCAGCTCGCGGTTCATCCCGACCGCGACCATCGGCTCGCGCTGCGGCAGCCGTTGCCCAGGCGGTCGGGAAGCCCACCGTGAAGCCGTCGACCGACCGCCCCACGATCTGGGTCGCGCCCGCCTGGACGCCGGCCCGCTCGAGCAGGTCCTTGAGCCGGACGCCGGTCCAGAGCGCGTTGCCGACGAGGTTCCCGCCCACCCGGTTGCTAACGCAGGCGATCGTGACGTACTGCTCGAACAGCGGCATGGCGAGGAGCTCGTCGTACGTGAGCGAGAACGGACGGTCGACCATCCCGGTGAGGTCGAGCTGCCAGGTCCGGATGTCGACCTGGGGCACGAGCAGCGCCGTGTCGATCCGGTAGAAGTCGTCGTTCGGCACGACCAGCGGGCTGATGCCCGGCACGGACAGCGACTGGTCGGCGGCGATCGGCGGCACGCTGCGCAGGGCCACGGGCAGGCGCGAGGTGCTGACGACCCCGCTGGGGTGCTGGGCGTCGACGAGCATCCGACCGACGGCTCCCACCGCGACGGCCCCGGCCAGCGTGCCGGCGCTGGCGATGAGGAACCGGCGGCGATCCCAGTCGGGCATCTCGGCGGTCGGTGGCGAGGACTCGTCTCAGGCGGCCCGCGGCGGCGGCGCGAGACGCGACGAGCGGCGGCCAGCGCGACGACGCCGACGACCACCGCGAGCGTCGGCGTTGGCCGACGGCCAGGGCCGGGTTGGACGAGCGGCTCGGCCAGGGCCGCCGCGAGCGCGACGACCCCGAAGCCGACGAAGACCGCCCAGCCATACCAGATGCGCCTGCCCGGCGAGGACGCCCGCGGCCGCGGCGATCAGCGACCGCGGCGACGACGACCAGGGCGTTGAGGACCGGCTTGTCGTTCGTGCCGAAGAGGTCGACGAAGACCTCCTTCGCGCCCGGCGGCTGGAGGCTGATGACGACCGTCCCCACCGCGATGATGAGCGAGGGTGCGCCGGCGACCAATCCGGCGAACAGCTCGGAGCCGCGCGATCGCGAGCGCCCCGGCGGCGGCCCCGGCGAGGGCCAGCGCGGCGGGCCGCATCAGCCGGGCACGTGGCGTGGACGCCGGCGGGTGCATCGCGTTGCGGCGGATGGAGGTGCCGAAGCGTGCCATGGCTCTGGACGCTAGCCGGGCCGGTGACGGATCGATGTCGCGCGTCATCCGGTTGTCACGGGCGATCGACAGGCTGGGCTGCCCAAAGCCCGTACATGTATTGAGGAGGCAGCGATGTCCCGTCCAAGCCGCTCGACCGCCGCGCTCGGTGGCGTCGTCCTGGCGTCGATTCTGGTGGCCGCCGCTTGCTCCGCGGCGGGGAGTGTGACGGCCTCGCCTGCCGAGTCGGCCATGATGGAGCACAGCCCGTCGCCCGAGGCGAGCGCGATGATGGAGCACAGCGCGTCGCCCGAAGCGAGCGTGATGATGGAGCACAGCCCGTCGCCGGCCGCCGCCGCGCCGGTGGCCAGCGGCACCTTCCACAAGGTCGACGGCCGCGCCGACGGAACGGTCGCCCTCTTCCACAACGCTGATGGCACCTTCACGATCACGTTCGAGGACTTCGCGATCGCCAGTGCCGCGAATACCCACGTCATCCTCGTCACGGCGAAGGACGTCACCAAGGACAGTGACGTCGACAAGGCCGCCCTCGTGGACCTCGGAGCGCTCAAGGGGACCTCCGGGATGCAGGACTTCGCCGTCCCGGCGTCGGCCGACGCGATGACCTACCACACACGTGGTCCTGTGGGACACCGAGATGGCCCACGCGATCGCCGCGGCGCCGCTCCAGTAGCGGCGATACCCCGCGGACGGCCGGTCGGCGTCGACCGGCCGTCCGCATACCATTCGCGCCATGGCTGCCGATCATGCGCGACCGATCCTCGTCGTCGACGACGACGCGAAGATCGTCCGCCTCGTCCGGATGTACCTCGAGCGCGAGCGGTATCGGGTGATCGAGGCCTACGACGGCGCGAGCGCCCTCGAGGCATTCGAGACGAACGATCCCGCCCTCGTCGTCCTCGACCTCATGCTCCCAGAGATCGATGGGCTAGCCCTCGTCCGGGCGATCCGCGATCGCTCCGACACGCCGCTCATCATCCTGTCGGCGCGCGGCACGACGTCCGACCGGATCGCTGGCCTGGGGCTCGGGGCCGACGACTACCTGCCCAAGCCGTTCTCGCCCGCCGAGCTGGTCCTGCGGATCGGCCGGGTGCTGTCGCGCGCGGACGGACGCCGATCGAGCGATACGACGCCGATCCTCGAGCAGGCCGGCCTGGTCGTCGATCGGGATCGCCACACGGTCGCGGTCGACGGCCGTGCGGTCGACGTCACCGCGGTGGAGTTCCGTCTGCTGGTCGCCATCCTAGAGTCCAACGGGCATGTACTCAGCCGTGACCAGCTTCTGGACGCGGTCTACGGGTCGAACGTCGGCGACATCCTCGACCGGACGATCGACGTCCACGTCGGTCGTCTCCGGAGCAAGCTCGGCGATCCGGCGGAGTCGCCTCGATTCATCGCTACGGTGCGAGGCGCCGGGTACCGGCTCGCGCCGCAACCCGCGGGGTCGGCGGCCGCCGCGCGGCCGTCCGGGACGTCCCGATGACCCGGCCCGGCTGGACCCGCGAGCGTCGGGTTCCGGATCGGCGTCGCCGCGTTCGCCGCCAGCACCCTCGGTGTCGGCATCGTCAGCCTCGGCGTCCTCGTCGTCGGAGCCGACACGTTCACCCAGCTGATGATGCAGCACGGCAGCAGCGCGGCCGACGCGCACGCGATGTTCGACGAGTCCATCCGGATCGTCCTGATCGTCGCGGTGATCGTGGCGACCGTCGCCGCCGTCGGGCTTTCTGTGCTCCTCGGCCGACGGCTCGCCGCGCCGCTCGGCGAGATGGCCCGGGCGGCCCGTCGCATCGCCACCGGCGACTACGCGGCGCGCGTTCCGCGCCAGGGGCCCGACGAGATCGCCGGCCTGGCCGACTCGTTCAACCAGATGGCCGTCAGTCTCGAGGAGGGCGAGCGGATCCGGCGCGAGTTCGTCGCCAATGCCGCCCACGAGCTCCGGACGCCGCTGACCAACCTCAAGGGCTACCTCGAGGGCCTGCGCGACGGCGTGATCCCCGCCGACGAGGCGACGTTCGTCTCGCTGTCGGAGGAGGTCGAGCGGCTCGTCCGGCTTGCGGCGTCGCTCGACGCGCTGGCCGGGGACGATGCGGTCGCGGCGTCGACCCGGATCGTCGAGCTCGACCTCGACGCCGCCATCCGGACGGCCGTCGACCTCGCGTCGCCGGTGGCGGAACGGTCGGGCATCGCGCTGGAAGTCGACGCGCCGACGGGTCTGCCTGCCCGGGCCGACCCGGACGCGCTCGCCCAGGTGCTCGGCAACCTGCTCCAGAACGCGATCCGCTACACGCCGGCTGGCGGCCGGGTCGTCGTCCGGGCGGAGCGCCGATCGCACGACGCGCTCGTGTCGGTCACGAACACCGGCGAGGGGATCCCGGCGGCCGATCTGCCCCACGTCTTCGAGCGCTTCTACCGGGTCGACAAGTCGCGCGACCGGGCGCACGGCGGAGCGGGGATCGGACTCGCGATCGTCGACCAACTCATCCGGGCCATGGGCGGGAGCGTTGGGGCGGAGTCGTCGTCGGGCCTGACCCGGTTCTGGTTCCGCCTCCCGGCCTGAGCGACGTCGTCGTCCCGTCACCGGCTGAACGTATCCCAGTCACGATCGATCAGGCTAAGCAACGCTTGGGTGCCAATGCCGCTCATCGGGTTCCAGCCGCGTATCGATCCGCCGAACAAGGCGAGGCGGCAGACCCGCTCGGATGGCGCCAACGACGGCGTCTATGTCGCGGAGCATCGCCTCGAGCGACAGGTCCTAGTCACGCGGTCGAGCTGCGCAGCCAGCGTTCTGTGCCCGTTACCTCGATCTCCAGCGGCAGTCTGGCCGGGACATCAAGGTTCCTAAGGGTGGTTTGTCTCCTCTCGCCCCGACCACTTACGAGTATTCCGAACTGCTCGGGTAGGACCCCTGGACTGGTGTCGGCGAGGCGGTCGGTGAGGCCGCAGGAGAGGCAGTCGGTGCGACGTGGCCGTCGATCTACCGGTGGCTCGGTGTGCGGTCCGGAATTGCCAGACTCGGGCTCAAGAAGCTCACGAGTTCCCGGCGGACTGCCTCGGTCTGGCCGAGCAGGAGATGGCCGCCCGTTTCGAGGCTCACCAGTCGGGCCCCGGGGATGCGTCGCGCTGCGGGTTCGGCGGCCTCGTACGAGACCAGCGGGTCGTCCTTGGTGTGCACGATCAGGGTCGGGACGCCGACCGCCTCGAGGCGGTAGTCGTTGACGGCGACATTGGAGACGAAGGCATCGAAGTCGATGCCCTGCTCCTTTGGTTTGATCGGGAAGAGGCTGTCGATGAAGTCGGTCACGAACCGGGCGTCGTCGGCGCTGACCGGCAATCCCCTCGGGACGCCTGAGAGGAACCTCATCGTGGATGGAAGGAACGTCCAGATCAGCCACACCGGGACCTGCCGGTTCACGAGTCGCGCCCACGAGGGCGCGACGACCGCGGTCGGGCTTCCCGGCAGGTTGCCCGACAGGACCACGAGGTGGCTGACTCGTTCGGGGTGCCGTAGGGCGAGTTGGAGCACCGAGGTGGTGCCGGCCGACACGCCGACGACGTCGATCCGGTCGATCCCGAGCGCGTCGAGCAGGGCGACGAAGACGTCGGCCTGATCAGCCGGCGTCGCCCCGGGTAGGATGTCCGATCCCAGGTAGCCGAACCGCGACGGCGCGATGATGCGCCGGTCCGGGAACAGGCCGCCGAAGAGCAGCGCGCTCTCGCAGCCCTGGAAGATCCCATGGCTGATGAGGAGCGGCTCGCCGGTGCCACGCTCGGCGTACTCGATGTGTCCGGACGCCGTCGCGATCCGAGTCGTGTCCACGGCGGCCAGTCGGGTTCGGGCGGCGCTGAGATCTCGCCGGTAGCGTCGCCGCCCTCCGGCGGCCGCGATCATCCCAGCCGACAGCGCCGCCAGGATCGCGGCCAGCCACGCGTTCGTGCGGGTCGACATGTTCGAATGGTGTGCCCGCCGGCAGACGGTGGATAGGGCCCAACGGCCTTGTTTGGCGGCACGATCCGCCCTGCCCAGAGCGGGGTGCCTCGATCGCATCGCCGCAACGCCTTCTCGGCCCGTGCCATCCTGTAACGCGTGACTGATCTCCCCGCCATTGACGAGACGCGTATCGATCGCTGGCTGTGCGCGGTGCGCCTCGTGAAGACCCGCCCGCTAGCGAGCCGGTTGTGCGAGGGAGGTCACGTCCTCGTGAATGGGTCTTCGGCAAAGTCGTCGACGAAGGTTCGTGTGGGCGATCGCGTGGAGGCGCTCATCGCCGACCGCAAGCGCATCGTCGAGGTCGCGCTGCCGATCGAGTCGCGTGTCGGGGCCGCCGTCGCCGCGACTTGCTACGTGGACCACAGCCCGCCCGTCGTGCCGGAGGCCGGGCCGGCGATGATGCTCGTACGTGGGGAGGGCCGGCCGAGCAAGCGTCTGCGTCGCGAGTTCGAGCGCCTGCGCAGGGCCGCCGACGCCTGAGCCTGCGGCACGACCCATCGTGTCAAGCCACGTGTCCGAGCCCTCGACCGAACCAGAAGGTTCGAGCACTTCTTGGCTCGAGAAGGGCCTCAACGGGTTCGAAGCGATGAGGTAGGTTCCGCGGGCCAAGTCCTCTCGCCCCGACCATACCTACCTCGTCGTCGAGCTTCGCTCCGAGAGGTTCCTCCAGCGCCTCCGGCTCGCACGCGGGATCGACGGAAATCGGCGGGCCTCGGTTGCGCTGCACGGTTACCCTGACGCGTGGCCCGCATCATTCCCGACACCAAGTTCTACGTCCCGCCCCCGCGCGAGACTCTGGTGTCCCGGGCCCGGCTTACGGCGCTGCTGAGTCGCACGCTGTGGACGAAGTTGACCCTCATCTCTGCCCCGCCTGGGTTCGGCAAGACCACATTGGTCGCCGAGTGGCTGGCGACAAGCGATTCGGATGATCGGGTCACAGCGTGGCTGTCCCTCGACCCGACTGACGATGAGCCGGGCTCGTTCTGGGCATCTGCAACCACCGCGGTCAAGCGGGCCGTGCCAGACGCAGGCACAACCATTTCCACGCTGCAGGAGGCCCAACCCCCACCGATCGAGACGGTCGTGACCACACTGGTCAACGAGCTTGCCGCTGTCGGATTCGACATAGTGTTGGTGCTCGATGACTACCACGTCATCGAGACCGCGGAGATCCACGACCAAGTGGCGTTCCTACTGGAGCACCTGCCGCCCTCGGTGCACGTCGTGATCACGACACGCGCCGATCCACCGTTCCCAGTTGCGCGCCTGAGGGCTCAGGGCCAACTCGTCGAGGTGCGAGCGGCGGACCTGCGCTTCACCCGAGACGAGACCGCGAGCTACCTCAACGAGGCGGCGGGCCTGGACCTGGAAGCCAGCCAGGTCGGCGCGCTCGAGAAGCGGACGGAAGGGTGGATCGCCGCGCTCCAGCTGGCTGCCCTCTCAATGCAAGGCCGAGACGATGTTGCGAGCTTCATCTCTGGTTTCACCGGCGACGATCGCTTCGTCGTGGACTACCTCGTCGAGGAAGTGCTCCAGCGACAACCCGACGACGTACGCCGGTTCCTGCAGCGGACCTCCATCCTCGACCGGCTGACCGGTGCCCTGTGCGACGCGGTCACGGGGCAGGATGGAGGTCAGGCCACGCTCGAGGTCCTCGATCGCCGGAATCTCTTCGTGATCCCACTCGACGCACGTCGCGAGTGGTACCGATACCACCACCTGTTCGCAGATGTCCTGCGGGCGAGCCTGCTGCGCGAGGAACCAGACCGCGTACTCGACCTCCATCGGCGCGCGAGCAGGTGGTACGAGCAACGCGGTGAGCGATCTGACGCCATTCGGCACGCACTCGTCGGGGAGGACTTCGAGCGAGCCGCGGACATGATTGAGCCGGAGATCCCGAGCCTCCGTCAAGCGCGCCAGGAAGCCACGATGCGCAGTTGGTTCGAGCTGCTTCCCGACGAGCTGTTCCAGGTTCGGCCCGTCCTGAGCGTGGGCTATGTCGGAGCGCTCATGGCCAACGGCGAATTCTCGGACGTCGAGGTGCTTCTGCGGGGCGCCGAGCGATGGTTGGAACCACTGTCCGACGCTCGTGGGGAGCAGTCGGCACCGCCCGCAGCGATGGTCGTGGTGGACGAAGCCGAGTTCCGGCGGCTGCCGAGTGCGATCGCCCTCTATCGGGCTGCCCAGGCACAGATGAACGGTGATCGAGAGCGCACCGAGGCGTTCGCCGTGCGGGCCCTCGACCTCGCCGGTGAAGGCGACCCGCTCGGGCGCGGAGCGGCAGCAGGGTTCCTTGCTTTGGCGCACTGGGGAGGTGGCGATCTCGATGCCGCCCATCGCTTCTGGACGGAGGCCATGGTGTGCTTGCAACGCGCGGGCCACACCGTCGACGCGATCGGCTGTCATCGACCACTGGCGGAGATCCGCGTCGCACAGGGTCGTCTGCACGAGGCGATGAGGACCTACGAACTGGGCTTGCGGATGGCGACCGATGGCGGGACGACCGTCCGACGCGGCGCGAGCGACATGCACGTGGGCATGAGTGAGCTGTGCCTGGAGTGGAACGACCTCGATGCCGCCGCCGAACACCTTCGACGGAGCGATGACCTTGGGGACCTCGGTGGCCTGGCCCAGAACCCCTATCGATGGCGCGTCGCCATGGCACAGCTCCGCCTGACTGACGGAGATGCCGATGGCGCTCTCGCCTTGCTGGAGGACGCCGAACGTGTCTTCGTGAGCGAGTACTACCCCGTGGTCCGACCGATCCCGGCGCAGGCAGCTCGGATCCATGTCGCCCAAGGCCGACTGCGCGAGGCCGAAGCCTGGCTGGGCGAGCGCGGACTGTCGGTCGACGATAGCCTCAGCTACGTGGGTGAATACGAGCACATCACCCTCGCCAGGGTGCTGCTGGCAAGGGGCACCAGGACCCACGACCCGCGCTCGACCCAACAAGCGATCGCGCTTCTCGAGCGACTCCTGGTCGCGGCCGAAACGGGTGGGCGCTGCCGGAGCGTCATCGAGATCCTTGTCCTGCAGGCCCTCGCCCAGAAGGATCGCGGTCACGGTGCTGCGGGACTCGATCCGCTCGGCCGCGCGCTCAACTTGGCTGACCCGGACGGCTATACCCGGACGTTCGTCGCGGAAGGTGCCCCGATGGCCGACATGCTCCAGGCAGCAGCCAGGCGTGGCATGGCGCCCGAGCACGTTAGGCGCCTGCTGGGCGAGTTCGGACGCAGCGGAGGCCGACCGGCCGCGAGTCAGAGCCTGGTGGAGCCGCTCAGCGAACGAGAGCTTGATGTCCTCCGGCTTCTCGTGTCAGACCTTGATGGCCCCGGTATCGCAGACGAATTGGTCGTCGGGCTCAGCACGGTCCGGACGCACACCAAGAGCATCTACGCGAAGCTCGGTGTGAACAGCCGGCGGGCGGCCATACGGCGCGGCGAGGAACTCGGCCTCATTTCGCAAGCCGGTCAGCGCTAACAATCCCCACCGCTCTCCCCAGCCATGGGGAGGCGCCGTCCCCACCTTCCCGTCCACCTTGGTCTCATCGGCCATCGCAGATGCCGACATCGCCGAGATCCGGACAAGGAAGGAGACAGATGGACGAGCCCCGCGGATCAGACGACGAGCGCCGTGAGGCGAAGAGCTACGAGATCCGCCTGAAGGGACGCCTCGACAGCAGCCGGGCCGAGTGGTTCGGCGGGATGTCCCTGACTCACGCGAGCGACGGCACGACCGTGCTCGCCGGACCGGTCGCCGACCAGGCGGCCCTCCATGGCCTGCTCCAGAAGCTGCGCGATCTTGGCGTGACGCTGATCTCGGTCAACGAGAACAAGGCCGAACCGTCGATCGCGCCCGCAGGCCCGGGCGGCGAACCACACCATAACGACAAGGAGATCGACATGAACGACACCGCACGCATGACTGGTACGACTGGAGTCCGGACGGATGCGTGGAGGAAGCTCGCGCTCGCCGGGGGCGTGCTGTACCTGATGACCTTCATCTTCTCGATCCCGGCCGTCTTCCTCTATGGCCCCGTGCTCAGCGATCCCGCTTACATCCTCAGTGCCGGTGCCGACAGCCAGGTGCTGTTGGGCGCACTGTTCGACCTGGTCACCGCCCTCGCTTGCATCGGGACCGCAGTCGCGCTGTACCCGGTGATCAAGCGGCAGAGCGGAGCCGCCTCGATCGGCTTCGTCGCCACGCAGGATCTTCGAGGGGGCCGTCATCGTCATCGGTGTCGTGTGCCTGATGGCCGTCGTGAACCTGCGGCAGACCGGGGCAGTTGCCGGGACGGACGCGTCCGCATTGGTCGCCGTGGGCCAGGGCCTCGTCGCGGTGCGGGACCAGACCTTCCTGGTCGGCCCCGGCGTCATGCCCGGCTTGAATGCACTGCTGCTCGGCTACGTGCTGTACCGGTCGCGACTCGTGCCCCGTGCCATCCCCGCGATGGGACTCATCGGAGCCCCGCTCTTCCTGGTCCTCGCAGCCGCTTCCATCCTCGGCCTGAACGAGCAGGCCTCCCTGGCCTCCGGCATCGCGGTCATCCCGATCTTCTTCTGGGAGCTGTCGCTCGGCCTCTGGCTCACCTTCAAGGGCTTCCGGCCCTCGGCCGTCGCCGCACTTGCCTCTGGCTCGAGCGAAACGAGTGCGTCGGCGGCGGCCAATTCGTCTCCGATCCCGACGACGACGACGACGGCCGGTGCCGCATGACCGCCGAGCGGGAGCGGACGGCAACGCTCCCTCCTCGCGTGGTCGTTCGGACGGCCTGGGTGCTGCACCGCGCCCTCTACCGGTTCAGCGGCGGGCGGATCGGCCTCCGACCACCTGAGCCTGGCAACAAGTTCGGGATGCTGCGCCTAGGGACCGTCGGTCGACGATCCGGCGAGCCACGGGTCGCGATCGTTGGGTACCTCGAGGACGGACCGAACATCGTCACCCTGGCCATGAATGGCTGGGCCGAGGCGGAGCCCGCGTGGTGGCTGAACCTCCAGGCGCAGCCGGACACGGTCGTCGAGCTGAAGGACGGCCTTCGTGCCGTCCGCGGTCGAGCCGCACAGGGCGCGGAGCGAGACCGACTCTGGGCGTTGTGGCGCGAGTTCAGCGACGACTACGACGCATGGGCAGCGCTGCGCTCCGGACCCACGGCCGTCGTCGTGCTCGAGCCACGTACCGATAGGGCGGGCGGGTAGCGTCCGTCGACCTGGCCTCAGGACGCCGGCGATGGAACCATCCGTCGCCGGTGACCAGTCATGCACATCTGATGTCGCTCCTTGACGTCTCGACCGCGTGACCGTAAGGTTCACCAATCGGTGAACTATTAGCGGGGAACCGTCAGGTGCCGGACGATCTGGACCGCTTGTTCGGGGCCCTCGCCAACCGTCACCGGCGCGAGATGGTGGATCTCCTGGGTCTCCAGCCGTACTCGATCAGCCGGCTCGCGGAGCTGAATGGGGTCTCGCTGCCGGCGATGAACAAGCACGTGCGGGTCCTCGAGACCGCCGGCCTCGTGACGCGCCGCAAGCTCGGCCGGACCACGTTCCTGACCCTCGACCGATCCGCGATCCGCGCACTCCAAACGTGGCTCTCCAGATACCACGCCTACTGGGGGACCGAGAAGGAGACCCTCGAGAACTACGAGCGATTTCTGGCCAGCGACCCGACCACCATCAGGGAGGACCCATGAAGAAATACCTAGTCCTGTACCACGACGTCTGGGAGCCGAAGCCTGAGGTCCAGGACGCCTGGCAGGCATGGTTCGCACGGGTCGGGGACCGGTTCGTCGACAGTGGCACCCCACTCGCGACTGGCTTCGAGGTGACGCGTGACGGCACTCGCGCGCTCTCGCGGGCCGATGCCCCGGCGACCGGCTATTCGATCGTCTCGGCTGTGAGTCTCGAAGACGCCGAGGCCCTGTTCGCGGACTGTCCGTACGCTTCGACCGTTCGACTTTACGAGGCGCAGGCGATGTGACCATCGTCGTATCCATGAGCGGCGGCCGTGACGGCCGAGAGTCCAAATAGGGCCCCGATGCGGGAGGCACCAGTCGGTCCAGGCCTTCATGACCTGATCCTGGCCGGGGTGGGGCCGAAGATCGTTGGCTCGTCCTACGGCGTCGGGCGAAGGCTGGGGTGAAGCCGTGTCACGGGATCGACACGGCAGGCTCGAGAGCGAACAGCACGGACATCCGCCCTCGGCGGCTCCGACGACGGCGTCGGCCGCCTCGCAGCAAGGGCCATCGAGGACCGCGAGGGACCGGCGTGGGCGCCCGAGGTGCCCGAGCAGACCGGCGAGTCGAGCGTCGAGGGCCTGCAGCCCGGCGATCCGGTCGGCGATCTCTGCTCGCCGATCCTCGATCATCCGGGGAGCTCGGCGGTCGAGTCCCCGCAGTGCCCGGAATGGCACCAGCCCGCGATCCGCGCGGCATCCTCGAGTGGCAGGTCGAGGCGGCGCAGGTCGATGATCAATCGCAGGTGCTCGACGTCCGCCGGGCCGTATTCCCGATACGCGTTGTCGCGCCGACTGGCGCGAGGGAGCCAACCCGAGCGCTCATAGAAGCGCACCGTGTCGGTCGAGACGCCGACCGCCGTCAGCAAGTTCGCCGATCCTCATGCGGTCAGCAAACCTTGGAGTGGCTCGAATGTCAAGCCGGTCAGGCGACTCCGGACGACTGCTCGACGACCGGCAAGGCGCCGGCGATGACCGTGCCGAGGCGCGCGAAGGCGGCCTCCTTCTCGGCCCGGATCTGCTCGACCGCGGCCGCATCCGCCGCGTGACCCGCCCTGGTAGGCCCAGCGGAGCCGGAGCCGGGTCCCGCTCTCGGTCGGATCGAGGTCGGCCGTCGCCGCCACCGGCCCGACGCCCGGAACCGCCAGCCGCCATCCGACGCGGTCGTAGGGCTGCCAGTCGACGATCTCCTCGAGCGTCGCCAGTCGGCCGGTCACGCACTGGGCCGTGCGTGCCGACGCCGCGGCGCCCGCCGGCCGACGGTCTCCTCGATGACGGATCGGTCCCTCCCAGCGCGTCCGGAGGGCCGGCGACGTCAGGTGCGCCCAGACGACCGAGGGCTCGCGCGGCCAGGGTCGCCTCGACGTCGAAGACGACGTCCGCCTCGGCGATGTCGAGGCGCCGCTCGCCGCTCTCGGCCTGCCAGCGGGCCTCGAGATCCAGGGTGAACGTGTCGACGTGGCCGAGGTGCTCGATCGACTCCTCGCCCGGCCGGAGCCCCAGGGCGTCCGGGTCGAGCCCGAGGGCGTCGACCGCCGCGGCCGTGAACAGCGCGAAGCCGTTGGCCCGCGCGCTCGGCGGCGCCGGCGCCCTTGAGCAGCCGGTGGACGAGGATGACGTCCGATCCGGCCAGCTCGTCCCGACCGGCGATGCGACTCCAGACGAAGGCGCCGTGATGGATGAACAGCTTGAGGTCGAGCTTGGGAGCCAGCCGGCACGAGTTGCAGTCACAGGTCGTCGCCTGGTCGATGCTCCGCAGCCGACGCCGGAAGGCGAGGTAGGCGGCCTCGATCGCGTCGAGCAGGAGCGACCCGTCGGCGCGACCGTCCTCGACGAACAGGAACGCGGCGTCGCCTTCGAACTTGGCCAGTCGGAACGGCGGCTCCAGGCGGCCGACGATCGTCTCGAGCAGGTCGCCGGCGATGACCGGCGCATGCTCGATCTCGCTCCCCGACAGGTAGGCGGTATAGCCGGTCAGGTCGGCGATGACGAGGAAGCCGGTCTCGGGTGTCGCTGCCATGGCGCGAACCCTAGACCTTGGAGTCGGTCCAATGTCAATACCCGACCGGTTCGGCGGCCTTCCTCCCGTCCGTTTCCGGTCGTTCGGCACTTGCGACGCTTTCTGGAACGCAGATGCTGGTGCGTGGTAGGAGGTGGTGACGTGAGCCAGGCTGCCCGATCACTGCCGCGTCCTGCAGCCGCAACCAGTCGCACGGGTTCACCTCACGACCGGCGGGCGCGCCTGGAGCTGATCGGTCTTCTGGCGCTCCTCCTCGTCACCCTGGCCGCCTCGCTCCTCAAGGGCCAGGACATCTTCATCTTCGCCTACATCATGATCGTCAGTTACGCGGTCCGGCGGCCGCTTCGCCTGGGGCGACCGTGGAGCGAGCTCGGTCTCAAGCCCGGCTTCGTGGAAGACCTCAGGCGCGTCTGGTACCTCTCCGCGTTCGTTGCGGTCATCCTCCAGCTCCTGCCCCTCGGTATCGCGTTCCTGCTCGGCTATGGGCAGGAGCTGGCCGATCGGATCACGGCCCGCCTGCCGATCGACGCTGGAGCCGGGGCCAGCCTGACGGCGGTCGCAGGCCTGCTCGCAGTCGCGCTGGTCCTCACCCTGGTCGAGGAGCTCGTGTACCGGGTGACGATCCAGGAGCGCCTCAGCTGGTTCATCGGGACGCCGGCAGCCATTCTCCTGACGGCCGTCATCTTCGGGCTGGCTCACGCCGTCGGCACGGCCGGGAGCCCCCAGATCGTCCTCAGTGACGTCGCCGGAGTCACGCTCGACGGCGTCCTGTTCGGGATCATCTACGCCAGGACCCATAACCTGGCCGTTACCTGGGCCACTCACTACGCGGCCGATGTCGTGGGGCTCCTCGTCATCGTGTCGGTCGTTCGAGGCATCTAGGGCAGGGGCAGCCCGCCGGGCTGCCGCTGTCGGTCAGGCTCGCGGGACCGGAGCCTCAGCGCGAGGTTCGGCGGCCCCCGTCACCACCGCTCGAACTGGCCGCGCCGGGATGCTCGTGAGCTCCGTGGCGATCGATGTGGCCCACTCCTTGATCGCGGGCCAGTCGCGATGGTCGCCCCACGGGTTCTTGACCATCGAGACGGCCGCCCGTTCGAGGAAGCCGAACTCGTGCTTGTCGGCCTTGCCGGGAAAGACACGATGGTCGCGCGCGCCGACGAGCTCGAGGAGCTTCATCCCCTCGGCGGCGTCGGCGGGATCGACGATGTCGAGCCTGAGCGGCCCGCTCGAGAAGAGCCATACCGGTCGCGTGCGCAACTCATCCGCGGAGCGGTTCACGAGGTCGCGAGCAGGCCCCATCCAGCGGCCGAGGTAGACCGCGCTCCCGACGATGACGGCGTCGTACGGGGCGACGGATTCGACCTGTTGCGCATCGACGACCTCGACCTCGATGCCCGCCTCACGGACGGTCGTCCCGATCGACTCGGCGATCTCCTTGGTGCTGCCGTGCTTCGAGGACACGGCGACCAGCATCTTCATGACGTTTCTCCTTCCGAAGCCCGCGCTCCCGCGTGGTCGGTCATGCCTTCCTCGGCGCCTCGTCCGTCACGGGCGCGGCAGGCGTCCCCTACGAAACGGGCACGTGGGCGAGCGCCCGAGCCGGGTCGCGCATGGCCATGAGCGACACGCCGATGCCGTACGTCAGGAACCGCCCTTCGGGCACGAGCTCGATGACGCAGCCCGCGGCCTGGCGCTCCTCGGGGACGAGCCTCGCGAGCTCCTTCGGCGCCGAGCCCGATGTCGAACGAGCCCGCCGGGTGGACCGTCGCCTTGGCCACGAACGTGATGGTCGCCGGAGGAATTGGAGCGAGCAGCGAGAGGATGCCACCGCGCCGGACCGGAACGGTGACGGCGACCTCCTGGCCGGTCGTGATCTGCCGCGCCTTCCAGCCATCCGGGGCGACGGCGAAGTACAGGCGCCGGTCCGCGGTGCCGTACACGACGCCGCTCGAGCGAGGCTCTCCCGCGGCGTTGACATGGCTGACGACGGCAAACGACGCCTTGGCGAGCGCCTGCCAGACCGCCGCGCTACTGACGCGGGCCCTGTCAGGCACCGCCTTGCCCCGTGCCCCGCCGGACGTCTTCGCCGGCAGCGCGGTCGTTCCGTTCGTACTCATGACGATCTCCTGGTCTGCGGGCCGATGGGCCAGCGGCTCGACGTGGTCCGGCGGCAGGGACTTGGGCCGCGTGTCAACGTTCCGCCCGCGTATCGAACCGTGGTCGAGTCCAGCCCCGCTGCCTAGAGCCATCGGTCGTGAAGATGACCGCGGGTCGGCCCCAAGCCAGCCACGGACCGTTCGCGTGACCGCGCGGCGAGTAGCGATACGCTGGCCGCGTGATGACCGACCTGGACCGGGTGCCGCCGCCCACCGGGAACGGCGGGGAGCCGGCGCTGTCCGTCCACCATCTGTCGAAGCGCTTTGGCGACCGCCTCGCGTTCGACGATGTCTCGTTCGATGTCGGACGCGGTGAGGTCTTCGGCTTCCTCGGACCCAACGGCGCGGGCAAGACGACGACCGTGCGAACGCTCGGCACGCTCATCGCGCCGACCTCGGGCTCGGCCACGGTCGCGGGACTTCCGCTCACGCCCGAGAACGGCGTCGAGATCCGGCGGCGGATCGCGGTCATGCCCGAGTCGCCGGGCCTCTACCTCCGCCTCAGCGTCCTCGAGAACCTCGAGTGCTTCGCTGACCTGTACGAGGTGCCCGAGCCGCGCGCTCGCATCGACCGCGCGCTGCGAGCGACGAACCTCGCCGACCGGGCCGACGACGCCTGCGGCATCCTGTCGAAGGGCCTCCGCCAGCGGGTCGCCCTGGCGCGAGCGCTGCTCAGCGACCCGGAGGTGCTGTTCCTCGACGAGCCGACGGCCGGCCTCGACCCGGTCGCGGCTCGGGAGGTCCACGAGCTGATCGTCGGGCTCCGGCAGCGGGGCGTGACGATCTTCCTGACGACCCATCGGCTCGAGGAGGCGGAGCGGTCTCTGCGACCGCGTCGCGATCCTGAACACGACCCTGCGCACGATCGGCCGACCCGACGAGCTCCGCGACCAGCTCTTCGCGCGGACGCTGGCGGTCAGGACCGTCGCCCCGCTCGCCGAGCCCGACCGCGTCCTCGGTGGGCTGCCCGGCGTCGAACGGCTGGCGACGCGGACGGCCGAGCCACCTACGTGCTGACGGTGTCCGACCCCGAGGCGCCGCGCCAGACGTCACCCGGGCCCTCGTGGCGGCCGGGGCCGACGTCCTCTCGATCGCCGAGTCGCGCCACTCGCTCGAGGACGTCTACCTCGAGCTGATCGACGAGGAGAAGGAGACGGCGCCGCGATGAGGATGAGCACGAGGCGCGTCCGGGCCATCGTCCGCAAGGAGCTTCGCGAGTACCGCCGCCACGGCTCGGTCGTCGTCGCGACGGCGATCTTCCCGCTCATCTTCCTCATCCAGCCGCTGTTCGTGGTCTTCCTCGACCGCGAGCGTCACAGCGGCCCACGCTCGGCGACAGTGCACCTGCTCGCTGTACATGCTCGCGATCCCGATCCTCGCGCCGGCGGTGCTCGCCGCCTACGCGGTCGCCGGCGAGCGGCAGCAGGGCAGCCTCGAGCCGGTCCTCACGACGCCGATCCCTCGCGAGGAGTTCCTGCTCGGCAAGGCGCTGGCGGCGCTCGTCCCGTCGGTCGGCGATCGCCTACGCCGTCTACGGGGTCTTCCTCGCCTGCGTCGTGCTGTTCGCGCAGCCCGACGTCGCGGCGGCGGTCCTCCGGGCCCCGGACATCGTCGCCCAGCTCGTCCTGACGCCGTTGCTCGCCGGCTGGTCGATCTGGGTCGGCATCGCGATCTCCGCACGATCGAGCGACGTCCGGGTCGCCCAGCAGCTCAGCCTCCTCGCGAGTGTCCCGCTGGTCCTCGTGACGTCGCTCATCGCGTTCGACGTGATCCACGCTGACGCCCGGCCTCGCGATCGGCCTCACGGCGGCCCTGCTGATCGCCGACGTCCTCGGCTGGCGGGTCGTGGCGCCGATGTTCGACCGCGAACGGCTCGTCACCGGCACCAGGTGATCGGGCTCACGCGAGCACGTGATCTCCTCAGCCTAGACAGCCATCTGGGCAGCCGCCGTCATGAGGATGGTCAGTGCACCGAGGCCGGTCGCTCCCTCGGCGCTGAGCGCGAGACGACGGACGGCGGACTCGCGTGCATCCTCGCTGGTCGTCTCCCCGATGCGCCGGATGAGGCGGTCGACATTCACGCCCAATACGACCAGGCCGATGACGAGCACATGCTTGACCAGCATGAGCGTCGTCCAGGTCGACGCGAAGAAGTTGCCCAGGCCCGCGTAATCGGGGTTGACGACGAGTAGATACGTGCCGGTCGCCGTGAACAAGACGACCGACAGGACGACGAGCGGGAGCGCCCGTCGCTCGATGGCCACCAGCGCCGCGGCCTGCGCTGGGCGCTCGAGAGACCGCTCGAAGGCGGGCAGGATCACGCGGCCAAGAACGCCGTAGTAGCCCACCACGATCACCAGTGCCACTGTGTGAAGCCAGATTGCGAGTACCTGCGGAAGGTCCATGTCGGCCCTCGGTTCGCCCTTGGCGGTCCGCCGCGACGACCATGTGACTCGAGCACCGCCATCGCGGGACATGCTCGCGATTGGGTCCCTGGAGGCGGCCGGTGTCGGAGCGGAGCGCCGGGGCTCCATCGCGTCTGGCCAGCGTGATTCAGAGGACCGTCCCGCCGCCAGTGCCATCTGTCGCGACCTGGCCGAGGCGGGCGACGTCACGCCGTCGCGCCGAGCCAGACCTCGGGCACGGACCCGGACCGGTCGGACGGACCGCCGGGCCGTGAGCCGGTAGGCCGGGCTGGCGCCCGCGTCGGCGACCGGGCATCGCCCGGCCCGCAGCGTAGAAGAGCGACCAGCTCGCAGACGAAGGCGAGCTGGTCGCTTCTGTCGTGGCCCGATGGGACCAGTGAATGGCGGTGAGATGGGGCAGCTACCTGGGCTCCGCCATCAAGAGGATCTCATTGTTGGTCATTTGATCGGTGCCATGCGAATGGAGTTCAGGATCCCCTCGACCTCGGCCTGCGCCTCTGGGGTCTCGCCGGGAATCTCCGGAGCGTCGATCACGAGCCGCTGTCCTCCGACGTCGAGGATCCAGATCCGGTCGCGCTGACCGGGGGTCATGTCATTGGTCGCGCCAAGGGGAAGCTCCCAGACCCGGAAGTTTTCTCCCGGCGCGAGCGTGCAGCCGACGAAGCTGGCGGGTGCCGTCAACGTCAGCTGCTTCCCCCGGTAGCCAGCCACGGTGACGTCAGTTGGCGTCGTGGCGTCGACACCCGGCATGCTCGCCAGCGCAGTCGCGAGATCGTCCACGGACGGTCCCGGTGGCGGGTCGAGCACGCCCTTGTCGTAGTGACACGGATCGGCGTACACCTTGTTGAATACGAGGAATGCCACCGAGCCCAAACCGCTGGTCCGGTCCAGGTACACGGCATACGGGCCCCCCATGTTCCCCACCCAGCCAGCAGGCATCGTGAAGGTCACCCGCGACAGGAATGGATCTGCCGTGACATAAATTCCGGGCTCCAGCGGGGCAGGCGTCCCGACCGTCATGGCACGTGGGGTCGGGGTTGGAGTCGGGGTCGGCGCTGGGCCTCCAATGCCTCCGTTCTTCGGTGAGATGAGATTGATACCGACGAACGCGATGACGAGCACGGCCGCCACCACCGCGGCCAGGCGGATTCCATTACTCATTGATGGGAACCTCCGCGCCGGCCACCAGGCGCGGCGCTGTTGAGTGACGTGGATCTCGTCGAGGGCGGCCTGGAGCGCGCGATCGGGCATGTCGGTTGGCCCGTCCTCGAGCCAGAGCCGTGCCGTCCGGTCGAAGTCGTGTTCGCTCATGCCATCCGCTCCCGCGAGGCTGGTGTCGGTGTCCGCGCGTCGGCCTCGAGGGCGGCGCGCAGAGTCGAGGTTGCGTAGTGGAGCCTCGATTTGACCGTCCCCAGCGGAACGCCGAGGGTCTCAGCGATCTCGCTGAGCGGCCAACCGAGGTAGTGGTGAAGCACGAAGACTGCGCACTGCTCCGGCGGCAGTCGCCGGAATCCGCGGTCGAGCGTGTCGCGCGTGACGACCCTCAGGGTCGTGTCGGGTGTCGCCGGCCCGTCGACCGGCAGCATCCGGACGTTGGCGGACCAGCGTCGTGCCCGCTTGGACTCGGCGTAGCAGGCGTGAACGAGGATCCGGTGGATCCAGGCCTCGAACCGATCGACCTCGCGGAGCGCCGGAAGCTGCCGCCAGGCCACGACGAGAGTCTGCTGCACGGCATCCTCGGCCAGTCCGACGTCACGCAGGATCCGATACGCAACGGCGAAGAGCCGATCAGCCGAGCCACGGGCGATCGAGGCAAATGCCTCTTCGTTCCCTGACCGTGCCGCCTCGATGAGCGTCCGGTCCACTCTGTCGCTCCCTGGTTCGCACGCCCCTGTGTGGACGTGTCACCCATCATGAGAGCAGGACCGGCGAATAGGTTTGAAATTCGCGCTGGGCCCCGTCCGGGCCGACACCCGCCGACGCGGCGTTTGAGCTCAGGCTCGAACCGGGATGGGTCGGACGGACCGCCGCGCCGTGAGCCGGTATACCAGGCTGGCGCCGACCGCGGCGACGCACGCCGCCTCGATCGCGAGGAACCACGGGGCGAACGCGTCGCTCCCGGAGCCGAGTCCGTGCGCCAGCGCGAGCGGCCACGCCGCGTACGCGGTCCAGTGGATCGCGCGCCACGTCCGGACGCCGATCCGCGATCGGAGCAGGCTCGACACGATGAGGGCGACGGTCAGGTACATCGAGACAACACCCAGCCCGATCCAGAGCGGTCGGTAGGACGACGCCAGCGGCACGAGCGCGACGAGGACGCCGAGCGAGGCGAACGGATCGAGGATCGCGGCCACGATGTGGACGCCAAGGAACACCACCGACAGGAGAGCCAGGCTTCGATGAAGCCCTGCCGTCAGGAACATCGGCCAGGACGGTCGCTGCCAGCGGCCCGCGGTCAGGATCCCGAGCGACATCACACCGGTCGCCAGCAGCAGCGAGACGATGCCGGCACCTCGCGCTGCGAACCACAGGATCTGGTCGGTCATCGTCGTCGTCCTCCCGCGTCGGTCGGTGTCTTCTACGAGAGTCTCGGCGCGACCGGCTGTCGAAACGGTGACGGGATCGGTCCGCGCTCGTCGATCGGGTCCGGCCATGCCCCGATCCGGACGACCCGACCGTCGTGGGCGACGAGCCTCGCCGGGAGGCCCTGGTCGTCGAGCCAGCCGGCCGCGTCGACCCCGAGGAGGATCGCGGCGGTCGAGGCGATGTTCGCGTCGACGCAGGTCGCGGCCACGACCGAAGCCGTCCGCCATGGCCCGCCGGCCGGCCGCCCGGTCCGGGGGTCGACGATGTGGTGGACAGTCGTCCGTCCGGCCTGCCAGCGGCGGACCGTGATGCTCGATGTCGCCAGCGCTCCGTCGCGCAGGACGACGACCTCGCCCGGCCCGTCGGGCCTCGTTGCGCTGTCCTCGGCCATGAGCACGTGCCAACCGTCGGCTGGTGATGGCCCGGCGAGGGCGATGTCGCCACCCAGGCTCACGAGGACTCCAGCCCCCGCCGGCAGCTCGGTCAGGGCGCGCTCGGCGGCCAGGTCCGCGATGAGCCCCTTGCCCGTGGCGCCGAAGTCGAGCTCGATCCCACGCGGGATCCGCAACCGTCGACGGGGCCCATCCCAGTCGATCGCGCGCCACCCCGGCACCGCCTCGAAGCGCGGCGGCGCCGGCTGGCCGTCGGCTGCGAGCAGGGCGAAGTCCCGGTCGTACCCGAGGAGCCGGATCGAGCGGCCGATCGTCGGGTCGACGCCGCCGCCGGTCGCCATGGCGCCGCGCAGCCCGGCCTCGATGGCGGCAGCGAGCATCGGGCTCACGTCCACGTGGCGACCGGTTCCCGTTGGAATCGACCGAAGCTCGGAGTCGGGCCGGAACCGACTGAACGCCCGGTCGGCCGCATCGATGACCGCGTCGATCGAGGGTCGAACGAGCGACACGTCCGCGCCGCTGACGAGCACGTCGACGGTGGTCCCGATCGCCCGCCAGCTCGCGGCCGAGGTCATCCCGAGCCACCGGTCGAGACCTGTCCGGACCCGGATGTTCCGGACTCGATCGTGGTCGAACCCTGGCTGAGCGTCTCCTGGCCCTGGGAGGTCGAGGACTGACTGGTCGTGCTGGTCGCAGCGGCTGTCGTCGTGGTCGACGTCGTCGCGTCAGACGCGAGGTCGCTGGCCGCTACACCGTTGTAGGTCACGGCGGCGAGACCACCGAAGGCGACCGTGCCGATCGCTCCGGCGACCGCGGTCATCCGGGTGAGGCTCGAAAGGCGTCGGACGGCTTTCGTGCGATCGAAGGGTTGGCGGCGATCTGCGGTTTCCATGGGCAACAGTCTCGCCGGACTTCCTTTCGGTCCGGTGACGGCGTCGGATGACCGACCCCGTGAGCTATCGATCGCCGTCAGCCGTCGCAGACCGCAACAGGCTGGTACTCGCCGTTGTAGCGGACCTGCAGGCAGTTGTTGAACAGGTTGAGCATGTTGATGAAGCCGATCAGGAACGTCAGCTCGACGAGCTCCGGGTCGCTGAAGTGCTCCTGCAGCTCTGCGCGCAAGCGGCTCGGGGATGTGGTTCGAGTCGGCCATCGCGGCGCGCGTGTACTCGACGGCGAGCCGCTCGCGCGGCGCCAGCGACTCGGGTGCTCGATCGCGACCAGCGGCTCGTCGCACGATGTCCGCGATGTCGCACGAGGTCGCAATGCGAGTTCGTGCAGAACTGGCAGTCGTTGCGTCTTCGACGCGGTGATGATCACCAGCTCCTTGACCCGCCGCTCGAGCAGCCCGCCCGGGTAGACGCAGTCCCCGAAGCCGGCGAACGCCGCGCAGGATCTCCGGCCGCAGGCACATCGCCTGGATCATCTCGACCGGCGGCCGGCCGCGCTCCCACAGGCCGCGGCTCTCGTCGAACGACGGATCGTCCTTGACGGCCTCGAACGCGGACCGGATCTGCTCCGGGGTGACGGTCACGCGCATCGGCTGCCTCCTCGTTGGGACTGGCAGCGTACCCCGCAGGCGCTTCGCCAGGCATTGGGCTCAGGCGTGGATCGCGTCGAGGGTGATCCGACGGGCGTGGATCCGGCAGATGACCCGGGTCTCGCGGGACCGCTGGTCCAGTGGGTAGATGCAGCCGTAGTAGCGCGGATGGCGGGTGTACTTGCGGGTCAGTGCGTCGAGGTGCTCGAGCGCGCCGTCGGTGACGAGCTCGGCATCGCCACGGATCTGGATGAACCGCGCGGTGTCGTCGGGGTCGACGACGAGCAGGCTGACCTTCGGGTTGGCGAGCAGGTTGCGCCCCTTCTGGCGCTCGAGCGTCGTGTTGACCCGGGCGCACTCGCCGTCGAAGTCGACCCACACGAGGCTTGACTGGGGTTGGCCGTCCCGGCCGATCGTCGTGAACACCCCGCAGATCGGTCGCGTCAGGAGGTCGAGGTGATCGAGCCGGGACCGGAGCGGCGCCCCGGGTCGCGAAGACCGCCGGTCATCGCGGTCCCTCCTCCCTCGTCGCGTCGAGCGCGATGACATGGGTCGGGCGGATCCGACAAAGGACCGGGATCTCGGTCTCGGCGAATCGCGCCGGGATCGCGTCGCCGAAGTAGCTGATCGGCCGACCCGCGTACTTCGAGGCGAGCTCGTCCAGGTGCCGGCCGGCCCCTCCTCGGTCATCTCAACGACGGTGCCCCGGACCTCGAGGTAGCGGAGGGGCAGGCGCGGGTCGTAGCAGAGGAGCGTGACCAGCGGGTCGCGCCGCATGTTCCGCTCCTTCTGCGAAGCCACGCATCGTGTTGACTCGGACGCAGTCGCCGTCGAAGTCGCACCACACGACCGAGGTCTGCGGATAGCCATCGGACATGACCGTCGTGAGGGCGGCGACCGGCGGGCACTCGACCAGATCAAGGTGTGACGCCGGGATCTCGTCCGACTCGTGATCGCTGAGCAGTCCGACGGTTCGCACCGGCCTCACCCCTCCGCCTCATCGTCGTTGCCAAGTCGGTGAATGACGATCGTCGCGGCGCCCACCCCGAGCGTGGCAAGACCGCCGGCCGACCCACCTCCTCGGGCTCATCGAGGCCGGTAGCTTCTGTAGCGTACAGTGGCATCAGATCGAGGTGGAGTCGCGTCGTCGCCCCGTCCGGGGTCTCGACCGAACACCACCCTTGCCAGGCCGATCCCGAACTCCGACAGGTCGATCCGGAAGACGTGGGGTCAGTGTCGTCGTCGGGGTGTAGGGGAAAGCCTCTGTACAGCGCGGGTATCGGGCTCAGGACTCGAAGCATGAGCTGGCCACGCCGGACGAAGACCTCGGCTCCGGCGCCGATCATCAGCCGCGCCCGTGCATCGGTGAGCCGGGCGGAGAGCCGGTACCAGCCGCAGATGTCCCCCCAGATCTCGGGGTGGTGGGGGACATCGGTGCGGATCACGTCGTCGGGACGCTCGAGCAGTTCCGCTGAGCAGCCCGGCGACCTCACGCCGGCAACCAGAACATCGCCCGCCTGGCCCCGTTCGTGAAGGCCATCACCCCGACCCCGTCGTCGGGAGCCGCGAAGATCTGGGAGTTGAAGCCGGGAAGGATCCCCTCGTGCTCGACCGCGAGATGCCCGCCGAGGATGACCCGGGAGAACGCCAGCCCGATGCCCGGCACGCGGGGATCGGGCTGGTACTGCGGCTCGAACATGCTGGCAAGCGTCGCCGGCTCGAGCACGCGAGCCGTGCTCGTTGGCGCCACCGCCGAGGAGAGCCGCGACGTAGCGAGCCATGTCCCGCGGGGTCGAGTAGATGGAGGAGGCTCCCGCGGTCACCCACTCGCGGTCGATCACGGCCCTCGGCGCCGTCGGACCGCAGCGTGTAGCCCGTCGCCAGGCGGGACCTGACCCGCTCGGATCGGAGGAGGTCGGTGTCGGCCATGCCGAGGGGCTCGAAGATGTGCTCGCGCAGGTAGCCGGTCCAACGGCTGCCCGCTCACGTCCTCGACGATCTGGCCGAGCGTGGCGAACCCGTGGTCGCTGTAGATGAACCTGGTGCCCGGCTCGGCCCCCAGGCGGAGACCGCCGCGGTAGTACTCGGCGAGCGTCGGCAGCGGTTGTCCGAGCTCGAAGCTCTCCCCGAAGTCCGGCCTGAACGCGTCGGAGATGCGCAGCTCCTCCGGGACTCCGGCCGTGTGGGTCAGCAGATGTCGCACCGTCGCGGGCCGGAAGCCTGGCCTTCGCCGGGATCAGCCGGTAGGCGCGCAGGTAGTCGTTCGCGGGAGCATCGAGGTCGACCAGCCCTTGCTCCCACAGCTGCATCACGGCGATCGCCGTGAACGTCTTCGTGATGGAGGCGATCCGGAAGACCGTGTCCTCGGTGATGGGCGTGCTCGACGCGATGTCCGCCAGCCCGTGTCCGTGGAAGAACTCGAGCCGCCCGTCCCGGACCACTCCCACCGCCAGCCCGACGGCGGGCCAGCGGTTGAGCGATCTCGTCGACGCGCGTCTCCAGGTCCAGCGCATCGAACCCCGGCTGAGCTCGCTCGCGCCCATCGATCCGCGGCGCATCTCCGTCCTGCCCCTGATCCCGTCGGCGCGTCCTCGTCGCAAGCACCGCTCACACCTCCGCACGTGACATTGCTCCGGACGAAGAGGCGGGCACCAGAGGCAATTGGCCCGAAACGCTCATCGACCGTGGCCGCAGACGGCAGAGGCCGCCCGCGTGGTTGACAACCGAACCCATCCGAGGTTGGCTGGACACGTGGAGCCGATCCGTTTCGCGGGCCCGATCCGGTTCTGGGATCCGGCCACGTCGAGTGGGCTCGCCGTCATCGACATCCCGGCGGCTCATGTTCAGGCTCTGGGCGGCCTGAAGCAGCAGCGAGTCCAGGGCACGCTCGGTGGGATCGAGTAGCGATCGGAGGAGGCTTCGTGGAGGTCGGCGTCCATCTCCCGCAGATCGGCTGGGAGCAGGAGCGGCTCTCGCTCGATCACCTGGTCGCCGTCGCTTCGGCGGCCGAGCGGCTCGGCTTCACGACGATCACCGCCAACGACCACCTCGTCTACGATCGGCCGTGGCTCGACGGCCCGTCGGCGCTCGCGGCAATCTTGTCGGTCGCTCCGCGCGCCCGGCTGATGACGAGCGTCGCGCTCCCCGTCGTCCGCGGGCCCTTCGCGCTGGCCAAGGCGCTGGGCGCCATCGACCTCCTGTCGGGAGGACGCCTCGATGCCGGCTTGGGCCCCGGCTCCTCCCAGCGCGACTACGCGCTCGCCGGCATCCCGTTCGAAGAGCGTTGGGCGCGGTTCAACGAAGCCGTCGGCGCGATGCGCGCGCTGTGGGCCAACGACGCCGAACCCTTCGTCGGTCTGTACTACGACACGACCGGGGTCACCTTGGCTCCGCCGCCGGCCCAGCGGAACGGACCACCGATCTGGATCGGGAGCTGGGGCTCGACCGCCGGTCTCCGCCGTGTCGCACGCCTCGGCGACGGCTGGCTGGCTTCGGGCTATAACGCGACTCCTGCGACGTTCAAGGTCTCGCGGGCGACGCTCGATGGCCTGCTCGAGGCAGAGGGGCGAGACCCGGCCACATTCTCCAGCGCGATGGCAACGACCTGGCTGCTCGTCACGGACGACGACGCTGAGGCCCGAGCGGCGAATGTCCGACTGAGCCAGATGCTCCGCCGCCCGATCGAGGAGGTCGCCGGCCGCCTCCCGATCGGCCCATCCGCCGCTTGCGCCGACCTCCTGGGACGCTACGCCGAGGCGGGCTTGCAGCGGGTCATGCTTTGGCCCCTGGAGCACGAGGTGGAGCAGCTCGAGCGGGTCGCCGCCGAGGTCCTGCCCCAGCTCGGATCCGCCGCCGGATCGGCCGGCTAGGGTTTGCCGCATGGCGCGCGCGGTGGCTCCCGTCACGCTGGTCGAGGGGCTGGCCCAGTACCTCCTCGACCGCGATCCGGGGGACCCCATGGCCGACGAGCTCGCCGGCTGGCTGGTTGGCTCGCCACGGTTCCGCGCGTTTGCGGAGGCGCATCGCGAGAAGATCCGGAAGAAGCTGCGTGGCGCGGCCGACCCGGAGGCACGACGGGACGTCCGAGCGGAGCTCCGGGCAGCGCACCTGTTGCTGGCGGATCGGCGGATCGAGCTGGCATTCGAGGCGTACGGCTCCGGCCGGCCCGGCCCGGACTTCACCCTTGCCTTCCGGGGTGAGCGGAGCTTCAACCTGGAGGTGACGAGGATCCGTCGTGCGCCGGACGAGACCGGAACGGGCGGTCAGCTGCTGGCGAAGCTCCGGCAGCTGCCGCCGAGCGTCCCGAATGCCGTGCTCGTGGCGATCGAGGGCGACAGCGCGGAGGCGTTCGACGTCGCCGCGGTGACCCGCTCGTTGCGAGCCCGGGCCGACCGGAAGGATGAGGCGTTCTTCGAGCGTCGCGGGTTCGACGGGACTCGCGGGTTCTACGAGCGCTTCCTGCGGCTCGGCGCAGTGATCGCCTGGTGCGAAGGCGCCGCCGGCGAGGCGCGAGCAGCGCTGTGGAGCAATCGATCAGCTCGGATCGCGCTGCCCGACAGAGCCGCGCGCTCCTGCCTGCTCTGCCTCCGAACGGGCTAGGCTGGTCAGCGATGTCCGACGTCGCGCGGGAGATCCTGGTTGACGGTGCCGGGGCGCTGGCCCGGGGGGAGGGCCTGCGAGCCAGCCTCCAGGCTCTCCTTGGCGTCCTCGCCGCCCAGCTCGAGGCTGGATCGGCGGCGGTCTTCGTCCCGAACGACCAGGACCAGCGCCTCGAGATCGTCGGCTCGATCGGGCTCGGAGCGGAGGCGAGTGCCGGGCTTGCGGACGCCGTCGCGAACCCGGGTCACCCGATCGCGAGGACGATGGCCAACCCCGCGCCATCGTTGAATGTCCCGCCGATCGCGCCCGGCGGTCCCGCCCTCCGGAGTCACCTGCCGCTCATCGTGACGCGCGGTGGGACGGACACGGTTCTCGGCGTTCTCGCGCTGGCCCACGATCGTCCATTCCTGCCCGAGGAGTGGCCCCTGCTCCAGGCCGGAGGTGATCTCGCCGCAGTCGCGATCGAGCTCCACCGCCGGTTGCGGGCTGGGCCGGCCGCAGGCTGAGCCGACCGCGAGCTCAGCCGAGCCCTCGTCGCCCCATCGACGAGTGGCCAGGCCGCAGCGCCCAAGCCGCCCGCGAATGCGAACGGCTACGTTCGGCCATATGCCACAAGGAGCCGAGCCGCCCGCGAATGCGAACGGCTACGTTCGCCCATATGCCAACCCATGCCTGCCGGCTGCGCATGTCCACCACAAGCCGCATCGCAGGCCGGCATCCACGACCCGTGTCAGCGGCGAAGCAGCCGGCATGCATGGGAGCGATCAACCGACCGTTTGGGGAGCGGCCCCAAACGCTCGACGAAGATCACGCCGCTCCGGCCAAGCATCAGTGGAACACCGGAGGCGCCAACCGCCGCCGACCGAGTCGTGGGCTGGGCCGCGGCACCGCTGGCTGACGGGTCTGACCCAGCGATCGGTGCGCCCGGAGGCGGCCTCAGTGGCGATGGCCGACGAGACGAAACACGTAGTCGCGGATCGCGTTGTCGGCGGCCTCGTAGGACCGATAGGCGTCGTTCACGGCGCTGCTGTGCGAGTCGCTCGCGCCACCCGCGACCGTCGACGTCTTCGCCTCGCTCAGCGCGGTCAATGCCGTGCTCATCTTTCGCACGAGGCGGTCGAGCTCTTCTTCTGCCATCTGAGGCTCCTTCTATGGGGCAAGAGTAGACCCGGCCGTCCATGCCACGAGCCACTGTCTGGTGTCACGGCCGACGGACCGGGACTCGATCAACGGTTCGTCGGGCGCCGAGCGTGCTGTTTGAACCCCGACGTTCGGAGCGTCTCGCGGGGTCGAGCCAGCGCTTACCCTATCGGCATGAAGGGCGATCGGGTCGAAGCCGTCGTCGACACCGGCCAGGGTGTCCAGACGTTCGAGCTGGTGGCGACCCGGGCCGGGCGCCGGCTCGAGGTGATCACGAGCCGGGGCGTGGTCGAGGTGCGCGAGGTCACCCGGACCGGCGTCCCGGTCCGGACCGGCCGGTTCATGACCTCCCGGCTCATCGCGCTCGTCGAGCATCCGGCTCGCGACGCGAGCGGCCGGGTCGAGGTGTCGACCCGCCACCGGCTCGCATCCGAGGGTTGACGCCAGAATCGTGAGACCCGGCCGAAGCCGGGTCTCAGCGAGCGTCGGTTGCGGCGGTCAGGGCAGCTGGATCAGCTTCGTCCCGCCGGCCAGGGCATTGGCGGCCTGCTTGAACAGCTCGGCCAGGTTGGTGCTGGCTCCGGATGACTTCGGCAGGCAGAAGTAGTGGTCGTTGTCGTCGTTCTCGGTGCCTGGGCAGCCGTTGTCGTCGAGCGAATCGGTAGCCATGTCGGCGAGCAATCTCGCCGCCCGTAGGCCAGTAGGCGCCCGACGTGTCAGGGCACAGGATGTTGTTGGCGCCATCGAGACCGAAACCGATCGTGAAGATCTCGATCCCATCGTTCTTTGCCGCGAGTGCGGCCGCATACGACTGGGCGCAGTAGTTGGGACCGCTCGTCGTCGAGTTGTTCGGCTGCCCGTCGGTCATCAGGATGATGCCCTTGGGGACCGTTCCCGCGCGCGGGCTGTGGTCTAGCTCCCAGGCGGCGGCATTCACTGGGTCGCTGAGGTCGGTCCCGGTGCTGGAGTTCGTATAGCACTGGATTGCGTTGTCCATCGCGCTGCCGCTGGCAGCGTAGTTGGCGTTGATCGGAGCTCCGTTACCAGTCAGGCCGATCGGGTCCCAGCGCCGGAGGTCGGTCGGGAAGTTGGCCGTACCGATCGAGCCGGCCGGCTGCGTGATGCAGCCACCGCCGGTCTGACTCGGGCCGAGCATCCCGAGCGCCATCCATTGCTCGTTCGGGTTGTACGCCTTGCGAACAGCCTGGGCGGCGTTCTTGGCGTTGCTCGTATCCACACCGCTCATGCTGCTCGTCCGGTCGACGACGAGCACAAGATCGACGGGGGTGCTCGGTTTGGCGCCGCACGGTCCCTTGCAGGCGGCCGACAGGACGTGCGCCTGACCGGACTCGACACCCACCGCTCGACCGAAGTCGTAGCCGACGGTGGCTGTGCTCTCCAGGACGATCGTGTTGCAGCTGTCGCCCTCATCAGGGATGCACACCGATGAGCATATCGTGGCGTTGCAGGTCCAGGATGCGTTCGGGCCCGGATCGCAGACGGCTGGGATGTCGGACGCGCGCGGCATGCCGCCGGCGCTCCCGACGACACACCGGAAGCCCACGGTCACGCCGGCCGGCAGGCCGCCGGGGAAGTTGTCGTCGGCGTACTGGAGCGCGATGTCACTCGCGTTCGTGGGGCGTCGGCCGGGACAGGCGCGCTGCGACGCCCCGGCGAGAGCCCCGGCGTCGAGCGCGTTCCACAGGTTCTGGTTGGCATTGCGGAGGACCCCGACGTCGATGACGAGGGCGGCGAAGCCCATGATCACGACGATCGCGAGGACGAACAGGACGATGATCTGACCCTGCTCTTGCTTCGGTTCGCGGTGCGCCGTCGACATGTCGGTTCCTCGTCGGCTGATCGGTCGCTTCATCTGGCTGCCTACTCGATCCGCATCTGGGTGGTCGACGACAGGTCCAGGTTGTTGCCGAAGGCGAGTGGCCAGATCATCCGGTAGCCGTAGTCGACCCGGACGACGACGGCGTCGCCCGACTGCCACTGCGGATTCGTGCAGGCCACGAAGGTCGAGCCGGTCGGGCGCTGGCAGGTGATCGTGACGTTGAGCTTCGACTGGTCGAGGCCGGTCGCCATCGAGTCCACGCGGTCCTCGATGCCGGTCAGGTTGCCGGGCTCGACGACCCCGAGGCGGGCTCCTTCGCGGGAGGCGTTGATGATCGTCATCTGGGCATAGAGCCCCAGCCCGAAGTCGAGGATCCCGGCCAGGACCAGGAGGAACACTGGGAGGACCACGGCGAACTCGACCAGGGATTGACCCTCTCGCCGGTTCCCGAAGCGCACTCTCCGTCGGTTGTCCTTGCCTGGCTGTCCGGCGCTCGGCCGGCCCGGTTGGCCGTCGATGATCGTACGGTGTCTGGTCCGCGTCGCGCGCTCGATCCGGTTCATCTGAACTCGGTCCCCCTATTGACGCCTCCGTCGGCGCCGTAGCCCTTACGCGCTATTCGCGCGCCCCGGTCAAGGGAACCCGACGTTGGGGGTCCTAGTTTTCAATGGAACTTTCATCGGTGTCGCAGGGCACCACTTTTTGGTGTCTGCGGGCACCATTCACGAGGGTGGGCCACCAAACGGCCGCGATTCGCGTCTGCGGACTGAACGAGGGGACCGTCGCCGGGGCGGCTTCGAGGTACTAGCGAGCGCCGGCTTTCCCCCGTACCTTCGGTCGTCGGAGCCGGGTGGGCCGGCGGGCCATCCGCCCGAGCCGTGGCAGGCCGCCGGCCGGACACGGGTACCGGCTGGCTGGCGCCATTCGTACGGCGCTCTGATGCACCAGAGAAGCGGAATGCGCATCCTTGCCGGGTTGACGCCGCTCAAGCCGAGGCCGACACTCGCCGAGCCCAATTCCCGGAGTGGCGCAAGCCGCCAGGGGTTCGATGAGCCGAACCAGAACCCGACCCTTCCGGATCGGCATCGCGATCGCGATGCTGCTGACGTCGCTGCTGCCCACCGGGATGACCTCCGCCGCAGCCCCAGACGGGACAGTTGCGGCTGACGCTGCGCCGGCCGGCACGACGAGCTGGATCGTCACGGTCAAACCCGGCCGTGATCCGCAGAAGGGGGCAGGGACCATGGCCACGGCCGCTGGCGGTCGGGCCGGGCGGATCTTCAGCCATGCCCTTCGCGGCTTCGTCTTCGACGGCTCCGCGACCGCCGCTGCGGCACTTCGACGTGACCCGGCGATCCGCTCGGTCGTGCCGAATGGCAAGGTCCACGTCCTGGCCGATGGGATCCCGACGGGCGTCGCCCGGATCCGGGCCGCGCACCCGACCCAGCCGAATGCCCACGAGGACGGGTTCACCGGCAAGGGCGTCAGGGTGGCGATCCTCGACACGGGGATCGACCTGACCCACCCAGATCTCGTCCCGAACCTCGACATCGCCCTCGGCCGCAACTGCATCACGACCGGGCCGCCGCAGGACGGCCACGGGCACGGGACCCACGTCGCGGGCATCGTGGCCGCGGCCGACAACGGCCTCGGCGTCATCGGCGTGGCCCCAGACGCCCGACTCGTCCCGTTCAAGGTCCTCAACGACCAGGGCTCCGGCGAGTGGTCGAACCTCATCTGCGCGATCGACTACCTGACCGGACTCGCGACCGACGGCGACCCGACCAACGACATCCGGGTCGCCAACATGAGCCTTGGCGATGTCGGGACGATCGGGTCCTGCTCCGACGGCGGCATCCGGGAGGCGATCTGCCGTGCTCACGAAGCCGGGATCGTCTTCGTAGCCGCGGCCGGCAACTCGACCGTCGACGCGTCGACGTTCATCCCGGCGGCGTTCCCCGAGGTGATCGCGGTCTCGGCCCTGACCGACCTCGATGGCGAGCCGGGGGGCCTGGGCGGCTGCTGGCTGCTCATCTTCTTCTGCGATGACACCCTGGCTGAGTACAGCAACTTCGGCTCGACGATCGACGTGACCGCCCCCGGTACCCAGATCTACTCCGACTGGACGGGCGGCGGCTACGCGAGCGAGATGGGCACGAGCATGGCCTCGCCACACGTCGCCGGCGTGGCCGCCCTGCTCGTCGCCGCCAACCCCAGCCTCCAGCCGGCCGACGTCGAGGAGCTGCTCAAGACAACCGGTGAGTGCGCAAACGGCCAGTTCGCCGATGACGACGGCAGCGGCGACTGCGTCGGCAAGGGCCAGTGGGGCAATGATCCCGACGGGTACGGGGAGCCACTCGTCAACGCACTCCACGCGGTCGAAGGGATGTCCGGAGACAGGCGACCCGTCATCCACATCACGTCGCCGGCCGACGGCGCGAACGTCTCGGGAGTCGTGTCCGTCACAGCGGCCGCGACCGACGACCACGGGGTCACGAAGGTGACGTTCTTCATCAACAACGTGCTCGCCGCGACCGACACCGATGGCAGCGACGGCTGGTCGATGACCTGGAACACGGCCGGGCTCGGCGCGGGCGTCTACACCCTGAAGGCAACGGCCACGGACACGGCCGGCAAGACGTCGACTCATTCCGTCACTGTCTCCGCAGGTGTGAATGTCCAGGGCAACTGGCGCACGCCAACTACGGTCTCGACGGCTACGTCATGGCCAACTGGACGGGGACCAGCGACCTGGTCAGCCTGCCCGCCGGGGTGACCTTCAACGCCGAGCAGGCCGCCCGCTACAGCTGGGCCAACCCGACCTCCGACATCCGCGCGCTCGAGAGCCCGAGCGGGACCGAGCGCCGGGCCCAGACCTGGACGGACGGGACCGAGGTCCGGCTCCGGCTGACGTTCAGCGCGTCGTACAGCGGCACGCTCCATCTCTATGCCCTCGACTGGGATTCGTACGGTCCGCGCGGCGAGGACATCAGCGTCGACGACGGGCACGGTCTCCAGACCGCCCGGCTCGCCGCGAACTCGTTCGTCGCCGGCGCCTGGGTCCACGCGCCGATCAACGTCGGGGCCGGGGGCTCGGTCGTGATCACCGTCGACCGGACCGCCGGCGGCAACGTCGTCCTGTCCGGGCTGTTCCTCGGCGGACCGGCCTCGACACCTCCGCCGCCAAGCGCACCCGGGACCCCGACCGGGCTGGCCGCGACCGCCGGCGCCGCCGGCAACGCCCAGGTCGCCCTGGCCTGGACCGCTCCGGCATCGAACGGCGGCAGCCCACTCACCGGCTACCGGATTCCTCGAGGGACCACATCCGGTAACGAGTCGCTCCTCACGAACGTCGGGCTCGTTACGACGTTCACCGACACTGTCGTCTCGAACGGGACGACCTACTACTACCAGGTGGCCGCGCTCAATGCGATCGGCGAGAGCGTTCGCTCCAGTGAGGTTTCGGCCAGCCTCTGCTCCAGCAGCCGGTCGACTACCCGGGTGTCCAGGGCAACTGGCGCACCAACTACGGTCTCGACGGCTACGTCATGGCCAACTGGACGGGGACCAGCGACCTGGTCAGCCTGCCCGCCGGGGTGACCTTCAACGCCGAGCAGGCCGCCCGCTACAGCTGGGCCAACCCGACCTCCGACATCCGCGCGCTCGAGAGCCCGAGCGGGACCGAGCGCCGGGCCCAGACCTGGACGGACGGGACCGAGGTCCGGCTCCGGCTGACGTTCAGCGCGTCGTACAGCGTCTACAGCGCACGCTCCATCTCTATGCCCTCGACTGGGATTCGTACGGTCCGCGCGGCGAGGACATCAGCGTCGACGACGGGCACGGTCTCCAGACCGCCCGGCTCGCCGCGAACTCGTTCGTCGCCGGCGCCTGGGTCCACGCGCCGATCAACGTCGGGGCCGGGGGCTCGGTCGTGATCACCGTCGACCGGACCGCCGGCGGCAACGTCGTCCTGTCCGGGCTGTTCCTCGGCGGACCGCTTCCGCCGCTTCCACCGCCGCTTCCCGCGCCGCCGGTCGACTACCCGGGTGTCCAGGGCAACTGGCGCACCAACTTCGGTCTCGACGGCTACGTCATGGCCAACTGGACGGGGACCAGCGACCTGGTCAGCCTGCCCGCCGGGGTGACCTTCAACGCCGAGCAGGCCGCCCGCTACAGCTGGGCCAACCCGACCTCCGACATCCGCGCGCTCGAGACCCCGAGCGGGACCGAGCGCCGGGCCCAGACCTGGACGGACGGGACCGAGGTCCGGCTCCGGCTGACGTTCAGCGCCGTCGTACAGCGGCACGCTCCATCTCTATGCCCTCGACTGGGATTCGTACGGTCCGCGCGGCGAGGACATCAGCGTCGACGACGGGCACGGTCTCCAGACCGCCCGGCTCGCCGCGAACTCGTTCGTCGCCGGCGCCTGGGTCCACGCGCCGATCAACGTCGGCGCCGGGGGCTCGGTCGTGATCACCGTCGACCGGACCGCCGGCGGCAACGTCGTCCTGTCCGGGCTGTTCCTCGGCGGACCGGCCTGACTCCTCCGCCGCCCACTCCAACGCCAACGCCGACTCCAACCCCAACGCCCACCCCAACGCCAACGCCCACTCCGACGCCGACCCCGACTCCGACGCCGACCCCGACGCCGACCCCGACCCCGACGCCCACGCCCACTCCAACGCCAACGCCAACCCCGACTCCGACGCCCACTCCAACGCCCACGCCCACGCCCACTCCAACGCCCACGCCAACCCCGACACCCGCCACCGTGCCCGGCGCCCCGGCCAGCCTGAGCGGGACCCCTGGCAACGCCCAGGTCAGCCTGGCCTGGACTGCGCCGCTGACGAATGGCGGCAGCCCGATCAACGGCTACCGGATCTACCGCAGCACCACGTCCGGCAGCGAGACGCTCCTCGCGACCGTTGGGCTGGTCAGCACCTACATGGATACGGCCGTCTCGAATGGGACCACCTACTTCTACCAGGTGGCCGCCGCCAATGCCGTCGGTATCGGCCCGCGCTCGTCCGAGATCTCCGCGAAACCGGCGACCGTGCCGACCGTCCCGCGCAGCGTGAGCGCAGCCCGGAACCCGACCAAGGGCGTGACCCTGACCTGGGTCGCTCCGGCGTCAAGCGGCGGCTCCGCCGTCACGGGCTATCGGATCTACCGCTCGACGGTCAGCAACGCGGAGACGTTCTTCGTGGCGGTCGGGACGGTGACCAGCTATGTCGACACGGCGACGAACGCAGGGACCCGCTACTTCTACAAGGTCTCGGCGGTCAACGCCGTCGGCGAGGGGCCGTTGTCGGGCCAGACGAGCGCGATTGCCAGGTAGCCTGACTCGCCGGCCGGACGAGCGGGGTCGCTTGCACCTCGTCCTCCAGCCGACGTCCGAGGAGGTCTTCGAGCCGGACGCCGTCGCGGACGCTCCGCTCATTCGCTTCTTCGCCTACGGCGGGCACGAGCGGGTGTTCGGCTGGGTCCGGCTGCGAGCCGATCGGCTGACGGACCTGCTCAACGCCCACGACGAGCTCCATCTGGCCGAAGTCGAGATCGAGAGCCTTGATGACGGGATCACGCGGTCGGTCGACGAGATCGTCATCAAGCGCGGCGACCTGATCGCCGTTCACGCCACGGGCCCCCGCGGCGATGCCGCCCGCCGCCAGCGGACCCAGACGCATCCCGTGGCCATCCAGTCCGGCAACTACCTCATCGGCGGGCATCTCCACGCCGACCCTGGCGCCGATCCCATCGCCAGCGTCGGCAGCCGCCCGGCGATGCTGCCGCTCACCGAGGCATGGATCGAATACTGGGCGGGCGGTGAGCGGCGGCATCAGGCATCGGGCACGATCGTCGTCAACCGCGATCAGGTCGATTGGATCCGGGTCGTCACCGACGACGATCTCATCGGCGGCGGGCTTCGTCCGATCCCTCCGCTCGTTCCTACCCGGTAACCGGGAGCGCGAGGCCTCAGCGCAGGCCGGCCGACCTCAAGCCGGCGTCAGCGCCCGCCACGTGTCGAGCGCCCACTGCCAGTCGGCGGGGTCCCCGAACATGATCCGGACTGCCGCGCCGCGTCCCCAGGTCGCCGAATAGCCATCGACCACGCCGACCTCGACCCCCGAGCTGGCATCGGCTCCGAGTCGTGCTCGACCGATGACGTTCCCCGCCTCGTGCGTGAGCCCTTCATTGCCGAGACCGCCGGCCACCTGCTGGAGGAACGCCTCGGGCGACATCGGGCCGCTGTCGGTGCCGGTCTCGACGGCCGCCAGGGTGATGCTCCGACCACCATCGCCACCCCACCATTCCTCGGCGGTGCGTCGCTCCGCGAACGAGCCCGGCACCTCGAGAGCCCAGCCCTCGTGGACGACGGTGACCGGCGCCCGCCGATAGCCGATCAACGGTCGATCGTCGGGCGTGGTCGCGCTCCGCTCCTCGACCAGCCTGACGGCGGCCGGATCCTCGATGCCGCGGATCTGAAGCAGCTCGTTCCATTCGCGCCACGGGTAGGCGAGTGACGGATCGAACGGGAAGGCCTGCCACAGGAGGCGAGCCACCTCGTCGAGCAGCTTCTGTTCAGCCTGTTCGACGGCCGGTCGCCAGCGGACCTCCGTCCACATCAGGCACAGGGCGCGGTTCAGGAGGTACCTGGCATCGGTCGCGTCCGCCCACCAGGGCGAGACGTCGATCGCGACCTGGGGATCGGCGAGGGCCCGGCCGAGCCAGGCGTCGTCGCGGGGACCGAGCATCGTGGCGATCGCCCCGTCGAACGTGTACTGGATCCCCGGCGGGGTCTCGAGGTAGACGCGACGAGCCTCGCGCTGACGCGCCTCGCGGGCGGCCGCGAGGGCGTGCCCGAGCCATCCCAGGTACGCTCGTTCGACGGCCTGCCGCTCGTCGACGGTACCTTGACCGGACGGGGGGTGGGCGCCACCGGTCAGCTTCAGGGGTGCGGGCGCGCCGTTCGCCGGCGTGTCTCCCGACTCGGCCGACGAGTCGGTCGCCCAGTCGATGGACAGGTCGGCCGCCAGCCGGTTGGCCAGCCGGGCTACGAACCGGTGATAGCCCGGTCCCGCTCCTGCCGTGACGGCGGACAGCGCCACTCCGCCGTTGGTCGCCGAGAAGACGGCCGCTGGCGCCGCAGGGTGCAGATCGACCAGCACCTCCTGCTCGCCGGACGGCGTCGTTCGTGGCTGGATCGACCGAACGAGATCGGGGTACTCGGCGACGAGCCACTGCTCGATGTCGGCGAGCAGCCGCTCGGCGGACGGCACCCTGGGGATGATGCCGCGCTTCGATGCCTGCCCGGCGACCTGCACGGCGAGGGCCACGGGTCAACCTCGTGTGAACTGCGACGAATGGACATCGACGATACCGAAGTGGCGGGCCCGTCGTGACACCGAATTGGTACTGGACGGGGCGTCCAAGAGTCCGATCGAGCAGAGCCGCCGGGTCAGGCTCGATCGCTTCGTGGCCGCTCGTCGTCGGCGACCAGGTGGATCTCGATCCCGGGCAGGGCGGCGAGGACGGTCTCGGCGAGCGACGGTCGGCGGAAGCCGGCCACCAGGCGCGCCTCGTGGTACGGCAGCACGAGGTGGGTCGCCCGACGAGCCCGGACGACGCCGATGAGCCCGTCGGCCGTCTGGCTCGCCTCGGCCCGGATGACCTCCGCCCCGAGATCGTCGGCGTAGTCGAGGTTCTCGCGCAGGTCCCGCTCTCGATCGAAGGCCCGATGCTCGCTCTCCGGTGTCGCGACGACGATCGCGAGGAGCGGGACGTGGAGCGCGCTGGCCAGCATCGCGCCCCTCCGCAGCGCGGTTCGACTGGCGCCGGTTTCGTCGACCGCGACGGCGATCCGCTCGGTGACCGTCGAACGACTGCCGAGGCCTGCCGGCCCGATCTCGGCGAGCTCCACGTCGACGGTCTGGGCCACGAAGCGCAGCGCGATCTCGCGCAGGGCGGTCAGGTTCGGCTCGGTGAAGAACCGATCGAGCGCGACCTCGGTCCGCTCGGGTGGATAGACGTTGCCGTGGCGCATCCGCTGGCGCAACGCGTGCGGGCTCATGTCGACGAGCTCGACCTCGTCGGCCGCCGCCAGGACATCGTCCGGCAGCCGCTCGTTGACCGGCGCACCGGTGATCGTCGCCACGGCGTCGGCGACGGACTCGAGGTGCTGGACGTTGCACGTGCTGATCACGTGGATCCCCGCGTCGCGGATTGCCTCGACATCCTGCCAGCGCTTCTCGCGCGGCGAGCCGGGCACGTTGGTGTGGGCAAGCTCGTCGACGACCGCGACGGTCGGATGGCGAGCGATGATCGCGTCGGTGTCCATCTCCTCGATGACGACGCCCCGGTACTCGACCCGGCGTCGGGGCAGGACCTCCAGACCGTCGAGGAGCGCCGTCGTGTGGATCCGGCCGTGTGGCTCGACGAAGCCGACCACGAGATCCGTCCCGCGGTCGACCCGTCGATGTGCCTCCTCGAGCATCTTGTACGTCTTGCCGACGCCCGGCGCCATGCCGAGATACACCCTGAGCCGGCCGCGGGTCGACTCCGATTCCGCTCGGGTGCGCGCGAGCATCTCCTCGGCCGTGGGCCGGACGTCGAACGCGTCGCGCTCCGGTGTGGTCATCGCTGGATCATCGTGCCAGGAGTCCGTCGAGATCGAGGTTGAGCAGGAGGACGTTGACCCGGGGCTGGCCGAGGAAGCCGAGCAGCGGCTGCTCGGTGTGCCGGGCGACGGCCGCCTGGACGTCCGCCTCGGTCATCCCGCGAGCCTTGGCGACTCCGGGCACCTGGTACTGGGCGGTGGCCGGGCTGATGTCCGGGTCGAGCCCAGAGGCCGACGTGGTCACGAAGTCGACCGGGATCGGCGCGTCGCCGTTCTTGGCTCGCAGGGCGTCGACCTGTTCCTGGATCCGCTGGATCAGGGCTTCGTTGGTCGGTCCGAGGTTTGAGCCGGCCGAGGAGTTCGCGTCATAGCCGTCGGCACCGGCGGCCGACAACCGACCTGAGAAGTACTTCGGGTCGCTGAACGCCTGGCCGATGAGGCTCGACCCGATCGTCCGGCCGTCGGCCGTCTTCACGAACGAGCCGTTGGCCTGCGAGGGGAAGGCGACCTGGGCGATCGCGGTGATCGCCGCCGGGTAGATGAAGCCGGTGATGACGGTCAGGGCCAGCAGGAGCGCGATGGCCGGCCAGAGCTGGTGTCGAACGAACGTGCGCATGTCGATCCGTCCTAGGCGAGGTTGAGGGCGGTGATGACGAGGTCGATCAGCTTGATCCCGACGAAGGGAGCGATGATCCCGCCAAGCCCGTAGATGAGCAGGTTCCGCTGGAGCAGCTCGCTGGCCGGGGCCGCCCGGAAGGCGACGCCACGAAGCGCCAGCGGGATGAGCGCGACGATGATCAGCGCGTTGAAGATGACCGCCGACAGGATCGCGCTCTGGGGTGTCGACAACGCCATCACGTTCAGCGCGTTGAGCTGCGGATAGACCGCCACGAACATCGCCGGAACGATCGCGAAGTACTTCGCGACGTCGTTGGCGATCGAGAACGTGGTGATCGAGCCGCGCGTGATCAGGAGCTGCTTGCCGATCGCGATGACCTCGAGCAGCTTGGTCGGATCGGAGTCGAGGTCGACCATGTTGGCCGCCTCCTTGGCCGCCGACGTCCCGCTGTTCATGGCCAGGCCGACGTCGGACTGGGCGAGCGCAGGGGCGTCGTTCGTCCCGTCGCCGGTCATCGCCACCAGGTGGCCGTCGGCCTGCTCCTTGCGGATGAACGCGATCTTCTCCTCCGGTGTGGCCTGGGCGATGAAGTCGTCGACCCCGGCTTCCCGGGCGATCGTGGCCGCGGTCCGCGGATTGTCGCCCGTGATCATCACGGTCCGGATGCCCATCTTGCGGAACTCCGCGAACCGCTCGACGAGGCCCTCCTTGACCGTGTCCTTGAGCTCGATGAGCCCGAGGACAGCGCCCTCGCTCTCGAGCACCAGGGGCGTAGCGCCGAGGTCGGCGATCCGGTCCGAGCCGACGATGATCTCGGCGGGCAGCCCGCCGACCTTCTTGTCGATGGCGTCGACGGCGCCCTTGAGGATCACGGTCCCGGTCGTGGTCCTGACCCCGCTCGTCCGGGTCTCGGCCCGGAACGGGATCTCTTCGGCAATCTCGGCCGACAGCTTCGCGAGCCCGGCATCGTCACCATCGCCCGCAGCCTCGCCGAGCGCCGCCAGGCGGGTTCGGGCGAGGTCCACGATCGAGCGACCCTCGGGGGTCGTGTCCTGGATGGACGAGACGAGCGCGGCGCGGACCGCGACGGCCTCGGCTGACGCCGGGTGCCGGCGTGATCGAGGCAGCAAGTCGGTTGCCATAGGTGATCGTGCCGGTCTTGTCGAGGAGGATGACGTCGACGTCACCCGAGGCCTCGACCGCCCGGCCGCTCATCGCCAGGACGTTGAACCGGGCGACCCGGTCCATCCCGGCGATGCCGATGGCCGACAGGAGACCGCCGATCGTCGTCGGGATCAGGCAGACGAGCAGGGCGACCAGGGCGACCGTGTCGACGACGATCCCGGCGTACTGCCCGAACGGCCGGAGCGTGACGACGGCCATCAGGAAGACGATGGTGAGCCCGGCGAGCAGGATCGCCAGGGCGATCTCGTTCGGCGTCCGCTGGCGCTTGGCGCCCTCGACGAGGGCGATCATCCGGTCGAGGAACGTCTCGCCCGGGTCGGCCGTGACCTGGACCACGAGGCTGTCGCTGGTGAGCGTCGTCCCACCGGTGACCGAGCTCCGGATGTCGGTGCCCGGCTCCTTGAGGACCGGCGCCGATTCGCCGGTGATCGCGGCCTCGTTGACGTAGCCGACGCCCTCGATGACGTCGCCGTCACCGGGGATCGTCTCGCCCTCCTCGATGACGATGATGTCGCCCTTGCGGAGCTCGGACGATCCGACCGACTCGAGCGTGCCGTCGGCCTGGCGGCGATGAGCGGTCGTTACCGAGCGGGTCTTGCGGAGCGTCGCCGCCTGGGCCCGGCCACGCGCCTCGGCGACTGCCTCGGCGTAGGTCGCGAACAGGACCGTGAACCACAGCCAGATCCCGATCTGGACCTGGAAGCCGAGACCGGCTGGACCGGTCACCGGCTGGATGCCGGTGACGTTGGCGATCGCGATGATCGTCACGAGGACCGCCGTGATCTCGACCACGAACATGACCGGGTTGCGGATGAGCTTCCTCGGGTCGAGCTTGCGCACCGACTGCGGCAGCGCCGCCCGGAGGAGATCCGGGTCGAGGACGCCACGCGGCTTCGGCGGCTCGCCCGACGGCTTGGCGCCGCCGCCGACGACGAAGCGCTGGAAGCGTCGCGTCCCGCGACCGAGATCGACCGACAGGAGCGGACGAGTGAGGCTCATGACCCGAAGACCTTTCCGGCGTTCTGGAGGAGCTGCTCGACGATCGGGCCCAGCGCCAGGGCCGGGAAGAACGTGAGCGCGCCGACGATGATGATCACGCCGATGAGCAGGACGCTGAACAGGATCCCGGTGGTCGGGAACGTGCCGAGCGACGGGGCGACGCGCCGCTTGGCGGCCATCGAGCCGGCGAGGGCGAGGATCGGCACGATCATCCCGTATCGGCCGAGCAGCATCGCGAAGCCACCGGTGATGTTGTAGAAGGGCGTGTTGCCGGTCAGCCCGGCGAAGGCCGAGCCGTTGTTGCCGGTCTGGCTCGAGAAGGCGTAGAGGATCTCGCTGAAGCCGTGCGGACCCGGGTTGAGCGGACCGGCCAGCCCCTCTGGGGTGGCCGTCGCCAGGGCGGTGAAGCCGAGGATGCTGAACGCCGAGGACGAGGACGACGAGCATCGCCATCTTCATCTCGAAGGCCTCGACCTTCTTGCCCAGGTACTCCGGCGTCCGGCCGACCATCAGCCCCGCGATGAACACCGACAGGATCGCGCCGATGACGAGCATCCCGTACATTCCGGCGCCGATGCCGCCCGGGGTGATCTCACCGAGCTCCATGTTGAACAGCGGCACCAGGCCGGCGATCGGCTGGAAGCTGTCGTGCCAGGCGTTGATCGCGCCGGTGCTGGTGCTCGTCGTGATGGCCGCCCAGAGCGCACCCGGAACGGCGCCGAACCGGATCTCCTTGCCCTCCATGTTGCCGAGCGCCTGGTCGACGCCGGACGGGAAGAGCGGGTTGCCGACCCCCTCGTTGTGCATCGCGACGACGGCGCCCACGAGGAAGACCGCGGCCATCGCCCCGAAGATCGTCCAGCCCTGGCGCTGGCTGCCGGTCATTCGCCCGAACGTGTAGGTCAGGGCGAACGGCATCGCGAACATCGCGACCATCTCGAGAAAGTTCGTCAGCGGGGTCGGGTTCTCGAACGGGTGGGCGGAGTTCGCGTTCATGAACCCGCCGCCGTTGTTGCCGAGCTCCTTGATGATCTCCTGCGAGGCGATCGGACCGATCGCGATCGTCTGCTGGCCACCCTGGAGCGTCGTGACGGTCGACGGGGCGTCGAACGTCTGAGGGACGCCCTGCCAGACGAGGATCACGGCGAACACGACCGAGATCGGGAGCAGGACGTAGAGGATCCCTCGGGTCAGGTCGACCCAGTAGTTGCCGATCGTCTTCGAGCTCCGCCGGACAAGCCCGCGGATGAGGGCGATCGCGATCGCCATGCCGGTCGCCGCGGAGGTGAAGTTGCGGACGGCCAGCATCGTCATCTGGCTCAGGTTGCTCGCCCCGGTCTCACCCGAGTAGTTCTGCCAGTTGGTGTTCGTCTCGAAGCTGACCGACGTGTTGAAGGCGAGGTCCGGCGTCTGCGCCGCCGCGCCGCTCGGGTTGAGCGGCAGGACGTCCTGGAGGCGGAGCACCACGTAGCCAACGACGATCGCGACAAGCGCCATCAATAGGACCGACAGGGCGTAGCCCCGCCAGCCCTGCTCGACCGTCTCGTCGATCCCGGCAACGCGGTACACGCCGCGCTCGATGGGACGAAGGATCGGGCTCAGGAAGGTTCGCTCACCGGCCATGACCCTGGCGATGTAGCTCCCGAGCAGGGGCGTGATGAGCAGGATCGCGAGGGCGAACGCGATCAGGAGGAGAAGGTCGGGAATGGCCATCGATCTAGAAGTCCTCGGGCCGGAGCAGTGCCCAGATGAGATAGACGAAGACGAACGCCGTGGCCAACCCGGTGAGGAGCTCGAGCCCGTTCATGAGCGCACCCGGTCGCACAGGACCAGGTAACCGGCGAACACGAGCGTGCACACCACGCCGATGAGCAGGATCTGCAGGTCAGTCATCTCGGGCCTCGGCCTCCTTCGGGAGCAACAGTCGCTCGATCGTGGACACGAGCGTTTCGAGCGGGAACGGCTTGGGCAGGTAGCCGGCGACGTTGAATTCGCGCAGCCGCCTCGGGTTGATGGCGGTCGCGGTCGCGACGACGACCGGAGGGCTGCCGGCCGCCGCCAGCGCGGGGTCGCGGAGCAGCGCCCAACCCGTCTCGCCCGGCAGGTTGATGTCGAGGATCAGCAACCCGGGTCGGTGACCGCCGCGGAGCGCGGCGAGTGCGTCCTCGGCGGACTCGGCCTCGATGACGCCGTAGCCGTGAGCGCGGAGATGGCGGGCGAGCGTCGTGCGCAGCGCCTCATCGTCCTCGACGATCAGGATCGTCGCCTTCATCGATCGTCCTCGTTCGCCGGCGGTCGCTCGACGACGAGGTCGGAGCCGTGCTCGCCGCTGTGGAACAGGGGTCGGACGCGCAGGCCTCGGGCGGCCGCCCCGTCGCGCGCGTGGGCGAGCAGCTCGTCGCCGAACCGCAGACCGGCAACGGTCACGCTCGGGAAGCGCCCCGAGGCGACAGCGTCGAGCGCCTCATCCACGAGCCGGAGCTCGTGCTCGAGGGTCGAGCTCGTCCGGCTCGCATCGAATGGGTCGAGGACCTTGTCATCCACTCCTTGACTGTGCGCCCGACCCCCAAGAAGGAGCGCCGGTCGGCGGCTCAAACGGACTCAAGGCCGCCTCAAGTCGTGTGCTGCTGGTCCTCGTTGCCATCGACCGTGACGGACCCGGTAGCCGACGCCCGGCTCGGTGACGATGAGGTCGGCCAGCTCGCCGGCCGGGTCGACCGCGGCCAGCTTCCGGCGGAGCTGGCTCAGGTAGACATGGACGTAGTGGTCCTCGCCGCTGTAGGCATCGCCCCAGACCGCGCGAAGCAGGCGGCCCCGGGTCACGAGCCGTCCGGGGTGGGCGAGGAGGACCGCCAGGATCTGGTACTCGCGTGGACCGAGCTGGACGTGGCGACCGCCGACCCGCACCTCGTGGGCGAGGGTGTCGAGCTCGATCGAGCCGTTGCGGACGACGCCGCCCTCGTCCGCCGCCGACCCGCCGGAGCGCCGGAGGGCCGCCCGGATCCGGGCGTGGAGCTCGGCCATCCCGAACGGCTTCGTCACGTAGTCGTCCGCACCACGCTCGAGCGCCTCGACCTTGGTCGCCTCCTCGCCGCGGGCCGACAGGATCACGATCGGCGTCGTCGCCTCGTGGCGGATCCGGCCGACGACGACCAGCCCGTCGCGATCGGGCAGGCCGAGGTCGAGCAGGACGAGGTCGGGCCGTCGCGCCTCCCAGCGCCGGAGCGCCTCGGCGGCGGTGCTCGCCTCGACCACCTCGTAGTGGTGAAGCCGCAGGTTCCGGGCGACCTCGGAGCGGGTGGACTCGTCATCCTCGACGAGCAGGACCGTCGGCCCGTCGATCGGACGTGACGTCACGCTCCGCCGACCTCGGCGATCGTCCGAGCAGGCGCGGCGGGCAGGTCGACGTCGATCGCCAGGCCTCCGAGGTCGCTCTGGCGTGCCGCGACGCTCCCGCCCATCGCGTCGGCCAGGCCGCGGACGACCGCCAGCCCGACCCCGGTGCCCGGACGCGATCGAGTGGCCCGGCCCTGGACCCGATAGAACTTCTCGAAGAGCCGGGGCAGCGCGTCCGTGGGAACACCCGGTCCGGAGTCCTCCACGGTGAGTCGGATCGAGCCGTCGTCGCTCGGTTGCCCCGATCCGCACCCGCTCGCCGGTCGGCACGTACTTCGCCGCGTTCTCGAGCAGGTTCGTCACGATCTGGTCGAGGAACACCGCATCGACGAACGCGGGTGTCTCGACTCCGGCCAGGTCGATCTCGAGCAGTCGCCCATCGAGCCGGTCGTGGAGACGGGCGACGGCCGGCAGGACCGCATCCGACAGCTCGACTGGTTCGAGATCGGCGCGGAGCGCCCCGGCCTCGATCCGGCTGAGGTCGAGCAGGTTCGTGACGAGCCGGTTCAGGTGCTCCGCCTCGCGATCGATGGCCAGGGCGCTCGCCCGCCGGTCCTCATCCGAGATCTCGAGATGCCGGTCGAGCATCGTCCCGGCGGCAGCCCGGATCGTGGCCAGCGGTGTCCGCAGGTCGTGGGAGACCGACTCGAGGAGGGCGGACTTCAGCGCATCGCTCTGGCGGGCGATCTCGGCCAGCTTGGCCTCCTCGGCCAGCCGATCCTGCTCGAGCGCCTGGCCGATCTGGTCGGCCGCTGCGGCGAGCAGGCGCGTCTCCGCCCGGCCGGGCTCCCCGGCACTCCGTGCCCGAAGGCCCCAGACCGAGCCGATCGTCCGCCCGGCCGCCTCGATGACGACCCGATGGGCACGCATGCCGGAACCGTTCGTCCGACGCCCACCCGGTTGATGAACCTTGATCCACTGGGCGGGCGTATCCCCGGGCATCCTGCGCAGCACGGCATGGCTGGCGGTCGGGGATGGGATCGGATCGCTGCCACCGGTGTCCGCGACGACCCGTTCCGGGCCCGCCTCGCGGGTCAGCCCGATCCAGACCCGGTCGAGGTCGGCGTCCCTCTTCAGCGTCGCTGCGATCTCGTCGAGGACGGCGATCGTCGCCGACCGGGTTGCCAGGGCGCGGCTGACCCGGAACTGGGCCATCGGCTTCCCGCTCGCGTTCGACCGCGGCCTCGGCCCGGGCTCGCTGGCTTGCCGCGAGCTGACCGACCACGATCCCGCCGACGAGGAGCAGGACCAGGTTGAGCCATTCGCCCGGGTCGCCGACGACGAACGTGTACAGCGGATCGACGAACAGGAAGTCGTAGAGCAGGAACCCGCCGACTGCCGCCAGGATCCCCGCCCCCGTCCCGAACGTCATTGCGCAGACGAGCACGGCCAGGAGGTAGGCCGAGGAGGCGTTCGGGATCCCGACCGGGCCCTCGAGGATGGCGACCAGCCCGCTCACCACGATGAGCGAGGCCAAGGTGATCCCGATCGCGACCGCCCTGCGCCGATCGCCAGCGAGGTGCCTCAGCTCCATGCCGGCATCATAGGCTCGCCGGACCGTCAGACCCCGATGCTGTCGGGCCGGGCGTTCGAGGGCGGTCGCTGCGTGGCCGGTCCGCCGGCATTCCGCGTTGGTGTCGCAGGTCAGTCGGTGAGGTCGCGACGGGACATCCCCCACGCGCCGAGGAGGACTCCACCGACGGCGAGCACGAGACACAGCCCGATGCCGACCGGGTCCCAGATCGCCGATCATCGGTTGGCCCAGGTGCGCGGTCAGGGCGAGCTGGTGGACCCAGTCGGGCAGCTTGAGGGGCGGCGCGAGCAGATCGATCAGGTAGGTCGCGACGACGACGAGCGCGGCGACCTCGGCGGCCAGCGACGTCCGCCACAGGCCGCCGACGGCGACACCGATGCCGACGATCGCGACGGCGTACAGACCCAGCGCGGCCGATCCCAGCATCGGGTCGGCGGCGCTCAGGCCGCCGGATGCCGCGCCGAGCCCGATCCCGGCCGCGAACAGCACGGTCATCACGACGACCGCCAGGATCGCGGAGATGCCTCCCGCGATGACCCATCGGGCGCGCGCCGTCGGGGTCGCGAGGACCATCTCGAGGCGGCCGTCGGTCTCGTCCGACGCCCACTTCGAGACGAACGTCGCTCCGGCGAACCCGGCCGCGATGAAGAACAGCTGCACGTACAGCTGCAGGAAACCGCCCGCGGACGCGAGGTCGAAGTCCGGGAAGATCGTGCTGAACATGCGCAGCAGGTCGGGGCTGCTCGCGATCTGGTCCGCCATCGGCCCGACGAGCGAGGCGAGGAGCGCACCCATGATGGCCAGGCCGATCCCCCACGAGAGGGCCCGCGGCAGCTGGTCGCCGAAGGCCCGGCTGGTCGGGCCGCGCACGCCGAGGACATCCCCCGGAAGCCCGGGGAGCGAGAGTCCCGCCGTGACGCCGAGATCGCGGCGCAGGAACTGCTCGACGCCGATCGCAAGGAAGACGACGGCCACGATCCCCACGAGCGCCAACCCCGCCCAGTCGTACTCGCCGACGAGCGCGATGTGATCCGCGGTCCAGCGGAACGGGCTCAGGGCCGCCACGGGTCCGAGGACGTCCAGGCCGTTGGCGACCCACAGGACGATCATGGCGAGACCGGCGACGCCCGCCGCGCCCGAACGGCCGAGAACCGGCGCCAGGGCAAACGCCAGGCCCCCGAAGAACAGGGCGATGAACCCGACCCACAGGGCGAAGCCGACCGACGACAGCGGCGGGATCGGGTCGCCGAGGGCGGCGTCACCGAACAGATTGGAGCTGACCGTGGTGGCGACCGCGAGGATCGCCATCGCGAGCCCCAGCATCGTCAGGTGGGCGGCCAGCTTCTCGAGCGCGATCCGGCGCTTGCCGAACGGCGTGGCCGCGACGAAGTCGAGGCTGCCGCGTCGGGCCTCGCCGGCCAGGGTCGAGGACAGCGCCAGGATCGACCACAGCGCGGTGCCAAGGGCGAACACGGCCCCGTACTTCCAGCTCATGTAGCCGCCGAGCGTGCCGAGCTTCTCCGGCTTCCCGAACAGGTTGACCATCGAGGCGGGCATGCTCCCGATGAGCTTGTCCACCTCCAGGCGCGATTCCGGGGACGGGAACACGCTGGAGATGGCGACGCCCATGACGAGCGCCATCCCACCCAGGAGGCCGGCGGCGATGATGAACGCGAGCCGCGAATCGCGGATCGTCTTGCCGTAGATGCTCCCGAACCCGTACAGGCGCCGATGGAGCGGGATGGGTGGGAACGTCGCCGCGACGGGGCGCGGCGATCCGGCGTCAACGGCCATGATCGGCCACCTCCACGGCCTGATGGTCGTACTCGGCGAGGAACGTCTCCTCGAGCGATGGCTCGCGCGAGACGAAGTCCAGGAGCTCGTAGCGGGCCGCCGCCCGGACGACCGGGGTGATCGGGCCGCTCACCCGCATCCGCAGGACGTGGTCCTGCGCGCTCACGTCCGTCACGCCCGGCAGCGCCTCGAACTCGGACGTCGGGACCGGGCCGGCGAACCGAAGCTCGACCTGGTGGTGGGCTAGGTCGCGCAGGGCGTCTACCCGGTCGACCCGGGCCAGCCGGCCCTCTCGGATGATCGCCACCCGGTCGCACGTCTTCTCGGCCTCGGACAGGATGTGGCTCGAGAGGAAGACCGTGCCGCCGTCGGCGACCACCTCGCGCAGGAGCCCGAAGAACGTCTGCTGGACGAGCGGGTCGAGGCCAGCGGTCGGCTCGTCGAGGATGAGCAGCTCCGGCCGGTGCTGGAGGGCGATGACGAGACCGACCTTCTGCTTGTTGCCCTTCGAGTACTCCTTGAACCGGCGCGACGGATCGAGGTCGAATCGCGCGATGAGCGAAGCCTGGTACGCGCGATCGACGCCGCCGCGAAGGTTCGCGAAGTACTCGAGCGTCTGGGCGCCGGTCAACCGGTCGTACAGGGTGAACTCACCGGGGAGGTAGCCGATCCGGCGATGGATCGCCACCGGGTCGACCGTGGTCTCGATCCCGAACACCGTCGCCCGGCCGCTGGTCGGCCGGATGTGATCGAGGACGACCCGGATCGTGGTCGTCTTGCCGGCGCCGTTCGGTCCGAGGAACCCGAAGACCTCGCCCTGCTCGACCGTGAGGTCGACCTCGACGATCCCGCGATGGACGCCGTAGGACTTGGTCAGCTTCTCGGTCTGGATGATCGCGGTCATAGGGACACCTCTCCGGCCGCCACCAGGGTCGACCCACCAAATTCGGGTTGCTCGCGGTGGAACCGCTCCAGCAGGGCCGGGAACTCGCGCTCGAGGAACGCATAGATGTCGTGGACTTCCTGGAGTCGCGCCCGGGCGGCCGACGGCCGGTCCGACATCAGGGCCAGACCGTGCGCCGTGATCCGGTTGAACCGTCCGTAGGCGGCCATCGCGGTCTCGAAGAGCGCCTCGAACCCGCCCGGCGGCACGCTGAAGTACTCGCGCCGGTCGCCGCGCCGCGTCGTCCGGTGGATGAGCCCGGCCGTCGTCAACAGGCGGGCGGTCCCGCTGATCGAGCCGCGGCTCGCCTGGAGCGCGAGCGCCAGGTCGGCGGCGCTCTGCTCGGGCGGGTCGCAGATCAGCAGCCAGCCCCACATCCGGCCGGACATCGGGGTCATCCCGCTGGAGCCGAGGAACTGGCCCATCGCCTCGACGAAGACGGCCTGGTCGTCGGTCATACCGTCAGGCTATTCCTGTCAGAACGTTCAGTCAAGACTGAAACTAATGACCGGCGGGAGGATGGTCGTGCTCGACTCGACCGCGCGATCAGAAGGTCAGGACCACCTTGCCGAAGGGGCGGTCCTCGATGAGGTGGCGGGTGGCGGCTGCCGCCTCCTCGAGGGGGTACGTCCGATCGATGGCCGGCTTGACCTTGCCCGAGCTCAGCAAGGGCAGGATCGTCGCCCAGGCTTCGCCGTACGCCTCGGGCGGCTGGAAGTAGATGTTGAAGCCCTGGATCGTCGTCGAGCCGCCGGCTCCGAGGGCGCTCCAGATCAAGGTCAGCGAGCTCACGTTGAGATCGGTTCCAGCCGGATAGCCCATCTGGATCACCCGGCCGCCCGGCGCAACCGACTTCAGCGCCTCGCCGGTGATCGCGCCGCCGATCGAGTCGAGGGCGACGTCGACCCCCTTGCCGTCGGTCAGGCGCATCACGCCTTCGCTCAGCGACTCCTTCTCCAGGTCGACGACGTCGGTGTAACCGAGACTGCGCGCCAGCTCGGCCTTCTCCGTCCGTCCGGCCGAGGTGATGATCCGGCCCGCGCCCTGGACGCGAGCGAGCTGGATCGCCGCATTCCCGACCGACCCGCCGACGCCGGGGATCAGCAGCGACATGCCGGGGGTCAACCCGATGCCCCTGGCCAGGGCAAGCTGCGCGGCGACATAGGCGACCGGCGCGGCGGCGGCCTCGACGTCGGTGAGGTTGTCGGGCACCTTCGTCGCGTCCGTCGGCCCGGCGGTCACGAGCTCCTGCCACGTCCCCGATCGGGCGAATCCGTAGGCGCCCATCAACATCACCCGCGTTCCTGCCGGGAACGCCGAAGACCCGGTCACGACGACCCCTGCGCCTTCGTTGCCCTGGATCAGACCGGGCGGTACCTGCGCGACCCAGCCTCGCCGGACGGTGTTGTCGAACGGGTTGACCGCGGCGGCGGACATCTGGACCACGATCTCGCCGTCGCCGGGGACCGGTTCCGGCACGTCCACGAGCTTGAGGACGTCGTAGTCACCGTACTCATCGAACCGAACGGCGCGCATCGCGATCTCCTGACGTTCCGTCGGCGCGAGCGGCGTCGATCCGATCGGTCGACGCCGCGTCTGCCGGTTGGTTGGGCTCCGCCGCTGTGGCTGGACCCCAAGGCTACGCCTCCTGGGTCACCGGGATGTCCTTCGGCTGGTAGAACGCCCCGAGGTTGAACGCGTAGACGAGGTGCCACAGGTAGACGGCCACGAGCCACTTCCACCAGTCGTCACCGAGGTTGACCATGAAGATCCCGGCGCTCTTGCCCGGACCGGCGAGGTTCGGGAAGAGGTTGATCCACCACACCGCGCTCAGCGTGGCGAGGATCAGGCCCCAGATGAACGCCTTCGCGAAGTTGCCCTTGATCGTGTTCGCGATCGGTAGCAGCGGATGGATCCCGAACGCGTAGATGAGAGCGAATGCCACGCCCTGACCGTAGTGGACCACCCCGCCGAACGCCGTCAGGATCACCGGGTCGGACATTCCCTTCGGGTCCATCGCCGAGTTCCCGAATACGAGCAGCCCGTTGAGGTAGTTGAAGTTCAGGTCCGGCAGGCCGATGCCGTGGTACCACATGCCCAGGTTCGTGGTCACGTGGGTGGCCACCAGCCCGGCCACGATTGCCACGATCAGCCGGTGCTTCGTGACGTAGTTGCGCCAGTCGTCGATCAGCGTCGCCAAGGTCGCCCTCCTCTCCAGGAACGATCTCGCAGGTTGCCGACCGTTGGCGATCCGCACATCGTGCCGCGATGCGAACGATGGGGCGCTCTGCGAACAACGCGGTCATCGTAGTTGCCCTGTCAACCGACCGTCGGCGGTTCGGCGCACGCCAGCGGGGCGGTCAGGTGATCCGGTAGACCGCGTCCGCGAGCTGGGCGAGGTTGCGGACCTCGAACACGTCATCGAGGGCCGGCCGATAGGCGCCGACGATCGAGTCGGTCGTGTCCCAGTCCGCCTCCGGCTCCGGGTTGAGCAGGTACACCTTGCGCGCCCTGGCATGGAGCTGGCGGAGCGCCTCGACCTGTGGTGCGCGATGGTTCGAGCGGGCATCGCCGGTGACGATCACCGTGGAGCGCGAGTCGATCGACGATCCGTAGCGGTCCCAGAAGCGCCCGAAGACCGCGCCGTAGTCGGAGTGACCGTCGTCGCGGACCACGTCGGCCCGGTAGAGCACGTGACGCACCTCGAGGAACGAGGCAACGTCCTTGAGATGCTCGCTCACCTCGTCGATGCCGTCGACGAACGCGAACGATCGGATCCGGGAGAACTCGGTCGTCATCGCCTGGAGCAGGGTCAGCGTGAACGAGGCGAATTCGGCCACGGAGCCCGACACGTCGCACAGGAGGTACAGGTCCGGCCGGACGACCTTGGGTCGCTTGAACTGCGGGTCGAGCAGCACGCCGCCTGACGACAGCGACCGCCGGACGGTCCGCCGCACGTCGAGCCGGCCCCGGTTCCGCCGTCGGCGTCGCCGGGCCATCTTCGTGGCGAGGGCACGAGCCAACGGCCGGATCGCCTCGCGCATCGCGGCCATCTGGCGGGGCGAGGCGCCGAGGAAGTCGATCTCGTCGACCCCGAACAGCTCGAGCCCGAGACTGGCCGGCTCGGCCCCGCGGAGCTCGGCGAGCTGTCCGCGGATCTGCTCGGCGAGCATCCGCTTGAACGCCTCGATCCGCTCGCCCAGCTCGGCTCGGACGGCTCGCTCGTCGATCCCGTCGGAGCCGGCCGCCGCTCGCTCGCCCGCCAGCATCTGGCCCATCAGCCGCGACAGCTCGAGCGACCGCAGGACGCGGTAGGCGAAGTATCGCTCCGACGCGTCGGGCTGGGAGCCGAGACCCCCGAACTGGTCGATCGACATCCCGGCCAGGATCCGCATCGCCTCGGGATCGCCGCGCCGGATCGCGTCCATGATCATGTCGAGCAGCTCGAGCGCGTCGTCGCCGGTCCCGCCTTCGAAGCTGAGCCGGTCGAGGCTCGTCGTGATCTGGCGCGGGCCCGCGGCCGGCGCTGCGCCGCCGTCGGTCCGGTTCGGATCGGCCCGCAGGGCGAAGTGGAGCGCGAACAGGACCTCGAACGTCCGCACGTCCTCGGACCGCTTGACGAGCGTCGCGGCCAGCGCTCCGCGGACCTGATCCCGATCGAGCACGTCGATCTGCCCGAGGGCATCGGTCGCGTCGATCACGTCGGACGTCGCGACCGGAACGCCGGCTGCGCGCAGCTGGCCGACGAGCCGGACGAGCTGGGGCAGCAGCACGCCCACCGCCGACGAGCGGGGATCCGATTGCACGGTCATCGACGGTCACAGTAGGGTATGGCGCCAGGCGGCCGGGCGGCCGCCGCCGAGACCGACCGACGTGAAGGTCCGATGCCCTCGTTCGACCCGACCCGCGCCCCGATCGGACGACTGACCCGGCTTGGCGTCGTCCTCGACGGTTCCTCGCCGGCGTCCCGCCTCGTCGCGCTTGCCCGGATGTGCGAGCGCGCCGGGATCGACGCGGTCTGGTTCGCCGACCGAACCGAGCCGTCCGTCGACTCTCTCGTTCTCGCCGAACAGATTGAGGCGGACCTCGACCGGGCGCACCTCGGTCTGCTGGTCGATCCGGAGCGCCGTTCGCCGCGTAAGCTGGCGGTCGGTCTCGCGCGGCTCGTGGGATCGACCCGGGCGCCGGTGGAGGTCACGATCGACGAGGGCAGCGGGTCGGTCGCCGAATACGTTGAGGCGCTCAGTGTCGAGCTGTCCGCTGGCGCCGAGCCGCGACCGCGGATCGCGGCGGTCGCCGGGACGGTCGACGGGATCGGCCGACTGCTGGCGACCGTCGACGACGTCGTCCTGCCCGGCTTGGCGATCATGCCGATCTCGAGACGGCGGCCGACGAGGCGCGAGCTGCCGCGGTCGACATCGGGCGCGACCCGGCCAGCCTGGGGGTCGCCGCGCTGCTGCCGGTCTCGATCGGCCGGACGGGGGCCGAGGCGACCGCCCGGGCGGACCTCGACCCGCACTTTGCCGAGCACGGTCATCCGGCGGACATCGGCATCTTCGGGACACTCGAGGAGTGCCAGGATCGGGTGATCGCCCTCGCCCACGCCGGGATCACCGATCTGCGCTGCGTGCTGCCAAACGCGCCCGACGTCCACGACGTCATCGCCCAGCTCACGGCGATCGCGGTCGGCACGACCGATGTCCTCCGGCCGGGCGCGCTCCGATCGCCGGCTCCACCGCCGCCGGAGGGCTGGGGCGGACGCTATCCCGAGCCGCCGCGGGCGTCGGTCAGCGACGGTTCCAGACGGCGCTGACCCGGCGGGCCGTCTCGAGGACGAGCGGCAGGAACTCGCCGCGGAGCGTAGCCGGGTCGACCCGGCCGGCGTGGGCGCAGACGGACAGCGCCGCGCCGACCCGGCCGTTGCCATCGGTGACCGGCGCGGCCACCGAGCACAGGCCCTCTTCGAGCTGCTGATCGACGATCGCCCAGCCCTGGGCGCGGACCTCGGTCAGGATCCCGCGCAGCTCGTGCTCGTCGACGACGGTCTTGTCCGTGTAGCGGGCGATCGCCGACCGAGCGAAGTAGGCCTCGAGCTCGGCGTCCGGCAGGAACGCCAGGAGGACGCGGCCCTTCGACGTGGCGTGGGCCGGCAGGCGCGAACCGACCGTGACGGCGAGGGTCATTAGCCGCCGTGTCGGGGTCCGGGCCACGTACAGGATCTCGGTCCCGTCGAGGACCGCGATCGGAGGCCGACTCGCCGAGCCGGTCGGTCAGCGACTGGAGGTACGGCTCGGGCGAAGTCCCATGGGTCGTCCGACGTGACGAACGGCTTGGCCAGGTCGAGGACGGCCGGACGTCAGAGAGAACTCGCGCCGATCGACTCGCACGTAGCCGAGCTCGTGGAGCGTGAGCAGGATTCGGCGGGCCGTGGCCCGTGACAGGCCCGTCCGCTCGGCGACCTCGCTGATCGTCAGGCTCGAGCCCGCGCGCGGAACGCGCTGAGCACGGCGAGCCCGCGCTCGAGAGACTGGACGTGCTCCGACCGTTTGCGTGTCGGCGGCAAACGACTCGGTCTCGGCCGCGTCTTGACATCGCTTCCTCCGCGGTCGGATACTCGTGCGCAGAGCGTACACCGTTCGTATAGCGAACACAATTCGCCGTCCGGCGGCCCGCCTGGCCGCGTGCCAGCGCCATCCGTAGCGCACCGACGAGGAGGAGTCGCGGGATGCCAGGGCTATCGACCTACACGACCCGCTTCGGCTCGCTGGCCGACTACCAGAAGGGCGAGATCGACCTCATCGACGACGACCCCGAAGCGTTACGCCTTCTCGAACATCTTCGAGGTCGCGTCGAGCGCCCGGCCCGTACGAGAAGGTCGCGGTCGGGCAAGAACCGCCAGTACGTGCTCGAGGCGATCCGGGCCGAAGGCACCTCGAGCTGGCGCACCGCGGCCCACGACGAGTTCGCCCTGGTCATGGACGGCGAGGTCGAGATCCGCCTCCAGAAGCTCGGCGCCGGCGATCCGGGGCCGAGCTCGGAGCGTGGCTCGACCGCGCTTGCCGGCGAGCCGACCGGCGCCGCGATGGGCCACGTCGTCGCGCGTCGCGGCCACATGACCCTGCTGCCGGTCGGGGCCGCCTACCAGTTCCACGCCGACCAGCCCGTCGGTGATCCTGCTCCAGACCCAGGAAGGCCCCGACACCGTCTATCGCTGGGCCGAGATCATCCAGACCGTTGCCGTGATCCGCTCGACCGACGCGACGACAGGAGACTCGATGAGCATCGCCGCCCCGGCCAAGGTCCAGGCCAGCGAGCCGAACCAGTACGGCTACCGCGAGTTCAAGCTCGGCGAGTTCACGTTCAGCCGCGACGAGTACTTCGCCTACGTCGAGTGGCCGACCGGCCGCCACGTGATGTCGGCCGACGCGTTCCTGCGGGCGCTGCAGCGCGACGTCGCCTGGCAGTTCTTCTACGGCATCGTCAACTTCGACGGCGTGATCGGCACGGTCAACCACTACGGCACCGTCGACCTGTTCGCCGGCCGCTACAACGACGCCTATCGCAAGGCCGAGCTCGACCACCTCGAGAACTTCGAGACGCCCGCTGATCAAGGCGACGTTCAAGGCGATGCTCGACGACTGGACGAACGAGGGCTTCGACCCCTTCGCCAGCCCGACCGAGACCGGGCAGCGCGTTCGGCGTCAAGAACGGCGACAACCGCGCCGCGATCACCCGCCACCGGGTCACCGCCGCAGCGCATGGTCAGCGTGCCCGGCGACGAGGCGCTGCGCACCGACGCCAACGGCCACCCGATCAACCGCCAGTTCGCCGACGTCCCCCAGGACGAGCCGGAGATCGACGCCGAGCCCGGCTTCGAGGACGAGGTCGCCGCCTTCAACCTGTTCGCCTACCTGTCGCGCTCGCCGGTGACCTGGAACCCGTCGGTCGTGTCGGTCTGCGGCGACAGCCTGTACTGCCCGACGACCGAGGAGTACATCCTGCCGATCATCCACGGCAACGACCGGGTCGAGTGGTTCGTCCAGCTCTCCGACGAGATCATCTGGGACGTCGAGGACCGCGACACCGGCGCGGCGCGGGCCAAGGTCGTCGATGCGGCCGGGCGACGTCGCGGCGATGCCGGCCGACATCCGCCACCAGGGCTACGCGCCGAAGCGGTCGATGCTGCTGGTCTGGGAGAACGCCGATCCGGCGCTGCCCGGCCTGATCTCGAGCGGCCAGCTGCCGTCGGTTCCGGTCGAGTTCTGATCCGAGCTGGACGGCGGGCCAGTCCGACCAGGGCCGCCCGTCGATGACCACGGTCGACGCGGGCCTGAGATGCAGATCCAGGACCGCCTGTTCATCGGCGGCGCAGTTCGTCGACGGCCGCCGACGGAGCCGACGTTCGACGACGCTCAACCCGCACGACGGCTCGGTCCTCGCCAGCGTCGCCCAGGCGGGCCCGGCGGACGTCGACCGGGCGGTCGCCGCCGCCGCCGAGGCGTTCCCGGCCTGGGCGCGCACTGCCAGGCGTCGGCCCGCGGCCGGCTGCTGCTCCGGCTGGCCGACCCGATCGAGGCCGACGCCGACGAGCTGGCCCGGCTCGAGAGCGCTCGACACCGGCCACCCGATCCGCGACAGTCGCGGCCTCGACGTGCCGCGCACGGCCGCGACGTTCCGCTACTTCGGCGGCATGGCCGACAAGATCCAGGGCAGCGTCATCCCGGTCGAGCCGGGCTTCCTGAACTACGTCCTGCGCGAGCCGCTCGGCGTCGTCGGCGAGATCGTGCCCGTGGAACTTCCCGCTGATGTTCTGCAGCTGGAAGATGGGCCCGGCGCTCGCGGCCGGCAACACGGTCGTGCTCAAGCCGGCCGAGCTCACCCCGCTGTCAGCTCGCTCCGGGTCGGCCGAGCTGATGGCCGAGGTCGGCTTCCCGCCCGGGGTCGTCAACATCGTGCCCGGGACCCGGACGGACGGCGGGCGAGCACCTGGCCGCGCACCCGGGCGTCGCGCAAGATCGCCTTCACCGGCTCGACCGCCGTCGGGCGGCGAGATCGTCGAGGCCTCCGCCGGCAACCTGAAGCGGGTCCAGCTCGAGCTCGGCGGCAAGGGCGCCAACATCGTCTTCGACGACGCCGACCTCGACGCCGCCGTCAACGGCTCGGCCTTCGCGATCTTCCACAACCAGGGCCAGGCCTGCATCGCCGGCTCGCGGCTCATCCTCCACGAGACGATCGCCGACGAGTTCCTCGCCCGGTTCATCGCGCTGGCCGAGTCGATCCGCCTCGGCGACCCGCTCGACCCGGCGACCGAGATGGGCCCGCTGACCTCCGCCGGTCACCGCGACCGGGTCCTCGGCTATCGTCGAGGTCGCCCGAGCCGAGGGCGGCGAGGTCCTGACCGGCGGCACGCCGCCCGACGACCCGGCTCTGGCCGGCGGGCTACTACGTGCGCCCGACCGTCGTCCGCGCGGACCCGGCGTCGCGGGTCTGCCAGGAGGAGGTCTTCGGGCCGTTCGTGACCGTGACCACCTTCCGCAGCGACGAGGAGGCGATCGCGATCGCCAACGGACGTCGAGTACGGCCTGGGCGGCGGGCTCTGGACGCGCGACCTGTCCAGCGGGCCCACCGGGTCGCCCGTGCGATCCGCTCGGGGATGGTCTGGATCAACAGCTACAAGCGGGTCAACCCGGGTTCGCCGTTCGGCGGAACCGGGCCGTCCGGCTATGGCCGCGAGATGGGCTTCGAGGCGATGCACGAGTACACCGAGGCCAAGTCGGTCTGGGTCAACGTCGACGCCGACATCCCGCCCTTGTACCCGCGGCCTGACGTGCCCATGCACGAGTTCACCTACGACGCGCTTCCGGGCCGGGTGATCTTCGGCGATGGCGCGTTCGACCGGGTGCCGGCCGAGCTCGACCACGCTCGGTGCGGAGCGGGTCCTGCTCATCGCCGGCGACCATGAGCGGGAGGTCGGCGAGCGGCTCGCGAAGTCGCTCGGCAGGCGTCATCGTCGGCACCCTGGCCGATGTCCGCGCCGCACGTCCCGTCGGAGCTGGCCAGGCCGCCCGCGACTGGCCGCTGCGAGCTCCGGGCCGACCTGCTCGATCACGCTCGGCGGCGGGTCGGCGACCGGCCTGGGCAAGGCCGTCGCCCTCGAGCTGGGCACTGCCGATCCTGGCCGATCCCGACGACGTACGCCGGCTCCGAGATGACCCCGATCTGGGGGCTCACCGAGCGGCAACCGGAAGACGACGGGCCGCGACCCCCGGGTCCAGCCGAAGGTCGTCGTCTACGACCCGGTCCTGACCCTGTCGCTGCCGCCGCGACTCAGCGCGGCCGTCGGGGATGAACGCGATGGCCCACTGCGTCGAGGCGATCTACGCCGAGGGCGCGAACCCGATCATCACGCGATGGCGCTCGAGGGCATCCGGTGCGCTGGCGAGGGCCTGCCCGCAGTCGTCGCGCGACCCGACGACCTGGAGGCGCGCGGTCCGACCTGCTCGTACGCGGCCTATCTGGCCGGGTCGCGTTCGCCGCCGCAGGGTCGGGGCATCCATCACAAGATCTGCCACGTCCTCGGCGGCGCGTACGACCTGCCTCACGCCGAGACGCACATGCGCTGATCCTGCCCCACGCCATCGCGTTCAACGCGCCGGCGTGCCCGAGGCGATGGCCCGGATCGGCGCGAGCCCTCGGCGACCCGACGATCCGGCCGGCGGTCTTTCGACCTCGACGTCGAGCTCGGGCTGCCGACGCGCCTCGGCGACATCGGGATGCCCGAGATCAGCCTCGACGAGGCGGCGGCGCTGATCGCGCGAGGCCGTCGTCGCCAATCCGCAGCCGGTCGACGTCCCGCGATGCGACGCCTGCTCGGCGACGCCTACGAGGGTCGCCGGCCGATCGCTCAAGCCAGCGACGGCGAGCGACCACCTCGAACGCGCCGCGATGGTCCGGTGCAGCGCCAGCCCCGCGGTTACGCAGGCGACTCACATCGGGTCGTCGTAGCACGGCAGGAGGAGGAACCGAAGCATGGCCACGCAGCCCGGCGACCCCATCGGCAGCCCAGGCGACGCGGCTCGCGACCCGCTCAGCGCGGACCGGCTCGCGCGCGTTCTCGGACGACGCCGTCGACGCGGCGCGACTTCCTGAAGCTCGCCGCGCGCGGGCAGCGCCGTCGGCAGGTCTCGCCGCGTTCCTGGCCGCCTGCAGCTCGAGCAGCGCTACCTCGGCTCCGTCGACTGGCGCCGCGACCCCGACCGCTGCGCCCGCGGCGTCGGCTTCGATCGTCCGCCGTGGCGACGCCGCCGGACGGCCGATCAAGATCGGCTTCGTCAGCCCGAAGACCGGACCGCTGGCAGGCTTCGGCGAGGCCGACGACTTCATCCTCGAGCGACCTCAAGCGACCGTTCGCCAGCAAGATCGTGATCAATGGCGTGACCCATCCGATCGAGATCGTCTGCCAAGGACACCCAGTCGAGCCCGGACCGGGCGGCCCAGGTCGCGGGCGAGCTGATCTCCGACGACAAGATCGACCTGATGGTCGTCGCGTCGACCCCCGAGACGACCAACCCGGTCGCCGACCAGTGCGAGGCGAACGGCGTCCCGTGCATCTCGACGGTCGCCCCGTGGCAGCCGTACTTCTTCGGGCGGCAGAAGCCGAGCACGGCTCCGCCGGACGCCAAGCCGTTCGAGTGGACATATCACTTCTTCTGGGGCCTCGAGGACGTCATCGCGGTCGTTCCTCGACATGTGGAGTCAGGTCCCGACGAACAAGATCGTCGGCGGCCTGTTCCCGAACGACGGCGACGGCAACGCCTGGGGCGACCCGACGAACGGCTTCCCGACGCCGCTCGACGGCGGCCGGCTACACGCATCGTCGACCCGGGCCGCTACGAGAACCTGACGCAGGACTTCTCGGCCCAGATCAGCGCCTTCAAGAAGGCCGGCGTCGAGATCCTGACCGGCGTCCCGCTCCCGCCCGACTTCACGACCTTCTGGACGCAGGCGGTCCAGCAGGGCTTCAAGCCCAAGGTCGCTTCGATCGGCAAGGCCCTGCTGTTCCCGTCCTCGGTCGAGGCGCTCGGGCCGACCTCGGCGACGGGCCTCTCGAGCGAGGTCTGGTGGAGCCCGAGCCACCCGTTCAAGTCGTCGCTCACCGGCGCAACGGCCAAGGCGCTCGCCGACGGCTACACGACGGCGACCGGCAAGCAGTGGACCCAGCCGATCGGCTTCGCCCACGCCCTCTTCGAGGTCGCCGTCGACGCCCTCAAGCGAACCACGAACATCGACGACAAGGCGGCCATCCGCGACGCGCATCAAGGCGACGACCTCGACACGATCGTCGGCAAGGTCGACTGGGACGCACCGGCCAGCCCGTTCCCGAACGTCGTCGAAGACGCCGCTCGTCGGCGGCCAGTGGGGCAAGGGCACCGACGTTCCCGTACGACCTGGTCATCGTGAGCAACAAGGACCATCCGGAGATCCCGACCGGCGGCACGACTGCAGCCGATCGGCGGCTGACGTCCGGACCGGGGGTACGCGGCCGCATGGCGCCGCTGCTCGAGCTCGAGGGCGTCTCGAAGGCGTTCGGACAGGTCGTCGTCGCCGACGACCTGTCCTTCGACGTCGCAGCCGGGCGAGATCGCTCGGCATCGTCGGCCCGAACGGGGCCGGCAAGACCACGTGCTCAACCTCATCAGCGGCAACCTCGCGCCCGGACTCCGGCCGGATCCTGCTCGACGGCCGGGACGTCACCGACGTGCCGGCCCACGCTCCGGGCCCGGCTCGGGCATCGGGCGCACGTACCAGATCCCGCGGCCGTTCGGCGGGATGACCGTCTTCGAGAACGTCCTCGTGGGCGCGACGTTCGCCGGCGCGGCCGCGCGATCGGCATCGACCGACTGCGGTCGACGGCGCTCGCGCTCGAGCCGGACCTGCTCGCCCGGCGCCAACCGTCCGGCCGGCTCGCTGCCGCTGCTCGACCGCAAGCGGCTCGAGCTGGCGCGCGCCCTCGCCGACGCGGCCGCGCCTGCTGCTGCTCGACGAGATCGCCGGCGGCCTCACCGAGCACGAGGTCGACGTCCTGGTCGGGACCATCCGCGGGCTCAAGGCCGAGGGTGTGACGATCGTCTGGATCGAGCACGTCGTCCAGGCGCTCATGTCGGTCGTCGACCGGCTCATCGCGATCGACTGACGGCCGCGAAGCTGATCGAGGGCGACCGCGCGCGCGTGATGGCCGACCCGGAGGTCCAGGCCGATCTACCTCGGCGCGGAGCGTGGTCGGCATGAGCCTCCTCGAGGTCGAGCGGGTCAGCAGCTTCTACGGCGACTTCCAGGCGCTCTTCGACGTCTCGCTGGCCGTCGACGAGGGCGAGACCGTCGCGATCATCGGCGCGAACGGCGCCGGGAAGTCCACGCTGCTCGAGCGTCATCGCCGGGCTCGTCCCGAACCGCGGCGGCGCAGGTCCGCTTCGACGGCCGGTCGATCGACACGCTGCCGGCCCACGCAGCGCGTCGGGCTGGGCATCTCGCTCGTGCCGGAAGGCCGGCGCGTCTTCCCGAGCCTGACCGTCGAGGAGAACCTCCTGGTCGGCGCCTACCGCGAAGCGCCCGGGCCCGTGGGACCTGGCGCGCGGTCATTCGAGCTGTTCCCGATCCTCGCGAGCGAGCGCGCGCGGAGCGGCGGCCGTCCTCTCGGGCGGCGAGCAGCAGGCGCTGGCGATCGGCCGGGCGCTGATGGCGAACCCGCGGCTGCTCCTGCTCGACGAGGTCTCGCTCGGGCTGGCGCCGGTCGTCGTCAACGCAGCTCTACGCGGCGCTGCCGGCGATCGCCGCGGCGGGGACGACGATCCTGCTCGTCGAGCAGAACGTCGACCAGGCGCTGGCCGCGGCCGACCGCGTCTACTGCCTGCTCGAGGGCCGGATCTCGCTCGCCGGCCGGCCCGGCCGAGCTGTCCCGGGACGCAGATCATCGACCGCGTACTTCGGCATCTGAGGGCCGATGGACTGGGTCAACGCGGTCGTCCAGGGCGTCCTGCTCGGCGGGCTCTACGCGCTGCTGGCCACCGGCCTGTCGCTGGTGTTCGGCGTCATGCGCCTGGTCAACCTCGCCCAGGGCGACCTCGGCGATCCTGGCCGCGTTCCTGGCTCTCGCTGATCGTGGCGGCCACCGGGCGTCGAGCCCGTTCCTGGCGCTGCCCGTCGTCGTCCCGGTGATGATGGTCGGTCGGCTACGTCCTCCAGCGGCGGCCTCCTCAACCGCACGCTCGAGGGCGGGCCGCTGCCGCCGTTCCTGGTCACCTTCGGGCTGGCCGTGATCCTCCAGAACGTGCTGCTCGACGTGTTCTCGGCCGACTCCCGGGGTCTCGACGCCGGCGCGATCGAGAACGCCAGCATCCACCATCACCGACGAGATCGCGGTCGGGGTCCTCCCGCTGCTCACGTTCGTCGTGGCCGTCGCGCATCCTCGGCGGCCTGCAGCTCGACTGCTCGGCACGGACCCAGCTCGGCCGCGCGCTCCGGGCGACGTCCGACGACCGGCGAGCGGCCCGCCTCGTCGGGATCGACGACCGCCACCTGTACGCCGTCGCGCATGGCGATCGCGCTCGGCACGGTCGCCGATCGGCGGGCGTCTTCCTCGGGATCCGGACCACTTCGGCACCGCCGACGGGCCGGTCCGGCTGATCTTCGCGTTCGAGGCGGTCATCATCGGCGGGCTCGGCTCGCTGTGGGGGACCCTCGTCGGCGGGATCGTCCTGGGTGTCGCGCAGGCGCTCGGCAACCAGATCAGCCCGGCCTACCAGCTCCTCGCCGGACACCTCGTGTTCCTGGCGTCCTCGCTGTTCCGGCCGCGCGGCCTGTTCGCCCGCGCGACGTGCGCGCCAGGCATGACCGCGACGAGCGCCGTCGACCGCGCCGTGCCGGTCACGTCGGACGACGCGGCCACGCCGGGTCGCCGCGCGATCGTCGGGCATGGTCCTGCGTCGTCGTCCTGGCCAGCCTGCCGGCGTGGGGCGACAGCGGGACGATGAAGCTGCTCGTCGAGTTCTTCACGCTCCTCGCGCTGGCCCAGATGTGGAACCTGCTCGCCGGCTACGCGGGGCTGGTCTCGATCGGCCAGCAGGCGTTCATCGGGCTCGGCGCGTACGGCCTGTACGTGTTCGCGGACCTCGCCGGGCTGCCATCCGATCGCTGGCGATCGCGATCACCGCCGTCGCGGTGGGCTCGATCGCGCTGCGTCACGTCGTTCTTCGTGTTCCGGCTCGAGGGCGGCTACTTCGCCGATCGGCACGTGGGTCATCGCCGAGGTCTTCCGCCTGATCGTCGTCTCGAACAAGGCGTCGGGGCCGGGACCGGGCGTCGTCGATCCAGTCGCTGGCCCAGTTCGGCGCCGCAGGGCCGGCATCGCCCTGACCTACTGGCTGGCGCTGGCCGTCGGCTTCGGCTCGGTCGCCGTCGGCGTCGTTCATCATGCGCTCGCGGCTGGGCCTTCGCTCCGCGGCGATCCGGGACAGCGAGGTGGCCGCGCAGAGCCTCGGCGTCGACGTGTTCCGGACCAAGCTCGCGCGTCTATCTCGTCGCCGCCGTCGGCTGCGCGGTCGCCGGCGTCGGTCGATCTACATGAACCTGCTGCGGATCCAGCCGACGGCCGCGTTCAGCGTCGACTGGACGGCCCGGATGATCTTCATCGTGGTCATCGGCGGGCTGGGCGGATCGAGGGCCCGATCATCGGGACCGTCGCCTTATCATCGCTGCGCGAGGCGCTCGGCGACTTCGGGAGCGCCGTACCTGATCATCCTCGGCGCCGTCGCCATGCGGGGCCGTGCTGTTCGCGCCGCGGGGCCTGTGGGGCCTGTTCAGCGCCCGCTGGTCGATCACGTTCTTCGGTGTCCAGCGGCGCCTGATCGCCGGAGCGTCGCCGCCTACGCCGGCCCAACCAACCCCGGGATCAACGGAGTCGACGACCATGAGCCTGACCGAGCGCCAGCCGCAGTTCGTCTCGGTCGAGGACGTCGCCGAGCGGCTCGAGGCCGTCGGCTACCTGCCGACCCGGCGATCGGGCTGACCGTGTACCTGGCCGACCGCCTGGAGAAGCCGGTCCTCGTCGAGGGGCCGGCCGGCGTCGGCAAGACGGAGCTGGCCAAGTCCGTCGCGCTGGCCACCGGCTCCGCGCCTCATCCGGCTCCAGTGCTACGAGGGGCTCGACGAGACCAAGGCGCTCTACGAGTGGAACTACAAGAAGCAGCTCCTGCGGATCCAGGCCGACGAGGGCCGCGAGGCCTGGTCCGAGCTCGAGATGGACATCTTCTCGGAGCCGTTCCTGCTGGCCCGGCCGCTGCTGAGCGCGATCCGGGCGAGCGAGCCGGTCGTCCTCCTGATCGACGAGATCGACCGGGTCGAGGTCGAGGCCGAGGCGCTCATGCTCGAGGTCCTGTCGCGACTTCCAGGTGACGATCCCGGAGCTCGGATCGATCGAGGCGACGCGCCGCCCGGTGGTCTTCCTGACCTCGAACGACACCCGTGACCTGTCCGAGGCCCTCAAGCGGCGCTGCCTCTACCTGCACATCGGCTACCCGAATGTCGAGCGCGAGCGGGCGATCATCCGGACCCGCGTGCCCGAGGCGTCTGACGCCGACCTCGCCGAGCAGGTCGCCCGGATCGTCGCCCGGATCCGCGACGCTCGACCTCAAGAAGGCGCCATCGATCTCGGAGTCGATCGACTGGGCCCGGACGCTCGTGCTGCTCGGGGTCGAGGCGATCGGCCGGCAGCCGAGGTCGACCGACACCCTCCACGTCCTGCTCAAGTACGAAGCCGACATCGCCAAGGCCCGGGCAGAGCTGCGCGGCGAGACGCCGGCGGCGCCGCGCCAGGCGCCGGTCGACAATTTCCGTCGAGGCGAGGTGAGCGACCGCATGACCGACCCCCGCACGAGACCGGTTGCGGACCGCGCTCCCGCGGGTGACCGAAGTCCTTCACGAGCTGGCGAGCGAGCTCGACCTGACCAACGACGAGCTCCTGGCGATCGTCGCCTTCCTGACCGAGGTCGGCCGGGCCGACGAGTTCATGCTGCTGTCCGACGTCCTCGGCCTGTCGCGGGTCGTCGACGACCTGACTCACCGCGGCGGCGCCGGCACCGACAGCGCCGTACTCGGCCCGTTCTACCGACCCGGCGCTCCATGGCTCGACAACCCCGGCTGGCTGGCCGCTCCCGACGAGCCGGGCCGGCGGCTGCGCATTCGGGGACGGGTCAGCGATGCGTCGACAGGGGCACCCCTGGCGGCTGTCGTCGACGTCTGGCACTCCAACAACGCCGGCGACTACTCGAACGAGAACGCCGAGCTCGACCAGTTCAACCTCCGCGGGCGGCAGCGGACCGATCCGGATGGCCGCTACGACCTCGAGACGGTCGTGCCGGTCCCGTACCAGGTGAAGAACGACGGGCCCGTCGGGCAGCTGCTCAGGGCGCTCGATCGCCATGCCTGGCGTCCTGCGCACATCCACTACCAGGTCTCGGCCGACGGCTACCGAACGCTGACGACGATGGCCTACTTCGCAGACGATCCCTACCTCGACTCGGACACGATCAACGGGGTCAAGGATCGCCTCATCCTCAGCCTCGAGCCTGATGGGAATGAGGCGGCCCAGGCGCGGTTCGACCTCGCGCTCGTGGCACGGCCCGGGCCGAGCTGATGCCGATCCGTCGCCGCGAGCCGGCGGCCCTGCTGCTGGCGATCGGGTCCGGGGTCGCAATCGCCGTCCTCGACTCGCGCCCTGGGTGGGACGACACCGGGATCACGGCCGTGCTGCTCATGCTCGCGAGCTTCGTCAGCGCGGCGCTGTCGGGCCGTCGTCCGTGGTTGTGGGCGCTGCTGGTCGGCGCCTGGGTCCCATTGGTCGAGATCCCAGGGACGGGTCAGCCGAGCTCGGTCGGGGCGTTGCTGTTCGCCGCGATCGGGGCACTGGCCGGGTACGGCGTGGCCCGTCTCGTCCCGGCCCCGACCAAGGGTTGATCGCGCGGTCCGATCGAACGGCGTCTCGGGCCAACCACGGTCAGGACGATCAGGGTCACGATTGACGGAAGCACCGCCCACAACATCGGGATCACGACGGCTCGTGCAAGTCGGACCACCCGCCGGTCCGTGCTTGGGCGGCCCAGGTCCGAGCTGCCGACCGCCACGACGGAATCGGAACGCCGCGTCTGGATCGAGCCGACGGCGTCCGGTTCGACCGTTGTGGCTAGCGCAGATCGTCCGACCGAGGCTCCGCGCCGACGAGCCGACTGCCTTGGCATGAGCAGCGCCAGCAACGCAATCAGCGTGAGCCATGGCAACAGCGACAGCGACGTCTGGGCGACCGAGGTCTGGATCATCGGCAGGAATCCGAGTGCGCCGTTGTCGACCGTGAAGTTGACGGCGAACACCCCACTATCGGTTCCAGTCGCGATCGCCGAGTCGGCTCGCATGAACAGCCGGTGGACGCCGTTGGACAGGTTCCTCGTGTCGATCGAGATCAGCCCCGTGTAGGGGCCGTTCTGCTCGAGGATGACCGTCCCGCGGTCCACCGGAGTCGCGTGGAAATGGGGATCCAGGCTTACCAGCACGTGGGTCGTCGGCGTGCCGCCTGAGCCGGCCGCAAGTTTGGCATTGAAGGTCCAGAGGCCTGAGACGGGCCCGGGCGGGAGCGGCGAGGTGACCCGTGCGTTCTGGTACTCCGCGTCGGTGTACCAGCCCCGGGCCTCGATGAAGGTCGGAGCGCGGTAGCGCTGGACCAGGCGACCACCACCGTTGGCGAGGGTTGCCTGCCAGCCGGTCGAGGTGAACCCCTGGGTGCCGTTGGCGCTCGTGGTCTTGGCCTGGAACCGGAATTCGAGCGAGCCGTCGGCAGCCACCTTCGTCGTGTCATAGTCGAGGTGGTACCAGAGATCGCACTGAGCGGTCGGACAGGTGTAGTTCGGCGTCGCTGCGACCTGGGGAACGCTGACGCTGTTCCCGTACACGTACACGGCGACCTGGGTGAGCACGTCAGGGTTGTTGTGGAGCTGGACGTGGATGTCGAATGGAACCGTGCCGGACAGCGTCTGGTCGAGTGGGAAACAGGTTGACAGGTGGATGTGCTGGCTCTGGCCCTCGACGAGGTTGCCGGGCTTCGTCCACCAGGCCTGGGTCTCGAGCGAGATGCGCGGCTCGGCGTAACCCGTGCAGTTGACCGGATCCGGTGCACTCGGACCGCCGGCAGCGGCTGAAGTTGGCGTCGGAGTCGGCGTCGGGGTTGGCGTCGGAGTCGGTGTCGGAGTCGGAGTCGGCGTGGGCGTCGGAGTCGGAGTCGGAGTCGGAGTCGGAGTTGCGGTGTTCGGGTCGACGACGGTGACCGTGCTCGTCACGCCGCTGGAGGCGGAGCCAACCCAGGCCACGAGCTTGACTGGGTAGTCACCTGCGGCTGGGAATGCGTGCATGGGGTTCTGGCTCGAATTTGTTGGCGAACCGTCGCCGAAGTCCCACAGCCAGGTGTCCGGTCCTCCAACTGTCCGGTCGGTGAATTGGACGGTGAGCTCGCCGGGCTGCTGAACCGCGCTGAAGCTCACGATCGGGATCGTTGGCGTCGGAGTCGGAGTGGGAGTGGGAGTCGGAGTCGGAGTGGGAGTGGGAGTCGGCGTCGGCGTCGGCGTCGGCGTCGGCGTAGGAGTCGGCGTTGGCGTCGGCGTCGGCGTGGGAGTCGGCGTGGGTGTGGCCGTGGCGGTGGCCGTCGGCGTGGCGGTGGCCGTCGGCGTGGCGGTGGCCGTCGGCGTGGCGGTGGCCGTCGGCGTGGCGGTGGCCGTCGGCGTCGGAGTCGCGGAGCTGCCCGTCGTGAGGACGAGCTGTGGCGGGTTCGCGCCTTCCCGGCTCGAGTAGATCGCGCTGTTACTGCTGCTGGTCGTGAGGGCGAGGCTGTACGAGCCATTGCCCGGGAACGAGCCTGACGGCAGGGCGATCTCGGCCCAGGTCCCCGTCGTCACTGCCCCGGCACTCGCCAGGGCCGTCCCGAGTGGCGGCGCCGAAGCCCATGTGATGGTCGATTCGGTCCAGGAACCGGTGATGCCCCAGACCTGGCCACCGACCGGGCTCGGGTCCGTGACGAACAGCCGGAGGCGTGCGGCGGTTGCCGGCCCGGAAAGTCCGGCGACCGTGAACCGCAGGTACATCCGGTATTCGGGGCTCGTCGCATGGACGCGGACGGTCGTCGCCGCGCCGAAGTTCTGTGTCGGGCTGGTTGAACGGACCTGGGCATCCTCGACCGCCACGAACGTCTGCGACGCTGCGCCGAGGACCGCGGTCGGCGCACCGGGTCTCAGGCTTGCGCTGACGAACAAGAGGAGCAGGACACCAGCGGCCGCGATTCGACCGACGAGCTGCTGGGCCGCCAGGGTACGGGCCGCTCGGGGCACGCGCTGGGGCATGAGCCTCCCCCTCCTGTGCCAGCCTCGAGTGGACCGTACCACGGACGGCAAGCCGCGGTATCCACACCAGCCGCGACGTTACGCTGAGCGTCGTGGAACCACGACCAGCCCTCCCACGGGTCTTCGTCAGCCGGCTCATCCCGGAGGATGGCCTCGAGCCGATCCGTGCTGCCTGCCGCGCCGACATCTGGGCCGACGAGCTCCCACCGCCCCGCGACGAGCTGCTCCGCCGGGTCGCAGGCTGTGCCGGGATCCTGACTCTGCTGACCGACCGGGTCGACGACGAGCTGCTCGACGCCGCCGGACCCGGGCTGCGCGTCGTCTCAAACTTCGCCGTCGGCTTCGACAACATCGATGTCGCGGCGTGCGCCCGGCGCGGGGTCGCGGTCGGGAACACGCCGGGGGTGCTGACCGAGACCACGGCGGACCTGACCTGGGCCCTGATCCTGGCCGTCGCCCGGCGGATCGCCGAGGGCGACCGCTACGTTCGGTCTGGACACTGGCGGACGTGGGGACCGCTGCTCCTGCTCGGATCGGACGTCAACGGATCGACCCTCGGGATCGTCGGTCTTGGGCGGATCGGCCGGGCCGTGGCCCGACGGGCGGCCGGCTTCGGGATGACGATCCTGTACCACGCCCGCTCGCGCGTCGATCCCGCGGTGGAGTCGGCGCTCGGGGCGAGCTTCGTCGGGCTGGACGAGCTGCTCGAGCGGAGCGACATCGTCTCCCTCCACGTCGCCCTCACCTCCGAGACGCGCGGCCTGATCGACGCGTCGGCACTGGCCCGGATGAAGCCGACCGCGATCCTCGTCAACACGGCCCGCGGCCCGGTCGTGGACAGCGCGGCCCTGGCCCAGGCCCTGCGCGACGGTACGATCGCCGCCGCCGGCCTGGACGTCACCGATCCCGAGCCGATCGACCCGGGCGACCCCCTGCTCGACCTGTCGAACTGCCTGGTCGTGCCCCACATCGCGTCGGCGACCCGGGCGACCCGCGGGCGGATGGCCGCCATGGCGGCCGCCAACCTCCTCGCCGGGATCCGCGGCGAGCCCCTCCCGACGGCGGTCCTTGCGGCCCCTATCATCGACCGATGACCGCCGTCGACAGGTCGGACCGCGCGCTGCCTGAGCTCGTCGTCGACTTCAAGTCGTTCCTCGGCGAGGGGCCGGTCTGGGACGCCAGGATCGGCCGGGTGGCCTGGGTCGACATCCTGGCCGGCCGGCTCCACCTGACCGCCCGCGACGGCGCAACGCGGACGATCCAGCTGCCGTCGCCGGTCGGCTGCCTCGTTCCGCGGGCGAGCGGCGGCTGGGTCGCCGCGCTGGCGGACGGCTTCTGGGCCGTGGCCGACGATGGTGCGACGACGCTCCTCGCAGACGTCCAGGGGGATCACCCGGATCTCCGCTTCAACGACGGGAAGTGCGATCCCCAGGGCCGGTTCTGGGCAGGCACGATGGCGCTCGACCACCGGGCCGGAGCCGGGGCGCTCTACCGGCTCGACCCGGACCTCAGCGTCCACCGGATGGTCGACGACGTCGCGATCTCGAACGGGCTCGACTGGAGCCTCGACGGCCGGACGATGTACTACGTCGACACGCCGACACGGCGGATCGACCAGTTCGACTTCGACCCAGCGTCGGGCGCGATCGCGGGCCGGCGGCCATTCGTCGCGATCGACCCGTCCGACGGCTCCCCGGACGGCCTGACGGTCGACGCCGAGGGCGGGATCTGGCTGGCGCTGTGGGACGGCTCGCGCATCCGGCGCTACCTGCCGGACGGCACGATCGAGCGAGAGGTTCGGTTGCCGGTGTCCGAGGTCACGTGCCCGGCCTTCGGCGGTCCGGATCTCGACGAGCTCTACATCACGACGGCCTGGGAGCTGCTCAGCGAGGCGCAGCACGCCCGGGAGCCGCTCGCCGGTGGGCTGTTCCGGGTCCGACCCGGGATCCGCGGCCGGGCGCCGACCGCGTTCGCGGGCTGAGGTCGCACGTCAGCGAAGCGTGTCCAGGCCACCCCCAGAGAGCAGGCGATCCAGCTCGGCACGGGTCGGCAACCCGGTCTGGTCGCCTTCCGCGACGACCGCGGCAGCCCCACACGCGTTCGCCTGGTTGAGCGCGTCGACAAGGTCCCGGCCTGCGAGCCGAGCGTCGATGAACCCCGCGCAGAACGCGTCGCCGGCCCCGACCGGGTCGACGATCGTCGGGACGGGCCAGCCCCTGCGCCGTCACCGGGTCGGCGTTGCGCTTCGGCTGCCAGCGCGCCCGCCGATCCCCAGCTTCAGGACCACGATCGACGGCCCGAGCGCGAGGAGCGACCGCGCGAGGTCCGCGGGTCCGGCGTCGGGCGCGGATCCGGTGACGACCCTCACCTCGTCCTCGTCGCCGATCGCTATGTCGACCCGCGTCGTGAGCTCGCGGAGGACCGTGGCCGCCGCCGCCTCGGTCCACAGCCGGCGGCGCAGGTTGAGGTCGAGGCTGACCGTCAGCCCCGCCGTCCGTGCGACATCGAGCGCCGTCCCGACGGCTGCCCGACAGCTCGAGGAGAGGGCAGGAGTGATCCCGGTCAGGTGGAGCCAGCGTGCGACCGCGAACGTGCCGCGGGCCTCGGCGGCGAGGACATCCTTGGGCGCGAGATGCGAGCCAGCCGAGTCCGTCCGGGCGTAGTGGACCTCGGCCGGACCGAGGGCTCGGCGCTCACGGATCATCAAGCCGGTCGGCCCGGCTCGATCGACCAGCAGGTCCTCGACATCGACGCCCTCGCCCCGGAGGGCGCGGACGATCCTCGTCCCGAGCCCGTCGTCGCCGACCCGCCCGACGAACGCCACCCGCCGCCCGAGCCGGGCCAGCCCGACCGCGACGTTGGCCTCGGCGCCGGCCGGATAGGCGTGGAACGTCGTCGCGGACGTCAACGACCCGACTTCGGCGGCGACGAACGAGATGAGGCACTCGCCGAGGGTGACGACCTCGGGACCGGCCGTCGGCACGGTCAGTCGCCGCCGGCTTCGCTCGGCGGGGGTGGGTCGTCGCGACGCTCCCAGCCGGGGGAGTGCAGGTGGAGCAGGTGCTCGCGCTGATAGGGGTGGCCGGCGAGACGATCCCAGTCCAGCTCGATCCCGAGCCCCGGCGCCGTCGACACCTCGACGTAGCCTTCGCGCTGGAGTGTCGGCCGGTCGACGATCTCGCGCGACCAGCTGCTGTTGAACTCGTCGAACGACTCCTGGACGTAGAAGTTCGGGACGCATCCGCCGAGCTGGGCCGAGATGGCCGAGCAGACCGGACCCCCGGCGTTGTGTGGCGCCACAACGGCGAGGTGGGCGTCGGCCATCGCCGCCACCTGGCGGGTCCGCCACAGGCCGCCGAGGTGGAGCGGTTCGGGCTGGAAGATGTGGACCGCGTCATGGGCCATCAGGTCGGCGAACTCGGCCGGAGAGCTGAAGCTCTCGCCGGTGGCGATCGGGATCGACGAACGCCGGGCGACCTCGACCATCGCGCCCTGGTGGGAGTGGTGGACGGGCTCCTCGAGCCAGGCCGGCCTGAAGTCGGCGAGGCGGTCGGCGATGCGCAGCGCGGTCGACGACGCTGAACCGGTTGTGGCCTCGATCATCAGGTCGACATCGGGGCCGACCGCGTCGCGGACCGCCGCGACGATCGCGATCGACAGGTCCTCCTCGCGCCGGTCCTGGACCCGCCAGCCGGCCCCGAACGGGTCGAACTTCAGGGCCGTGTAGCCGAGCGCCTTGACCGCCCGGGCCCGCTCCGCGAACGCCTCGGGCGTCCGGTCGGTCCGGTACCAGCCGTTCGCGTAGACCCGGACCCGGTCCCGGACGCGACCGCCGAGGAGCTCGTGGACCGGCTTGCCGAGCGACTTCCCGACGATGTCCCAGCAGGCGATCTCGATCGCCGAGACCGCCGCCATGTGGATCTGTCCGCCGTCCGTGTAGACGTCGCGGACGGTTCGCTGGAGGAGCAGCTCGACCTGGCTCGGGTCGAGGCCGATGTACTCGTCGTGCAGCTCGTGGATCGCCGTCTCGACGGTCGCCGAGAACGCGTTGAGGGTGCCCTCACCGACGCCATGGATCCCCTCGTCGGTGTCGACCCGGACGAACAGCCAGTTCTTCCAGGCGTTGCCGACGAGATAGGTCGTGACGTCCCGGATCTTCACTCGCCGCGGCCCGTCTCGCGGACCGCCTTGATCACGGCCACGATCCGTCGGCCACGCCCGGCGATCCCGGCCGGATCACCATCCCCAGTCAGCCAGCTGCCGAGCCCGACCGCCACGGCCCCGGCGGTGATCAGGGCCGGAGCCGTGTCGACCGTCACCCCGCCGGTCGGCACGAACGGGATGTGCGGGAACGGCCCATGGAGCTCGTGGATGAACTTCGGGCCGGTGACCGACGCCGGGAAGAGCTTGATCGCGGCCGCGCCGGCCGCCCAGCCCGCGTGGACCTCGGTCGGGGTCATCGCTCCCGGGATCGCGGGCACGCCGCGCTCGGCGGCCCAGGCGACAAGGTCCGGATCGGTGATCGGCATCACGAGGAACTTCGCGCCGGCGTCGAGCGCCCGCTGGGCGTCGTCGACGCTCAGGATCGTGCCAGCCCCGACGAGCAGCTCGTCCCCGGCACCGAACCGGGCGTGCAACGCGGCGATCGCGTCGAGGGCGTCCTCGCGACCGAACGTGATCTCGAACGCCCGGATCCCGCCGGAGGCCAGCCCCTCGCCGATCCGGACGACGGTCCGTCGGTCGAGGCCGCGACCGATCGCGATCACGCTGCCGTCAAGGATCTGGTGCGGGACGGGGATCCGTTCGCTGGTCACCGGCCCATCGTAGCCCCACGAGTCGTCCGCCTGAGCGGTGGCGCCGCCGACTATCGCCTCTTGCCGCTGCCCGTCCTGGTCCGTCCGACGACCACCGCGCTGATCAGGAAGATCAAGGCGACGAGCAATCCGACCGGCGTCAGATCCGGGACGGGGAGCTCCCCCGGCGGAGGCGTGGTCGAGGTCGACGGCAGACCCTGCCCACCGGATGTGCTGCTGCCAAGCGAAGGTGTCGCGGTCGGCCCGGACGAAGGTGTGGCCGTGGGCGCAGGTGTCGGTGTCGGTGCCGCCGCGATAACAAGCGTGTCGTCGGTCGCGCTGTCGTTGGTCGGGTCGGGATCGCCGACGGGGCTCGTCACGCTCGCCGTCAGCGTCTGGATGCCGCCGGGCGTGGCGGCCGGCACGCTGAACGCGACGGTCACCGTAGCCGAGCCGCCGGCGGCGATCGTGCCCAGGTCGCAGCTGAAGTCGGGCCCGGCGCCGACCGGCGAGCAGCTGCCCTGACTCGGTGTGACGCCGCCCTGGGCGAAGTCGGTTGGCCAGCTCACGACCAGGCTGACCGAGGTCGCATCGGACGGACCACCGTTGGTGGCCGTGATCGTGTAGGCGTGGCTCAGCCCGTCGCCGGCAGTCACTGTCGTCAGCCCGTCGTCGGCGGTCAGCCCGAGATCGGCGGCGGCCGTCACGTCCGTCAGATCGCTGGCCGCGATGCCGCCGGTGTTCTCGTCGCTCACGGCCGTCGCAGTGTTCGTGACCGCCTGCGGGGCGACGCTCGCGGCCACGTCATACGGAACCGTGATCGTCCAGGTCGCCCCGACGTCGAGGCTCGCCGGCAGCGTGCAGTGGACGGTGTTCCCGACCGAGGTCGAGCAGTCGCCGCCGAGATCCGCGCCCGGCGATCCGGCGCTAAACGCGCTGGGTACGCTGTCATCGAGAATCGACGGTGTCGGCGTCCGACGGACCCGAGTTCGTGACGGTGATCGTGTAGGCGTGCCCAGTCGTCCCGGCGACGACTGTGGGGAGGCCATCGCTTTTCGTAACGAGGAGCGTCGCCGCCTCGATCATGGTGGTGTCGTCGGTCGCGCTGTTGTTGGTCGGGTCGGGATCGCCGACCGGGCTCGTCACGCTCGCCGTCAGCGTCTGGATGCCGCCGGGCGTGGCGGCCGGCACGCTGAACACGACGGTCACCGTAGCCGAGCCGCCGGCGGCGATCGTGCCCAGGTCGCAGCTGAAGTCGGGTCCGGCCCCGACCGGGCTGCAGCTGCCCTGGGAGGGGGTGATCGTGCCCTGGGCGAAGCCGCTCGGCCAGCTCACGGTCAGGCTCGTCGTGGTCGCATCGGATGGACCGCCGTTGGTCGCCGTAATCGTGTAGGCGTGGCTCAGCCCGTCGCCGGCAGTGACCGTCGCGAGGCCATCGCTGGCCGCGAGCTCGAGATCGGCCGCGGCCGGCTGGCCGAGCTGGAAGTCGCTGAACGAGGTCATCCCGAGGGCCTGCGTGGTCGTCGGGGTGCGGGTGCCGACGGCCGGCAGGGTCCAGGTGCCCGCATCGAGCTTGGCGACGATGAACAGACTGGGGTTGGCCCCGACATCGAGGTCTGGTGCTGAGAAGGTGAATGTCGCGTCATACGTGTCGAATACCACCCCGGCGTTGGTCATTGTCCAGAAGCGATTGACGCTGAGGGTCGGGGCGATCCCAGAGCTGGCGATCAGCGGGTGATCGCCCGAGGTCGTGCTAGCGGTCAGCTCTCCTGCCGTGGTCACGGTTCCGAATACGACGCTGACCGGGGCATAGCGGGTCGCGTCGCCGACCTCGTACGTGAGCGCTGTGCCCGCCCCGGCCGGGACGTGCTTCTGGAGGTAGCCGTTCACCCGCCCACCGGTCCGGACCACGCTCCCGCCTGGGGCAATCCTGAGCGTGTATGGCCCGGTGGTCAGCGGGCCATTGGTCAACGTCAGCGTCCCGAGGACGGCCAGGTCGGCCTGGAGCCCGAGGCCGTTCGTGTTGTTCAGGGTCAGGTTGTTGAGCTGGGCAACAGAGCTCGGCAGGGCGATACCGGCGGCCGCTCCGGTCACGGTGATCGATGACGTTGCGCCCGCGACGAGGTTCGTGATCGTGCCGGCGAGCGGGTTGCTGATCGTGAGGGTATGAGCCCCGACCGTGAACGACCCGGCCGACAGGGTCAGGACGTTCGTGATCGTGACGTTGGCGGCCATCGCGACGCCACCGGGGTCCGAGGCCACCAGATTGTAGAAGGTCATCGCGGACGGTCCGCCGATGCTCTGGCCGCCGGACCCGTTGAGCGTCACGGCGCTGGTGCCGGCCGTGAAGGTGCCGCTCAGCGTGATGTCGCCGCCGACGGAAACCGCGCTGCTGTTCAGCTGGAGCGTCCCCGCGATCGACAGGTTGCGGCCGATCGACAGCGCGAAGCCACCGGCCGAGGTCGTGAAGGTGCCCGCGCTGACCGTTAGGTCATGGCCGACACTCATCGCCGAGCCCAGCGTTGTCGTGCCGCCGTTGGCGGTCACGTCGTAGAACCCCATCCCGGCCGACGTCACCGTCCCGCCGGCGAAGACGACGGTCGAGGTCCCCGGCGCCACGATCCCGGCGGTGTACGTCCAGTTGTGGGTCGTCCTGATCGTGCCCACGAGCGTGAGCGTTCCCAGCGGCTTATTGATGACGACGCTCGGCAGGTTGCCGGCCGCAGCCGTCGACGCTCCTGTGAACGTCTGGGCACCCGACCCGTTGATCAGCAGGGTGCCGGTGTTCCCGTCGAACGTGGATGCCTGGCTGATCGGTCCCCTGGCCGCGACCGTTCCGGTGTTGATGTTGCCGTCGGTCAGGGTCAGCGTGCCGGTCACGGTCAGGGTCGTGCCGGCCGCCACCGTATACGTCGAGCCGGCGCCGTTAAAGATGACGTCGGCGAGGCTGTGGCTGCCGCTGATCGCGAGGGTCGCAGCGAACACGACCGTCGAGGTTCCCGGGTCGAGCGTGCCGGTGGTGTACGTCCAGCTGCTGGTCGTGCGGATTGTCCCGGCGAGGGTCAGCGTGCCCGAAGGTTTGTTGATAACGAGCGCCGGGAGACTGCCGCTGGCGGTCGTCGAGGCGCCGGTCAATGTCTGGGCGCCGGCGCCGTCGATCAGGAGGGTGCCCGACCCGCCGCCGTAGCCGAGGGCCTGGCTCACGTCGGCCAGGGCCGCGACCGTCCCGGTGTTGAGGTTCCCCGCGGTGAGGCTGAGCAGACCGCCGGCCGTAAGCGTCGTCCCGGCGGCGATCGTCGTCGTCGCCCGGAAGTCGACCGCATTGAGCGTGTGCGATCCGGTCACCGTGCCGCCGGCGAACACGACCGTCGAGGTCCCCGGGTCCAGCGTGCCGGCGGTATACGTCCAGTTGTTCGACGTCCGGATCGTCCCTGCCAGCGTCAGCGTGCCTGACGGCTTGTTGATGACGAGGAGGGGAAGATTCCCACTCGCCGTCGTCGACGCTCCCGTGAGCGTCTGGGTCCCGCCGCCGCTGATGAGCAGGGTGCCCGTCCCGCCGCCATAGCCAAGGACCTGGCTGACATCGCCCAGGGCGGCCACGGTCCCGGTGTTGAGGTTGCCGGCCGTGAGCGTGAGCAAGCCCCCTGCGCTCAACGTCGTCCCAGCGGCGATCGTCGTCGTCGCCCGGAAGTCGACGGCGTTGAGGGTGTGGTTGCCGGTCACCGTTCCGCCGGCGAAGAAGACCGTCGACGTCCCCGGGTTGAGCGTCCCGGCGGTGTACGTCCAGTTGTGGCTCGTCCGGATCGTGCCCGCGAGGGTCAGCGTCCCCGACGGCTTGTTGATCACGAAGTTCGGCAGGTTGCCGACGGTCGGGGTCGAGGAGCCCGTGACCAGCTGTGCCCCGGCGCCGCCGATGAGCAGCGTGCCGGTGTTCCCGTCAAACGTCGACGCCTGGCTCACATCCCCGAGTGCCGCCACGGTCCCGGTGTTGATGTTGCCGTCGGTGAGGGTGAGCGCGCCGGCTACGGTCAGGGTCGTGCCGGCCGCCACCGTGTAGGTCGAGCCGACACCGTTGAAGATGACGTCGGCGAGACTGTGGCTGCCGCTGATCGCGAGCGTGGCTCCGAAGACGACCGTGGACGTCCCCGGGTCGAGCGTGCCCGCGGTGTACGTCCAGTTGCTCAACGTCCGGATGGTGCCGACCAGGCTGAGCGTGCCCGATGGCTTGTTGATGACGAGCGCCGGGAGGCTGCCGCTGGCGGTCGTCGAGGCACCGGTCAGGGTCTGGCCAGCGGCCCCGTTGACGAGCAGCGTCCCCGTTCCACCGCCGTACCCGAGGGCCTGGCTGATGTCTGAGAGCGCAGCCACCGTGCCCGTGTTCAGGCTGCCGGCGCTGAGGCTGAGCAGACCGCCGGCGGTGAGCGTGGTCCCGGCGGCGATCGTCGTGTTCGCCCGGAAGTCGATCGCGTTCAGCGTGTGATTGCCCGTCACCGTCCCGCCGGCGAACACGACCGTGGAGGCCCCGGGCGCCAGTGTCCCGGCCGTGTACGTCCAGCTGCTTGACGTGCGGATCGTGCCGCTGAGGTTGAGCGTCCCCGACGGCTTGTTGATGACCAGGACCGGGAGACTTCCACTGGCCGTGGTGGACGCACCGGTGAGCGTCTGGGTCCCGCCGCCGCCGATCAACAGCGTGCCCGACCCACCTCCGTAGCCCAGGGCCTGGCTCACGTCGGCGAGGGCGGCCACGGTGCCCGTGTTCAGGTTGCCCGCGCTCAGGCTGAGCAGGCCGCCGACGCTCAACGTCGTCCCGGCGGCGATCGTCGTATTCGCCCTGAAGTCGACGGCGTTGAGCGTGTGATTGCCGGTCACCGTGCCTCCGGCAAACACTACCGTGGACGCGCCGGCGTCGAGCGTGCCGGCTGTGTACGTCCAGTTGCCCGCCGTACGGATCGTGCCCGCCAGCGTCAGCGTGCCCGAAGGCTTGTTGATGACGACGGCCGGGAGGCCGCCGCTGGCGGTCGTCGACGCTCCGCTGAATGCCTGGGCGCCGATCCCGTTGATGAGCAGCGTGCCCGACCCACCCGTATAGCCAAGGACCTGGCTGATGTCGCCGCGCGCCGCCACCGTCCCCGTGTTGAGGCTGCCGGCTGTGAGCGTGAGCGACCCCCCGACGGTCAGCGTCGTACCCGCGGCGATGGTCGTCGTCGCCCGGAAGTCGACGGTGTTGAGCGCGTGGTCGCCGGTGACGGTGCCGCCGGCGAAGAAGACGGTGGACGCACCGGGCGCAAGGCCCCCTCCGCTATATGTCCAGTTGTTCGTCGTCCGGATCGTCCCCGCGAGCGTCAGCGTTCCCGACGGCTTGTTGATCACGAAGTTGGGCAGGTTGCCGCTCGCGCTGGTGGCAGCGTCGGTGAGCGTCTGCGCCCCGCCACCGCTGATCAGCAGCGTGCCCGACCCACCGCCGTACCCGAGCGCGACGCTGACATCGCCCTGGGCGGCCACCGTGCCGGTGACGATGCTGCCTGCGGTGAGCGTGAGCAGGCCATTCGCCACCAGGGTGTCGCCGGCTGCCACGGTCTTCGCCCCGGCCGTGAACCGTAGGTCGTTGAACGTTTCCGACGCGTTGACGTCGATCGTGGCGGCGCCGGTGATGAACGCGACGGCGCCGCCGTTCGCGGCGAACGACCCACCGGCCGTGTGGGTGTAGTTGCCGGCGATCGACAAAGTGCCGGTCGTGGAGGTGAATGCTCCACCGCTGATCGCGAAGGGGCCATTCACGGTGATCGCCGCGGCGTTACCGGTGAAGGTCCCGCCGGCCTGGCTGAAGCCAGTCGCGCCGATCGTCAACGCGACGCCGGCAGCCTGGCTGATCGTGCCCGCGTAGCCGGCGGCGACGGTCAGCCCGAGGACGCTCGTGGTGGGGCCGGCATTGATCGTGGCGTTCTTGCTGCTCGTGGCATCGAAGCTGGCCACGTCGGCCGCCCCGGGCACCGCGTTACCCGACCAGTTGAGCGCGTCGCTCCAGTTGTTCGTCGGTCCGAGGCCGGTCCAGGTCCGGGTGACGCCGAGCGTCCGCGGTGCCCCGGCCAGGGCGAGCGCGAACATGGTCGCCAGGAGCAGCCCAGACAGCAGCGACCTCGACAACCGCGGCCGAGGCGCCGCCGCGAGATACGAGATCACGGTCGTAAGCGGGCCGGGGTGGTTGGCCGCATCCGCTCCTGTGCATCTGGCCGCGAGCCGCCGGCCGTCGCCACGAATCGTGGCGTCGCTCCGCAGCCCACAGCCCTGGTGCCGGATCGACGACCGTGTCGGCCGCCAACGTCGGCTGCATGATAATTCCTACGGAGTCCTTCGTATCAGGCTGGTGCGTTCGAATCAATCCAACCTTCGAGCCATGACCGACCGAGGTTACGGCAGATCGTGCGTGTCCGATGCGGGCCGGACCGGAGGGATCCGAAGGCCGACGGCGAGCACGAGCCTCTCCAGGGGCCGACGCTGCTAGCATCGCGGCCATGAGCTCCACGACGTACGACTTCGTCATCGTCGGCGGCGGCTCGGCCGGATCCGCTCTCGCCAACCGCTTGAGCGCGGACGCGAACAACCGAGTACTCGTCCTCGAGGCTGGCCGGTCCGACTACCTGTTCGACGTCTTCGTCCACATGCCGGCCGCGCTGACGTTCCCGATCGGCAGCCGGTTCTACGACTGGCAGTACGAGTCCGAGCCCGAGCCGTACCTGAACGGCCGGCGGATCTACCACGCCCGCGGCAAGGTCCTCGGTGGCTCGAGCAGCATCAACGGGATGATCTTCCAGCGTGGCAACCCGCTCGACTACGAGCGCTGGGCCGCCGACCCCGGGATGTCGACCTGGGACTACGCCCATTGCCTGCCCTACTTCAAGCGGATGGAATCGTGCCTGGCCGCGGCACCCGACGATCCGTATCGCGGACATTCCGGGCCACTGACCCTCGAGCGTGGGCCGGCCAGCAGCCCGCTGTTCAAGGCGTTCTTTGCGGCAGCCGAGCAGGCCGGCTACACCCTGACCTCGGACGTCAACGGCTACCGCCAGGAAGGCTTCGCGCCGTTCGACCGCAACATCCGGAAGGGTCGCCGGCTGAGCGCTGCGCGAGCGTATCTCCACCCGGTGATGAAGCGACCGAACCTCGAGGTCCGGACCCGGACGTTCGTGAGCCGGATCGTGTTCAACGGTCGCCGCGCCGTTGGTGTCGAGGTCGCCCTCGGCCGAGGCCGGTCGGAGCTCGTCCGCGGCCGGCAGGTCATCCTGTGCGGCGGTTCCATCAACTCGCCCCAGCTCCTCCAGCTGTCCGGGGTAGGGGCCGCCCCGGACCTGGGTGCGCTCAGGATCGACGTGGTCCAGGACCTGCCAGGGGTCGGCGAGCACCTCCAGGACCACCTCGAGGTCTACATCCAGTACGCCTCGACCCAGCCGGTCTCGATGCAGCCTTCGGCGACCCAGAAGTGGCGCCGGCCGTGGATCGGCTTCCAGTGGCTCTTCCTCCGGCGCGGCCCCGGGGCGACGAACCATTTCGAGGGCGGTGGCTTCGCCCGGAGCAACGACGACGTCGCCTACCCCAACCTGATGTTCCACTTCCTGCCGCTGGCGATCCGCTACGACGGCTCGGCCGGGGCCGCGGGTCACGGCTACCAGGTCCACATCGGGCCGATGTACTCGGACGCCCGAGGCTCGGTCAGGATCGTGTCGACGGACCCGAGCGTGCATCCCGCGATTCGCTTCAACTACCTGTCGACGGCCCAGGATCGGCGCGAGTGGGTCGAGGCGATTCGGGTTGCCCGGAGGATCCTCGGTCAACCTGCATTCGGTCCGTTCAATGGCGGCGAGACGTCGCCCGGGCCGTCGGTCGAGACCGACCAGGAGATCCTCGACTGGGTCGCCCGCGACGCCGAGACGGCCCTGCATCCGTCGTGCACGGCGCGGATGGGTGTGGACGACCTGTCGGTCGTGGACCCGCAGACGATGGGTGTCCGCGGCCTGGACGGGCTGAGCGTCGTCGACGCCTCGGTCATGCCGTACGTCACGAACGGCAACATCTACGCCCCGGTGATGATGGTCGCCGAGAAGGCGGCCGACATCCTCCTCGGCAACACGCCGCTGGCCCCCGAGCGGATCCCGTTCTACCGCCACGAGCCGGGCTGACGATCGTGAGAATCCTGGTCGTCGAGGACGAGCCTGCGATCGCGGCGGCGATCCGATCGATCCTGGGCTCGGCGGACTACGCGGTGGACGTTGCGACGAGCGGGCCCGAGGGCGTCACCTGGGCCGGCACCTACGACTACGACCTGATCGTGCTCGACGTCGTGCTGCCCGGATTCGACGGGTTCGAGGCCTGTCGCCGGCTGCGATCGGGGGGGAACACGGCCCCGATCCTCATGCTCACCGCCCGCGATCAGGTCGCCGACCGGGTCACCGGTCTCGACGCGGGCGCCGACGACTACCTGGCCAAGCCGTTTGCCGCCGCCGAGCTGCTCGCTCGGGTCCGCGCGCTCCGCCGGCGCGGCGCGACGCCGCGCGATCCGGTCCTCCACGTCGGACAGCTCAGTCTCGACCCCGCGTCGCACGAGGTCCGGATGGCCGACCGGCCGATCCACCTGACCGCCAAGGAGTTCGCGCTGCTCGAGGTCCTCGCCCGTCATCCCGGCCAGGTCTTCGCCCAGGATCGGCTGATCGATGCGTTGTGGGACGCCGAGTTCGCCGCCGAGTCCAACATCGTCGAGGTCTATATCCGGAGCCTCCGCCGCAAGATCGACGCCGGCCGTCGTGACGGCCTGATCGAGACGGTCCGCGGCGCCGGCTATCGCCTCCGCGCAGATGTTGCGAGCCCGACCTGATGTTCGAGCGGGCCCGGCGGCGTCTCGCCTTGCGCTACCTGGCGGTCCTCGTTGTCGTCCTCGCGGCATTCAGCCTGGTCTTCCTGGCGACGATCGTGATCGTCCTCCGACCGGCCTTCGACGTCGCGGAGGACGCGACCACCGACGAGGCCGTCCAGCGTGCCTACGAGCGATCCGTCCAGCGGATCGCCATCGCCCTTGTGGTCGCCGACGGCGCGGTCGTCGTGCTCGTCGGGGCAGCCGCCTACTTCCTGGCCGATCGGACGCTGCGACCGATCCGCCAGGCCCACGAACGACAGCGTCGGTTCGTCGGCGACGCGTCCCACGAGATGCGCAACCCACTGGCCGCGATCCGCTCGACCGCCGAGTCGACGCTCGATGGCCCACCCGACCCGGACCGGGAGCGGGCGGCCCTTGCGGCGATTCTCGTGGCATCGGAGCGGCTCAGCAGCCTGACCGATGACCTGCTCCTCCTCGCCCGGACCGAGGAGGGGCTCCTCGAGCCTCGACGCCAACGGCTCGACCTGTCGGTCGTGGCCGCGGAAGTTGCCGAGGAGGCTCGCGCCGCGAGCGCCGCGCCCGAGGCGATTGTCGTTACGCTCGCCCCCGATCTCGTCGTCGAGGCCGACGACGAGGAGATCCGGAGGATCGTCGCGAACCTGGTCGACAACGCGCTCCGCTATGCGCAGGGCGGTGGGCCCGTCCGGGTCCAGACCCGGCTCATCGACGGCCAGGCGGTTGTCGAAGTCGCCGACCGTGGCCCGGGCATCGCGGCCGCAGACCTCGACCGGATCTTCGAGCCCTTCTACCGGGTCCGCGCCGACGTTGAGGCTGGCCCGGGGAGCGGCCTGGGCCTGGCGATAGCCGCCGATCTGGCCGCCCGAAACGGCGGGCGATTGACCGTCGAGTCCCATCCGGGCGAGGGAGCCACGTTCCGACTGCACCTGCCACGATCCGGCTGAGGTTCCCCGGCTCTCGCTTGGGGTCGGCTCCCGCAAGGTGTTGCGCGCCCTCGCCACCTTCACCTTGGATTCAGGTTCGGGCGGCAGGATCGAGGCATGGAGCTCCACCTCCGGCCGCCGATCCGTGCCCAGCGTCTGACCCTTGTCGCGGTCGGCCTGCTCGTGATGGCGGTCCTCGGGACCGGTTTGTTCGTCGGGCTTCGGCTCACCAACCGGTCCGCGGACCCGGTTACAGCTCTCGTCGCGGCGCCGACCGGTTCGTACCGCCCGGTCCCGCCGTTCAAGCACGTGTTCACGATCATCCTCGAGAACAAGTCGGCGTCGGCGGTCATCGGCAGCCCCGACATGCCATACCTGAACGAGCTCGCCGGTCGCTACGGGGTTGCGGAGGCGTACCAGGCGGTTGCCCATCCGTCGCAGCCGAACTACCTGGCGCTGTTCAGCGGGTCGACCCAGGGGGTTACCGATGATCAGCCGCACGACCTCACGGCGCCGACGCTTGCCGATCAGCTCGAGGCGACCGGGCGCTCCTGGCGGGTGTATGCGGAGAACGTTCCCGGCGGATGCTATCCAGGGGCGACTGCAGCGACCGGCGGCACGGACGGGGCGGGCACCTACGCCCGCAAGCACGAGCCCGCGATCAGCTTCACGGCGATCAGCGGCTCGGCCGACCGCTGCGCGAGCATCCGGCCGCTGAGCGAGTTCGACCCGGCCGCTTCGACGTACGCGCTGGTCGTGCCGAACATGTGCCACGACGCTCACGACTGTCCGCTGTCGACCGCGGACACCTGGCTCAAGACGTTCGTTCCTCGGATCCTCGGTTCGACCGCGTGGTCGGATGGCGGCGTCCTGTTCATCACGTTCGACGAGGCGGACTCGGGCGATCGATCCGCGAACCGTGTCGCGACCGTGGTCATCGCCCCAACCGTCGTGCCCGGCACGCGTTCGTCCGTGCCCCACACCCACTACTCGCTGCTCCGGACGATCGAGGCCGGTCTCGGCCTCGACTGCCTGGCGTCCAGCTGCCAGGCGAACACCCTCGGCGAGTTCTTCCGCTAGGCAAGGGCCAGGTCGGCGAACGACGCCATATCCAGCGCGACCACGTCCGGGGTGGCCGTCGCCGGTGGGGTCGCGCCGAACCCGGGCTTGTCGTGGCGCCGATCGATCCAGGCGGTCGAGAGCCCGAATGTCCGCGCCGTGACATGGTCGTGGTACAGGCTCTGGGCGACATGGAGGATTTGCTCGCGCGGAACGTCGATCCGCTCGAGAGCCAGCTCGAAGTTGTGCGGGTCGGGCTTGTAGCTGCCCGCCTGCTGGGCGGTGACGATCCAGTCGAACGTGACGCCCAGCCGCCGGTTCGAGGCGGCGAACAGGTCGTCGTCGCAGTTCGTGATGACCCCGAGCCGGAAGCGGTGCTTGAGCCGGGCGAGCGCGTCGGCCGAATTGGGGAAGGCGGGCCAGTCGCCGACCGAGCCGCCGAATGTCTCGACCTCGGCGTCGGTCGGCTCCACCGCGAGCTCGGCGCACACGCCGCGCAGGGACCGGCCGAGGACCTCCCGATAGCGCAGGTACGGACCAGACTCGGCCTCAGCCTCATGGCGGGCAAACGTCTCGAGGAGCTGGTCCGCTTCGGGCGCGACGCCGCGCGGGTCGAGGACCGACCTGAGGGCCGCGACGATCCCCGTCTCCCAGTCGATCAGCGTCCCGTAGCAGTCGAAGGTCAACGCGTCGAACCGGCCGAAGTCGAGCGTCATGCGATCCTTCCGCGGTTGACATTGGTCATGCTGGGCGACGGTCACTCACTTCGGCGGCAGGGTCGCGACGTGATCGATCGCCCGGTCGACCCAGCCACCGGCGGCGTCCGGGTCGGCCGCGATCGCTGACGGGAGCACGATGTATCCGCGCATCGGGCGGCCGGGCATCGGCTCGAATGGTCCGCCGCCAGCGGTGGACAGCTCGTCCGCGTCGGGCTGCGACAGGCGGACGAACCAGTTCGCCTCGTGGAGGCCGGTGGCCAGGTTGCCGTTCACGAACGCGGCCGGATAGCCGAACATCTTTCGGACGCTCGCGCCTGGCCGATCGGCCAGCACCGTGCTGAACCGCTCGACGAGCTCCACCGGTGCCTTGCCGAAGGTCGGCATCGTTTGCTTGTCGGGCATCGTCTCCTCCGTTCTCGGGTCAGCCCCGATCGAGCAGGTCGAGGACGGGCGCGAGCTCGTCGAGTGAGGCCAGGGTGATCGGGTCGAGGACGAGCTGGACGTGGCCAATCCCCTCGCGGGCGTAGGCTCGAAGCGCCTCGGCGATGGTGTCCGCATCGCCTTCGAGCGGCGGATCGCCCGGCTTGGCGTAGTTGCCCTGGACCCGGCCGCGGCCGCCAGTCAGCTGGACGAGGACTGCCACGGTCCGCTCGATCGAGCCCGGATCGCGTCCCGCCGCCAGGGCGGCCGCATCGACCCTGGCACGGAGCGCTGCCACCCCCTCGGGCCGGTTGCCGGTGTCGTTGAACCACGAGTTCCAGGCGTCGATGTACGGAGCGCCGATCGCCAGCATCCGCTCCCCGTTCGAGCCGAGCATGATCGGTGGTCCTGTGGGCCGCGGGCCGCGCGGCCGGATCTCGCAGTTCCGGACGGCGTAGTAGCGGCCCTCGAAGTCGATCGCCCCCTCGCGCAGCAGCGTCCGGATGATCGTGAATGCTTCCTCGAACCGGCTAATCCGATGGTCGAACGGGAACCCGAAGGCCCGGTACTCGGTCTCGTTCCAGCCCGCGCCGAGACCCAGGACGAGCCGGCCGCCGCTGATCTCGTCGATCGTCGCGGCCTTCTTCGCCAGCATCGCCGGGGCGTGGAAGCTGGTCGATGCGACGAGCGGCCCGAGGGTGACCCGGTTGGTCGCAGCGGCCAGCGCGGCGAGCATCGTCCAGCATTCCCACGGCCCGCGCGGCCCCGTGTCGCCCGGACGCCGGTAGAGGAGATGGTCGCCGATCCAGATCGAGTCGAACCCGTGCGACTCCACCCGCTGGGCGAGCGCGACGTACTCGGGCCAGCGGACCTCCCGCTCGACTTCCGGGAGCTGGATGCCGATCTTGAGCGGGCGGGTCACCGAGGCTCACCTCACCTGGGCGGATGGGCCGCCCGACGCCGGGTGGACCGGGGCGGGCGACCATGGAACGTCCCGAGCGGTGCCGTCTACTATCGGGCGAGACGGGGTCGGGCGCCAGCCCCCGCCGCACAGGAGGAGATCGGGATGCGAATCCTCGTCGTCGGAGCCGGAGGCGTCGGCAGCGCGGTTGCCCCGATAGCGGCGCGGCGGTCGTTCTTCGAGCGGATCGTCATGGCCGACTACGACGCCGGCCGGGCCGAGGCGGTCGTGGCCCGGGTCGGCGACCCGCGCTTCGCCGCGGCCAGGGTCGACGCCTCGAACGCGGACGCCGTCGCCGCTCTCTGCCGCGAGCACGGCATCAGCCACGTCCTCAACGCCGTCGATCCGCGCTTCGTGATGCCCATCTTCGAAGGTGCATTCGCAGCCGGCGCCGACTACCTCGACATGGCGATGTCGCTGAGCCACCCGCATCCCGACCGGCCGTACGAGCTGACCGGCGAGAAGCTCGGCGACGCCCAGTTCGCGAAGGCCGCCGACTGGGAGGCGGCCGGCCGGCTCGCGCTCGTCGGGATCGGCGTGGAGCCGGGGTTGTCGGACGTGTTCGCCCGCTACGCCGCCGACCACCTGTTCGGCGAGATCGACGAGCTCGGCGTGCGCGATGGAGCAAACCTCGTCGTCGAGGGCTACGACTTCGCCCCGTCGTTCAGCATCTGGACGACGATCGAGGAGTGCCTCAACCCGCCGGTGATCTGGGAGCAGGGCCGGGGCTGGTTCACGACCGCGCCGTTCAGCGAGCCCGAGGTGTTCGACTTCCCCGAGGGGATCGGCCCCGTCGAGTGCGTCAACGTGGAGCACGAGGAGGTCCTCCTCATGCCGCGCTGGGTGAAGGCGAAGCGGGTGACGTTCAAGTACGGGCTGGGCGACGAGTTCATCAACGTCCTCCGGGTCCTCCACCAGGTCGGGCTCGACCGGACCGGGAAGGTCCGCGTCGGCGGGGTCGAGGTCTCGCCGCGCGACGTCGTCGCGGCCTGCCTGCCCGACCCGGCCATGCTCGGCGACCGGATGACGGGCAAGACCTGCGCCGGCGTATGGGTCACCGGCACGGGCAAGGACGGGAAGCCGCGCGAGGTCTACCTCTACCACGTCGTCGACAACGAGTGGTCGATGCGCGAGTACGGCTCGCAGGCCGTCGTCTGGCAGACCGCGATCAACCCGGTCGTGGCGCTCGAGCTGCTCGCGACGGGAGCGTGGCAGGGCCGGGGAGTCATGGGCCCGGAAGCGTTCGACGCCGTCCCGTTCCTCGACCTCCTGACCGCCTACGGCTCGCCCTGGGGCATCGACGACCGAACCGGCCGCTGAGGCTCCATTGACACCTGCACACCAGGCGAGCGTTCGTCGGTGGATTCCGCGGCCAGCCTCGCCTCGACGCCGTGATCCGGCCCGAATTGTCGTCAGATGCTCACCTGGCGAGCAATTGACAACTCGGAGTGCGGCCGGCGCTGACCTATGACCTTATGGCGTGCACCTGTCAACGACTCGATGCTTGGCCGCCAACGGCGAACGCAACCCGGGCCGCGCAACCCGCGCCGCGCAACCCGCGCCGCGCAACCCGCGCCGCGACAACCCGCGCCGCGCAACCCGCGCCGCGGCGAGCACGTTCCGGACGTCGAGGCTGCCTCAGCCCTCGTCGTCGAGGTTCGGGGCGAGCCAGCGAGCGGTCGTCTCGAGGTCGAGGTCCTTGCGGACGGCGTACTCCTCGAGCTGATCGCGGCCGATCCGGCCGAGCCCGAAGTAGGCCGATTCCGGACGCCAGAAGTAGAGCCCGCTGACCGACGCCGCCGGAAGCATCGCATAGGACTCAGTGAGGGAGATCCCGATCCGTTCCTCGGCTCCGAGCAGCTCGAAGAGCGTGCCCTTCTCGGTGTGGTCGGGGCAGGCCGGGTAGCCGGGCGCAGGCCGGATCCCCTGGTAGCGCTCGGCGATCAGGTCCTCGTTCGTCAGGACCTCGTCGGGGGCATAGCCCCACAGCACGCGTCGGACGCGCTCGTGGAGCCGCTCGGCGAACGCCTCCGCCAGCCGGTCGGCGAGCGCCTTGACCATGATCGCGTCGTAGTCGTCGTGGGCCGCCTCGAACGTTCGGTGCGGCCTCGTCCGCGCCGAGGCCGGCGGTCACGGCGAAGCCGCCGACGAAGTCGTTGACACCTGACTCGAGCGGCGCCACGAAGTCGGCCAGGGCGAGGTTCGCCCGGCCGGGTGGCTTGACCTGCTGCTGGCGAAGGGTGTGGATCGTGGCCAGGCGCTCGGTCCGCGTCTCGTCGCTGAACAGCTCGATGTCGTCGGTCGGGGTCGCCCCGGCGGCCCAGAAGCCCACGACCCCACGAACGCGGAGCAGGCCATCCGCCTCGATCCGGCCGAGCATCGCCCGGGCATCGGCCAGCAGCGAGCGTGCCGCGGGCCCCGTGCGCGGGTCGTCGAGGATCGCCGGGTACGCGCCCTTGAGCTCCCAGGTCGCGAGGAACGGCGTCCAGTCGATCCGGTCCACGAGCTCGCCGATCGTGACGTCGTCGATCGTCCGGACGCCGAGGTACGACGGTCGCGGGACGTCGATCGACAGGTCGATCGGCTGGCGGTTCGCCCGGGCGTCGGCCAGGCTCAGGCGCTCCTCGCGGGCTCGCCGGCCGGCCCGCTCGCGGCGGATCTCGGCGTATTCCGTGCGCGTCGTCGCAGCGAACTGGTCGCGGGTCGCCGGGTTGACGAGCGCCCCGGCCACGCCGACCGCCCGCGACGCGTCGAGGACGTGGACGACCGGTCCGCTGTAGCGCGGCTCGATCTTGACCGCGGTGTGCGCCCGCGACGTCGTCGCGCCGCCGATCAGGAGCGGGATCGTGAACCCCTCGCGCTCCATCTCAGAGGCGACGAACACCATCTCCTCGAGTGACGGCGTGATGAGCCCCGACACGCCGATGAAGTCGGCGCCGATCTCGCGCGCCGTCTCGAGGATCCGGGCCGCCGGGACCATCACCCCGAGATCGATGACCTCGTAGTCGTTGCAGCCGAGGACGACCCCGACGATGTTCTTGCCGATGTCGTGGACGTCGCCCTTGGCCGTGGCCATGACCACCCGGCCGGCCGTCTTCCGGACGCCGTCGTCGGCGCCGCCGCCGGCGACCCGCTCGGCCTCGATGAACGGGACGAGATGGGCGACCGCCTTCTTCATCACCCGGGCGCTCTTGACGACCTGGGGCAGGAACATCCGGCCGGATCCGAACAGGTCGCCGACGATGCTCATCCCGTCCATCAGCGGCCCCTCGATGACCTCGATCGGCCGGGCCGCCGGCCTGGCGGGCCTCCTCGGTGTCCTCGACGACCCAGGCGTCGATGCCCTCGACGAGGGCGTGGCTCAGCCGCTCGGCGACCGGCAGCTCGCGCCAGGCGAGATCGGTCGCGGCGGCCCTGGCCGCACCCTCGGCCGAATGCCCGGCAGCCCAGTCGAGCAGCCGCTCGGTCGCGTCCGGGCGGCGGTTGAGAACGACGTCCTCGACCAGCTCGCGCAGCTCCGGGTCGATGTCGTCGTAGACCGCCAGCTGGCCGGCGTTGACGATGCCCATGTCCATGCCGGCGGCGATCGCGTGGTACAGGAAGACCGAGTGGATCGCCTCGCGGACGCGGTCGTTGCCGCGGAACGAGAAGCTGACGTTGCTCACGCCGCCCGAGACGAGCGCGCCGGGCAGCTCGGCCTTGATCCGCCGGGTGGCCTCGATGTACGCGACCGCGTAGTCGGCGTGCTCCTCGATCCCGGTCCCGATCGCGAAGATGTTCGGGTCGAGGATGATGTCCTCCGGGTCGAACCCGGCCTCGTCGATGAGCAGCCGGTAGGCGCGCGTCGCGATCCCGACCTTGCGCTCGACCGTCCCGGCCTGACCCTCCTCGTCGAAGGCCATGACGACGACGGCCGCGCCGTAGCGCCGGACGAGCCGGGCCTGGCGGAGGAACTCGGCTTCGCCCTCCTTCAGGCTGATCGAGTTGACGACCGGCCGGCCCTGGACGCACTTCAGCCCGGCCTCGATCACCGACCACTTCGACGAGTCGATCATGATCGGCACCCGGGCGATGTCCGGCTCCGCCGCGATGAGGTCGAGGAAGCGGGTCATCGCCGCCGCCGAGTCGAGCATCCCCTCGTCCATGTTGACGTCGATGAGCTGGGCGCCGTTCTCGACCTGGCTCCGGGCGATCTCGAGCGCGTCGTCGAAGCGACCCTCGAGGATGACCTTGGCGAACGCGCGCGAGCCGGTGACGTTCGTCCGCTCGCCGACGTTGACGAAGACGTTGCCCGGCTGGGGGATGATCAGCGGCTCGAGCCCGGACAGGCGGGTCAGCGCGCGGTACGGCCGGAATCGGTCGAGGCGCGAGACCGCGGACCGCCTCGGCGATCGCCCGGACGTGGGCCGGCGTCGTCCCGCAGCAGCCGCCGACGATGTTGACCAGGCCGTCCTCGGCGAACCCGTGGAGCGCCGCGGAGGTCTCCGGGGCGGTCTCGTCGTAGCCGCCGAACTCGTTCGGGAGGCCGGCGTTCGGGTAGGCCGAGATCGGCACGTCGGCGACCCTGCGCCAGCTCCTGGACGTGGCTCCGGAGGGCCTTCGCGCCGAGCGCGCAGTTGAGCCCGACGCTGAACGGCCGGGCGTGCCGGACCGAGTGCCAGAACGCCTCGGGGGTCTGGCCGCTGAGGGTCCGTCCGCTGGCGTCGGTGATCGTCCCGGAGATCATCAGCGGGAGGCGGAAGCCGAGCCGCTCGAACAGGTCGTCGATCGCGAAGATCGCGGCCTTCGCGTTGAGCGTGTCGAAGATCGTCTCGACGACGAGCAGGTCGGCGCCGCCCTCGACGAGGCCGGCCGCCGCCTCGCCGTAGGCGACGACGAGATCGTCGAAGCGGACGTTCCGCGCGCCGGGATCGCTCACGTCGGGCGAGATCGAGGCGGTCCGGTTGGTCGGGCCGATCGCCCCGCACACGTAGCGCGGACGGCCGGGCTCGCGCGCCTCGAACGCGTCCGCGGCCTCGCGCGCGATCCGGGCCGCGGCCGCGTTCATCTCGCGGACGACGGCCTCGAGGCCGTAGTCGGCCTGGGCGATCGACGTCGCGGTGAACGTGTTCGTCTCGATGATGTCGGCGCCGGCCTCGAGGTAGGCGTCGTGGATCGCCCGGACGATGTCGGGCCGGGTCAGGCACAGCAGGTCGTTGTCGCCGCGCAGGTCGCGCGGGTGGTCGCGGAAGCGCGTCGCCGCGGAAGTCCGCCTCGGACAGGCCGTAGCCCTGGACCATCGTGCCCATCGCGCCGTCCATGACCAGGATCCGCTCCCGGGTCAGCGGGCCGAGCAGGGCGAGCCGTCCCGCCCGGCTGAACGTGGGGGCGGTCGGCTCGGCGAGCGCGGCGCTGGGAAGGACGGCGGTCATCTCTCGGCCATCTTCGCAGGCCAGCAGCGGAACGGCGCGCAGGAGGTTCGACACCTGTCAACACCCGCACGCACGCCGAGTGTACCCGTCCCCTCCGGACCGGGGCCTTCCGCTCGGACCAACGGCGCGGCGTGCCTGACCTTCGGGGCGTGACGTCATACGGAGCCCAGCGTGGACCATGGCTCCGTCATCCGACCCCGCCGAGGAACCCGATGCTCGTCGACCTCACCGGCTTCGCCGGAGACTGCCTGATCTCGGGCCGCCTCGAGCTCCGGGCCGAGCGCGTCACCGACCAGCTCAACGCCGAGGCCACGATCCAGCTCGTCGACGTCGTCCTCGAGGGACTGACCGACGGCCGCCAGGTCACCAGTCCGACCTTCAGCATCAGCCGATCGGAGCTGTGCGCCGTCAAGGCCGGACCGCCGCGCGGCTCCGCAGGCCTTCTGGACGCCGACCGAACCGCATCGGCTGCAGGCCCAGATCGGGCCGTATACCGTCCTCGGTCGGCTGCACGCTCCACCCGGCCGCGAGGCCCTGCCCTCGCTCGCCGAGCGCGACGTGATGGTGCCGCTGACCGACGCGACGATCGCCTACCTGATCGCGGGCATCCTCGAGGTGCGTGACTGCGAGACGCTGATCATCAACCGCGAGCTCGCGAGCTGGCTGCGCGACGCCGATGCCGACCCGGTCGGCCTGCCGACGCTCGTCCCGGCGGAGACGACCTCGGGCTGATCATTCACGTGTCGCCGCTACTCTCGGCGACGAGACCCTCTTCGCCTCAGATCCCGCCGATCGAGCGGGGCGGCATCCGGGGGCCGCGACGCACCGCCTGGAGGCCACTCGACTCGAGCAGCCGGATCACCCGGCCGCGCTGACCGCGATACGGCTCGAGCAGCTCGAGCATCCGGGCGTCGTCGCCGCGCGGCTCGTCGGCGAGGACCCGCACGACGAGGCCCGGCAGGTGGTAATCGCCGACGCTGACCGCGTCGGGATCGCCGAGCGCGTCGCGGGCCACCTCGCCGACCGTCCACGGGCCGATCCCGATGACCGCGCCGAGCCGGCGATGGGCCTCGTCGATCGGGAGTGACGACGGCCGCCTCGAGCCGGTCGGCCAGCGCGCCGATCCGCCTGAGCGTCTCCGCCCGGCGTCGCTCGAGCCCGAGCGGGTGGTAGGCGTGGTAGGGGAGGGCGGCCAGCTGCGCCGGCGTCGGCTGGAGACGGAGCCCGAACGGACCCGGCGCAGGTTCGCCATGGGCGCGAACGAGGGCCCGGTAGACGCGCCGCGCCTCCTCGCCGGTGATCTTCTGCTCGAGGACTGCCGGGACGAGCGCCTCGACGACCCGGTTCGAGCGCGGGATCCGGACGCCGGCAAACCGCCGCGCGAGCTCCACGACGACCCGATGCGGCGGGTGGAGGGCGAGGAGCGCGTCGGGATCGTCGTTCAGCCCGAGGAGGTCGCGGTGCTCGCTCGATCGCCCAGCCGGCGCCCGGTCCCCAGGCCCGGACGAGCAGCTCGGGACCGGTATCGACGGCTTCGATCGTCGCCGGGCCGTCGGGCGTCCGCGTGGCGCGCCGGACGCGGCCGGTCTCGAGCCGGATCGTCGGGTCGCCGTGGCCGTGGCGAAGCGGCGACAGCGTCCGGACGAGCTCGTACCGCTCGGGCCGCGGGAACCGTGCCTCGAGATCGGGTCCGGCACCGGCCCGGGTGGCGACCGTCACCCCGGACCCAGCGGAGCGAACGTCGCGGTGAAGTGGCGCAGGGCCGCCGGCTCGTCGACGATCCGATAGCCGCGGCAGGCTCGGCGGCCCGCGGCGACGACCGCCAGGACGACCTCGATGACGTAGTCGATGTGGCTCTGGGTGTAGGTCCGGCGCGGGATCGCCAGCCGGACGAGGTCCATCGCCGCCGGCGTCTCGGACCCGTCGGGATGGCGCCCGAACATCACCGTGCCGATCTCGCAGCCGCGGATGCCGCCCGTCTCGTAGAGCGCGACCGCGAGCGCCTGGCCCGGGTAGTGCGAGCGGCGGGATGTGGGGCAGCAGCGCCCGCGCGTCGATGTAGACCGCGTGCCCGCCGATCGGCCGGACGACCGGCATGCCGGCCGCGTGGAGCGCGTCGCCGAGGTAGGCCGTGGACCGGATCCGGTAGCGCAGGTAGTCCTCGTCGACGACCTCGCGCAGCCCCTGGGCGATCGCCTCGAGGTCGCGGCCGGCGAGGCCGCCGTAGGTCGGGAAGCCCTCGGTCAGGATCAGCAGGTTCCGGCAGCGCTCGGCCAGCCCGTCGTCGTTCATGGCCAGCCAGCCGCCGATGTTGGCCAGCCCGTCCTTCTTGGCGCGACATCGTCATGCCGTCGGCCAGCGACGGCGATCTCGCGGACGATGTCGGGGATCGACCGGCCGGCCTGGCCCGGCTCGCGCGTCTTGATGAACCAGGCGTTCTCGGCGAACCGGCAGGCGTCGAGGAAGAGCGGGATCGCGAACCGGTCGCAGATCGCCCGGACCGCCGCGCAGGTTCTCGAGGCTGACCGGCTGGCCGCCGCCGCTGTTGTTGGTGATCGTGACGAACACGACCGGGATCCGCTCGCGGCCCCGCTCCGCGATGAACCGCTCGAGCGCGGCGAGGTCCATGTTCCCCTTGAACGGGTGCTCGAGCGATGGCTGGCGACCCTCCGGGATGACCAGGTCGACCGCCTCGCGCCCCGGCGAACTCGACGTTCGCCCGGGTCGTGTCGAAGTGGGTGTTGTTCGGGACCGCCTTGCCGGGCCTGCCGATCGACGAGAACAGGATCTTCTCGGCCGCCCGGCCCTGGTGGGTCGGGATGACGTGGCGGAACGGGAACAGGTCCTGGACCGACTCGAGGAACGCGAACCACGACGGCGAGCCGGCGTACGACTCGTCGCCGCGCTGGATTGCCGCCCACTGGTCGCGGCACATCGCGCCGGTCCCGGAGTCGGTCAGGAGGTCGATGAGGACGTCGTCGGCGTGGAGCGCGAACAGGTTGTAGCCGGCGGCCCGGACCGCGGCGCGACGCTCGTCGGCGGTCGTGATCCGGATCGGCTCGACCGAGTGGATCCGGAACGGCTCGATGATCGTCTGGAAGGTCTCGGCCATCGCGGTCGAGGATAGCGCGGCGTACGATCCGCCAGTGAACGAGCTCGCCGAGCCGCACCAGGACGAACCCCGGATCCCGCTCGCGATCCGGCCGTTCCTGTGGCTCGGGCTGGTCCTCGTGACCTGGCTGGCGATCGACGAGATCGGGGTCGTCGGACCGCTCGACCGGGCGAGGCTCGGCTGGGCGATCGGGATGCCCCTGACGCTCCTGCTCCCGGCGGTCACCGGTGCCGTCGCTCGTGGGCTGCCCGCGGGCCGGTCACGGGCGGCCGTCTATGCCGGGATCGGGGTCGGCTCGGCCCTCCTCGTCGTCATCCCGTTCCTGGCCCAGTTCCTCGCCGAGTGTGCATCGGCGGGCGCGGCGATCCCGATCCTGCCCCTCGCGACGCTGGGGGTCGGCGTGGCGCTGACCGTGATCGCGAGCTCGCTCGTCGCCGAGCGGTTGTGGCTGGCCTCCGACGGCCGGCGGCGGATCGCCTGGGCGGTCACGGCGTCGACCGTCGTCCTGCTGATCGGCGGGGCGATCCTCGTCGGCGTGACGTTCTCGGGCCTGTTCCCACCGGGCACCTGCGAGGTTCGTCCAGCGGTCTGACCGGCCGGCCGACTGGCGGTACGCTTGACGCATGTGTCGAAGCATCAAGACGCTGCGCCGGGCGGATGAGCCGGCGACGGACGAGGAGATCGCGGCCGCGGCGCTCCAGTTCGTTCGAAAGGTGAGCGGCTATCGGGTCCCCTCGCAGAAGAACCGGGACGCATTCGACGAGGCCGTGCTCGAAGTGGCCGCGGCATCCCGTCGGCTGCTGGACACGATCGCGATCCCGCGGTGACCGTCCTCGGGCAGCCGCCCGGACCCGGCATCGCCCTCGAGCCACCGATCGCCTCGCCGCGCTGGTGGATCCGCCCGGGCCTGGAGTCCCACGACGGGCGGCTGGCCATCGCCGGACGCGACGCCGAGGAGCTCGCCCGGGAGCAGCGGCACGCCGCTGTTCGTGTACGACCTCGAACGGCTCGCCGAGAACGCCCGGGCGATCGTCGGGGCGCTCGGCCGGAGCGGAGCCTCCGCCACCGGGTCCGCTTCGCGCTCAAGGCGAACCGCGAGCCGGAGGTCCTCGCCACGCTGCGCAGGCTCGGCCCGCCCGGCTCGCCAACGTCCATCGGGATCGACGCCTGCTCGCCGGGCGAGGTCGCTCCGCGCGCTCGAGTCACGGCTGGCGGCCCGAGGAGATCAGCTACACCGGGACGAACGTGTCCGAGCGCGACCTCGACGTGCTCCTGCCCACCGGGGTCCACCTGAACCTCGACGCCGTGAGCCAGGTCGAGCGGGTCGGGCGCGGCTGCGGCGCCGAGCTGCCGGCGCGACCGCGGCGGATCGGGCTGCGGGTCAACCCGGGTGCCGGCGCGGGCTATCACGCCGGCGCTCGCGTACAGCGGCGATCGACCGACGAAGTTCGGGATCTACGACGACCGGCTCGACGAGGCGGTCGAGGTCGCCGGCCGGCATCGACCTGACGATCGACACGGTCCACGTCCACGCCGGGTCGGGCTGGCTGGCCGACGGGCTGGCGTCGTTCGAGACGGCGCTCGCGGCGGTCGTCGGCGATGCTCGATCGCCTCGTCGAGCTGGGTTGTCCGATCGACGAGGTCAATGTCGGCGGCGGGCTCGGCGCGCCGGCCCGCGACGACGAGCAGGCGATCGACCTCGACGCCTACGCGGCGGTGCTCGCGCGGCAGCTCGGTCCGCGCGGCGTGGCGCGTCGCGGTCGAGCCGGGCGACTACCTCGCGAAGGACAGCCGCCATCCTGCTCGGCGAGGTCGTGACGATCGAGGACCGCGCCGGGCGACCGGTTCGTCGGGCTCGATCTCGGCTGGAACGTCGACTGCTCGTACTTCATCTACCGGTTCCTGCAGGAGCGTCGTCCTGTGCCGCGCGACCGACGCGGAGCGGTCCAGCGCGTGACCCTCGCCGGGCACATCAACGAGGCCGGCGACGTCTTCGCCGAGGACTACCCGATGCCGCCGGTCGCCGAGGGCGACATCGTGGCGCTGCTCAACGCCGGCGGCTACCACCAGGCGATGAGCTCGACCCACTGCCTCCGGCCGATGGCGCCGGCCCGGTTCCTCGAGCGGCCGCGATGAGCGTCAGCCGCCCGGAGCCCGAGCTGCCGGTTCGCCACGTCTCGACGACGCGCGTGGTCGCCGTTCGCGGCGACTCCAGCGAGTCGCGCGACGACACGCTGGTCGGCGAGGAGCCGCTGGAGATCCGTGCCGCCGGCCCCGGCCAGGAGCCGGTTGCGGTCGCGGTCACGATGCGCACCCCTGGCTCCGAGGCCGAGCTCGCGGTCGGCTTCCTCCGGACGGAGGGGCTGATCGGCGACGACGACGTCGTGACCGTGGATGTGGGCGACTCGGCCGCGCTCGCCCAGCCGGACGACACGGTCGATCGTCCGTCTCGGGCGGGCGTTCGACGCGTCGGTCGTCGCCGAGCGTCACTTCGTCGCGACGGCCAGCTGCGGGATCTGCGGCAAGGCGTCGCTCGACGAGATCGCCGTCCGCTGCGATCCGATCCCGGCCGGGGCCCGACCGTCGAACGAAGCGTGATCCTCGGGCTGCCGTCGACGCTCCGGGCGGCTCAGCGCGTGTTCGAGGCCACCGGCGGCCTCCATGCCGCCGGGCTGTTCGAGCCGGACGGCCGAGTTGGTCGCGCTACGCGAGGACGTCGGCCGCCACAACGCCCTCGACAAGCTCGTCGGCTGGGCGGTCCTCGCCGGTCGCATGCCGCTCAACGGGCTCGTGCTCCTCGTCAGCGGCCGGGTCAGCTTCGAGATCGTCCAGAAGGCGGCCGTCGCCGGGATCCCGATCGTGTGCGCCGTGTCGGCCCCATCGGACCTGGCCGTCGAAGCCGCCGAGCGTCTCGGCCAGACCCTGGTCGGCTTCCTCCGCGGCGACGGCTTCAACGTCTACGCGCGACGCGGAGCGCCTCCGGCTCTGAGCACGGTCGACCGGGCAGGCCGGCCGACCTCCGACAGCCCGGTCAGCGGCGGCTGGTTCGGCCCGGGTTGACCGCGGGCTTGGCTGGCTTCGGGGCGAGACGTCGCTGCGGCCTGGTCGCGGTCCGGTCCGTCCTCGCTGCTCGGTCGGCCGCCTGGACTCGCGGCTTCGGGTCGCCGGGCGCAGTCGCACCCGGCTCGACCGGCTCGGGGCTGCGGCGAGCGGCCGCGTCGAGCGACCGTCGGAACCGGACGAGCGCGTAGCCGATCGACGATCGCCACGACGACCACGAGCGGGAAGAGGATCCCGATGTCCGCCGCCGACCCGATGATCGCGAGGATCCCGAGGACGGCCAGCGCCATCCCGGCCAGACCCACGAGATACCAGAGCCAGCGGAAGTGGGTGGGCATCGGGCCGTGCGCTACGGGTCGGCCGGCGGTCCGCCGGCACCACCCGCGGGGCCGCGGTTCTGGACGAACTGGAAGCCGAACCGGCCCTTGATGCAGAGGTGGCCGTCGGTGACCGACGAGTCCATCGGCGAGGTGACCTTGACGATCTCGTTGTCCTGGACGTGGAGCGACAGCGTGCAGCCGACGCCGCAGTACGGGCAGATCGTGTCGGTCACGGTCTGGGCCGACTCGTCCCACGTGCCGGCCGCGCGCATCTCGTGCTCGGAGCGGAACATCAGCGCGCCGGTCGGGCAGACGCCGATGCAGTTGCCGCAGTAGACGCAGGCCGAGTCGGGCAGCGCGACGTCCCACTCGGTCGAGATCCGGGCGTCGAACCCGCGCCCGGCGACCGCGATCGCGAACGTGTTCTGGGCGTCCACCCCGCACGCCTCGACGCACTTGTAGCAGAGGATGCACTTCGAGTAGTCGCGGACGTAGAGCTCGTTGTCGACCTTGACCGGCTGGGCCACGGTCGCCGCGGTCGGACTCCCCGGCGGCCGCGTGATGGTGGCCGGCCTCGCGGGCGTCGCGCTCGCCGGCGGCCGCCGGCGGCGGGCGGTGTCCCGAACCGGCGCGGATCCGCGCCGTAGCGCTCGGCGTAGGCGGCCAGCGATCCGTCGGTGCCGCCGGGCCGGCCAGCGATGTCGACCGACGAGCCGAGGAACTCGAGCACCAGCCGGCGCGAGTGGCGCACCCGCTCCGAGTCGGTCAGGACCTCCATCCCGGCCTCGACCTTGCGCGAGCAGGCCGGGACGAGGACGCGCGACCCGGCGATCTCGACCACGCAGACCCGGCAGACGTTGACCGGCGTCAGGTTCTCGAGGTAGCAGAGGTCGGCGTGTCGATCCCCTGGGCGCGGCAGGCGTCGAGGATCGTCGAGCCGGCGGGGACGCTGACCGCCACGCCGTCGATCGTCAGCTCGATCGGCTCCACCGGGGGCTCCGGCGGCGCCTCGGGCGGCTTGCTGGGACGGGCCGGGGGGCTGAACAGGATCGGGTCGACGCTCACAGGCCTACCAGCTCGGGCTGCCGGAAGGCGCTCTCGATTGCGCTCGAGGCGGTCTGGCCGAGCCCGCAGATCGAGGCGTCGCGCATCGCCTGGCCGACGTCGCGCAGGAGGGCGAGCTCGTCCCCCGCCGAGCCGTTTGGCCGGCCGGCGGCGAGCCGGGCGAGCATCTCCTCCTGGCGAACCGTGCCGACCCGGCACGGGACGCACTGGCCGCACGACTCGTCGCGGAAGAACGCGGCGATCCGGCGCAGGGCCCCGACGAGGTCGGCCGTCTCGTCGAAGACCATGACGACGCCCGAACCGAGGGTCGCCCCGATCGCCCGGGTGCCCTCGAACGTGAGCGGGGTGTCGAGCGCATCGACGCCGACGAAGACGCCGGCCGCGCCACCGAGCAGGATCGCCCGGATCGACCGGCCGCCCGGCACCCCGCCGCCGAGCTCGAGCAGCTCGCGCAGGGTCGTCCCGAACGGGACCTCGTAGACGCCGGGGCGGGCAACGCTGCCCGACAGGCAGAACAGCTTCGGGCCGGCCGAGCCGTCGGTGCCGATCGCGGCGAACGCGGCCCCGCCCTCGAGCACGATGGCCGGGATGTTGGCCAGCGTCTCGACGTTGTTGACGGTCGTCGGCTTGCCGAACAGCCCGACCTCGACCGGGAACGGCGGCTTGTTGCGCGGCTCGCCGCGCTTGCCCTCGATCGACTCGAACAGCGCGGTCTCCTCGCCGCAGATGTAGGCGCCGGCGCCGCGCCGGAGCTCGAGCTCGAAGGCGGTCCCCGAGCCGAGGATGTCCGGCCCGAGCAGGCCGGTCGGCGCGCGCCTGGGCGATCGCCCCGGCCAGGCGAGCCTCGGCCAGCGGGTACTCGCCGCGGATGTAGAGGTAGCCCTTCTCGGCACCCGTCGCGAAGCCCGCGATCGTCATCGCCTCGACGAGCGCGAACGGGTCCTCCTCGAGCAGCGCTCGATCCTTGAACGTGCCGGGCTCCGATTCGTCGGCGTTGCAGACCAGGTAGTGCGGCCGGGTCGGCTGGGCCGCGACCGCGGCCCACTTGCGGCCGGTCGGGAACGCCGCTCCGCCGCGGCCGACGAGCTTCGAGGCGGAGACCTCCTCGATGACCCGGTCCGGACCGAGCTCGAGCGCCCGCGGCAGCGCCCGGTAGCCGCCGTTCGCCCGATAGTCGTCGAGGCTCGTTGGGTCGGCGCGGCCGATCCGGGCCAGCAGCCTGAGACCGTCGTCGCCGGCCTGCGGCACCGACGTCCGGAGCTCGGCGAGGCGCTCGGGGGTCGCGGGCAGCCGCCGGGCCGACGTGCTCACCCGGTGGGTCCTCGAGCCGGGCGATGACCCCGGCCGCATCGACCGGCGCAACCGCGAACGTCCTGGGCGTCTCCCCGGCGATGGTGAACAACGCCGCCGGGGCGCGTTCGCACTGGCCGAGACAGGGGCTGCGCAGCCACGTGATCGTCCCCTCCCGGGCCGGCTCGCCGGGGCGCCCGAGCGTCCGCTCGAGCGCCGCGCACTGCTCCTCGGCCCCCGCCAGGCGGCAGGCGATGTCGTCGCAGACATGGGCGACGGCCGGCGGCCGCGGGGTCGTCGCGAACAGGGCGTAGAAGGTGGCCACGCCGTACGCCTCGGCCGGCGGCACGCTGAGCCGGCGGCAGACGTAGGCGAGCGCCGGCTGGCTGATCGAACCCGATCCGCGACTGGACCCCGTGGAGCGCCGGCAGGAGCAGGTCGCGGTGGGCTCGCGCCTCGTGCCCGCCGTGGGCGATGTGGCCCTCGGCGGCCATGTCCCGGACGCCGCCCTGCCAACCGCTCCGTGGCGGTCCGATGACCGGAGCCAGGACGGCGTCGACGGCGGCGCGCTCGGCGGGCGACGCGAGCGGTGCCACCACGTGGAGGTCCATCCCGGCCAGTGTAGCCACGGTCGTCTCCACCGCGCGATGGAGCGCAGGTTCCGACCGCTGGGGGAGTGTATTCCGCGGCGAGGCGTCCGCAAGCCCCGGTCAGGCCGGAATCGAGGACGCGAGCTTCTCGATCCGGATCGCGGTCGCCTTGAACTCGGCCGTGCCGGACTTCGGGTCGGTCGCGTCGATCGTCAGCAGGTTGACCGCGACGTCGTCCTGGAAGTGGAGGGTCATGAACGTGAGGCCGGGCCGGAGTGACGGGTCGATCCGGATCGGCGCCTCGACCTGGCCGCGGCGCGAGACGACCCGGACCCGCTCGCCGTCGGTGAGCCCGTAGGCCTCGGCGTCCTCGGGCGAGATGTCGAGCGACTCGCCGCGGCGGAGCGGCGACGTGTAGCCGCCGGTCTGGACGCCGGTGTTGTACGAGTCGAGCCGGCGGCCGGTCGTCAGCCGGATCGGGAAGTCGGCGTCGAGCTTGTCGACCGGCGGATCGTGCTCGACCGGCACGAACGGGACGCGGTTGCCGGGCACCGGGTCCTCCCACAGCCGCGAGTGGAGGAACAGCTCGCCCGGGTGGGTCTCGTCGTAGCACGGCCACTGGAGTCCGCCGAGCTCCTCGAGGCGGGCGTAGCTCATCCCGGCGTGGACCGGAGACAGCGATCGGACCTCGTTCCAGACCGCCTCGGCCGATGGGTCGCCCCAGTCGTGGCCCATCGCCCGGGCGAGGTCGAAGATGATCGCCAGGTCGTCGCGAGCCTCGCCCGGCGGATCGAGCGCCTTGCGGACGCGCTGGACGCGGCGCTCGGAGTTCGTGACGGTGCCCTCGCTCTCCGCCCAGGCAGCAGCAGCCGGCAGCACGACGTCGGCGAGCTCGGCGGTCGCGGTCAGGAAGATGTCCTGGACGACCATGAAGTCGCGCGTCGAGAGCAGGTGCTTCGCGCGATGCTGGTCGGCCTCGGACTGGACCGGGTTCTCGCCGATGACATAGACGGCCTGGAGCTCACCGCGCTCCATCGCGTCGAACATCCCCGACAGGTGCCAGCCGCGCTTCGGCGGGACCGGCACGCCCCAGGCGGCGTCGAACCTGGCCCGAAGAGCCTCGTTCTCGACGTGCTGGAACCCGGGCAGCCGGTCCGGCAGGGCGCCCATGTCGCCGCCCCCCTGGACGTTGTTCTGGCCACGGAGCGGGTTGATCCCGCTGCCGTACCGCCCGACGTGTCCGGTCAGCAGGGCCAGGCTGATCAGGGCCAGGACGTTGTCGACCGCGTTGTGGTGCTCGGTGATCCCGAGCGTCCAGCAGATCATCGCCCGGTCAGCCCTGGCATAGGCGAGGGCGGCCTCGCGGATCGCGCTCGGCGGGGATGCCCGTCTCGCGCTCGGCGTACTCGAGGGTGTACGGCTCGACACCGGCCCGATAGGAGTCGAAGCCGCTCGTCGCCCGGTCGATGAACTCCTGGTGGTGGAGGCCCTCGTGGATGATCTCGCGGGCCATCGCGTTGGCGAGGGCGATGTCGCTCCCGACATCGAGCCCGAGCCACAGGTCGGCCCACTCCGCCGAAGACGTCCGGCGCGGGTCGACCGCGATAGAGCCGCGCCCCTGCGTTCACCCCCTTGAGGAGGTGATGGAAGAAGATCGGGTGGGTCTCGCGGGCGTTGCTGCCCCAGAGGAGGACGAGGTCCGTCTCCTCGATCTCACGGTATGAGCTTGTGCCGCCCCCGGCACCGAAGACGGTCGCCAGACCGGCGACGCTCGGAGCGTGTCAGGTGCGGTTGCAGCTGTCGATGTTGTTGCTGCCGAGGACGCTCCGCGTGAACTTCTGCGCCGCGAAGTTCACCTCGTTCGTCGCCTTCGAGCAGCTGAACAGTCCGAACGTCGTTGGCCCGTGCTTCTCGCCGGCGGCCCGGAGGCCGGCCGCGGTCCGCGCGAGCGCCTCGTCCCAGGTCGCAGGGCGGAGGGCGCCCGCGTCGCCGTGGCCTCCCTCTCGGACGAGCGGCTGGGTGAGTCGGACGTAGTCCCGTGGCATGGGCTCGATGCCCTCCGTTGCCTCGGCCGCGGATGCGACCGAACGGTCGCCCGAGTGTAGCGCTCCCTCACTCGCTGGGCTCGGAGCCATGCTCGCCGCCCCGGGGCCGTTCGCCGCCCCGACGCACGCTCGCCGCCGAGGTTCTGCCAAATGCGCGCCAGGGGAGCACTCGGCAACGCGAGCCTGCTCGAGCGCTCCTCGCGGCGCCAAATTCATCCCGCCGCACGCTCGGGCCGGTAGAAGTCCCGAAGCTGAGAGCCCGGAGCGTACGGCCAGCGTCGACCAATGCTCGTATGGCGTGCATATGACACGGGAATACGCCACACGGGAATACGCCACCCGCGTCAGCCTGGCGACATCGGCGTCGCGCTCCCGGACCTGTGCCCCGAGAGACGAGATCCGACAGTCAGCCCTCGAGCGCTGCCCTGACCTCCGGGAGGCGAGCCATCGTCTCGAGGTCGAACGGGTCGCGGAAGATCCAGATCGGATAGCGGAATCCGAGAGCGGCGTCAGCCCTCGCTGCATTGGCGACCTCGCGCGGGGTCCCACCGGCCGCCAGGAGCCGAGCCGGGGGCAGCGAGTGTCGCTGTCGGATCGCCTCGAAGGCCTCGACGGCGAGGGCGTGCGTCGCCCGGATGGCGACCTCGCGGTTGAGGGTGCGCTCGATCGTCGTGTGATCCCGGCCGATCGCAGCGCACGCGGCCCGGAGCGTGGCGTCGGCGTCGGCCAGCTCGGCGTGGGCGAGGTCGGTCGGTGTCCCGTACGCATTCCACATGTCAGCCGAGGCCGCGACGATCGGCAGCGTCTTGCGGCGGCCCATCCCCCCGATGAGGATCGGAAGCCGCTCCTGGATCGGTCGCGGCCGGATCACGGCGTCGTGCATGACGTAGAAGCGGCCGGCATGGGTTATCCGCTCCCCGTCGAGGAGGCGCCGGATCAGTCCGGCCGCCTCGCCGAGCCGGTCCAGCCGCTCGCCCATCCAGCTCCCGAACTCGATTCCGAACGCCTCGTGCTCGCGCTCGAACCAACCGGCGCCAAGCCCGAGGATCGCCCGCCCGTCGCTCAGGTGGTCGAGCGTCGTCGCGAGCTTGGCGGTAAGTCCCGGGTTGCGGAGGGTGTTGGCGCCGACGAGCAATCCGACCTTGACCCGCTCGGTCAGCGTGGCTAGCGCGGCGATCGTCGTCCAGGCCTCGAGCTTGTCGTCGTCCCAGGCGCCCTCGTCGCTGAGCAGATGGTCGTCGACCCAGACCGAATCGAAGCCGGCCGCCTCGGCGGCGAGGACCGCTTCGCGGAGCGCCGGCCATGACGCGCGGTTGGTGTAGAACGCGGCGCCGAACCGCTGAACGGCCACACCCCGACGATACTCGTCGGCGACTCAGGTGTTCCGTCGGGCTGGTCGTGGCTCGTTCCTCGCCCGGCGTGGCTCGTTCCTCGCCCGGCGTGGCTCCGCGCTCGCCCGGCGTGGCTCGTTCCTCGCCCGGCGTGGCTCGTTCCTCGCCCGGCGTGGCTCGTTCCTCGCCTGGTTCGCGTGCCCTTGCGTTGGCCCGGCGGGGCGCGCCAGCCACCCAAAACCGCAAATCATTGACAGGCGCCCGCCAGGCGAGCGCTCGACAACGCGAGCCCGCGCTACCGCCCGGCGCGTCGCAGATTTCATCCCGCCACACGCTCACGCCGGGACAAATCCGAGCGGACCCAGGGTTCCATGCCCGGCCGGCGCTGTCCAACGCTCGTGTGGCGTGCAGCTGACAGTCCTGGGTCTGGGCAACGTGGGCCCGTCGAGCACTGCACGTTGACCCGCTCCTGGCGTCTCAGGACTCCGTCGTCAGCGGAGGGCGACTCCGGGCACGGTCGCGGCCTCGACTCGGCCGACCCGCCAGTGGGGGACCGCGGCCGCGTCCAGCGCCGACTCCACGTCGGCGAGGAGATCCGGCCCGACGGCCGCGAGCAGACCGCCGCTCGTCTGGGGGTCGTGGGCGAGAGTCACGAGCTCGGGTGGGACGTCGTTGCCGACCGTGAGCTCGGCGGCCACGAAGCGCCGGTTATGGGCGGCGCCGCCGGTCTCGACACCGGCGCGGGCAAGGTCCAGCGCGCCGTCGAGCAGCGGCATCGCGGCCGCCTCGAAGACGAACCGGGTGCCGGAACCGCGCGCCATCTCGAGCCCGTGGCCGAGCAGCCCGAACCCGGTGACGTCGGTCGCGGCACGGACTCCGGCGCCAACCAGGACCTCTGACGCGGCCCGATTGAGTGCCCGCATCTGATCGATCGCGGCGTTGAAGTCGGCCTCCCCTGTCCGGCCCTGGCGGCGACCGCTGACGAGGAGTCCCGTCCCGAGCTGTTTCGTGAGCAGGAGCACGTCCCCCGGCTGAGCCGCGCCCTTGCGCAGCAGCCGATCGGGGTGGCCGGCACCGGTGACCGCGAGCCCATACTTCGGCTCCGGGTCGCGGATCGTGTGGCCACCGGCGAGCACCCCGCCGGCCTGGCGGACCTTGGCCGACGCCCCGGCGAACACCGCTCCGAGCGTCTCGGTCGGCAGCTCTTCGGGGAACGCGGCGATCGACAAGGCGAACAGCACCCGGCCGCCCATCGCAAACACGTCCGAGAGGGCATTGGCGGCCGCGATCTCACCGAACGTGAACGGGTCGTCGACGATCGGCGGGAAGAAGTCGAGAGTTCCGATGATCGCCAGGTCGGGTGCGACGAGCCAGGCCGCCGCGTCATCTGGCGGATCAAGGCCGGCAATGAGCTCGGCCGGCGCGACCTCGGCACCGAGTCCCGACAGGGCCTGGGCAAGGAGGTCGGCGCCGAGCTTGGCCGCGCACCCGCCACACGTCGTCAGCTCGGTCAGGGGCAGCCGTGAAGGAGTAACGAGAGCGGACATGTCGGCATGATACTGACGCGGCAACCCTCGAGCGATCAACGCTACAGAGTCGTGCGCCGCGTAGGCTGACCTCAACGCTCTGGGGAGGCGTGGAGGCGATGGAGATCAGGATCGAAGCCGGGCACGGCTCGGTTGACGTTCGGACCGACGATCAGGGGATCCATGTCAACGCGAGCGGCCAGCGCTTGGACGCCGACTGGTCTGACGTCCACGGGGCCGGGCTCGCCGAGCCCCCAGGCGGCCGACGGCCGGTGGTCATCGACCCGGAAGTCGTCGAAGCGACCCCGCTCCTCGGTCGCGTCCAGGAGGTCGCAAACCGACTGAAGGCCACCCATCAGATGCTCCTGATCGCCCACGGACCGAAGTCCCGGATCTACCAGGTCAGCGTTCCACGCGACGACCCGAGCGTCGCCATCCTCGTCGCGGAGCTCGAGTCGCGCCTCGGCTCGCGGTGGCTCGGAGCGGGGCGTTCATGGCGGGATCTCAAGCGGGCGCTCGGCGGAACCACCCCGTTCTGGTATCCGGTCGTGGGGATCATCTTCGTGGTCGGCGTGGTCGCCCTGGCCCTGCCGGCGATCCTGGCCGGCGCGACCGTCCGCGACGCCATCGACGATCTCGATCCGTCGGTGGTCGAGCCGTGGATGATCCCGGTGCTAGCCATCTGGATCGTCCTCGTGGGCGCCCTCCTGTACCGGGTCCGCCGGGTCCTGCGCTGACCCGGGCGAACCTAGAATGACCGCTCGTGGGAGCGGAGGGGTCCCGGTGGGTCCCCCGGTCTTCAAAACCGGTGGCGCCACGCCTGACGTGACGCGGTGGGTTCGACTCCCATGCGCTCCCGCCACCGCGTCGTGCGACGATGTCGGCGATGAGCGTCCGAAGCGCGCCGACCCGGCCACCGAGCGTCGAACGGCTGCTGACCGCGGCCCGACCGGCGATCGGCCGACGCGACCACGACGCCGTGGTCGCCGAGGCGCGGGCGGTCGTCGACGACGAGCGGCAGCGACTGACGGCGGGTGCCGCGCCGACCCCGATCGAGGCGCTCGCCGGCCAGCTCGTGGGCCGCCTCGACGGGTTCGCCGACCCGTTCGCGGCCGGCCTGACGACGACGATCAACGCGACCGGCGTGATCGTCCACACGAACCTGGGCCGCGCACCGTGGCCGACCGCGGCGATCGAGGCCGCGAGGGCGGCCGCGACGGAGCCGCTCCTGCTCGAGATGGACCGCGCCTCCGGTCGCCGGGGCGCCCGGTTCCGGGCCGCGGAGGAGCACCTGATCGCGCTGACCGGCGCCGAGGACGCGCTCGTCGCGAACAACAACGCGGCCGCACTCGCCCTGGCGGTCGGGCTGGCGGGCCGGAGCGGACGGGTCGTCGTGTCCCGCGGCGAGCTCGTCGAGATCGGCGGTGGGGTCCGGATCCCGGAGATCGTCCGGCGGGCCGGTGCGCGACTCATCGAGGTCGGGACGACGAACCGGACCCGGGTCGCGGACTACGCCCCCGCCCTCGAGGACGGAGCGCGGCTCGTGCTGCGCGTCCACCCGTCGAACTTCCGGCAGGACGGCTTCGTCGAGAGCCCGGACGCCCGGGCGCTGGCCGAGCTCGCCCACGGCCGCGGGGCGATCGTCATCGACGACCTCGGCAGCGGAGCCCTCCTCCCGACCGAGGACTACGGGCTCGCCCACGAGCCGACCCCTCGAGAGCGGCTGGCAGCCGGGGCCGACCTCGTGACGTTCAGCGGCGACAAGCTCGTCGGCGGCCCGCAGGCCGGCCTGATCGTCGGCCGGTCCGACCTCGTCGCGAAGCTGCGCACGGACCCACTGGCGCGGGCGACCCGGCCCGACAAGACGACGCTCGCCGGGCTCGCCGCGACGCTCGGGCTGTACCGCGCAGGACTGGCTGTCCGCGAGGTTCCCGTCTGGCGGATGATCGCAGCGCGCCCCGAGGACCTGCGGGCCCGTGCCGAGGCGCTGGTCGCCCGGCTCGACGACCCGTCAGCCGATGCGCATGCCGTTGCGGTGTCTTCCACCGTCGGGGGCGGGTCGCTCCCGGGCGAGACGCTGGAGTCGTGGGCCGTCGCACTGCCGGGCTCGGATGCGCTCCAGGCCCGCCTGCGACGCGGCACACCGGCGGTGATCGGGCGGATCGAGGACGGTCGGGTGCTGCTCGACCTCCGGACGGTCGATCCGGGCCGGGACGAGGACCTGGTCCGGGCGATCGCGGCGGCGATCCCGGACGCCCCTGGCCGATGACCGTCGTCGTCGGGACGGCCGGTCACATCGACCACGGCAAGACGAGCCTCCTCCGCGCGTTGACCGGGATCGATGCCGACCGCCTGCCCGAAGAGCGCCGGCGCGGGATGACGATCGACGTCGGCTACGCCCACCTCGCGCTGGCCGATGGGACCGAGATCGACTTCGTCGACGTGCCGGGCCACGACAGGCTCATCGGGAACATGCTCGTCGGCGCCGGCGAGATCGACGCGGCCCTGTTCGTCGTGGCGGCCGACGACGGGCCACGGGCGCAGACGATCGAGCACCTCGAGCTCCTCGACGCGCTCGGGATCCGGGACGGGGTCGCGGTCGTGACGAAGCGCGATCTCGCCGGGGAGGCCCGAACCGCCAGCGTCGCGGCCGAGGTTGAGCGGCTCCTCGCTCGGACGACGCTCGCCGGCTCGCCGGTCCTCGCCGCCTCGTCGCTCAGTGGCATGGGGCTCGACGAGCTCCGGTCCGCCCTCGTCGAGCTGCGCGACCGGGTCCTCGCCGACGACCGACCGTGGAGCCGTCGTGGCGTCCGGCTGGCGATCGATCGGGTGTTCTCGATCCGGGGCCGCGGGGTCGTCGTCACCGGCACGCTCCGAGGGGGGCGGCTCGAGCGCGGGGCGACGCTGAGGCTCGAGCCGGGTGGGCGATCGGTTCGGGCCCGCGAGGTCCAGGTCCACGGGAGCTCCGTCGAATTGATCGACGGTGGCGGCCGGGTCGCGCTCAACCTCGCCGGCGTGGATGGTGCCTCGATCTCGCGGGGCGATGTCCTGACCGTCGACCCGGCGGTCCGACCGACCGACCGGCTGATCGCGATCCTCCGGCGACCGGCTGGGCTCGACGGCCAGTCTGCCGCCTTCCCGGCGTGGCCGCCGTCGCCCGGAGCGGTCCTCCGGCTCCATCTCGGCACGGCCTCGGTCGAGGCAACCCCGCGTCGTGGGCGGTCCGATGCGGTCGACCTGCCGGACGGGCAGCGGGTCGTGACACTCCGGCTCGATCGCCCGATCGTCGCGGCCATCGGCGACCCGTTCGTCCTAAGGGTGCCCTCGCCGGCAGCGACCGCCGCGGGCGGCATCGTTCTCGATCCGGGGCCACCGGTCGGACCCTCGCGGAGGCGCGCCTCGCCCGACGCGTTGTCGGCGATCGCCGCGGCGTGGCAGGCCGGCGACGCCGCAGCCGGGCTGGCGGCCCGGGTCGAGCTCCACGGCCTGCTCGCGCGGCCCGACGAACCCACGCCGCCGGTCGGTGCGCGGCCACTCGGCGCCTGGCTGCTCGTTCGCGACGTCGCGGCTGCCCTCGACGCCGAGGCGATCGCGCTGGTCGATGCACGCCATGCCGCCGAGCCGCTGGCGACGGGGATCCCGCTGGCCGAAGTTCGACGCTCTCTGGCGCGGTCGTTGCGCCGCATGGTGACTGCCGACGACCGAACGGCGCTCGAGGTGGCCGGGACCCTGCTCGAGGATCTCGTCGCCGCCGGCCGGCTCGCCCGTGATGGGGAGCTCCTGCGCGACCCAACCCGCTCGAGCGGCGGGTTGCCGCCGGCGGTGCTCGCGGCGATGGACCGCCTGGAGATTGCGCTGGCGATCCCGGCTCCGCCGCCGCTCGGCGACGCGGCGCGGGCCGCCCACTGTCCGCCCGAGGGCGTCCGGGCGCTCGAGGCCGGAGGCCGGATCGTTCGCGTCGAGGCGGACCTCGCCTGGGCCGGGTCCACGTATCGCGAGCTCGAGGCGCTCGCCATTCGCCTCGCCGATCCCGGGCCGCTCACGCCGTCCACCCTGCGCGACGAGACGGGAACGAGCCGCAAGTACGTGATGGCCATCCTCGAGGATCTCGATCGGCGCGGCATCCTGCGTCGGACGCCGGCCGGGCACGTCCTCGGACCGCGAGCGCCGCGATGACCGCGTCTGGCGCGCCGACCGGGATCGTGCTGGCCGGCGGTCGTTCGGATCGGTTCGGAAGCGACAAGCTGGCGGCGGAATTCGACGGCGAGCCGCTTCTCTGGCACCCGGTTCGCGCGCTCGCCGAGGCCGGCTGCGACCCGATCGTGATCGTCATCGGACCGCAGGGCGACGAGCCCGTCCTCCCAGCCGACCTTGCCCCGCTCGTCCGATCCGCGAGGGACCCCGAACCGTTCGGCGGGCCGCTGGTCGGCCTCCGGGCCGGGTTGGCCGCCGCACCGGGGGCCGTCGTCATCGTGGCCGCCGGCGACCAGCCACGGCTCCGGCCCGGCCTGCTCCGGGCGCTTGCCGCGATCCATGCCGAGACCGCCGAGGTCGCGCTGCCGGATCGACGCAGTCCGGCTGCCACGATCCTCGTCGACCCGTCGGGTGTCCCTCGTCCACTGCCCTGCGTGCTGGACCGCGACCGGGCGCGAGGCGCGGCCGGTCGCCTGCTCGCCGGGGGCGAGACCAGCCTGCGGGTGCTGCTGGCGATGCTCGAGCCGCGCGAGGTCCCCGAGGTGGTCTGGCGATCGACCGACCCGGCCGGGTCGTGGACCTTCGACGTCGACCTCCCCGCGGACCTCGTCGAGGGAGTCTTGACGCAACGATCACAGTTGCGTTATGGTCAAAGCGAAGGGAGATCGCGCAACGATGCCGATTGCGGCCAGGGAACGGATCGAGTCGCTCGTCACCGACCTCGGTAGCCGGGCCGAGGTGGCCCGGGCGCTCCACGTCGATCGGTCGCAGGTCACCCGCTGGCTGGACCGCGGCCAGGACCCGGGACCCGACAACGTGCGCAAGGTGGAAGGGGTCGAGCTCGCCCTCGCCCGCCTGTTGCGGCTCTACGATCGCGACAGCGCGCTGAGCTGGCTCGAGGGGTTCAACGCCCAGCTCGGCGACCGGCGACCGATCGACCTCCTCGCCCGCGGCCGGCTGAGCGAGGTCCTCGACGCCATCGACGCAGACGAGATCGGGTCGTTCGCCTAGGTGCTCTTCCGCGTCTTCGGCTGGCTCCCGGATACGACGCCGGAGCCGCTCAAGGTGCCTCGCGAGCGCCAGGGCGGTGGTCGCCACGATGACCCCGATCGGTACACCGCGCTCTACCTTGGTCGCGAGGCGGTTGGCGCGATCGCCGAGGCGATCCAGCCGTTCCGCGGCCAGGAGCTGACGGCCGGCGCGCTCAGCCGGCCGGACGGGGCGAGACGAGCGCTCGCGACCATCGACGACGCCGCGCTTCCGCCGCTCCTCGATCTCGACGATCCGCGGGTGCTCGTCCAGCGGCGGCTCCGGCCGTCCCGGGTCGCAACCGCGGTCCGCCGGGCCACCCAGCGGATTGCCGGCGACGCGTTCGCGGACGGGGCGGTCGGCCTGTCGTGGTGGTCGACGCTCGAATCGTCATGGACCAACGTGACGCTGTTTGCCGAGCGTCTTCCCGGGCTGCCGCCGGTCGTCGACGTGGAGCCCCTGGCCCTCGACCATCCGGCCCTGGTCGAGGCCGCCGAGCGGCTTGGGATCCGCCTCGCCCAGCCACCCGGGCGCGGCCGGCGTGGCCGCCTCACCGTGGTTCGCTGACGCCGAGCCGCCGGTTCTGGCTCAGCCGCCGAGGGCCGGGTCCTCGTGGACGGCTTCGCCCTCGACGAACGTGGCGACCACCCGAGCATCGCCGATCTGGCCGGCGCCCCGGTCGAACAGGTCGCGATCGAGCACGACGAGGTCGGCGAGCTTGCCGATGGTCAGCGAACCCGTTTCGTCGTCGAGGTGGTTGACGTAGGCCGAACCCATCGTGAACCCGTGGATCGCCTCGTCGAGCGTGAGCCGTTCCTCGGGCAGGAACACGGGGTAGGTCAGGCCCGTGAGCCGGTGCACGCGGTTCACCGCGATCTCCATCTCGAGCAGGGGATCGGCGCTCGACACGCTCCAGTCCGAGCCCATCGCCAGGCGGGCGCCGGCCCGGAGGAGCGACCTGAACGGGTACTGCCAGGTGGTCCGCTCGGGCCCGAGGAACGGGATCGTCAGGTCGTCCATCTGGGGATCGTGGCCGGCCCAGAACGGCTGGGCGTTGGCGACGACGTCGAGCGGGGCGAAGCGCACGACGTCGGCCGGATGGATGACCTGGATATGGGCGATGTGATGGCGGCCGTCGGTCGGTCCGTTGGCGAGCCGGGCGACTTCGACGGCGTCGAGCGCCTCCCGGACCGCCCGGTCGCCGATGGCGTGGAAGTGAACCTGGAACCCGGCCGCATCGAGCAGCTGGGTCACCCGCCGGAGTCGGTCGGGCTCGACGAACAGGATCCCGGTCCGGTCGGTCCGGCCGCCGTCAGCCGAGAGGTACGGCTCGAGCATGGCCCCGGTGAACGTCTCGAGGACGCCATCGACCATGACCTTGACGGACGTCGCCCGGTACCGGCCGACCGGTCCGGCGGCCCGCTGCTCGACGAGCTCGTCGATCCCGCGCTCGTCCCAGTCGCGCTCCCACCACAACGCGCCGACCACCCGTGCGGTGAGCTTCCCGCGTCCGGCCACGGCGACGTAGGCCGCCTGGTCGAGCGGCTCGACGATCGCGTCCTGCCAGGCGGTGATCCCGAGCGCATGGAGCTCGGCCTGAGCGTGGATGAGGCCGTCCTCGACCTCGGCCTGGGTGTTCGGCGGGATGAGTCGCTCGACGAGGTCCATGGCCGCCTCGTGGAGCGACCCACTCGGCGTCCCATCCGGATCGCGCTCGATCCGACCGCCGGCCGGGTCCGGTGTCTCGGCGCCGATCCCGGCCAGCTGGAGCGCCCGCGAGCTCACCCAGGCACTGTGACCGTCGCGGTTGGGAAAGAACGCCGGCCGGCGGCCCACGGCCGCATCGAGATCGCGGCGGTGCGGGGTCCCGCCCGGGATCGCGCCCATGAACCAGCCGCTTCCGAGGACCCACTCATCGTCCGGGTGGTCGGTTGCGTATGAGCGGATCCGCTCGACCAGCCCATCGATGCCGTACGGCAAGGCGTCGCGAGGCTCGCGAAGATCGCACCGGAGCTCGTCGACGCCGGACTCGGGCGGGTGGACGTGCGCGTCCTGGAAGCCCGGCAGGACGGTCCTGCCGCGCAGCTCAATGACCCTGGTTGCCGGGCCGACGTGTCGGCCGACCTCGACGTCGCCCCCGACGGCCACGATCCGCCCGCGTCGGACGGCGACCGCCTCCGCCTTCGGCAAGGCGTCGTCAACGGTGTGGACCGAGCCACCACGGAGAACCAGGTCGGCGGCAGACTCGGAGGGCAACGGGCGACTCCTCGACGGCGGCGGGGGGAAGGTCCGAGCATGCCACACCGACGCACGCGACCGGGACGCCGGGCTCACCGTCCGCGACGAGTGCGCTCGGGTCCGGCAGGCAGGTACCATCGCCGGCATGACAAGCGTCCACGTCCTCCACGCCGGCTACGCCGCCGAGCGGGTCGGGAGCAGCGTCGTCCTCGTCCGCGACGGCGATGCCCTGATCGTGGCCGATCCGGGGATGGTCGCCAGGCGTGGGCTGATCCTCGAGCCCCTGGCGGCGCTGGGCGTGGCGCCCGAGGCGGTCACTCACGTCTTCCTGAGCCACCACCATCCCGACCACACCGTCAACATCGCGCTGTTCCCGAACGCCGAGGTCGTCGACTTCTGGGCCCGCTACAAGGACGACCTGTGGCTCGACCACGACGGCGACGGGTACGCGCTGAGCCCGAACACCGAGCTCTGGCTGACGCCCGGGCACACCGAGGAGGACGCGACGCTCATCGTCCGGGCGGACGACGGTGTCTACGCCCTGACCCACCTTTGGTGGTACTCCGACCGGACCCCCGAGGTCGACCCGCTGGGCGCCGACCAGGAGGCGATCGTCCGGAACCGGGAGCGGGTCCTCGCCGTTGCCGACGTCGTCGTTCCGGGCCACGGCCCCGCGTTCCGGGTGCGCTAGGCGGGTTCAGCGCTCCCCACCGCCGTCGATCGGCTAGGATGCCCGGCATGCCAGTTGGATATATCGGCGCGCTGATCATCGGTGGGTTCGTCTGGTTCTTCTGCGCCTACATGGCGTACGCGACGGCCGCCAAGCGCCACCGTCGTCCACTCACCTGGGGCATCCTCGGGATCATCTTCGGACCGTTCGCCTTGTTCGCGGTGTTCCTGCTGCCACCCGGTCATGTCGCCAGCGAGCACGCTCAGGCCACCGCCGGCACCCACGATCATCCCGCGGGGAGCGCACAACACGAGGCGCACGGCCACCAGACCCAGGCGCAGGCCGACCTCTACGAGGTCCCCAAGGACAAGCACAAGCACTGAGCCGAGGTCCCGGCGCCGTCGTCGGCCCGTGGGCGGGGTTCGTCGTCTGGCGCGCTCGACTACGGCGTGACGGTCACGGTCAGGTTCATCGACGGGTGGATCGTGCAGGTCAGCTTGACGGTCCCGGGCGTGGCGAACGGAATCGTGATGGTCTTGCCCGGATCGACCGGCCTGGGAGTCTGACCCTCAGCCGGCGTCCCGCTCTCACCCTGGACGACCTTATGCCCGATCGGGTCGGCATTCGTGAAGCTGACCGTCGTGCCCGCAGCCACTGTCAGCGTGGAGGGCGCGAAGGCGAACCCGGTCAGCTGGACCGTTCCCGGCGCGATCGAGCCGGCCGGGACTGACGAGCCGGTGGTGTAGCCGTAGTCGCCGCGGCCTCCACCCGATCCGCCGGACGTCGACGCGGCGGGTGCGACCGACGGCGCGACCGATGCCGCGACCGACGGCGCGACCCCGCCCCCGTACGCTCCACCGCCATAGGCCCCTGCGCCGGAGCCGGCGCCCGAGCAGGCACCGACCGACACCGTGGCGATGACCAGGAGCGAGACCCAGCGACGTCGATCCATCGACCCAACCCTCCGTTCCCCTGACGGTACGCCCGCCCCGGCCGCCCGGATCTCAGCCGGACCCGTGGGCCGAGCCGCGCGCCCGCGTGGCGAGGATGTTGAGCCGGACATAGTCGATCTCGGGTCGAGGCAGCCGTCGGGCGACCTCGTGGACGAACGCCGCTCGATCGGCTTCCGGCAAACGCTCGAGGTGGGCGCCGAGGACGACCGTGGCGAGGTACGTCTCGAGCGGCTCGCCCGGCTCGATCGGCGTCGGTTCCGGGTTGAGCCACGTCTCGACGTCGACGAATCCCGCCGCCTCGAGCCTGCTCCGGGTCGCCTCCGGCGTCTCGTAATGGGCCGGCCCGAGCCAGCCGTCGCCAACCGTCGCGAGGATCGCCTTGATCGAGGCGATGTTGCCGACTCCGCCGCACTGGGCGACGAGCCGGCCACCCGGCCGGACGACGGCGGCGAGGTTCCGGAAGAGCGCCTCGTGGTCAGGGACCCAGTGGAACGTGGCCGTTGACAGGATTGCGTCGACCGGCTCGGACAGGGGCAACGGCCGGCCGAGATCGGCGACGACGAACTCGATCCGGTCCCCGAAGCGGCGCGAGCCGCTCGCGGGCGGCCTCGATCATCGAGCGCGAGCCGTCGAGGGCCACGACCCGGCCGTGCGGCAGGCGCTCGGCGAGCCGCTCGGTGACCCGGCCCGATCCACAACCGGCATCGAGGACCCGCTCGGTCCCGGCGAGCTGCAGTCGGTCGAGGACCGCCGACCCCCAGCGGGTCATCGGGTCGGCGATCCGATCGTAGGTCGCGGCGTCCCAGTCGCGGGTCATCCGCGCCCGGATCGGATCACAGGAACCGCGAGATGCGATCCATCGTGGCGTTCCAGGCCTTCTCGCGGCGGCCCGTGGGGACGGTGGCCGGCACCGACATCCCGACCAGCTCGTCGAAGACCTGGCGCTCGGTCAGCTCGGCCACCTCCGGGCTCTCGAACAGGAGATCGAGCTCGGCGTTCCGGAACAGGCTCAGGTCGTCGAGGTTGCAGCCGCCGATGAACACCCGGTCATCGATCCGGAGGACCTTGGCGTGCGCCATCTGCGGATGGAGCAGGATCGTGACGCCGGCGTCCATCAACCGCTGGTAGTGGTGGCGGAATGCCGCCGCGGGGTAGGGCGGGGTGGGCTTGCCCGGCGCCACGATCCGGGTCTCGACGCCGCGTCTGGCAGCCTCGAGCAACCGTTCGAGGATCGCTCGATCGGCGATATAGGGGTTCACGATGTGGATGACCCGCTGGGCGTCCTCGAGCGACAGCTCGATCGCGTCGCTGATCGGATGATGGCCCTCCCCGGGGACGTTCCACAGCACCGTCGTCGGGGTGGTCGCCGCGTCCGACGGGATCTCCAGGGTCGCGGCCGGGAAGTACGCGTCGAGCGGGCGGCTCGGCGGCGGCCCGCCCTGGAACCGCCAGCTCGCCAGGAACACGAGCTGGAGCTGGGCGACGATCGGGCCGGTCACCCGGCACATCACGTCGTAGAACCGCTCGTCGTTGTAGTGGTCCTCGATCCCGCTGCCGCCGACGTATCCCACCCGGCCGTCGACGACCATCATCTTGCGGTGATCGAAGTGCCCGAAGTCGTCGAGCCGCCAGTCGAGCCGGCGCTTGCCGAGCGGGCCGTCGCGATCGGGCAGGATGCCATCGTTGGCGACGATGACGATGCCGGCGTCGCGCAGGCTCTGGAACAGCTTCCGGCTGCCGAGATCGACCTCGCTGCCGATCGCATCGACCTGGAGCCGGACTTCGACCCCCGCCCGGACCTTCTCGCCGAGGACGTTGAGGAAGGTCGTCCCGATCTCGCCCGGCTTGTAGCCGTAGATCAGGAGATGGATCGAGTCCCTGGCGGCGGCGATGTCGGCGAGCATCCGCGGGAAGTAGCGTCGGCCGTGGAGGAGCGGGTCGACCGACGTCGACAGGGTTGCCGCAAGCGGCATCGTGAGGTCCCGCCGCGAGACCCGTGGCTGGGCGAGCAGCCGTTCGGCGGCAGCCTGGGCACCCTCGGCCGCGATCGCGTCGGGTCCGGGCGGGTATGCAACGTGGCGCTTGGCGGCCCGCGCCCGCGCGACGCCGGCGCCACCAGCCGCCAGGCCCGCGCCGACGACGGCCTTCCGTCCGATCCGCACCCTCATCCTCCCAGGGATCCCGACACCGACTCTTCCGGGGTCCCGATAGTAGCGCTCCGGGCGGCCGTCTCGCGCAGGCCGATCCCGTCGACCACGGCGCCGACGAGCAAGAGGCCAGCGCTGACCAGGAGCGCCAGCCGGAATGCCTCGGTCGACGCCTCCGTCGTCGCGTGTACGAGCGCCGGTGGGGTGCCGGGTGGCGGCGCATTGAGCGGGGCCACGGCGGCGCGAAGAGCGGGGCTGTCGGGATCGAGCCCGGGGATCTGGTTCGCCAGGCTGGCGTAGAAGGTGGCCGTGATCGCGATGAACACGAGCGCCCCGATGAGCGGCTGGCCGACCCGCGAGATCGAGTTGTTGATCGCGGAGCCGAGACCGGCCCGAGCGACCGGGATCGAGCTCATGAGGGTGCTCGTCAGCGGCGCCACGACGAGCGAGATCCCGACCCCGAACAGGATCATCGCCGGCAGGATGTCGACGAGCGTCGACATCGGCGGGACGAGCGTCGCGGGATGGGACGGGTCGGCCTTCCAGGGTTCGCTCGTGGCCGGGATCCGGGCGAACCAGAGCAGCCCGATCGCCATCATCAACGGTCCGGCGACGAGGAACCGGCGCGGTCCGACCCGGCCGGCCAATCGGCCGACCTTGGTCGACAGGATGCTCAGCAGGATGCCGACCGGGAGCCCGATAATCGAGGCAGCGACGACGCTGTAGCCGAGCGTCCCCTGGACGAAGATCGCCGAGTAGCCGAGATAGACGTAGAGCGCGCCGTAGATCAGGAACGTGGCCAGGTTGATCACCGCGAACCGTCGGTTCCGGAACAGCCCGAGCGGGACGAGTGGGTCCGACCGGCGCGCCATGAGCAGCGGGAACAGGGCCAGCGCGATCAGGCCGACGACGATCGCCGCCCAGGCGACCGGGTCCTGCCACGCCTTCTGCTGCCCGCGGATGAGCCCGAACGACAACCCGCCGACGGCCAGGACCACGTCGAGCGAGCCGAGCCAGTCGAACCTTCCGCTCGCTCCCTCGCGGACGGATTCGGCGACGCCCCGTGACAGGCCGACGAGCCCGAGGACCGCCAGCGGGAGGTTGATCAGGAAGGCCACCCGCCACGAGATGTACTGGACGAGGAGACCGCCGATGACCGGGCCGAGGACCGTCGCGGCGGACGTCGCGGCCGCCCAGACGCCGAAGGCTCCGGCAAGCGCGGGCCCTTCGAACGTCGACGTTATCAGGGCCAGCGAGCCGGGGACGAGCAGCGCCGCAGCAGCGCCCTGGAGGAGGCGGAAGAGGACGAGCGCCTCGAGCGTCGGCGCCAATCCGCACAGCACGCTCGTGCCGGCGAACCCGATCAGCCCGATCGCGAACACGCGCTTGCGCCCGTAGCGGTCCGAGATCGCACCGCCGAGGATCAGGAGCGCGGCCAGAACCGCGAGGTAGCCGCTGTTGATGTACGTCTGGCCCTCGAGGACGCCGATCGAGGTCGCCGGCAGCTCCTGGCCGATCTTCGGCAGGGCCACGTTTACGATCGTGCCGTCGAGGAAGACCATCGAGGAGCCGAGGACGGCGGCGACCATCGTCCAGCGCTGGCGGACCTGCATCGGCGAAGTCTGCGACCCCATCCGTGGCGAGGCAAGCAGGCTGCCGGCCGCCGCGTGGGGAGACCGGGGCCCAATTGCCGCGCCGTCGCTAGACTCCGCGCGATGGGTGGACCGGTCGCGCTACTCGGGGCACACGAGTTCCTGCCCGCGGTTGCCGCGATCGATGCCGAGCTGCTCAGGGCGACGGGTCGGGCCCGACCGCGGGTGGCCATCCTGCCGACCGCGTCAGCGCCCGAGGGCGAGACAGTCTTCCTGCGCTGGGCGGCGATGGGGGTCGAGCACTTCGAGCGCCTCGGCGCCGAGGTCGAGCCGGTCCTCGTGCGCGACCGCGTGGAGGCCGACGACCCGGCCCGCGTCCAGGCCGTCGCCGAGGCCGATCTCGTCTACCTGTCGGGCGGCAACCCGGCGTACCTCCTCGAGGCGCTGTCGGGGAGCGCCACCTGGGCGGCCGCGATCGCGGTCCACGATCGCGGCGGCGTCCTTGCCGGCTGCTCGGCCGGGGCGATGGTCCTGTGCGAGCGGATGGCCCTGATCCGCCGGCCGCCTCACCTGCCGCTCCGCTACCTCGTGTCCCTGGGACCCGCGTCCGGCGTCGCGGCCTTTCCCCATTACGACACGGTCCCGGAGACGCTGGCCGCCCTGATGATCCTGAGGGCGCCGCGAGGGACCACGGTCCTCGGCCTCGACGAGGGGACCGCTGCGATCGGGCTGGATGGTGCCTGGGAGGTCCGTGGCCAGGGCCGGGTCACGGTCTGGCGCGGATGGCAGCGCGAACGGTTCCGCGACGGCGACACCTTTCGGGTCTGATCCCGCGTTTACCCGTCGATGACGGCCCGCTAACCAACGTCGTCGAGACTTCGGGGCGGAGACATCCTCCTCGGCCGGCCTGGCCTCCTCCCAGGCCGGACCCTCCGCGAGACCCCGATGCTGCGTCGGGGTCTCGCCGCGTTCCGGCGGCACCCTGGCGAACACGCTATCGACCCCACCAGTAAGGGGCTCGTTGGAGGTCGATCTCGAGTGTCGCATTGCGATCCGAGCAGTCGGTGGAGGCGGAGGTTCGTGCGTGGGTCGGCGTCGGGTCCTGTTCGGACGGCCGTCGACCAGACGATTCGGGTCCGCTACGCGGCCGGTTACTGCTGGGGTCGATACAGAGGTTTCGAGCGCTCAACAGCGCGGGCATGTCAGCCCCATGAGAAGTGGGTCGACTCGCATCACGGACCCATGCCACGGGGCAGATGACATCACGGGTCTCGCGGCAGCCGATGTCGCCGCGAGTACGGGTCCGCCCGGTCAAGATGAACCCGGTCGACGTCGACCCGATATCAAGGGTCAACGAGTCGAGTCGGCCGGCACCGGGTCGGCTTGTTGGCGAAGGCCGGGCGGATCGACGTCGCTCACCGGTGAGCGACCCGAGCCGACCGGCCATCGCGTATCCAGCCCCGAATTCGACGAGGCCGGAGCCGCCTGGGCCCCGGCCTCGTCTGCATCTGAGCCGCTCGCGATCAGCCCGCAGAATGCGACCTGAAGCAGTCGGAGCAGTAGACCGGTCGGTCCATCCGTGGCTTGAACGGGACCTGGGCCTGATTTCCGCACGAAGAGCAGAGCACCGCGAAGTACTCGCGGGCCGGTCGCTCGCCGCGCTCGTAGCCGCGCGGGCCGCCGATGTCTCGGAGGTCCGTGTCGCCGCCCTCGCGGGCGGCTCGGCGGCTGGCTCGGCAGCTGGTACAGCGCTTGGGGTCCGAGACGAACCCCTTCTGGACGTAGAACTCCTGGTCGGCGGCCGAATGAGTGAACTCGACGCCGCAGTCGACGCAGGTGAGGGTTCGATCGAGATAGGTCAACCCGGTCCTCCAGGACATGTCAACGATGGGTGCGTCCCGGACACGTCGAAGAGGGACTGGTGTTGGCGGTTGCGGAGGATGGCCGGGAGCCGCGCGACCCAGGATCGATCTTCGAGGTGCCTGTATCGGGCTGCACCGGTGATGTGCCGGGCAGGATAGCACCGAACGCCGAAACTGGCCGGCGACCGGACGGCGACCAGGCGGCAACCCGGTCGATCGCCTCGCCCCGGGTCACGGGCCGGCGCTTCGAGCTCGCCTTTCGTGCGTCGCGGGTCGCTCCACTCGACCGTCCGCGTGCCAACGAACCTGTCACAATGCGGCCCGAGACTCGGGTCGGCGAGCGAGGGTCCAGGGGGCTCCTCGCTCGCACCGGATCCGCGGATGACGCCCAGCTCACGTCTGGGCGCCCACCGAGGCTGCCGCCGGCCCGGGCTCGGGCGCCCTGTCCAGGAGCCGAGCAGGAGGTCCGAAGGCGTTGCTCCGCCTCGTCCAGACGTCCGACGTCCATCTCGGAGCGCGCCACCCGACGCTCGGAGAGCGGGCTGCGGAGCAACGCGCTCGGCAGCTCGCCGCATTCGAGCGGGTCGTCGAGCGCGCGCTGGCGACCCCCGCCGAGCTGTTCCTGGTCGCCGGCGACCTGTTCGACTCGAGCGTCCAGTCGCGTGCACTCGTCGAGCGCGTCGGGGCGACGTTCAAGAAGCTCGTGGCTGCCGGGATCCCGGTCGTGCTGGTCCCCGGCGACGGCGACGCGCCGGGCAGGGCGTCGATCTACCACGCCCATGACCTGTCGCGGCTGGTCGGCGAAGGGCCCGGGGCCGGGTCGCTGACGGTGCTCACGGCGGAGAACCCGGACGTGATCATCCCGTCGCTCGGCGCCCGGGTCAGCTCGCGGTTCCCGGCCAACGGCCTGCCCGACGACGGCTGGCGGATCGGGATCATCCACCGGGAGGTCCGGCCACGGGACGACGAGATCGCGTCGGCCGGTGTCGACTACCTGGCCATCGGCGGGCCGCACACGCTGGCGACCGGCCGGGCGGCCAACGTGACCTGGGGCGCGAGCGGCGCACCGGAGCTCGTCGACGTGGAGCACGACGTCGCCGGCGAAGCCCTCGTGGTCACGCTCGACGAGGCGGCCGCTCAACCGGCTGTCGACACCGAGCGGGTCGGCCGGACCCGGTTCGAGCGGCTCGACCTCGACATCCCGCGGCTGGTCGACCAGGCGGGCCTGGTCCGGGCGGTCATGGCGAAGGCCGATCCTGACCTCGTCCTCGAGGTCCGCCTCACGGGCGACTGGCCCGATGATGTCGAGATCGACGCGGACGACGCCGAGTCGTCGCTCGCCGACCGCTTCCTTCGGCTGCGAATCCGGAACGAGGCGCGTCCGATGCTGACCGGCGGCGCGTTGCCGCCGCCTGACACGATCGCCGGCTTCTTCCTGCGCGACCTGGAGGCTCGGATCGCCGAGGCGGAAACGGTCGGCGGGGCAGACGCTGCCGTCGAGCTGCGCGAGGCGCTCCGCCTCGGCCGCCGCCTGCTCGCCGGCGAGGATGGCGGCGCAATGAGGATCTCACGGCTCCAGTTGCGCGACGTCAAGCGCTACCGCGACCTCCAGATCGACCTTGCGCCAGGCCTCACGATCATTCGCGGCCCGAACGAGGCCGGCAAGACGACGATCTCGCGGGCGATCGAGCTTGGCCTCAGCGGCTCGGTCACGGCCACCGATCCGGCCTCGGCGGCGGCGCTCGACGGACTTCGGTCGTGGGATGCCGACCCGACGGCTCACCCGACGATCTCCCTCGACTTCACGGTCGACGGCGAAGGACCGGCGGCACCCGAGCGATCGGGTTCGATCGAGAAGGCGTTCGGCCCCGGCGGCTCGGCGACGCTCACGATCGACGGCGAGTCGGTCAGCGATCCCGACGCGGTCGATGCCAGCCTGGCCGATCTGACGGGGATCCCGACCCCGGCCTTCTTCCGGTCGACGGCGCTCGTCCGCCGGGGCGAGCTCGAGAACCTCGACCGCGATGAGGCCACCCTCCGGTCGCGCCTGGCCGCCTCGATCAGCTCTGCGAACCGGGACACGAACGCCGCGATCGCGGAGCTGCGCCGGAACCTGGCCGACCTCAACCCGCAGGGTGAGCGGGACCCGGGGCGGCTCGGGGTGGCCGAGGAGGCGGTGGCTCGATCCGAGACCACCGTCGCCGCCGGCGAGGCGGCGCTGGCCAGCCTGGTCGCCGATCGCGAGGCGCTCGGCGCGGCCGCCGACGTCACGGCATCGGCTGAGGCGACCCTCGGTGGGTGGCGCGAGCTCCTCGAGCAGGCGCGCAACGCCGAGCTGCTGACGGCCGAGCACGCCGCGGCCACCGAGCGCCACGCGCGCTACGTGGAAGCCGTCAGCGCGGCCACCGAGCTCGCCAGGCTCGGCGACTCCCACCCATCGCCGAATCCCCTGCCGGTCGTCCGCCAGACCGTCGACCGGCTCCGGGTCCTCGACGCGAAGATGGTCGAGCTGAAGGCGATGCTGTCGGGCGAGGTCAAGGTCAAGTACGAGGTCACCGAGGCGCCGACCACCTGGCGGCCGATCGCGATCGTGTCCCTGGTCGCCGTCGTCATCGGGGTCGCGCTCGGCATCGCTGGCCAGCTGCTGGCCGGTATGTCGGCGCTCAGCTTCGTCGGGCTCGGCGCCGCCATCGTCGGGGTCGTGCTCGCGCTGCTCGCCGTGCGCGGTCGGAAGGCGGCCATGGACTTCCGGAGGCAGCAGCAGATGGCTGAGGCCGAGGTCGAGCGGCGGCTGCGCGGACGATCGCAGATGGAGGCCGAGCTGCTCCAGGCCGAGAAGGACAGCGCGGCCCAGCTCCAGGGGCTGGGTCTGCCGGACCTGGCCGCGGCGGAGGCGCTCCTCGCGCGCGAGGAGGCCCACGTGGCCGCGATCGACCAGCTCAACGCCCGCCTCGAGGGTCTGGTGGGTCGCGAACCGGTCGATACGCTGGCTCCTAGCCGGGACGGGGCCGCGCGGCAGGCCGCCGACTCGGCGGCCAAGCTGGCCGACCTCGAGCCCGAGGCACGCGAGCCCGGCGCCCGCGAGCGATACGAGTCCGAGGTGACCGCCGCCCAGGGAGCGCTCGACCAGGCGAAGACCGCCGAGGCCGCGGCCCGGGCCAGGGTCGAGGCCAATCCGGTCGACGCCGAGCAGGTTGCCGGCGAGGCGGAGCGGCTCATCGTCTGGCGCGAGCAGCTGGCCGCCCTCCAGCGCCGGGCGCGCGTCAACGAGGCGGCCCTCGGCGGCCTCGAACGGGCGACCGAGGCGACGATGCTTCGGGCGACGCGCTACCTCGAGAAGCGGATGACAGGAGCCGTCGCGCGGATCACCGACGGGCGCTACCGCCGGGTGCGGATCGACGACGATTCACTCGACATCAGCGTCGTGGCGCCCGAGAAGGGCGACTGGGTCGACGTCCGCGAGCTGTCGGACGGGACGCTCGGGCAGATCTACCTCGCGGCGCGGCTGGGGCTCATCCGCTATGCGACCGGCGACCGTCGGCCCCCCTTGATCCTCGACGATCCGTTCGTGACCTTCGACGACGCGCATGCAGCGCGCGGGTTCGAGCTGCTCCGCGAGCTGACCGGCGATCACCAGGTCATCTACCTGACCTCGACCGATCGGTACGACCCGGCCGCGGATGCGGTGGTCGAGCTGCCCGGGCCGACGGCGGTCGACGAGGACATTGACGGAGCGAGCCAACCGGCGTCCGCCTGACCGGACGCGGCCTCCGCTGGCATGGACCCCCAGACTGCGACGGTCATCCTCGGACTCGCGTCGGCCGTGGCCTGGGGCTCGGCCGACTTCGGAGCGGGCCTGGCCGGCCGCCGGGCGGCCGTGTTCGGGGTCATCCTGTTCAGCCAGCTGGCCGGCTGTGGCCTGGCGCTGGGGATCGCCGTGGTCCGTGGCGAGCCGATCCCGGGCCCGTCCGAGGCCGGCATCGCTGTCGTCGCCGGGGTCGTCGGCGGGATCGGGATCGGCGCGCTGTACCGCGGCCTGGCCACCGGCCGGATGGGGGTCGTGGCGCCGATCAGCGGCGTCCTCTCGGCGGTCGTCCCGGTCTCGGCCGGAATCCTCCTCCAGGGTGCCCCGGGGGCCGGTGTCCTCGTCGGGATCGGCCTCGCCCTCGTCGCGGTCGTCCTCGTCTCGACGGCGCCCCATGACGGCGTCGCGTCGGCCCGGCTCCGGGTCGGTCGGTTCGGCGCCATCCCCGACGACGTGGCGACGGCGATCGTCGCCGGGGTCGCGCTGGGTCTGCTCAACCTCACGATCAGCCGGTTGCCGGCCGGCTCCGTCTTCGCGCCGCTCGTCATCGTCCGGCTGGTCGAGGCGACAGTGATCGGCCTCGCGATCGTCGCGACCCGCCAGCCCTGGCGACTGCCAGGGGGGATCTGGCCGTTGATCGTTCTGGTCGGTTGCCTCGACATGGCCGGCAACGCCCTGTTCATCTTCGCGGCCCAGACCGGCCGGCTGGCTGTCGCGGCGATGCTTTCGTCGCTCTACCCGGTGACGACCCTGGTCCTGGCCGCGATCGTGCTCAAGGAGCGTGTCGCCGGCGTCCACGCGATCGGCGTCGTCGCCGCGATGGTCGCGATCGTGCTGGTCCGGATCGGCTGAGACGCGGCCGGGAGCAACGCGCTCGGTGGAGTTCTCGTGGTTGTTGACAAGCGGCCCTTGACCGGAATGCTCAGCCGTCGCAGCCTTGTCCCAATCGGATTTCTGATGCTCTGGGGGTGGCCCCGATGCCGGATCCTGCGAATTCGCCGACCTGATCGCGGTCCTCGCAGTCGCATCGCTGGTCGTGCTCATTCCCGCGCTTGCCATCGCACTCGGCCTGCGGCTGGCCGGGGTCGGGCGGGACCGGAAGCCGGAGGATCGCCTGCGGAACCGGCTGGCGCGTGGCGAGATCACGCGAGACGAGTTCGACACGGCGATGTCGGCCCTGGGTCGCTGACCCCGCGAGCCTCAGCGCCAGGCGAGGGTCATCTTCAGCGGTACCTGGCCCGATCCGGCCGCGGAGTTGACGAGGCTGAACGAGTACGACCGGCTGGGGGTGACGTTGTCGGTCCGGTCGACCTGGGTCCCGTTGCCCGGGAAGACCCCGGTCTTGGTCGGGTCGGTCAGGTCGACGTACGACCAGGTGTAGTTGGTCGGCGTGGTCCCCCAGCTCGCATTGACCGTGATCGATCCGACCGAGCGGACCTTGACCTTGCCCGACAACCCGTTGTAGCCATCGGAGGCGGTGCCGTCGAAACGGCCGTTCGTCAACGTGACCGATGGCTGGGCGGCGCGGAAGCTCAGGCCGAGGTCGACGGTCGGGGTTGCGATGCCGACCCCGATCAGGGTGACCACGAACGTGGTCTGGCCCTTGGCCGAGGTCGTCCCGGTGAGCTCCCCGCTCGTCCAGTTCCGGCAGATCGGGGCAGTCGACCCGACCTTGAGGCAGAACTTGGTCGTGCCCTGTGGGCTCTTCCTCGCCAGCTTGGCGTGGACGTTGCCGGCGCCGTCGGTCTTGAACGTGAACGTCCGCGCCTTGCCAGCCGGGTCCGACGTCGCATCGAGCTTGAAGCCGCTGAACGTGACCTGGGCGACGCCAGCGTTCGCGGTGCCGGACGCGCTGGCCGATGGGCTCGCCTTGGCCGAGGCACTCGGACTGGCGGTCGCACTCGGTCCCGCTGAACCGGCCGCGGCTGACGAGGTCGCCGACGGTGACCCACCGGCCGACGGCCGGGCTGCCGACGCCGACGGGCGCGGAGTAGCGTTCGAGGACCCGCCGGGAAGGCTCGTCGCAACGACGAGAACGACGAGCAGGGCAAGGACAAGGGCGAGGACGATCGCGACGTTGCGCCAGCGCTCCTCGGTCATCGGGTGGCTCTCCTGTCCTTGGGGCGTCGGGACGGTGTAGTCGGGATGGTACCCGCCCCGGCGTCCGACGCGCCTGCATTGGCCGGGCCGGCCGGCCCGGCCACTCGCACTGCCGACACGCCGGCCGGGTCCACCAGCCGGTGGACCGCGGCGAAGCCCTCGCCAGCCAATCCATCGGGTTCGGCCACCGATCGGCGGAGCGCCCGCGCCTGGCGCTCGACGACCTCGGGCGCGACCGTCCGCCCGGGACGCAGCGCATTCCAGCGCAGGGCCAGCTCGAGCGGCAGGTCGAACACGATCGCCACGGCCGGCCGATGGGCGGTTCGGGCAATCGCCACGAGCTGCTGGCGTGCCGGTCGCATGACGCTCGTGGCGTCGACCACGGTCAGCAGCCGCCGCTCGAGCCGGCGCCGGGCCGCCAGGTGGAGAAGCTCGAACGCGGCGTGGCTGGCCCGCTGGTCGGCCGGGTCATCGGCGACCATCGCCCGGAACGCATCGGACGAGAGGACCTGGCTCGGCTCGAAGTGGCGGGCAGCGAAGGTCGTCTTGCCGGCTCCTGCGACGCCGATCAGGACGACCAGGCTGCCGGTCGGCAGCTCGATGACGGACATCCCGGGCATCATGCGCGCCCGGACCGCGAGGCGTCCGACCCCGCGAGTCCCTCCCGACCGGACCCGGCGCGACGCTGACCGGTCGGCTAGCCTGTCGCGGCATGGCGGCGACCGCAACGGATCTCGACTCAACCGACCTCCCGGATCGACCGGCGGCCGATGACTGGCGAACGATCTTCGCGATCTTCTGGATCACCTCGATGGTCGAGGGGCTCGGGGTCAGCCAGATCTTCGCCTTCGTCCCGCTCTACCTCAGCCAGATGGGCGTCGCCGAACCAGATCGGCTGCGGTTCGTCGGCATCTTCAACTCGCTCATCTTCATCGTCGGCGCCCCGCTGGTCCCGCTGTGGGGCGTCTGGGCCGACAAGTACAGCCGCAAGGCGGTCATCGCCCGGAGCGCCCTCGTCGAGGCGATCGTGTTCGCCGGGGTCGCGCTCAGCCGGGAGCCCTGGCAGCTCGCCCTGAGCATGCTCCTGGTCGGGTTCCAGCTCGGCAACACCGGGGTGATGCTCGCGGCGATCCGCGACGTCGTCCCGATCCGCCGGCTGGGCACCCTGATCGCGATCTTCGGGGTGAGCGGCCCGATCGGGTTCGCCGTTGGACCGATCCTCGGCGGCTTCATCGTCGACGGTCTCGGGCTGCCGCTGGCGGCCATCTTCTGGGTGTCGGCCGGGCTGTCGGTCGGGACGGCCCTGCTGGTCACCCTCGGCTCGCGCGAGATCCGGCCGGAGATCGTGCCTCGTGGGCGGACCGTCGACCTGGCCTTCGGCGCGGTTCGCGGGGTCCTGGCCGATCCGGCGGTCCGCCGGATCTTCGCGATCTTCGGGATCTCCTTCCTCGCGGCCCAGATGACCCGTCCGTACATCCCGATCCTCGTCGAGCAGATCAGCGTCGAGGCCGCCGGGCTGGCGAGCGCCATCGCCCTCGTGGCCGGCACCGCCGCCCTCGTCGGGGCGCTCGTCTCACCGATCGGCGGCTGGATCGGTGATCGAGTCGGGTTCCGGCCGGTCCTCGTCGCCGCGCTCGTCGGCGGCGGCAGCGCCTCGCTGCTGATGCCGATCGTGGGCACGATTCCGGTCCTTGCCCTGAGTGCAGTCGCGCTCGCCGCCTGCAGCGCGGCGATCACCGCGATGGTGTTCGGGCTGCTCGCGATCGAGGTCCCGGCCGAGCGGCGGTCGGCGACGCTCAACCTCGTCTACCTGCCGCTTTACTTCGCCGGGATCGTCGGCCCGGCCCTCGGCGCGATCGTCGTCGGCGCCGGCCTCTGGGCGCCGTTCTGGGTCGGGGCTGCGATCTACGTCGTCGGCGCGGCGGTCGTGGTCCGGAGCCGACCCAGATCGACACCGACTGTCGCTCTCGGCTGAGAGCGAAGACCTCGGCTGACGGCGAGGACCTCAGGGCGTGACCGTAGAATGGCAGTCACCGAGCCGAGGACACCTGTGCCCAACCTCCCCCGCCCGACTCTCCGCCGCCGCACGCGGGCCGAACGGATCCCGCTCGAGACGCTGCCCGGCGCGGCGCGGATCGAGGTCATCGAGTCGTCCGGGCTGCGCTGGGTCAACGTCGAGCGGCCCAACCTGACCGATCAGGTCTGGCTCGAGGCCGAGTACGGCTTCCATCCGCTCGACTTCGAGGATGTCTTCTCGCGCAACCAGCGCCCGAAGCTCGACTCATATGACGAGTACCTGTTCATCGTCCTCCAGTTCCCGAGCTTCGACAAGGCGACCCGACGGCTGTCGGCGGCCGAGGTCGACCTGTTCGTCGGGCCGGATTTCCTGATCACCCTGCCGAACGAGCCGTACGCCCCGCTGCGGGCGATCTTCGAACGCTACGAGACCCGCGAGGACCTGCGCGACGAGACGTTCTCGAAGGGCTCGGGCTACCTGCTCTACAAGCTCGTCGACGGCAGCGTGGACGCCTCGTTTCCCATGCTGCGCAAGATCGGTCTCAACCTCGAGCGGATCGAGGACGACATCTTCGAGGGTCGCTCGGACCAGATCGTCCGGGACATCTCTGACGTCAAGCAGGAGATCATCAACTTCCGCAAGATCGTCCGGCCGCAGCAGACCGTGCTGGCCGATCTCGAGAAGGCCAAGCAGCGCTACCTGGCCGAGGAGCTCGAGATCTACTTCGACGACATCAGCGACGCCGCCGAGCGGATCTGGGACATCCTCGAGAACTACAAGGAGGTCGTCGAGGGGCTCGAGTCGACGAACGAGTCGGTCCTCTCGCATCGGCTCAACGACTCGTTCCGGATCCTGACCGCGGCGAGCGTCGTGCTCCTGCCGCTGACCCTCGTCGCGAGCATCTTCGGGATGAACGTCAAGGTCCCCGGCGAGGGTGACATCGCGGCCTTCTGGGTGATCCTGGTCGCGATGGCCGCGCTGCTCGTCGCGCTCGTGTTCGTGTTCCGGAGGCGAGGCTGGCTGTAGCCGTCAGGCGGGCAGGTCGCGCTCGGCGGGCCCGGTGTAGCGCATGTCCGGCCGGATCAGCTTGTTCGCCGCGACCTGCTCGATCGCGTGGGCGGTCCAGCCCGCGTGGCGAGCGAGCGCGAAGGTGGCCGGGAACAGGTCCGGCGTCAGGCCGACGCCCTGGAGGACGGCCGCGGCGTAGTACTCGACGTTCGTCTTGAGGATCCGACCGGGCTTGAGCTCCTCGAGCACGCGCAGCACGACGTCCTCGACCTGGATGGCCAGGTCGAGCCAGTCCGGCCGGTGGTCCATCGACTCGGCGACCTGGCGCAGGGCGGCGGCCCGTGGATCGTAGGCGCGGTAGACCCGATGGCCGAACCCCATGATCCGGCCGCCCGAGGCGATCGTCTCGCGCGCCCACGCTTCGGCCCGCTCGGGCGAGCCGATCTCGTGAAGCTGGTTCACGACCTCGGCCGGGGCGCCGCCGTGGAGGGGTCCCTTGAGCGCCCCGATCGCGCCGGTCACCGCCGACGCGAGATCGGATCGGGTGGCGGTGATCACCCGGGCCGTGAACGTCGACGCGTTGAGGCCGTGCTCGGCTCCGACGATGAAGTAGGCGTCGAGCGCGCGGGCCGTGGCGCGGTCCGGGGTCTGCCCGGTGAGCTGCTGGAGGAAGCCACCGGCCAGGTCGAGGGTCGGGTCCGGCTCGACCGGCGCGAGCCCGCGCCTCATCCGATCGAACGCGGCGAGCGCCGACGGCGAGAAGGCCGTGACCGCCCGGGCCTGCTCGGGCGTCGGTGGCCAGGCGATCTTCTGGGTTGCCCCCCAGACCGAGACCGCAGTGCGCAGGGCGTCCATCGGGTGGGCGTCGTGGGGCAGCTCGCGGAGGGCCACGAGGACCGGCTCCGGGACCGGCGCCGCATGGAACTCGACCCCGGGGTGCCACTCGCCGGTCCACAGCAGGTCGGCGACCTCGGCGTACGTGCCGCGACTCACGAGCTGGCCGATCGGATAGCCGCGGTAGAGCAGGCGGCCGTTCTTGCCGTCGACGAGGCCGATCGCGCTCTCGGCGCCGACGACGCCCTCGAGGCCCGGTGAGTACGGCCGGTCGTCCAATGGCGCGGGACTCGGGACAGCGGCGGATGCGGCGGCCGGGGCGGCGGCCGTCGACTGGTCAGTCATGGGTAAATGGTAGTCCGCCCTCGAGGAACGCGCGGACCTCCGCAACGAACCGCTCGGCGTGGGTGTGGTGGGCAGCGTGCCGGGCGCCAGGGATGACCACGACTCGTCCGTCACGGAGCCGATGATCGAGCGCCCAGGCGCCGTCGGTGAAGACCGGGGTGCTGGCGCCGCCGACCAGCTGGAGGACCGGGATCCGGATCGCCGCGTAGCGCTCGGGCCCGGCGTCCTCGGCGGCTTCCGCCCACATCTCGCGGACGACCGTCGGCGCGGCCGTCACCCTGGCCGGCCAGCTCGAGGCGGTCCGATAGGCCGCGAGGTCGTCGCTGCTCATGCCGACGACGCTGCCGAGGAAGTACTCGAGGAGGGCCTCGCGATCGTCGGCCGCGGCGAGCGCCTCGAGCCGGCTCATCGCCTCGGGCCCCTGGAACGACCGGCCGTCCGGGGCGGGCGCGCCCTCGTAGACGACGAGCCGCCGGAGGTTGGGGGTCAGGAGCGCGGCACCGAGGCCGACCCGCCCGCCGTACGAGTGGCCGACGACGTCCACCGGCTGTCCTTCGTCCCAGGCGACCGCGTCGACCAGCGCGGCAACGTCCTCGTACTCGCGGGCGATCGCGTACGGCAGCGTGTCTCCGCTCGCCCCCCGGCCGCGCCGGTCGATCGCGTAGAGGGTGTGGCTCGGTTCGAGCAGCGGACCAGCCGTCCGCCAGGCGGTGTGATCGGCGGTGGCCCCATGGACGAGGACGATCGGCGGGCCGCTGCCCGAGCGGAACCAGGCGATCGGGGTCCCGTCCGGGGAGATCGTCGTCCCGCGGGTCGTCATCGAGCCAAGGAGTCGGCCGGCAGCCAGCGGTAGCGCACGTCCGGCTGACCCTCCTCGTTCCGACCGCCGTCATCGAAGTCGACGGCCTCGAACCCATGACCCTCGTAGAAGCGACGCGCCCCCGCATTGACCTGGAAGGTATACAGCTCGAGCCCGGCCGGGCGAAGCGCCTTCGCCAGCGCAACGAACCGGCTGCCGATCCCGCGCCCGGTCCAGTCGGGGCGCAGGTAGAGGTGATCGAGCATGTCGGGGGTGAGCGCCATGAAGCCCGCGATCAACCCGTCGGGATCGATCGCGACCCACGTCTCGTCGCCCGGCAGAAGCTCGTCGCGGATCCACTGCCGGACGTCCTCGTCGCTGTGCGCGTGGGGGAAGTCGAACGACGCATCGAAGGCGGCCAGCCAGACCTCGGCCACCTCCCCGGAGTCCGGACCGATCGCCGGGCGAAGCCGGACCCGATCGGCGGCCGGGTCGGGCCGGCGAACCGTCCGCCCGATCCTCGACCCGGCGTCCTCGTCGAGGAGCCATGTCGCGCTCGACCGACGGGCGAGGACCGCCGGGAGCGCGACCGGATCGCGCGGACCCTCGAGCAGCGCAGCGATGACGCCGGCCTTGCGGGCGCCGGTGGCCAGCACGAGGACCCACCCGGCCTTGACCACGATCGCCGGGTTGAGAGTCACCCGCTCGACATGTGGCTCGAGATGGCTCGGGGCAGGGATCGCCAGCCCGAGTCGGTCGCTCGTCAGGGCCGGGCTGCCCGGGAAGACCGACAGGAGGTGCCCGTCGGGGCCGATCCCGACCAGCACGACGTCGAACACCGGCCAGCCGTCCGTTCTCGGCAGCGCGCCCGCGACCTCCGTCGCATAGGCCGTGGCGCACCAGCTCGGGCCGAGGCCATCGCGAATGGCGGCGTCGGTCGGGAACGGATGGATGTTCTCGGCCGGGATCGGGATCCCACCCGGCACCAGGAGGGTCTCGTCGGCGAGGACCACGTTCGAGCGTGGATCGGCCCGCGGGACGTATCGGTCGTCGCCCCACCACAGGTGGACCCGCGGCCAGTCGAGCCGGTCGCGGTGGCGGGCTTCGACCAGTCGCTCATACAGGGCCCCCGGTGTCGAGCCGCCGGTCAGCGCGACGTCGGCCCGGCCGCGCCGGCCGACGGCGTCGACGATCCGCTCGATCAGCGCGACCGCGGCGGCATCGGCCAGGGCGTCGAGGTCCGGCAGGACGACCACGGTCGGATCGCCGGCCGTCGCAATCATCGAGCGGCTGTGCGCTCCCCGGCGTCGCGTCCGGCGGCGGCACGACCGGCCGGCCGCCGCGCGGGCCCGACGGCTCGGTCAACCCGTGGTCCCGGTCTCGCGCAGCGCGACGATCCCGGCCGCCATCCGAATCGCCCCCTCCGAGACGATGTCGCGGTGCGGAGCCTCGATCGCCTCGGCCAGCAGGTCGATCTCCGTCCGGCGGGGGGCGTTGAACCGCCGGTCGAGCAGCTCCACGCCGTCCTGCCAGGCGTGGACGGCAACGGTCTCGGCCTCGGCCGTGACGTCGACCCGGAGCTCGGAGCCGCGCCGCTCGGCTAGGAGCTCGACCCGCAGCGTGGTTCCCGACGGCATGCCCGACAGGACCGGGCGCATGACGACGGCGACGTCGGCCGAGCCGTGGCGAAGCGTGGCCGCGTAGCCACGCCCGGCGACCGGCTTTACCCCGGCGTGCTTGCCCGGAGCGTGCGTCGTCTGCGCTGCGTGGGCCGCCCTCGACCGCCGGGCGGATCCCTGGTCGCCGGCACCCGCCGGCCCGGCGATCGGCGCGAGCGGACGGCTGACCGTCATCCCGAGCCGCGACCCGATCCAGGCGACGTGATAGAGCGGCTTGACCATGTTCGTCGTTCCCGGCCGGCCGAGCTCATCGTGCGTGCCGTAGGTCACCGCGATCCGGCGGATCGAACGGAGGTAGGGCAGGAAGTCGGGCAGGTCGAAGGTCGAGGCGATCGCCTCTCGCCAGCGCGATTGACGGACGAGGGCGAAGTCGAAGACTGCCAGCTGGGTGCCCTCGGTGAGGCGGGCGAGCTGGCGAACCGAGCCGAACCCGTCGCCACCCCAGCTCGATCCGTCGATCACGAGCCGGTCGGCGTCCTCGAGCAGGTCGTTCGCCTGGGCCGTCCCGAACGGTGGCTCGCCCGGCCACCAGACCGTGACGGGCAGGTCGTGGACGAGGAGTGGCTCGACGATCGCGGCGATGTGCCGGCCGGTGTCGCCGCCGGCGCTCACGTAGATCGTCTCGGCACAGGTCTCGGCCGAGTCCTCGCCGGGCAGCATGCAGTGGGCGGTGATCCGGGCGTCGAGCCAGCCCGGACCGTCCGGATCGGTCGGCGAGCAGATGAGGGTCCGCGACGGATGGCGTCCGGTCAGCTCCGAGATGATCGCCGCGCAGTGCTCGCCGAGCTCCGGCCGACGCGCGACGACCACGAGGTTCATCACGCTCGTCCGGGCCGCGACATGGCGGGCGTCCTCGCCGCCGACCGTCGTCGTCAGATTCGGCACCGCCCAGATCTTGGCCAACTCGCGTTCGATCCCGTCGATCGTCGAGGCGCGCGACGTCCAGCGCAGCATCGGCTGACCGGGCACGAGGTCCCGGGACGGCCCGAAGCTCAGATCCGTCGCCATCGGCGTCCGTCGCGGGTCATGAGCTCGTCGGCCTTTGGCGGTCCCCACGAACCGGCCTCGTAGTTCGGGAAGTCCGGTGGCGGCATGTCGAGCCAGGCCTCGATGATCGGGGTGACGATGCCCCATGCCTCCTCGACCTCGTCGGCCCGGGTGAACAGCGACGCGTCGCCGAGCAGCGCGTCGAGGATCAGCGTCTCGTAGGCGTCGGGCGAATTGGTGTTGAACGCCGAACCGTAGGTGAAGTCCATGTTGACCGCGCGGACGTCGAGCCCGAGACCCGGGACCTTCGCCCCGAACCGGAGGAGGATGCCCTCGTCGGGCTGGATCCGGAGCGCGAGCAGGTTCGGCTCTGGGTCGACCGAGCTGTCCTTGAACAGGCGATGGGGAACCGGCCGGAACTGGATCGCGACCTCGCTCGATCGCTTCGGCAGGCGCTTGCCGGTCCGAACGTAGAACGGGACGCCGGCCCAGCGCCAGTCGTCGATCTCGAAGCGCGCTGCGACGAACGTCTCGGTCTCCGACTCGGGATCCACCTTCGGCTCCTGGCGGAACCCCGGAACGGGTTGCGCGGCGACCCAGCCGGGCCCGTACTGGCCGCGGACGACGTCGACCTTGACCTCGTCGGGCGTGAGCGGAGCGACGGCGCGGAGGACCTTGACCTTCTCGTCGCGCAGGGCATCCGCCTCGAACGTCGCCGGGGGCTCCATCGCGACGAGGGTGAGCAGCTGCATCAGGTGGTTCTGGAGCACGTCACGACTGGCCCCGGTTTCCTCGTAGAACGCGCCGCGCGTTTCGACCCCGATCGACTCCGCGACGGTGATCTGGACATGGTCGACGTAGCGCCGGTTCCAGAGCGGCTCGAACAGGCTGTTGCCGAACCGGAAGACCAGCAGGTTGCGGACCGTCTCCTTGCCGAGGTAGTGATCGATCCGGTAGACCTGCGTTTCGCGAAAGACCTTGAGGACCTCGCGGTTCAGCCGGACGGCCGAGTCCAGGTCGCGGCCGAACGGCTTCTCGATCACGATCCGGCGCCAGCCTCCGCCGTGGTGCTCGTGGTCGAGCCCCACCCGGCCGAGCTGGGCGATGACCTCGGTGAAGGCCGACGCCTGGGTGGCCAGGTAGTACAACCGGTTGCCACGCGTCCCGTGCTCGTGGTCGATCTCGTCGAGCCGGGTGGCCAGCCGGTCGTAGGCCGCGGGATCGGCGAAGTCGCCCTCGTGGTAGCCGATCCGGGCGAGGAACTCAGCCTTGTGGACTGCCTCCACCGGGACCCGCGAGTACGACTCGAGAGTCCGCCCGATCTCCTCGCGGAACGAGGCGTCGTCGTACGGTCGCCGGCCGACCGCGACGAGCATGAACTCGTGCGGCAGGAGGTTTGTGCGCCACAGCTGGTAGAGCGCCGGGATGACCTTGCGATGGGCGAGGTCGCCGGTGGCCCCGAACAGGACGAGGGCGGCAGGGTCCGGGACTCGCTCGAGGCGAAGCCCCTCGCGGAGCGGGTTGTCGAGGGTCGCCGGGGTCGACTTCCGCTTCCCGACGCGCGCAAGGCGGGCGTCACGCATGGTCCGGGGAGCGTCCTTCGCCGGGCGGGCGGCGGGCGCCGCCGTCCCGCCTTTCGGGTCGGCGGTCGTGGTCACGGCTCGGCTACTCGGTCTTGACGGCGTGACCGCCGAACTCGTTGCGCAACGCGGCGAGGACCTTGGCGCCGTAGGAATCCTCCTGGCGCGAGCGGAACCGGGTGAGCAGCGAGAGGGTGATGACCGGCGCCGGCACGTCGTGGTCGATCGCTTCCTGGACGGTCCAGCGGCCTTCGCCCGAGTCGGCCACCCAGCCCTGGAGGTGATCGAGCTCCTGGCCGTTGGCCGTGAACGCCCGCTCGGCCAGCTCGAGCAGCCACGAGCGTACGACCGAGCCGTGGTTCCACAGCTTCGAGATCGCCGCGAGGTCGAGGGTGTAGTCGCTCGCGTGCATGATCTCGAAGCCCTCGGCGTACGCCTGCATCAGGCCGTACTCGATCCCGTTGTGGACCATCTTCACGTAGTGGCCGGAGCCCGGCCCGCCGACATGGAGGTAGCCATCGGCCGGGGCGAGCGAGCGGAAGATCGGCTCGAGCGGTCCGACCGCCTCCGGCTCGCCGCCGACCATCAGGCAGAAGCCGTTGGCCAGCCCCCAGATGCCGCCGGACGTGCCCGCGTCGACGTAGTGAAGTCCCTGGGCCGCGAGCTTGGCATGGCGCCGGACGTCGTCGTGGAAGTTCGTGTTACCGCCGTCGATAATCGTGTCGCCCGGCTCGAGGAGGCCCATCAGCTCGTCGATCTGGGCCTCGGTCGCATCGCCGGCGGGAACCATGACCCAGATGGCTCGTGGCTTGTCGAGCTTGGCGACGAGCTCCTCCAGGCTGAAGGCGGCCGTGGCGCCCTCGCCGGCGATCTCGCGGGTCTTCTCGGCCGTCCGATTGAAGGCGACGACCTCGTGGCCGTCGCGGAGCAGCCGGCGGACCATGTTCGCCCCCATCCGGCCGAGACCGATGAACCCGATGCGCATGACGACTAGGCCTCCTGGAGGGCGGCTTCGAGAGCCCGTTCGAGCGCAACCAGGCCGGCGTCCGGGTCCGGGCCGAGATGGACGCGCAGGATCGGCAGGTCGTGCGCCTGGAGCGCGCCGAGGTCGCCGAGCGCCTGGGCGTCAATCAGCTGTCCGAAGGTGTACGACTTGCCTGGGATGGGTCGGTCTGCGGGATGGTCGGCGGTCAGCTGGAGGAACCAGCCGATCGGCCGGCCGCCCTTGTGGAGCTGGCCCGTCGAGTGGAGGAAGCGCGGCCCGTAGCCGGCGGTCGTTGCACGCCGGGTCCGGTCGCGGATGAGCATCCGGATCCGGGCGAAGGCCGCATCCCGGGCCTCGGTCGGGGCGATGAACGCCTGGAGGGCGGCGTACCCGTTCGGCGCAAGCTTCGCGAGGTGGCCCCGTAGGGCCTCGGCCAGGTCCGGGGCGTCGGCGGCGACCGTCGCTGCGCCCGGCCCGGAAGCCTCCTCGCCGCGCTCGATCGAGCTGAGCGCCGCGCGGGTGCCTTCCTTGGCCTCTTCGACGTTCGGCTGGTCGAACGGGTCGATCCCGAGGACGATCCCGGCCATCGCCGTGGCGACCTCCCAGCGGACGAACTCACCGGCGAGATCGATCGGATCGTCGATCGCGATCCGGATCACCGGGTGACCCGCGGCTTCGAGCGTGGCCAGGAGGTCATCCGCGGTCGTGCCGTCGGCTGCGGCCGGCGGTCCGGCGGAATTGGCGACCGACAGCCGGACGAAGATCCGGTCCTGGCCGTAGGCACCGGCCGCTCCGAGCGGCTCGCGGTCGATCGGCACGATGCCGACGCCCTGCTTGCCGGTGCTCTCGGCGATGAGCTGCTCGGCCCACGAGCCAAACGCGACGATCTCGGGGTCGACGACGAACGTGAGCTTGTCGCGACCGGCCACGGCGTTCGCCCCCAGGGCCAGCCCGAGGCTCACCCCGGGGTTGGCCAGCGGGTGGCGGGCGTGGCAGCGGTCGAGCATCGCCCGGGCGCTGGCGAGGAACGGATCGAGGTCGAGGCCGATCAGGCTGGCCGGGACGAGCCCGACATAGCTCAACGCCGCGTACCGGCCGCCGATGTCCGCCGGGTTGAGGAACACCTCGCGGAGCTCGTTGTGGTGGGGGATCGCCTCGAGGCTCTTGTCAGGATCGGTGATCGCGATCATGAAGTCGCCCGGCGACATCTGGTGGAGGTGGCGGTCCTTGATCGCCGCCTCGGTCCGTTCCCAGGCGTCGGCCTGGAAGGCGAGCGGCTCGGCGGTCGTCCCGGACTTCGTCGCGACGATGAACAGGGTCTCGAGCGGGTAGCGGTCGTCGACGGTCGCGGCGACTGCCGCCGGGTCGGTCGAGTCGAGGATGCGCATCTCGAGCCAGTCGCCGCCGTCGCCGAACGTTCTGGCCAGGACCTCGGGGGCGAGGCTGCTGCCGCCCATCCCGCCGACGATCGCGCCGCTGAAGCCGGCGTCCCGGAGCGCCTCGCCGAACCCCTCGAGGGCGCCGATCTCGCCCTGGAAGTGGGCCGGGGCGTCGAGCCAGCCGAGCCGCTCGGCGATCGCCGCCTGGACCTCCGGATCGGTCGACCAGAGGCTCGTGTCGCGCTCGAACAGCCGCTCGGCCCAGCGCTCGTCGCGGGCTCGGGCGACGAGCTCGTCGGGCACGGGCAGCTGGCTCGACGGATCGCCGGCGGCGGTCTCGGTCACGTTGGTACCTCCTGCGTCGCCGGCGCCTGGCTCGCCGCCTTCTCGATGGCCAGGACCTTGTCGAGCCGGCGACGGTGGCGCGGCTCGTTGGAGAAGTGCGCCCCGAGGAAGGCTCGAGAGCACTCGACCGCGAGCTCGATCCCGATGACCCGCGAACCGAGGGTCAGGACGTTCATGTCATCGTGCTCGACGCCCTGGTGGGCAGAGTACGTGTCGTGGCAGACGGCGGCTCGGATCCCGCGCATCTTGTTGGCCGCCACCGAGGCACCGACGCCCGAGCCGCAGACAAGGATGCCGCGATCCGCGGTGCCGTCCTGGATCGACCGGCCGAGGCGCTCGGCGTAGTCCGGGTAGTCGTCCTCGGGGTTCGAGCCGTCGCCGCCCAGGTCGATGAGCTCGTGGCCGAGGTCGGCCGAGGCCAGCAGCTGCAGGAGCTCGTCCTTGAGCGCGGCACCGGCGTGGTCCGCCGCGAGTGCGATGCGCATCGGGCTCGTCCCTCGGTCGCCGTCAGCGCGCCGGCTCGGCGTCGCCGCCGTGGCCGAGCGTCGGGCCAGCGAGGCCGAGGCCCGTCGGCTGGTGGCCGTGGTCGACGGTCGGGACCCGGCCCCGGAGACCGTCCCGGACCACCCGTCGGCCGATGTCGGCGATTCGCGTGGGCGTGAACCCGAAACGCTCGAAGATCGTGGCCGCCGGGGCGCTCGCGCCGAAATGGTCGATCCCGACGATCGCACCCTCGTCGCCGACGTAGCGTTCCCAGCCGAGCGGGACCCCGGCCTCGATGCTCAGCCGCTTGCGAGCGGCGATCGGCAGGACCTCGTGGCGATAGCTGACCGGCTGGGCCTCGAATAGCTCCCAGCAGGGGAGGGACACGACCCGGGTCCGGACGCCCTCGGCCGTCAGCAGGTCGGCTGCCGCTGCGGCTAGCGGCAGCTCGGAGCCGGTCGCGATCAGGATGAGGTCGATCGCCTCCGGACCACCGCTCGACTCGCGCACGACGTAGCCGCCCCGGGCGACTCCGGCCCGAGCCCGCTCGGCCGTCTCCGGGAGCGTCGTCAGCTTCTGGCGGGTCAGCGACAGCGCGACCGGCCCGTCGCGGCGGGCGACCGCCAGCGCCCAGGCCGCCGACGTCTCGTTCGCATCGCCGGGCCGGATGAACCAGAGGTTGGGGATCGCCCGGAGCGCCGCGTAGTGCTCGACCGGCTGGTGGGTTGGGCCGTCCTCGCCGAGCCCGACCGAGTCGTGTGTCCAGACGTAGATCACGTGGAGGCCGGACAGCGCCGCGAGTCGCACCGAGCCGCGCATGTAGTCGCTGAACGTCAGGAACGTCGCGCAATACGGGATGAACCCGCCGTGGTAGGCGAGCCCGTTGGCGATCCCGCCCATTCCGTGCTCGCGCACCCCGAACCGGAGGTTGCGGCCGGCCTCGTCGGCCGAGAAGTCGGCCGCGCCCTTCACGTCGGTCAGGTTCGACTCGGACAGGTCGGCCGCGCCGCCGAACAGCTCCGGGACCGATTCGGCCAGCGCCTGGATCGCGGCCTGGCTTGCCTGGCGGGTCGCGAGGTCCTCTCCAACGGCGTATGTCGCGAGGCCGTCGGTCGCGCCCGGCCGCAGATCGCCGTCGAGCCGGCGACTGAGCTCGGCTGCCTCGGCCGGGAACGCGGCGCGATAGTCGGCGAGCCGTGTCTCCCAGTCGCTGGCCAGCTGCTCGCCCCGCGGAATCGCTCGCGAGAACAGCGCGGCGGCCTCGTCCGGGACGTAGAACGTCCGATCCGGATCCCAGCCGTAGGCCTCCTTCGTCAGCCGGACCTCGTCCGGTCCGAGCGGCGACCCGTGGGCCTTCTGGCTGTCCTGCTTGTTCGGCGAGCCGTAGCCGATGTGGGTCCGAACGGCGATCAGGCTCGGTCGGTCGTCCTCGATCGCCTCCTCGATCGCCCGCCCGATCGCCTCGAGGTCGTTCCCGTCGGCCACCCGGCTCGTGTGCCAGCCGTACGCCTCGAAGCGGGCCGGGACGTCCTCGCTGAAGGCCATCGCCGTCGGTCCGTCGAGCTGGACGTGGTTGTCGTCGTAGAGCATCGTGAGCTTCGCCGAGCCGGAGATGGCCGGCGAGCGACGAGACCTCGGATGCGATCCCTTCCTGGAGGTCGCCGTCCGAGCAGATGACGAACGTCCGGTGGTCGATCACGAGGTGGCCCGGCCGGTTGAACTCGGCGGCCAGGCGGCGCTCGGCGATCGCCATCCCGACCGCGTTGGCCACCCCTTGGCCAAGCGGTCCAGTGGTCGCCTCGACGCCGGGCGTCAGGCCGTACTCGGGATGGCCGGGCGTTTGCGAGCCCCATTGGCGGAACCGCTGGAGCTCCTCGAGCGGCAGGTCATAGCCGGTGAGGTGGAGGAGCGAGTAGAGAAGCATCGACGCGTGCCCGGCGCTCAACACGAAGCGGTCGCGATCCGGCCAATCGGGCCGGGTCGGAGCATGGCGGAGAAACCGCGTCCACAGGACGTAGGCCATCGGAGCCGCACCCATTGGGGCGCCCGGGTGGCCCGAGTTCGCCTGCTGGACGGCGTCGATCGACAACGTCCGGATGGTGTCGATGGCGAGCTGGTCGAGCCGGTCGGTGGCGATCGTCATTTGGTCTCGTGGCTCCGCTGGCAGGCACCCGCGCGATGCGGGGATCGGCCCAGCCAGGACTGATGGCTGCGCCATTGTAGGTCCCACGCGCGGGCGGCCGGCTAGTCGAGGTCGAGCTGCAGGACGTGGTCCTCGTCGCTCGACCGGACGACGTGCCAGAGCTCGTCGACCCTGTCAAGAGGCTCCGCTCGCTATCCTCCACTCGTGCCGAGCCTCCGCCGGATCCCGCGCGTCCATCCACCCCACCCGTCGCGTCCGCATCGGCGGCCGGCCGGGCCGCGGGCGATCGTCGTCGGGGACCTGGCCCTCGACGTCGTCCTCGCGCCCGCTGTTCCGCTCGAGGCCGGGACCGACGTGCCGGGCCGGGTCTCGCTCCACCAGGGCGGCTCGGCAGCGAACACCGCGCGCTGGCTCGCCCGGCTCGGCGTCCAGACCCAGCTCATCGGTGCGGTCGGTCGGGATGCTGCCGGTCGTGCCCTCGTCGAGGCCCTGCACTCCGACGGGGTGACAACCCGGGTCGTGCGGACGAGCCGCCAGCGGACCGCTCGAATCGGCGTCTTCGTGGATCCGACCGGCGAACGCTCGTTCGTGGCCGATCGGGCCGCCGCCGATGCGCTCGCCCCGGCCGATCTGCGCGAGGGCTGGTTCCGCGAGGTGGCGGTCGTCCACCTGCCGGCGTACTCGCTGCTCGGCCGCCCGCTCGGGCTGGCCGGTCTCGAGGCGATCCGGCTCGCCCATTCCGTGGGTGCGCTCGTGAGCCTCGATCTCGCATCGGTCGGTCCGCTCCTCGCCGACGGTCGGGAGGCGGCTCTCGAGCTGGTCCGGCGAGCCAGACCCGATCTCCTGTTCGCGACCGCGCTCGAGCTACACGGCCTGCTCGGCGCGGGTGGCCGAACGGACGCCCGGGCGGTGGATCTCGCCTCGATCGTCGTCGTGAAGCGCGGCTCGGCGGGGGTCACTGTCCTCGTCAGGGAGGAAGCCGGTCGGACAGATCCGACAGGAGCTGCGATCAAGTTCGACGTCGCGACGCGTCCGGTGACGACCGCCGACACGACGGGAGCCGGCGACGCGTTCGACGCCGGGTTCATCGCCGAGTGGCTGGCGTCGCGGACGGCGGGCCGGCCGCAGCTCGTGGCGCTCCGCCGCTCCGCGGTGGTCGGCAACCGAATCGCCGCCCGCCAGGTGTCCGCGCCGCGACGAGAGCTCCAGCTGGGCTGAGCGACTACGCTCCGCGCATGTCGATCGCCGACCGACTGACGCTCGCGCCCGAGGTGGCCGCCGCGATCGCCGCCGGGCGACCGGTCGTCGCGCTCGAATCGACGCTGATCAGCCATGGCCTGCCCTATCCCGACAATGTCGCGGTCGCCCGGGCCTCCGAGGCGGCCGTCCGGGAATCCGGAGCCGTCCCGGCGACCGTCGCGATCTACGCCGGGCGACTGCTCGTCGGCCTGGCCGACACCGACCTGGAGGCGTTGGGAACGGCGCCCGCCGGCTCGGTCCTCAAGGCGGCTCGCCCCAGCCTGGCGGCCGCCCTCGAGCGAGACGGATGGGCGGCGACGACGGTCTCGGCGACCATGATCGCCGCCCATGCCGCGGGGATCCGGGTCTTCGCCACGGGCGGGATCGGCGGGGTCCATCGCGGAGCCCTGGGCGGCGGACCGGACGCACCGTCGCTCGACATCTCGTCGGACCTCGAGGAGCTCGCCCGGACTGCGGTGGCGGTTGTCTGTGCCGGTCCGAAGGCGATCCTCGACCTGCCGCTGACCCTCGAGTACCTCGAGACACGTGGCGTTCCCGTGGCGGCCATTGGCCAGTCCGAGCTGCCCGGCTTCTATTCGCGCCGCAGCGGGGTCCCGGCGCCGTTCTCGGTCGCCGACGAGGCCGAGGCCGGCCGGCTCATCGGCGCCCACCTCGGCCTCGGGCTCGGGTCGGGCATCCTCGTCTGCGTTCCCGTCCCGGCCGAGGCGGCCCTTCCGCTCGAGGTCGCGCGGGCGGCAGTCGAGCGAGCCACGGCCGACGCCGGGTCCGCCGGCATCCACGGGCCGGCCCTCACCCCGTGGCTCCTGGCCCGGATCGCCGAGCTGACCGACGGCGCGAGCCTCCGTGCGAACACCGCGCTCATCGAGAACGACGCTCGCGTGGCCGGCCGGCTGGCCGTGGCGCTCGAGGCGAGCCCGTCGCCCACCGGCTGACCCGGTGCCGCGACCCCAGGTTCCGGCCCGCGAACCCAGTTCCCGTGCCGCGAACCCAGTTCCCGTGCCGCGACCCCAGGTTCCGGCCCGCGAACCCAGTTCCCGTGCCGCGAACCCAGTTTCTGGTGCCGCGGCCCCAGGTTCCGGCCCGCGAATCCAGTTCCCGTGCCGCGAACCCAGTTTCTGGTGCCGCGGCCCACCCCCTTGACAGATGCACGCCACACGGTCGTTCGTCAGCACCCGGAGGTCGCAGGCCGGTCGACGTGATCCGAATTCGTCCCGGGCACGCTCAGCGCGGGACAGAGCTCGGTCGAATGGGCCCGGATTTCGGTCCCGGCGGTGACGTACGACCGCCTGGTGAGCGGCTGTCAGGAGCGTGACCGAATCGCGTGGGAAGACGGCATCGCGAGCGTCGTGGTGTGCGACCGTTGACGGGGAAGACAGCATCGCGAGCGTCGTGGTGTGCGACCGTTGATCTGGCGCCGCATTGCCGCTGACCCGGGTCGCAGCTCGCCGCAGGCAGCACCGTCGCCGCCCATCCGTGGCCCGATCCCGTGTTCGACGACCATCTGCCATCCGTACGACCGAAGGCTTCCCCGGGGGTCGGTCGTGGTGGTAGACTCCGGAACCCGCACCGCAGGCCCCGTGGGGGAGTCCATGTCCGCCCAGATCGCGGCGCCGGCCATCGACGCGCGTGGCATTCGCCGTGTCTACGCCGCCAAGCCAGAGCCCGTCACCGCCCTCGCCGGAGTCGACCTCGAGGTCCAGCCCGGCGAGCTGTTCGGGCTGCTCGGTCCGAATGGTGCCGGGAAGACGACCCTCATCAAGATCCTGACGACGCTCCTCCTGCCGAGCGCGGGGACAGCCCGCGTGTTCGGCTTCGACATCGAGCGTGACACGAAGAAGATCCGGCGGATCATGAACATGGTCGCCGGCGGCGAGCAGTCCGGCTACGGAATCCTCACCGTCCGCGAGCAGCTCTGGATGTTCAGCCAGTTCTACGGGCTCCAGGCCCGCGAGGGCTGGGCCAGGGTCGACGAGCTGATCGAGGCGGTCGGCCTAGACGAGCAGCGCCTCCAGCGGGTGAGCGCCCTGTCGACCGGCCAGCGCCAGAAGATGAACTTCGCCCGGGGCCTGCTCAACGACCCGTGGATTCTGTTCCTCGACGAACCGACCCTCGGTCTCGACGTGTCCGCCGCCCGGGCCGTGCGCGAGCTCATCACCGGCTGGCAGGCGGCCGTTCCGGGTCGGACCGTCCTGTTGACGACCCACTACCTGGTCGAGGCCGACGAGCTGTGCGAGCGGATCGCAATCGTCGACCGCGGCCGTGTCCTCGCGATCGGCACGCCGGCCGAGCTCAAGCAACGGGTCCAGCGCGAATTGATCTTCCGGATCGAGCTCGACCGCCTTGACGGCGGCCCCGCCAGCCTGGCCCGGGTGCCCGGCGTCGTGAGCGCGACGGCGGTGACCGCCGGCGTCGGAGGCGGCGACGATGCCGATCCGCGCCGGACCGTCGAGGTCAATCTCGTCCTCGTCGACGACGGGGCGCTGGGCAGCGTCGTCGGGGCGCTCGGCGGGCTCGGCTCGCGGATCCTCGCCCTGCGCAAGTCCGAGCCGACGCTAGAGGAAGTCTTCGTCGAGCTCGTCGGGCGCGGTTTCCACGACGGTGACGGGGACGGCCGCGGCCGACGTTCCGAGCCGCCCGTGCCCGGGCCAGACACAGCCCATGAAGCGGGAGAGCCCGAGCCGGAGGAGGTCGCGTGAGCGCCGGCGCCTTCGTCGGGCGGCCGTCCGCCGGGCCGCGCGAGGCGGCCGACTGGAGCCGCCGCCGGATCCTGTCGAACGACCTCCACAGCGTCGTCGGCCGGGCGTTCCCGCGCGTGCGGGGGATGGCTCGCGAGCCTTCGTGGCTGTTCTTCGAAATCCTCCTGCCGTTCCTCACGACATCGTCGTTCGTGTTCGTCTATCGAGCCCTGAAGGCGCCGCCCGAGTACATCGGGTTCGTCGTCCTCGGCGGCGCGATGACGGCGTTCTGGCTCAACGTCGTCTGGATGATGGCCGCCCAGCTCTACTGGGAGAAGGACCAGGGCAACCTCGAGCTCTACTTCGCAGCGCCGATGAACGTCATGGCCGTCCTGTTCGGGATGGCCATTGGTGGTCTGTTCATGAGCGGGACCCGGGCGATCGTCGTCCTCGTCGTCGCGTCGCTGATCTACGGCGTCCAGTTCTCGGTCGACCAGTGGGGCCTCCTGCTGCTGGTGTTCTTCCTGACGCTCGCCGCGCTCTACGGGCTCGGCATGGTCCTGGCCAGCCTGTTCCTGATGTGGGGCCGCGAGGCATGGCATGCGACCCAGCTCCTGACCGAGCCGGTCTACTTCGTGTCGGGGCTGAACTTCCCGATCGCCGCGCTCGGCCGGCTCGGCGCCCTCGCGCTGGCGACGATCCCGCTCGCGACCGGGCTCGACGCGATGCGCCAGCTGGCCTTCGCCGGGACCACCCCGCAGCCGCCGCCGTTCCTGTCGCCCGAGGCGGAGGCCGGTCTGCTCGTCGTCATGACGATCGCGTTCATCGGTCTCGCCCGGTTCACCCTGCGCTCGCTCGAGCAGCGCGCACGACGCGAAGGCCGCCTGACGGTGCGCTGGCGATGACGGCCCCGGCAACCCAGCTCGAGCCGGCCACCCAGGCCCTGTTCGACCCGCGGCGGACTCGCGGCCAGGGCTCGGCCGACTCGATCCGGAGCTTCCGCACTGCTGCGGCGCTCGGCTGGAAGATGGAGGCGAACTGGACGGACCCGGTCCTGTTCTTCATCTACTCGGTGGCCAAGCCGGTCAGCGCCGCGCTCATCCTGGTGGCAATGCTCGAGGTCATCGCCGGATCGGCGAGCCGCGAGTACCGCGGGTTCGTTGTCGTCGGCAGCGCGCTCTGGTCGTTCGTGATCTCGGGTATCGCCGGTCTGGCCTGGTCGGTCCTCGACGACCGCGAGCGCTACCGGATGCTGAAGTACGTCTACGTCAGCCCGAGCGACTTCGTCGTCGTCCTGCTCGGCCGGGGGACGGCCCGGATCGCGGTCGGTGCGATGGGTGCGGCGATCACGCTGGCCATCGGCGTCGTCGTGCTCGGCGTCCCGTTCGACCCGCTCGTCGTCGACTGGCCCCTGCTGATCGTGGTGATGGCGCTCGGGCTGACCGCGATCGTCGCGATCGGAGTGATCCTGGCCGCGATCTGCCTCCAGACCCGCCAAGAGGCCTGGTCGTACCCGGAGGCCGTGGCCGGGGCCCTGTTCCTCGTGTCCGGGGCCGTGTTCCCGCTGTCCGTCCTGCCGCTGGCCATCCAGGCGATCGGCCTGGCCAACCCGCTGACCTGGTGGCTCGAGGGCGTCCGGCGCGCGCTGTTCCCGGCCGGGCAGAGCGCGATCGGTGGGCCCGGGTCGCTCTACACCGACCTGACCGGGCAGCTCGTCCCCGACCTCGCCACGATCGTGGTCGCCTTGCTCGTGACCGGGGCCGTCGTTACACTCGGGGCGGCCGTCACGTTCCGCTGGAGCGACCGACGAGCCAAGGACCGCGGGCTCATCGACCAGACGACGGGTTCCTGAGCGACGTCGTCGCGCTCGACCGAGGCGTGGCGTCGAGGCGTCACAGGGAGGACCGGCTTCTTGCGGATCTACGAGGGCTCGCCGCGCCAGGACTTCGAGGAAGTGTTCCGCTCGATCGGAGCATTCCTCGATCAGCGGGCGATGAAGGAGGTCCTCCTGGCCGAGGCACCGGACGGGTTCATCGTCCAGGGGCTCGTGTCGACCGGGGTCGATCAGGGCGCCTACTCCGAGTCCATGGGCACCCAGACGAAGGAGACGCTGACCTTCCTCGACGACGACATCGCCCGGTTCATGGACGAGGCTGTCGCCCGGCGCAACCAGGCCGTCGCCGACGATTGGTCCAAGGCGGGCTACTATGAACGGGCTTTCCGGGTGCTCGGCCGATACATGGACGAGCAGAAGCCGCGGGATACGTTCTTCTTCGAGCAGGACGGCGCATTCGTCGTCCGGCTCCTGATGGCGGGTCCCACGGGCAGCCGACACGTCCTCGCTGAGTTCACCCGTGAGGACATCGACGCGATGATCGCCCAGGGCCCAACCCTTCGCGATCGGGAGCACGGACAAGGCAAGGCCGCCAAGGCCGACACCTAGTCCACCGCGCCGGGACGCGCTATCGATCAACGGGCACAACGACAAGAGAAAGGATCGTGAAGGCATGAAGACCATCGCCATCGCCCTCGGAGTCACGTTGGGAGCCCTGATCGTCATTCCGCTGGTCGTCCTCGCCGGGCTGTTCGTCTGGCTGAAGGTGACCGAGGAGGACGACGCCGAGGCCCTCGAGCTCGACCAGGAAGGCATCTAGCTCCTGGCCTGAAGTGGCCCTTCCGGGGCCGCCACCGCTGCCCAATCGACGCCCGACGCTCGCTGCGCCGGGCGTCGTTCATTGTTAGGCGCGCCGAGCCGGCAAGCGTGCGCCGGTGGCTCGGGATGGCAGACAGCGCCGACCCCGCATCTCGCGCGGGCTGTGCCGCTCGGTCGCGGTTCGGGCCGGGTGCCGCTCGGGTGCCGCGCGGGCCGGGTGCCGCTCGGTCGGGTGCCGCTCGGTCGGGTGCCGCGCGGGCCGGGTGCCGCGCGGGCCGGGTGCCGCGCGAGCCGGGTGCCGCGCGAGCCGGGTGCCGCGCGGGCCGGGTGCCGCTTCGGAGCGCCATTATGAGCACCATTGCTAGCGGGCACCGAAGTGGATGCCGTGCCGTCGTCGAACATGACGTACGACTGACTTGCGGCCCGGATCATCACCGGCATTCGTAGACTGAGCCTCAAGGTCCTGACTCCGGCAGATCGCTCGCCGTCAGACCAACTTCCAGCAATGGGGGTCATATCCCGGGGTGTTGCCACGTCCACCGATGACCGAGCCTGAGCCAGGACCAGGCCTCGCACCGGGCGGCGCGCCGTTGGCCGAGCCGCTCTCGCCCGGGGCCGCGCCACTGGCGATCCTCGTCGACTACGACGGTACGGTCGCCCTGACGGACGTCTCGGACACCGTCATGGCCGAGCATACGAACGCGGCCTGGGAGTCGATGGCGGCCCGCTACGACGAGGGCCTGATCGGGTCGCGCGGGCTCATGGAGTGGGAGATGAGCCTGCTCCGGACCGACGGTGCGGATCTCTTCGCCACGGCGGCCCGCCAGCCGCACGATCCAGGGTTCGTTCCGCTCGTCCGACGAGCGCAGGCGGCCGGCATCCCGGTCGAGGTCGTCAGCGACGGGTTCGGCTTCTTCATCGGCCCGGCGCTCGAGCGACTTGGCGTGCCCGAGCTGCCGGTGATCACCGCTCGGACGACGTTCGCCAGCGGGCGGGCGACGATCGACTTCCCGAACGGGCACCCGTCCTGCTTCGTGTGCGGGACCTGCAAGCGCCAGCGGGTGCTCGCGCAGCAGGCCGCCGGACGGGCGGTCGTGTTCATCGGCGACGGCGAGAGCGACCGGTACGCAGCTGGCTACGCCGACGTCGTGTTCGCCAAGCGCTCGCTCGTCCCGATCTGCGTCGCCAATGGCTGGCCGTTCCAGCGCTGGACCGAGTTCAGCGAGATCCATGCCTGGCTGAACGAGACGCTCGACGCCTGGCGTCTGGACCCGGGGACCGCGGCGATGCCACATCCATCCCCGAAGCCGTTCTTCTGCGGCCCAGAGGTGTGGGGTGAGGGGCGGGCCGACCCACCGGCCGGCTGATCCGGCCGGGTAGGGTGTCGGTGCCGGTGACTCGGTGTTGAGGCATGGCTGGGACACTATCCGCTCAAAGCGCATCTACCTGACATGACCGATCTCGTCCTGCCGGACCGTTCCGCGAACGAGCGGACCGTGGAGCTCGCGGCCGCCGGGGACGCGGCCGCATTCGGCCGGCTCGTGACCCAGCATCACGCCACCATGGCGCGGGTGGCCTACGTCATCGTCGGCGACGTCGATGTCGCGGAGGACGCCGTCCAGTCGGCGTGGGCGACCGCCTGGCGGCGGTTGTCGACGCTACGCGACCCCACCCAGGTCCGCGCATGGCTCGTGGCCATCGCCGCGAACGAGGCGCGTCAGACCCTGAGGCGCGGACGGCGGGCCAGGATCGTGGACCTGTCGGCGGCGGACGATCAGCGCGGGGGCGCCGATCCGGCCACGGTCATCGGTCTCGTGGATCTGGAACGCGCGCTCGTCCGCCTGAAGCCCGAGGATCGGACGCTGCTCGCGCTTCGGTTTGTCGCCGGCCTCGACTCGGCGGAGATCGCCAGGCACCTCGGTGGCTCCGCCTCGGGCATTCGTTCCCGGCTGGCCCGCCTCATCGCACGTCTGCGGATGGACCTCGACCATGACTGACCCGAACGCGTTCGAGACCCGCCTCGCCGAGGCCTTCGGTCGCTATGCCGATCGGATGCCGGTCGACGCGGAGCCGGCGACCATTGTCCGGCTCGCGGCCGCGGATCAGATGCGGCGGCGGCGCTGGTGGTCGGGCACCTGGCTCGGTCCGCGGCTCGTGCCAGTCGTCGTCGGGCTGCTGCTCCTCGCCGCACTCGTGGGTGCGATGGTCGGCGGAAGCCTCATCCTGCGCTCGAATCCGATCTCGGTCGCACCACCCAACACGGCGCCGATCGCGCCGGCGTCGCCGGCGCCGAGCCGGATCGCGTCGCCCGTGCCGGATGGCCCGGTCCTGGTCACCGAGATCGGCGGCATGCTGACTCCGCGCACCAGGCACGTCGCGGTCCGTCTCCCGGACGGCCGCGTGCTGATCGTGGGCGGCACGGCAATCGACCCGCCGGCCAAGCCCCGGGACCCGATCACCGGGGAATGGCCGACGGCGATGCTCGCGAGTGTCGAACTCTGGGATCCGGCGACCGGCCGGTTCTCCGCGGCCGGACAGATGACGACGGCGCGCGAGAACATGACGGCGACGCTGCTCGACGACGGTCGGGTCCTCATCGCGGGCGGATCGTGGGACTCCCACGGTTCCGCGATTGCACCCGCGTCGGCTGAGGTGTTCGACCCCGCCACGGGGACGTCCAGCGCGACCGGTCCGATGCGATTTGGGCGGGGCATCTGCAATTGTGGCGTGGGGAAGCCCGGGCTCAGCCGCCCCGTGGCCGCCAGGCTCCTTGACGGCCGGGTGTTCATCGCGGGTGGTCAGGTGCTGGGGACGGATCCGAACGCCGACCCACCTGGTAACAATGCCGAGATCTACGACCCGAGGACGGGCACTTTCAGCCAGTCGCCGACGATCCCGTGCGACACGACCCGGAGCACCGTGACGGCCCTCCTCGACGGACGCGTGCTCGTCGTCTGCATCTCTGACGCCGTGGTCTGGGACCCGAGCTCGAACCGGTTCGCGCCGACCGGCAAACCGCAGATGACGTACCCCGGCGACGCGACCCGACTGCCCGACGGTCGCGTCCTGTTGACCGCCCCGATCCAGGCCGGGATGGCACCTCCCGCCGAGATCTACGATCCAGCGACGGGCACGTTCCAGCGTGTCGCGGAGGTCGCGAACCCGGGCCGGATGCGCTTCGTGCTGCCGGACGGCCGGTTACTGCTCGCCGCTGACTCGTTCTTCGCCACCGATGGCGCGACCGAGGTCGTCGATCCGACGACGGGCGCATCCACGGCTCTTGAGTCGCCAGTCGCGATCCGTGGCGGCTACACGTCGACGCTCCTGCTCGACGGCCGCGTGCTCATCGCCGGCGGAGATCGAGATGATGCAATCTCCCTGTCCTCCCTCCTGGTGGAATCGGCTCGTCGTCCCTGACGCCCGCGCGACGACGCCCAAACGATCGGTCGGAGCCACGCTGACCGCGCGCCCCTGGGCGCCGCGGCCCGGTTGGGTCCTGAACGTGGGCGGGTCGCCGAAGCCGTTCTCGTGCGGTCCGGAGGCGGGGTCCGGGGCCGGACGGATCCGCCGGTCGGCTCGTGGAGAACGCCCCTCAGCCCGGCTCTTCGTCGCTCTTCGAGTCGGCCTTCCAACCAAGGTGGCGGCGGAGCCAGCCGACCGAGGTCAGGTGATACGTCGCCGGCTCGTCGAAGTCCGGCAGTGCGGCGACCACGGAGCGGTCGACCCCGAGGACAATCCGGTCGGCCACGATCGAGGTGACAGCGTCGGCCTTGACCATTACATCCCGCTTCGTCCCGTCGAGGCGTACCCGCAGGCCATGGAAGATGTCGTCCGCGTCGGACCCGAGGACCTCCCGGACGGTCCCTACCGCCCGGCCGTCCGACCCGGTCACCGGCGTGCCATAGACGATGCTCCGCCACGAGATCGGCGCGCCGGCCGTTCCTGGTCCCTGCTCAGCCATGACTCGCTCCCGTCTCCGGCATCGATGACTCGATGATGGCCAGTCTAGCGAGGAACATCGCCCGCGAGCTCGATCGCTCGGACCGTCGCGGAGCGCCTGCGGTCGCACCCTTTGTCAGTCGCACACCAAGCGGGCATTCGTCATGGATTGGGCGGCTGGTGGGCCGACCGGGGAACGAACCCGTGCCGCGCTGAGCGTGGCCCGGGATGGACCGCCCCGTGGATGTCGCCAAGGGAGGCCGCAGACACTGACGAGTGCCCGCCTGACGTGCATTTGACAATGCTCGTCCCGTGCCGCTAAGAGGACGGCCTGGGATTGCCGCATCGAGGGGCACCAGATCGCTCGCTCGGAGCCACCGCGGGTTGCCCGGGGAGGCGCTTTCCGATAGCATTAGAAAAACCCCCGGAGGACCGATCCCATGGCGAAGTATGTCTTTGTGACCGGAGGCGTGACCTCCTCTCTGGGCAAGGGCATCACCGCCGCCAGCATTGGTCGGCTGCTCAAGGCACGCGGTCTCCACGTCTCGATCCTCAAGCTCGATCCGTACATCAACGTGGACCCCGGGACGATGTCGCCGTACCAGCACGGCGAGGTCTTCGTGACCGACGACGGCGCCGAGACGGACCTCGACCTGGGTCACTACGAGCGGTTCATCGACGAGAACCTGAGCCAGCTGAGCAACGTCACGACGGGCCGGATCTACCAGGCAGTGATCGCCAAGGAGCGCCGCGGCGACTACCTGGGCGGCACCGTCCAGGTCATCCCGCACATCACGAACGAGATCAAGGAGCGGATCCAGCGGCGTCGACCCGCGACGGCCGGGCCGGACGTCGTGATCGTCGAGGTCGGCGGGACCGTCGGCGACATCGAGAGCCTGCCGTTCCTCGAGGCGATCCGCCAGATGCGCAAGGACGTCGGGCGGAGCAACGTCCTGTACGTCCACGTGACGCTCCTGCCGGCCCTCGCCGCGACCGGCGAGCTCAAGACGAAGCCGACCCAGCACTCGGTCAAGGAGCTCCGCGGGATCGGCATTCAGCCGGACGTCATCGTCCTGCGCTCGGACCATCCGGTCAGCGACGAGGTCCGCGAGAAGATCGCCCTGTTCACCGACGTCCCGTCGGAGGCGGTCATCCCGGCCGTGACTGCCGACACGATCTACGAGGTCCCGCTCCAGTTCGAGGCGGCGGGCCTCGGCGATCTCGTCGTCCGCGACCTCGGCCTCGCCGAGACGGCCACGGCGCCGGACCTCGCCGCCTGGTCGGCTCTCGTCGAGCTGATCAAGCGCCCCAAGCCGACCCTCGAGGTTGCCCTCGTCGGCAAGTACATCGAGCTGCCCGATGCCTACATGAGCGTCACCGAGGCGGTCCGCCATGCCGCCTGGGCGAACGGCGTCGATGTCCGGATCCGCTGGGTCAACTCGGAGACGTTGACCGCGGCGAACACCGCCGACGCGCTCGACGGGGTCGCCGCGGTCCTCGTCCCGGGCGGCTTCGGCCACCGCGGGATCGAGGGCAAGGTCCTCGCCGCCCACTACGCCCGCGAGCGCGGGATCCCTTACCTCGGACTGTGCCTCGGGCTCCAGTGCGCGGTCATCGAGTTCGCCCGCGACGTGCTCGGGACGACCGACGCCAACTCGACCGAGTTCGACCAGTTCACCGAGAACAAGGTCATCGACTTCATGCCCGACCAGCGCGAGCTCGAGGACAAGGGTGGGACGATGCGCCTCGGCCTGTACCCGGCCCGGCTCACCCCGGGCTCGAAGGCGGCCGCGGTCTACGGCCAGGAGCTGATCTACGAGCGGCATCGCCACCGGTTCGAGGTGAACAACCGCTACCGTCAGACCCTCGAGGCGGCCGGGATGATTCTGTCCGGCCAGTCGCCCGACGGCAGGCTCGTCGAGATCGTCGAGCTCCGCGACCACCCATGGTTCGTGGCCAGCCAGTTCCACCCCGAGTTCAAGAGCCGGCCCGACAGGCCGCATCCGCTGTTCGACGGGTTCATCGCCAGCGCGCTGGCCGTGGCCGATGGTCGTGAACCCACGCTGCGTGCCCGGGAGGTCGCACCGGTCGCACCAGCCCCGTCCGTGACGGTCGCGATCGAGCCCCATGTCGCGGACCCGGCGGCGTCCGGTCAGGGCTAGAATTCCGGCCCGACCGTTTCGCACCTGAGGCGCCCGATGAAGATCTTCCTCGACACCGCCGACATCGAAGAGATCCGGATCGCCGCCCGCTGGGGCGTCCTCGACGGCGTCACCACGAACCCCACCCTGTACGCCAAGGTCGGCGGCTCCTACGACGAGATCCTGGCCGAGGTCTGCCGGATCACTCCGGGTCCGGTCTCGGCCGAGGTGCGTCGCCGACGATGTCGACGGGATGCTCGAGGAGGGTCGCCGGTTCGCCAAGCTCGCCCCGAACATCGTGCGTCAAGGTGGCGATGAGCGAGAACGGTCTCGAGGCGATCAGCCGCTTCGCCGACGAGGGCATCCGGACGAACTGCACGCTGATCTTCTCGTCGAACCAGGGCCTGCTCGCGGCCAAGGCCGGCGCGACGCTCATCTCGCCGTTCGTCGGCCGGCTCGACGACATCAACCAGGACGGGATGATCGTCATCCGCGAGCTCGCCGAGATCTTCGCGATCCACGACATCGAGGCCGAGATCCTGGCGGCCTCGATCCGCAACCCGCTCCACGTGACCCAGTCGGCGTTGGCCGGCGCGCACATCGCGACGCATCCCGTTCAAGGTCCTCCAGCAGATGGTCCACCACCCGCTGACCGACAAGGGCATCGTCCACGTTCAAGGCGGACTGGGAGAAGGCCCGGGCGACGGCCGGCTCGAAGAGCTGACAGAGCCGCTCGGCCGGTAGGCCGGCCCGCGACCTCACGGAAGCGGCGTCACCGCGCGCGGAGGGCGACCGCGATGGGCGGGCCACGGGCCCGTCGCCCGTCGTGAGCGATGTATCATAATCGATGATCGATGACCCGCTGGACGATTGATCGCCGATCCAGCGACACCCTGGAGGATCAGCCACGTGGCAGCGACAGAGGAGATCCTCGGCCAGTTCCTGGGTGACGAGTCGTTCCCGTGACCTGGGACTCGGAGGTCGAGAAGGACTTCTTCTGGGTCTACGACGACCTGCACATCCCCCACCCGGTCAGCCCGATGTTCTTCGACATCGGCGGCTGGTGGCTCAGCTGCGACCACATGTTCCGGCGGTTCGGCACGCCGTTCGCCGTCGACTGGCTGGCCAAGAACGTCAACGGCTACGTGTACACGACGGCCATCCCGGCCGACCCGCAGCTCCGCATCGAGGGGACCGAGTACAGCTCCCGCTACGGTGCCCGCGTCCCGCGCGACGCCACCTTCGCGACGACGATGGGGGCCTATCTCGACACGGTCCTGCCGGTCTACGGACGGGACTTCGCCGACTGGTGGCGGGATCGCCTCCGGCCCGAGATGGAGCGCAACTTCGCGTTCCTCGAGGCCCGGCTCGATGCGGCCGACGCGATGGACCTGGCCGATGTCGGCCTGCCTCCTCGAGGACGCCATCGACGTCCACGATCGCCACTGGAAGATCCACTGGATGCTCAACTTCGCCCAGCTGTCGGCGACGCTCAACCTGCGCGCGGTCATGGAGAAGACCCGGGGCTCGGTCGACGAGCAGCTGCTCGGGCGGCTCCAGAACTCCGCCTCGGACCGCAACTGGGACTCGATCGAGGCGCTCTGGCGGATGAAGAACGAGGTCCGCGACGATGCCGAGCTCCGGGCGGCCTTCGCGACCGACGACGCGGCGGACATCGCCCGCGCCGCTGCGATGCGCGCCGAGCGCGGCCGGCGGTTCATCGCCGAGCGGGTCGAGCCGTACCAGCGCGAGTTCGGCTGGCACGCCGTCTGGAGCCACGAGTTCATCTTCCCGACCGTGCGCGAGCAGATGGAGCCGGTCCTCGATCTCGTCCGCGGCTACCTCGACGACCGACTACGACTATCCCGACGCGCGATCGAGGCGATGCGCCTCGACATCGAGGCCGCCTCGCGCGAGATCCTCGAGGGGCTGACCGGCGACGGCCCTCGAGGAGATGCGGGCGGCCAACGCCGTCAACCTGCGGATGGCGCCGCTGACGCCCGACCACCACTTCTACATCGACCAGGGCGCGAACGCCCACCTCCGGCTCGTGCTGCTGGGTCGGCCGGAAGCTCGTCGAGGCCGGCCGGCTCGACCAGCCCGACGACGTCATGTTCCTTCGCTACAACGAGCTGCGGGGCCTGATCGGCGAGCGCCGATGCGATCGCGGCCCGCGAGCTCGTCGCCGCCCGCCGGCTGGAGCGCGAGGCGGCCGAGCGCCTCCACCCGCGCGACTGGGTCGGCACGGTCACGCCCTCGCAGCTCGCGTTCCCGTATCTCGTCAACTGGGGCTACCCGGACCGCTTCCACCAGAAGCAGTCGGACGACGAGCGGTTGATCACCGGCCTCGGGGCGTCGCCCGGCGTCATCGAAGGCACCGCCCGGGTCGTCCGAACGGTCGACGAGTTCGACGAGGTCCGCGACGGCGACATCCTCGTCTGCCAGATGACCAATCCCGGCCTGGGTCGTGCTGTTCACGAAGATCGCCGGGCTCGTCACCGACACCGGCGGCACGACCTCGCATCCGGCGGTGCTCGCGCGCGAGTTCGGGATCCCGGCGGTCATCGGCACGTCCGTGGCGACGATCGGATCGCCACCGGCGACCGGATCAGGATCGACGGGACGGCCGGGCGGGTCGAGATCCTCCGTCGCGAGCCGACCGAGCCGACCGTCGCGCCGGCGCGCAGCGATCGGGCGCTGAGGAGGGTCGGATGGCCGTCGCCGGTGTGCTCTCCCGCAGCGTCCTGGCCGACCAGGTCAAGGACCGGCTCCTCGAAGGCATCCTCAGCGGCCACTACCCGCCGGACTCACGGATCGTCGAGACCCAGGTCGCGCGCGAGCTCGGGACGAGCCAGGCGCCGGTCCGCGAGGCCCTTCGCGGGCTCGAGGCGCTCGGCGTCGTCGAGATCACTCCCGTTCCGGGGCGCCCGGGTCCGGCGGCCCTCGCGGCGCGAGATCATCGAGGCATACGTCGTCCGCTCGACCCTCGAGGCGCTCGCCGCACGGCTGGCCGTACCCGCGCATGACCGACGCGGACCTCGGCGAGCTTGCCGGCCACCTCGAGGCGATGCGTGCCGCCGCGCGCGACGACGACGGTCATGGCGTGGCCGAGGCCGACGCCCGCTTCCACGGCCGGATCGTCGAGCTCGCCGACAACGGGACGCTCGAGCGGGTCTGGCGCTCGCTCGAGCCGTTCTCGCGGACGTACATCACGCCTCGTCGTCCCCGGCGCCGACCCGCAGTGGTCGGCCGACCTGCACGCGCCCGATCCTGGCCGCGCTGGAGCGGCGCGACGCGGAGGCGGTCGTCGACGGCGCTCGGGCGGCACTTCGACGAGGTCAGCGACAACATGGCCCGCCGCTGGCCGACGACGAGGCGCCCGAAGTCATCGACCTGCCCCGACAGCCGCAGGCACGCATGACGACCACCCTGCAACTGTCCGAGGAGCTGTCGGCGGGACCGGCCAGGCTCCGGGTCGACGTCCACGGGTCCGAGCCCGATCGAGCACGTCCTCGACGACATGAACTTCCTCAACTACCGCCTCGCCGACGTGCGGATCTCGACCGGGCGTCAGCCTGACCGAGCCGGACATCGTCTGGCACCGCGACGCGACCAAGGGCATCGCGTACGACGGCCGTCGGATGACGTTCAGTGGGCCCTGGCCGGCCGGACCGATCCAGAAGGTCGTCGTCGCGATGCTGGCGCTGCGGATGGAGGCGGTCGGGCTCCACCCGTTCCATGCGTCGGCCGTCCGCTACCGCGACCGGACGGTCCTGTTCCTCGGCGGCGAGTCGAACCACGGCAAGTCGATGGGCCAGATCGAGGCCTGCCGGCGCGGCGCGCTGCTCGTCTCGACCGAGACGACCGTCATCGACGAGACGGGCCGGGCGGTCGTCGGGTCGAAGGAGCCGTTCCTCAAGAAGCGGACCGAGGGCACGGAGCGCGCCGACAAGGCGGCCCCCGACCGCGGCGTCGAGAAGTTCTTCGGCGTCGATGCCGACCTGGGAGATCCACGCGGAGCCGAGCAACGTCGACGTCGTCATCGTCCCCGCGATCGACGGCAACTTCGACCCGTCGTGCGTCGAGATGATCCCGTTCGAGCGCCAGTTCCAGACGTTCCACTCGCTCCAGAACTACTTCCTGCTCAACGAGCTGCTCGCGCCCGGCTTCCCGATGCCGCTCGTCGACACCGACGCGCTCCGGGCGGCCCGGGCCGACTTCGTCGACCGGTTCGCGGATCGGCCCTACTTCTTCATCCGGGCGGCCACGCCGCAGGTCCTCCTCGACGAGGTGGATCGGGTCCTCTAGACCCGGGCCCATGCGGACGTTCGCCTACGAGCGGCCCACGCCACATCGACGAGGCCGTCGCCCTGCTCGACGACGCCGGGCCCGAGGCGCGCCTCGCTCGCCGGCGGCACCGACCTGATCATCCGGCTCCGCGACGGGACCGTCCGGCCGCGGACCGTGGTCGACGTCAAGGGCATCGCCGAGCTCGACGCCGGGATCGGCGAGCACGACGGCTGGCTCCGGCATCGGGGCGCGGACCGTGATGACCGACATCACCGAGGACCCGCGCATCCGCCGCGACTACCGTCGCGCTCGCCGAGGCGGCGGCCGTCGTCGGGTCCGTCCAGATCCGCAACCGCGCGACCCTCGCCGGGAACATCGGCAACGCGTCGCCGGCCGCCGACACCGCGCCCGCCCTCCTCGATCTACGGGGCGCGCGTGGTCGTGGCCGGTCCGGGCGGCGACGCGCACGATCCCGATCGACGAGGTCTTCGTCCGTTCCGGGGTCACCACGCTCGCGCGCGGAGAGCTGATCACCGCGATCGAGCTGCCGCGCCCTGACCGGCCCGGTCGGGGCCGTCCACGTCCGGCGGACGCGGCGACGCGGGCACGACCTGGCCTCGGTCACGCTGGCCTGTGCGGTCGGCGAGGACGGCGTGACCCGGATCGGCTACGGCAGCCTCGGCCCGAGACCCGTGCTGGTCGTCGATGAGACCGGCGTCCTGGCCGACCCGGCCGCGGCGGACCGGACGAAGCTCCAGCGCCTCGAGGCGATGTTCGTCGGGGCGAGCCCGTCCCCGCGCTCGATGCGGGCGAGCCCGGAGTACCGGCTCGCGATGCTCCACGTGCTCGGACTCCGGGCGATCGCGACGGCGATCGAGCGGCTCGGCGAGCCCCGTCCGGGGAGCGCCGCATCGTGACCGCCCGGCGAGTCGAGCTGGTCGTCAACGGACGCGAGGTCGCGCTCGAGGTCGAGCCGCACCACACGCTGCTCGAGGTCCTGCGCGACGATGCCGGCTTGACCGGTACGAAGGAGTGCTGTCTCGTCGGAGAGTGCGGCGCGTGCACGGTGCTCGTCGGCGACCGGAGCGTCGACGCGTGCCTGGTGCTCGCCGCCGAGGCAGACGGGTGGGACGTCACGACGGTCGAGGGCCTCTCGGCGGGGGCCGCGCTCCATCCGCTGCAGGCGGCGTTCCTCGCGACGGGCGCGGCCCAGTGCGGGTTCTGCATCCCGGGGCAGCTGGTCGCCGGCGTCGCCCTGCTGGCCCACAACCCGCGGCCGACGCGAGCGGAGATCGAGGAGGGTCTGGCCGGCAACCTGTGCCGCTGCGCGGGCTACGAGCAGATCTTCGAGGCGGTCGAGCTGGCCGCCGAGGAGCTGGCTCGATGAGGGCGGGCGGCGCCGGCAATCTGCCCGGCCGCGTCGGCGATTCGCCGGCCCGCGTCGGCGGGATCGAGCGGGTCACGGGCCGCCAGGCCTATGTGGCCGACATCCACCTGGAGCGCGTCCTGCACGCCAAGCTCGTGACGCTCGACTGCGCTCGCGCGCGGATCCTCCACATCGATGCGAGCGCAGCCCTCGCCGTCCGGGGCGTGCGGCTCGCGTTCAGCGCGGCCGACCTGCCGCAGCCGGTCCCGCGATTCGGCCCCCAGTACCGGGATCGCCCAGTGATCGCGGTCGACGAGACGCACTACCACGGCGAGCCGGTCGTCGCGATCGCGGCCGAGACCCTCGATGCGGCGGAGGAGGCGGCGGGGCTCGTCCGGATCGACTACGAGCCGCTGCCGGCGGTCGTCACGATCGCCGAGGCGCTCGCACCGGACGCCCCGCTCGTACAGGATCCGTCGCTTCGCGCCGGCGATCCCTTCGCCGCGACCAACATCCTGCGCGAGCACCACTACGGCTGGGACGACGTCGACGGCGGCCACGCCGACGGCCGACGTCGTCGTCGACGGCACCTACCGCTTCCCGATGGTCACCCAGTTCGCGATCGAGCCGCACGCCTTCATCGCCGCCCCGGACGGGGACGGTGTGGCCGTCTGGAGCTCGATCCAGCACCCGAACTGGCTGCAGCGCGTGGTCGCAGGCGTGCTCGGGCTGCCGCTCGCGAAGGTTCGCATCTTCGCGCCGGACCCCGGCGGCGGGTTCGGCGGCAAGCAGCACGCCAAGTACGAACCGCTCGTCGCGTTCATGGCCCTGCGGGCGGGTCGACCGGTCCGGCTGGTGCTGACTCTCGAGGAGACGTTCCAGGCCGTCCGCCGCGGCGCCTCGGAGATCCGGGTCCGAACCGGCTTTCGGGACGATGGCCAGCTGGTCTTCCGCGACGTCGAGGCGAACTACCTGATCGGCGCCTACGCCGACATCGCAGACCGGACGGTCGCGAAGGGCAGCTACACCTCCGGTGGGCCGTACCTGACCCCGGCGATGCGGATCGTCGCCCGAAGCGTCCTCTCCCATACCACCCCGTCGACGGCGTTCCGCGGCTTCGGGAACCCGCAGCAGATCTGGGCGGTCGAGTCGAACATGGACGAGGCCGCCCGGGCGCTCGACATCGATCCGCTCGAGCTGCGGCTCCGGAACCTGGCCAGGCCCGGCGACGTGTTCATCCCGGGCGACACGCCCGCCGACGGCGACTGGGCCGTGACGGTCCGGCGGGCAGCCGAGCTCATCGGGTGGGGAAGTCCGCCACCGCCCGGTCGCGGGCGCGGCATCGCCGTCGGGCTCAAGTCCGGGCCGACGACCGGCCTATCCTACGCCACCGTCCGCCTCCTGGCCGATGGCAGCGTCATCGTCCATGCCGGGACGTCCGACATGGGCCAGGGCGCGCGCACGATCTTCGCCCAGATCGCGGCGCAGGAGCTCGGTGCCCCGCTCGATTGGGTCACGATCGTCATGGGCGACACGGCGGTCGTCCCGTACGACCAGCAGACATCGGCGAGCCGGTCCTCGGTCCTGATGGGCACCGCCGTCCTCAACGGCTGCCGGGCGGTCCAGGCGAAGATCCGCGCCATGGCCGCCCGGCTCGAATCGGTCGATGAGGCCGGGATCGTCGTCGATCGCGGCGAGGTGCGGATCGGCGACCGTGTCCTCCCGATCCGCGACGTCCTGGTCCGCGGGCTCGCGCCGCTCGGCGGCGAAGTCATCGGGATCGGCGAGATGCGCAAGGAGGCCGACCCCGACCACCCGCTCGGCGGGACAGCGGCGTTCTTCGAGTTCAACTGCACGGCCGTCGAAGTCGAGGTCGACCGGGAGACGGGCGACGTCGTGGTCACCCGGCACGTCACGGTGTCGGACGTTGGCAAAGCGCTCCACCCCGGCCAGGTCCGCGGTCAGGACGAGGGCGCAGCCGTGATGGCGCTCGGGCACACGTTCATGGAGCAGATCCTGCTCGACGACGAAGGCCGCATCCGCAACCTCGGCGCCATCGATTACCGGATCCCGACGAGCATGGACCTGCCGCTCCGCATGGAGAGCGCCGTCGTCGAGAACGAGGACGGCCCGGGGCCGTATGGCTCGAAGGGGATGAGCGAGGGCGCCCTCCTGAACGTAGCGCCGGCCGTGGCGGCCGCCGTCCGTGACGCCACGGGCGTCGTCATCCGCGACCTGCCGCTCACCCCGGAACGGGTCTGGCGGGCGCTGCGCGACGCGGAGGCAGGCGCCGGGTCAGAGGCTGCGCCGGAGGCCCAGCCGTGACCCGGTCGACGACCTCGCCTCGCCCGAAGCCGTGACTTACGCCTACGCCCTCGACGCGCCGCTCGGGCTGTCCGAGGCGGACACGCGAGCCCTCCTGGGTGGCAAGGCGACGAACCTCGGTGTCATGGCCCGCGACCTCGGTCTGCCCGTGCCGCCGGGCTTCGTGATCACGACGGAGGCTTGCCGCCGCTTCCTGGCCGGCGGCTGGCCGGCCGGTCTCGACGACGAGCTCCGCGAGCGGATGCGTGACGTCGAGGCGGCCGTCGGGCGGCACCTCGGCAACGCGGCTGACCCGCTCCTCGTCAGCGTCCGATCCGGGGCGCCCGTGTCGATGCCCGGGATGATGGACACGATCCTCGACCTCGGCCTCGACGACGCGACGACGTCCGGTCTCGCCCGGGTCACCGGGGACGAGGCCTTCGCCCGGTCGTGCCGCGAACGGTTCGAGGCGAGCTTCCGCTCGATCGTCCGCGTCGCCGACGTCCCGCCCGATCCATGGACCCAGCTCCGCCTCGCGATCGAGGCCGTCTTCCGATCGTGGGAGAGCGATCGCGCCCGGACCTACCGGCGCAAGGAAGGCATCCCCGACGACCTCGGGACGGCCGTCACGGTCCAGGCGATGGTCTTCGGCAACCGCGGCCCGACGTCGGCGACCGGCGTGCTCTTCACCCGCGACCCCGCGACCGGTGCGCCGGCCCTCTACGGCGACGTCCTGTTCGACGCCCAGGGCGAGGACGTCGTCGCCGGCACCCACCGGACCGAGCCGATCGCCGTCCTGGACGACCGCCTGCCCGACGCCGCGGCCGACCTGCGCGACTACGCGACCCGCCTCGAGCGGCACTTACGCCGACATGTGCGACATCGAGTTCACGATCGAGGACGGCCGCCTGTGGCTGCTCCAGGTCCGGGTCGGCAAGCGGAGCCCGCAGGCGGCGCTGCGGATCGCCGTCGACATGGCCGAGGACCCGGCGTTCCCGCTGACCCGGGCCGAGGCCGTCGAGCGGGTACGTACGCTGCTGGCCGACCCGCCGACGACAACGAGCGCCCGGAGCGGCTTCGTCCTGCCGCTCGTGACCGGGCTGCCGGCATCCCCCGGTCTTGCCAGCGGCGCGATCGCCACCAGTCCGGAGGCCGCCCGGCTCGCCGCCGACGACGGACAGGCGACGATCCTCGTTCGCGCGGAGACCTCCCCCGACGACGTCCACGGGATGGCCGCGGCGAGCGGGATCCTGACCTCCCGGGGCGGGCTCGCCAGCCACGCCGCGGTCGTCGCCCGCGGCTGGGGGATCCCGGCCGTCGTGGGCGCGACGGGCATGGTGGTCTCGGCCGACCGAGTCGTCATCGGGGACCGGGTCCTGCGGCCGGGCGACGTCATCACGATCGACGGTCGCACGGGCGAGGTCTTCGAGGGCGTGATCCCGGGGACCACCGAGGTCGTGCCCCAGGCTCGCACGCTGCTCGCCTGGGCGACCGAGCTCGGCATCGACGTCGGCCGCGAAGCCGCGGCTACCGACGCATCGGGCCCGCCCGCCGCGGCCCGCAAGGCGACGCCCGACGACTGTCTTCGGGCGATGGACATCAAGGGCCTGACGCCGAGCCAGGGCGTGGCGGACGCGGTGCTCGCGACGACCGACGACGTCCAAGCGATCCTCGACCAGCTCGTCGTCGACGGGCTGGCGGAGACCGTCGCGGGCGCCTATCGGCTGACCGAGCCGGGCTCGGTCCGGGCGGGCGTGCTGCGCGCCGCCGAACAGGACGCGTGGGGGATCGACGAGGCCGTCGCGGCGCTCGACGCGTTCCTGGCGCTCGATCACCGGGTGAAGGAGGCCGTGACCGCCTGGCAGCTCCGGGACGATGCCTCGGGTCAGGTCGTCAACGACCACTCTGATGTCGCCTACGACCGGACCGTGCTCGACCGCCTGGCCGCGATCCACGCTGATGCGGTGGCCTGGTTCATCCAACCGGAACACGGTTGTCCGCGACTGGCGGGCTACCGGATCCGCCTCGGCCGGGCGATCGACCAGGCCCTCGCCGGCGACCAGCGTTACGTCGCCTCACCCCGCGTGGACAGCTTCCACGGGATTTGGTTCGAGCTTCACGAAGACCTGATCCGCCTCGCCGGGCGGAGCCGGGAGGACGAGGTCACCGCGGGACGAGCCTAGCTGCTGCTCGCCAAGTGAGATGACCCTGGGCGACCCTCGGGTCTCGTACCCTGACCGCATGGCGTATCCGAGCCGCGGGCAGCTGGAAGTTTGCCGCCGGGTGGGTGCTCGACCTGATGTCCCACTGCCTGACCAAGTGGTCGGTCTGGGGCCCATCGGCGCTCTGCCCGTCAACGGCCTTCGACATCCGCCCGACGGACAATCCTGCGGGTGGTATCTCTGGACCGGCGTGGAAATCGACCAATCGGATGATTCGTTCTTCCGCCCGATCCATGTGTCGCACTTGGGCGACCACGACCCCGCCGTGTTGCCGTATCTCGCCCTTCCCGCGGGCTGGAGGTTCCAGATCGGCCCCGGCCATGAGGACATCTGGTTCGACAGCGGGCTACTCGCAGCCGAGTGACGTTCCCGCACGCTGGCGGACCGCGAGGTTGCTACGCTGGAAGCGTGACCTGGACCGACGATGACGGCGTGATGGCGGAACTCCGGAGCTGGCTCGTCGAGCAGGGCTTCGTCGTACTGTCGGACCTCTACGACGCCGACCACTTCGGCAACCAGCTTGTCGAGCTGGCTCGTCCCATCGCCGTCCGGCTCATCCGCGATCGCGGTCAGTGGGGGATCGAAATTGCCGGTCCGGATGGTGTCTGGTCGCCGCTGCTCGCCTGGGTCGACGCGACGCCTGGTAGGCGAGCCGAGGTTCTGTCCGCCGCCGATCAGAGCGAGGCCCTACGGGCTCTCCTGCCACAGATAGAGCGACGAGCCTCCGGTGACGCGGAGCAAGACGCGCCCGAGTGACATTGGCACACTCTCACCGACCGGCCTTTGCTGTAGCCTCGGATCGGATATGTCGCGACTTGGGTCTCCTGGCGATGGCTTCGCGCCGCTCGACGCGGGGTCGGTCGGAATTCTGACGGCACTTGTCGCGGAGCCGTTTCCGGGCAGAGACGAGATCGCCCTGCAACTCGCGGTCGCCCGCAGTCGACGAATCGACGACCACGGATGTCTGGCGCTCTCAGCTCGTGATGCGCCGCGGGCGACTGTCCTTCGGCGGATCCCGATCGAGGCCGAGGCCGACGACCTCGACGGCATGACCATCCATATCCTGCTCCACGTGATCGACGGCTACATCGACGAACTGGAGCTGTACCGGGAAGACGGGCGAGCATTCCTCGCGCCGGTTAGGAGCGAGGCCATCCGCATCGTTGCGTTCTGACCAACACCCGGTCAGGTGACAGGCACTCGCTCTGGCGTCATTCGCGCACGCTGAGCGAGGCTGGCGTGACCTCGCCGTCGGTTGACGACCAACGGCACTTGGCAGGACCCGGGGTCGCGGCGATGCTCGGTGACAGCGCGCGGCCCGATGCGCGGCCCATGGTTGGCCGGCCGGAGTGCGCCAGGCCACGCGCGAGACGCTGGATGCCCATGGCAGGTGGGCATGGCCCCAAAGACGGGAGAGAGGAAGATGGTTGCGACCGGAAGGCGCGAGCAGTCTCCGCATCTGCAGCCGCGCTGGTTCATCCGCTCCTTCTGGGTGGCTCATCGGGCCCTTTACCGAACCACCGGGGGTCGGGTCGGGCTTCGACGCCCGACACCCACGCGCTGGGGCATGCTGCGCCTCCGGACGATCGGGCGTCGCACGGGCGAGGAGCGCAGCGCGATCCTCGGCTATTACGAGGACGGCCCCAACCTGGTCACCCTGGCCATGAACGGCTGGGCGGAGGGCGAGCCGGCCTGGTGGCTCAACCTCCAGGCACGCGCCGACGCGACAGTCGATCTGGTCGACGGGCCGCGCAAGGTCAGGGCGCGCGCAGCCTTGGGCGCCGAGCGCGCGCGCCTCTGGGCCGGGTGGCGCGACGTCGGGGACGACGTCGATGCCTACGCGACCTTGCGCTCCTCCGAGACGGCGGTCGTGATCCTGGAGCCACAGCCAGATCGCAGTCAAATTCACACGGCAGATGGGCCTGCCCCCGAGGACGGGAGAGAGGACATGAATACGAACCGACAGACCGCCGAAGCGACGGGGGTACCCGGCATGAGCGCGGATCGGAGGGCCGCCATCTGGATCGGCGTGCTGTACATCATCGGAACGGTTGCCCTGGTACTCAGCGTGGTCGTCACGGATGAGGTCCTGAAGGGCCCCGCCTTTCTGGCCCAAATCGCCGCGCAGCCGAACCAGCTGGCCATCGGAGCCGTGCTCGTCTTGCTGGCGGGCTTCGCGCTCGCGATGGTCCCGGTCGTGTTCTGGCCGGTCGGCAAGCGGTACAACGAGACGCTGGCCATGGGGTACGTCGTCTTCCGCGGCGGGCTCGAGACGGTCATCTACGTCGTCGGCGCGTTCGGGTGGCTGGTGCTCATTGCGCTGAGCAAGGAGGCGAATGCCGGACCGCTCGCTGACTTCGTGCGGACAACCGACACCGTGATCTGGGATCAGGGCGCCATCACGTTCGTCCTCGGCGCGCTGATGTTCTACGTCGTGCTCTACCAGTCGCGGCTCGTGCCCCGGTGGCTGTCCATCTGGGGGCTCGTGGGTGCCGCGCTCGGCATGGTGCCGCCGCTCGGGGGCATGTTCGGGCTCTCGCTCGGCATCCTTGTGGCCCCGCTCGCCCTGCAGGAGATGGTCATGGCGGTTTGGCTGATCGCCAAGGGCTTCAACCCATCTGCCATCGCTCCCGAGTCTGCCGGAAGGATGTCAACGCCGCGGGCCGTTGCGTCAGCAGCGTAGGACGACATTCCCCGGTTCCGCTCATGCCTGCCTGAGCGATGCCGGTTGGGAGGTCTTCCTTGAGGCGTTCCGGCGGGCCGCGGATCGCGGCTCAGCACGCGCAGTCAAGCGACATTCCTGAACGCTGAGCGAGGCAGGCGTGACCTCGCCGTCGCTGGATGACCAACGGCACTTGGCAGGACCTGGGGTCGCGCCGATGCTCGGTGACAGCGCGGGGAGGGGAGCCGGCCTGGTGGCTCAACCTCCGGCACGCCCCGACGGGATCGTCGATCTGGTGATGCGACGTCGGGACGACGTTGACGCCTACGCGCCATTGCGGTCCTCCGAGACGGCGGTCGTGATCCTGGAGCCACGGCCGATCGCAGTCAGACGCACACGTCAGGTGGGCCTGCCCAAGGACGGGAGAGAAGAAGATGAATGGGAACCGAAGGATCGCCGTCGTCGCGGGAGTGCTGTTCATCGTTGCGACTGTCGCAGACCTGATCTCGCGCGTGGCGCTCGTGCAACCGATTCTGAGTGCTCCGGTTGACCTCAGCAAGATCTCGGCGAACGAAAACCAGGTCCTCCTGGGAGCGCTCTTTCTCTTCGTCGGGGCTGCTGCAGCCGCTGGGATTGCGATTGCGCTGTACCCGGTCTTGAGGAAGAACAGCGAGGGTCTGGCCCTCGGATCGGTTGGCTTCAGGCTCGTAGAGGGAGCGCTCTATCTCGGCATCGTTGTCTGCCTGCTGTTGCTGGTGGCCTTGAGCCAGGAATCTGCGAACGCTGGAGCTGCGACTTCATCGGCCTACGCGGTCAGTGGTGCGCTATTGATGGCAGCACGCGATGCGCTGGGCGAAGTGGCGGTGCTGGCCTTTGGCCTCGGGGCGCTCATGTACTATGTGGTGTTCTATCAATCGCGACTCATCCCTCGATGGCTGTCAGCCTGGGGTCTCGTCGCGATCGTGTCGCTCATGGTGTCCGGCCTCCTCGTCGTGCTCCGCCTTACCGAGCCGATGTCGACGACCCAGGTCGTCCTGGCTCTTCCGATCTTCCTGCAGGAGATGGTCATGGCGGTCTGGCTGATCGCCAAGGGCTTCAACCCATCCGCCATCGTTCCCGAGGCTGCCGGCGACACGCCGGGGTGGCGGACCACCGCGAGCACTGCGTCGGGGTCAGCAGCGTAGAAGGGCATCACGGTCGAGAAGAGTCAGCGTCACCCGGCGCCGACCCTTCTCGCTGAGCAGCAGGACCCGCCTCTGGTTGCCTGTCTTCCCTTTGGCTGCGACCGGGAATCCTCGGCGACTTTGGCGTACCCGGGCAGCTGCTCCGGTTCGAAGGCATCGCAACGATCTAGGATCGACGCACCAGCGGATCTCGTCGAGGAGGTGCAGGCGCGATGCTCACGGCCACCAAGGACCTGATGCTCCCGGCGACCGTTACGGGGTCGTGGCCGCGGCCACGCTGGTACGACGGCGGCCTGTGCGGCCGGCCCCTCGACACGGCGCTGCTCGACGTCCGCTTCCGCGAGCAGTTCCTCGACGCGCACGCCACCGTGATCGCCGACCAGGAGCGAGCGGGGCTCGACATCCTCACCAACGGCGACTACCACCTCGACGAGGACTTCGCCGGACGCTCCTGGCACCACTACCCGTTGCAGCGCTGGAAGGGGCTCGAGCACGAGGAGCTCCAATACGAGGGCTCTCGCGACAGCCTGCTCGCATTCCCGGCCGGGACGCTGATGAACGAGATCGAGACGACGTGGCGCTGGCCGCGCGTCGTCGGCAAGGTCGAGCATGACCCTCGGAACCCGCTCGAGTACGCCAAGCTCTGGCGGATCGCCCAGGCCCGGGCGGCATCCGGCAAGCCGGTCAAGTTCGGGACTTGCTCGTCGCAGGTGCTCGCGATCTTCCTCGACAGCCACACGGCCGAGTACGACCTCGACGACAAGAAGCAGCTCATCTGGGACATGGCCACCGCGATGAACCTCGAGCTCCGCCAGCTCGCGGCCGCCGGCGCCAGGGTGATCCAGATCGAGGAGCCGACGATCCACTTCACGGCGGCCTTCCATCCCGAGGAGACGGAGCTGCTCGACTTCATGGTCGACGCGTTCAACCACGAGGTGGACGGCCTCGACGACGTCGAGCTGTGGATCCACACCTGCTGGGGCAACCCGAACATGCAGAAGGTCTACACCGGCGAGTCGTACGCGAACTCGATCGAGATCTACCTCGAGCGCCTGAAGGGCGACGTCTGGACCGTCGAGGCGACCGAGAACAACCTGGCCGAGATCGAGCTGTTCAAGCCGTATGCCGGCAGCCTCAAGAAGAAGGTCGCCGTCGGCGTCGTGAGCCACCGCACGCTCCAGGCGGACATGCCGCCGGTCGTTGCCGCGCGGGTGCGGCGAGCGATGGAGGTCATCCCGGCCGACAAGCTGATCCTCTCGTCGGACTGTGGTTTCGGCCGGCAGGGGTTCAACCGGACCGTCGCGTTCTACAAGACGACGGCGATCGCGCAGGCGCGGAACATCGTCCTGAAGGAGCTCGGGCTCGAGGAGCGCTACGTGCCGGCGGCCGACCCGTCCCTGCAGGCGGACGTGCTGCCCGACCGGGAGCCGCTGACGCACCTGCCATCACCGTGGAGCTAGCAGCAAGAGTTCAGGGAGCCGGCAACCTCGACCCCGCGTTGCCACTCGCCCTCCGAGGTCGGAGGCGACGCCCCCGCGAGCCATCCGCCCGAGGATTCAGCGCCCCTTCGCGTAGCCGAGGGCAGTGAACTTGTCCCAGAGCGAGCCGGCGTTGTTGTTCTGGATGTGTTCCATCATGTAGCCCTGTCCGACGTCGACCGGGCCGAACGCATCGTCAAACCGGACCCGGGCGATCGTCTCCTCGCGCGTCCAGCCCTTCGCGACCCCGTCGGCGACAGCGGCCTTCCAGGCCATGAGCACCGCCCGTTGCGTATCGACGTACTGGAGCGTGACCACCGGTCCGTGTCCCGGGACCAGGTGATCGACATCGTCGAGGGCCCGAATCCGCTCGAGCGCTTCGAGCCACTGGTCCACGTTCGAGGTCATCAGCCACGTCTGGCAGCCGCTGAAGATCGTGTCGCCGGTGAACACGACCCGCTCCTCGGGCACGTGGACGGCGAGCTGTCCGGGCGTATGGCCCGGCGTCCAGAGGCAGTGGATCGTGTGGTCGCCGACACGCAGCGTCAGGTCGCCCGTGAAGACGACCGTGCCGCGGGGAAGATCGGCGTAATAGTCGTCGCGCTCGGGCAGGATCGCCGCGCCCTCGGGATCATCGGTCGGGATCGCCTCAAGCGCGTAGTCGAACGGGTCGAGCGCGGCCTTGGGATCCATGAAGATCTCCCACAGCGCCCTGTGGTTCACGACCTCGCCGGCGCCGCGGAACCAGTGGTTGCCGAAGATGTGATCAACGTGGTTCTCGGTGTTGATGACGTAGCGGATCGGCCCGTGGGACTCGGCCGCTTCGCGCATCGCCACCGCCCGCGTCGGCAGCTGCGGCGTGTCGATCACCACGACGCCATCCGATGTGACGACGAAGCTTGGGTTGCACCCCCGCAGCCTGGTCGTGGTGAAGACGTTCGGGGTGACGCGTTCCAGGTCGAGCGTGGCGGTCGGCATGGCGGGTCGGACTCCTCAACTTATTGGGTTGCGGTCAGGCCGCCGTCGATCCCGAGGACCTGGCCGGTCACGAACGAGGCGGCGTCGGAGCAGAGGAAGATCGCGGGCCCAACAAGGTCGCGGGTCTCGCCGACGCGCCCGAGCGGGATGCGGCCGACGATCCCGGCCTTGAAGGCCGGATCCTCGAGCAGCATCGCTACCTGGGGCGTGTCCACGAACGTCGGCATGATCGCGTTGACCCGGATCCCGTGCTTGGCCCACTCGGTCGCCCATTGGCGGGTCAGCGAGCTGATCGCGCCCTTGGCCGCGACGTAGGCCGAGTACCCGGCGTTGATGCCGAGGTTGGCGCGGACCGAGGAGATGTTGAGCACGGCGCCACCGTGGCCGGCCGCGATCATCGTCCGGACGGCGGCCTGGGTCGGCAGGAGGGTGCTCCGGACGTTGAGCTCCATGATCCAGTCCCAGGCCGAGCGCGGGTAGTCTTCGGCCGGGTGGAGCTCCTTGCCGGCCCCGCCGCCGATGGCGTTGACGACGATGTCGATGCGACCGAAGCGCTGCGATGGTCTCGGCGACCATCCGGTCGCAGTCCGCCTCGTTGGTCGCATCGGCCGTGATGGCGAGCCCGTCCGAGCCGGCGGCCCGGACCCGCTCGACGGCGGCCTCGGCGGCCTCGCGGGTCCGGCCCGCGACCGCGACCCGTGCCCCGGCTCCGGCGAACGCCTCGGCGAGGGCGGATCCGATCCCGCCGCCCCCACCCGGGACCAGGGCCACCCGACCCTCGAGACTGAAGATGTCGAGCTGGCCCATCGTGCTCCTCGCGAGGTGGCGGTCCCGGCTGCGACGCGCCGCCGGCGCACGCGGCGGTCCGGACCGGTCCCGCGCGTTTGATCGATTATCGAGAATAAGCTCCGGCACGGCCGGGCGTCAACGCGGCGCGGCCCTCACGTCCCCTCGTCGAGGCCCTTGCGGATCATCACGAGCGACGCGTCGGGGCCCTTGTAGCCGATGAGGTATTCGAGCCGGATCGGCGCGAAGGCCTCGTAGAAGACGACGTCCTCGTCGGACAGCTGGCGGAAGGCATGGACGCAGTCCGAGGGGATGATGAGCAGCGAGCCCGGACCGACCTCCGCCTCCTCGTCACCGACCCTGGCCCACAGCCGGCCCTGCTCGACGAGCATGAGCTGCTCGGCCGGGTGGTAGTGGTCGGGGATCACCACGCCGCCGCGGTAGACGATCCGGGTGAGCATCGTCTTCTCGCCCGAGACGGTCTGGCGGAAGACGCCGGGGACGTACTCGATGGTCGGGAACTCGTCCCAGGTCGTGATCTGGCCCATGTGGGATCTCCCTGCTCGGTCCTCTTCAGCGCGGCTCGGCGGACCTGGCGTCCAGGCCGCGCAGCACCTTCTCGGGCGTGATCGGCAGCTCGTCGATCCGAACGCCCGTGGCGTGGTAGATGGCGTTGGCGATCGCCGGGATCGGCGCAGTTGGCGGTCATCTCGCCGATGCCCTTGACGCCGTACGGGCCGTTCGCGGACGGCATCTCGAGGACGACCGACTCGATCTCCGGCAGCTCCAGCGTGCCGGGCATGAGGTACTCGCTGAAGTCCTTCGGACTGTGGTCGGGTGCCGGGTAGTACGGCGCGGTCGTCTCGTAGAGCGCGTGGGACATCCCCATCCAGGCCCCACCGACGATCTGGCCCTGGACGAGGGCTGGGTTGACCTGGCGACCGACCTCGTAGGCGCTCCGGATGCTGAGGACGGTGACCTCGCCCGTCTCGGTGTCGACCTCGACCTCGGCGACCGTGCAGGCGTGCGCCTCGGTCGAGTCGGGATCCATCGCGCCGGTCTCCGGGTCGACCTCGCTCTTCGGCTTCATGTAGCTCCCGCGTCCGGCGATCGTGCGGCCGTACTGGAACTGGGCCCGCGAGGCGATGTCGGCGATTCGCAGCGAGCGGCCCGGGCTGCCCCGGACGACGATGTTGCCGTGGCCGTCGGTCTCGAGGTCGTCGACCGCCGCCTCGAGGTCCTCGGCCGCCACCTCGAGCAGCGACCGGCGGGCCTCGGCGGCCGCCGCGATCACGGCGTTGCCCACCCGGTGGGTCGCCCGGCTGGCGAATGTCCCCATGTCGTGCGGCCCGGTGTCGGTGTCGGCGGTGTCGACGACGACCTCCTCGAACCCGACCCCGAGCGTCTCGGCGGCGATCTGCCCGATGACCGTCCGGAGCCCCTGGCCGAGGTCGGTGGCCGACAGGGTGACGACGAACGACCCGCTCGTCGTGGCGTGGACGAGCGCCTGCGACGGATCGCCGCCCAGGTTCATCCCGGTCGGGTAGTTGACCGCCGCGATCCCGGTGCCGCGCAGCTTCGCCATCGCTACCGGCCCTCGTCGCTCGGCGTCGCGCGGTGCCGACGTCAGCGCCTTGAGCTCGGCCGGGAGGTCGTGCCCGACGAGCCGCGCGGCGGCCTGCATCGTCTCGATCAGCGTCGCGTCCTCCGCGAGCTTGCGGTGCGGCTTCATGTCGCCGTTCCGGTACGCGTTGAGGAACCGGATCGTCCAGGGATCGATGCCGACCGTCTCGGCGATCTTGTCCATCTGGACCTCGATCGCGAACGACGCCATCGTCACCCCGAAGCCGCGCATCGCGCTCGTCGGCTGGCGGTTCGTGTAGACGCAGTACGCGTCGATCGAGACGTTCGGGATCGCGTACGGACCGGCCGCGTTGGCGGCGTGCTTGGTGAGTGCGTACGGCGTCTGGCGGCTGTAGGCGCCGGAGTCCGCGTAGCTCGTCACCTTGCGGGCGACGATCCGGCCGTCCGCCATGACGCCGTCCTTGATGTAGATCCGCCACGCGCTGCGGGTGGACGACACCTGCATCTCCTCGGCGCGGCTGTAGGCGAAGCGGACCGGCCGGTTCGTCTTCATCGCCGCCAGCGTGGCGATCGGCTCGACGATCACGTCGACCTTGCCGCCGAAGCCGCCGCCGACCGTCCCGCCGACGAAGTGGAGCCGGTTGCCGGGGACCTGCAGGATGATCGACGTGTTGTCGAGGCTGAAGTAGAGCGCCTGCGTGTTCGTGTAGACGGTGTACCGGCCGTTGGCCTCCGGGACGGCGACGCAGCCGGTGGTCTCGGTCGGGGCGTGCTCGATCGGGCTCGTGTTGTAGACGCCCTCGACGATGTGGTCGGCCTGGCCGAACGCGGCCTCGACGTCGCCGAGCCGGACCCGGCGACACGGATGGCCCTCGTACATGAACGTGTTGTTGCCCCAGTGGGTCACGATCGGCGCCCCGGGCCGGAGCGCCTCCTCGACGTCGAAGACCGCCGGCAGCTCCTCGAGGTCGAGCCGGACCCTCGAGACCGCCTCGAGGGCCGCCTCCTCGGTCTCCGCGAGGATCGCGACGATCGCCTCGCCCTTGAAGCGGACGCGCTCCTCGGCAAGGACGAACTCCTCCTCGGGCTCCACGCCGATGAGCGACAGGACCGTGTACCGGTTGTGCGGGACGTCGGCGGCGGTCAGGGCGCGGACGAAGCCCGGGACGCGCTCCGCATCCGAGAGGTCGACCCCCCGGATCCGGGCATGGTGGAGGGGGCTCCGGACCATCTTGAGGTGGAGCATGCCGGGGAACGACCGGTCGGCGGTGTACTGGGTCCGGCCCGTCACGTGGCCGATGGCGTCGCTCCGGCCGACCGACCGGCCCACGACGTTGAGCGCGGCTCATCGAGCGCCCCCTCGATCGCCGCCGATCGTCCTCGCCGCGGCCTCGATGGCCTGGACGATGGGCCGGTACCCGGTGCAGCGGCAGATGTTGCCGGTCAATGCCGCCTCGATGTCGCCGGTGCCGGGTGCCGGGTCCCGGTCGAGCAGGGCCTTCGCGATCATGACCATGCCCGGTGTGCAGTAGCCGCACTGGAAGGCGTTGTTGTCGACGAACGCCTGCTGGATCGGGTGGAGCCCCTCCGCCGGGGTCAGGCTCTCGAGCGTCGTCACCCGCCGGCCGGCGACGTCCTCGACCGGGAGCAGGCAGGACATCATCGGCTGGTCGTCGACCAGGACCGTGCAGCTCCCGCAGCCGCCCTGGCGGCAGCCCTCCTTCGTCGCGGTTAGGCCGAGCTGGTAGCGCAGCACGGTCTGGAGGGTCGTCATCGGCCGGACCATCACCTCGACCTCGCGGCCGCCGAGCTCGAACGTGACGATCGTCGACGCCATGACCTCAGGCGCCTCCGCCGTGGGCGCCCGGTGCCAGCCGCTCGATGGCGCGGCCGACGAACAGGCCGGTCATCCGGCGCCGGTACCACTCGGTGGCGATCGCGTCGGTGAACGGGGCGGACTCGTCCTCGGCCGCCGCGGCGGCCATGGCGATCGCGTCGGCCTCGAGGCGCGTCCCGACGAGCAGGCGCTCCGCCTGCCGGGCGCGGATGGGATGGGGCCCGACCGCGCCCAGCGCGATCCTGGCGTCGGCGACGCGGTCGCCGTCCCACGTGACGCGGGCGGCGACCGTGACCACCGCCGGCGTGTTCGCGTGCTTGCGTCCGAACTTGAGGTAGGCCGTCGGCTCGGTCCGGACCGGGACCCCGATCTCGACGAGCAGCTCGTCGGGCGCGAGCGCGTTCGTCATGAAGCCGGTGAAGAAGTCGGCCAGCGGCGAGGGTCCGCTCGCCCGACGGGCCGGCGAGGGTCACGGTCGCGTCGAGCGCGAGCAGGGCGACCGCCACGTCCCCGCCGGGCGGCGGCGTGAAGAGGTTCCCACCGACCGTGCCCATCGTGCGGATCGACCAGCTGGCCGTGCTCCGGGCCGCCTCGCCGAGCATCGGGACCGCGTCCTGGCCGGCGAGCCGGGTCAGCGTCGTCGTGGCGCCAATCCGCAGGACGCCGTCGACCCGGTCGAGCCGGTCGAGGCCCGCCCGGCGCAGCCCCATCACCAGCTCCGGCAGCGAGATGCCCTCGTTGATCAGCGGCATTGCGACGGTTCCGCCGGCCATGACGAGCAGCTCGGGCCCGTGCCGGCCGAGCAGGTCGAGCGCCTCGGAGACCGACTCGGGCAGGAAGTAGCCGGCGACCGTCACGCCGGGGTCTCCCTGGCCGCCGGACCGCGGCTCCCGACGCCCTGCGGGACCTCCCGGAGCCTCGCCTCGAGGTTGCCGAGGCCCTGGCCGACGAGCGAACCCGCCAGGCCCTCGATGAACCTGCCGTCGAGCCGGGCGAGCGGCCCGCCGAGCTCCGCCGACCCCTCGTAGTCGACCGTCGTGCGACCGCCGGCCTCGGCGAGGCGGAACGTGGCCTCGCCCCGCACCGACCCCGGCCGGCCAACAACCTCGCCCGCGAGGCGTCCGAACGTCGGCGGGTCGGTCTCAACCAGCCGAACGACGGTTCGGAACGTGCCGACGACGCCCGGCAGGCGCAGGGCGATCCGCCCGCGATACTCGTCGCCGACCTTCTCGATCTCGCGGCAGCCGGGGATGACGGCCAGCAGGACCTCCGGATCGCAGATCGCGTCGAACACGGCGTCGCCCGGGGCGTCGAGCGTTCGAGTGCCGTGGATCCTCATCCGTCGCGCCTCACACGAGCCATGGTAGTCGTGGTCAACTTGTGCGACCGAACCACGCCGCAGGCGTCCCAACGAGGTCGACATGATCGAACGGCACATCACGTTCAACGTCCATTCGGACAAGACGGGCGCCTTCGAGCGCTTCTTCGTTGACACCTACCGTCCGGCGATGGCGGTGTCGCCCGGGTTCGTCCGGGCGGACCTCCTCCGCGAGGCAGACCGTCCGACCCGCTACCAGATGGTCCTCCGCTTCGACGATCTCGACAGCGCCGCTAGCTGGCGGACGTCCGACGTCCACCGGGGACTCCAGCCCGACCTGCTCGCCCTGTATTCCGACAACGAGATCCAGGCCTACGAGGTGATCGCCTGAGTCGTGGTGGCGTGCGCCCGGGACGCCTAAGATTGATCGCGCGGAGGAGTCATGACCCTGAACCTCAACGGCCTGATCCCAGCGACGGTCCTGCCGATGCACGCCGACGGCAGCATCGACGAGCCGGCCCTGCGCTCGTACATCGGCTGGATCGCGGGCCAGGGACCGGTCGCGCTGGCGATCAACGTCGACACCGGCGAGGGACCCCACCTCAGCCACGACGAGAAGGTCCGCGTCCTGCGCATCGTCCGCGAGACGACCGACCTGCCGATCGTCGCCGGGCTGGCCGGGCCGTCGACCGACGCCGCAGTCCGCCAGGCGACCGAGTTCAAGGCCGCCGGCGCCGACGCGCTCCTCGTGTTCCCGATCCCCGCCTACCTGAGCGAGCCGCTCGACGTGCGGGTCCCGGTCGCCTACCACGAGGCGATCGCCCAGGTCGGGCTGCCGCTCATCCTGTTCCAGCTCCAGCCGGCGCTCGCGGGGCTCAACTTCGAGCCCGACACGCTGCGGGCCATGGCCTCGGTCGACGGGGTCGTCGCGATCAAGGAGGCCTCGTTCGACGCGCGCCGCTTCGTCGACACGGCCCGGCTCATCGCCGACCTGCCCCGGCCGATCACCCTCCTCACCGGCAACGACAACTTCATCCTCGAGTCGTTCATGCTCGGCGCGACCGGCGCGCTCATCGGCTTCGGGGCGGTCATGACCCGCGAGCAGGTCGACATGATCGAGGCCTGGAACGCGGGCCGGATCGACGACGCCCGGGCACTCGGCCGACGGGTCCAGCGGCTCGCCGACGTGGTCTTCGCCGCACCCGTCGGCGACTACCGCGTTCGGCTGAAGGAATGCCTGCGCATCCTCGGCGTGCTCGAGGCGGCCCACGTCCGGCGGCCGCTCCTGCCGGTCGACGACGCCGAGCGGGCCCGCCTGGCGGGCGTGCTGGCCGAGGTCGGGCTGCTCGCGGCGCGCGCCGGCCGGCGAGCCGGTCGGGTCGACGTCGAGCTAGGGTCGGCGTCCGTGCGGGCGCGAAGCTGGAGGAGTCCGTCGTGGCCACCGAACCCGCAGACGTCCTGATCGTCGGCGCCGGCGCCTCCGGCGGCGTCGTCGCGCGTCGGCTGGCCGAGGCCGGGTTCTCCGTCGTCTGCCTCGAGCAGGGCGACTGGCACGACCGGAGCGAGTACCGCGGCGCCGAGCTCGACTGGGAGCTCGTCATGCGCAAGCAGTGGTCGACGAGCCCCAACGTCCGCGGCCTGCCCCAGGACTACCCCATCGACGAGACCGACGCCGAAGTCTCCCCGCTCATGTACTCGGCGGTCGGCGGCTCGATGCTGATCTTCGCCGGCGCGTGGCCGCGGATGCTGCCGTCGGACTTCCGCGTCCGCTCGCTCGACGGCGTCGCCGACGACTGGCCGCTCACCTACGACGAGCTGCTGCCGTACTACGAGCGGAGCGACCGCCACTTCGGCGTCTCGGGCATGGGCGGCGATCCGGCCTACCCGGCGGGCGGCGAGGACCCGCCGCTGCCGCCGCTCCCGATCGGGGCCGGCGGGCTGAAGGTCGCCCGGGCCCACGCCCGGCTCGGCTGGCACTGGTGGCCGGAGCCCAACTCGATCCTGTCCGTCCCGTACGACGGGCGGCATCCGTGCGTCCAGCGAGGGACCTGCCAGCAGGGCTGCGGCGAGGGTGCCAAGGCGTCGACCGACCTGACCCACTGGCCGAAGGCGATCGCCGCCGGGGCGCGGCTCGTCACCGGCGCCCGCGTCCGGCGCCTGGAGACGAACGCCGCGGGCCTGGCGACCGGCGCGACCTGGCTCGACCGCGACGGCGGCGAGCACTTCGAGCCGGCCCGGGTGGTCGTCCTGGCCGCCAACGCGATCGGGACGCCGCGGCTCCTGCTCCTGTCCGCGTCGGCCGCCCACCCGGACGGCCTCGCGAACTCGTCGGGCTTCGTCGGCCGGCGGCTGATGATGCACCCGTTCGCGAACGTCGGCGGGCTGTTCGACGAGGACCTCGAGAGCTGGCAGGGCCAGTTCGGCTGCTCGATCGAGTCGTTCGAGTTCTACGAGACCGACGAGCGGCGCGGCTTCGTCCGGGGGGCCAAGTGGGGCCTGGCCCCGACGTTCGGTCCGATCAACGCCGCCCTGCCCAGCCGGGCCGGGACGCAGACCTGGGGCCCCGACCACCACCTCCACGTCCGCTCGCACCTGGGCCGGGGCGCGAACTGGGGCCTGTTCGGCGAGGACCTGCCCGACGAGGCGAACCGCGTGGCCCTGTCCGCGACCCTCACCGACTCGTCCGGGATCCCCGCCCCGGAGGTCCACTACCGGGTCTCGGAGAACTCGCGCCGGCTGCTCGACTTCCACATCGAGCGCGCGTCCGAGTCGCTCATCGAGGCCGGCGCCCACACCGTCGAGGTCGACCGGCTCATGCGCTACTCGGGCTGGCACCTGCTCGGCACGGCGCGGATGGGCGACGACCCGGCGACCTCGGTCCTCGACCGCTGGAACCGGACCCACGACATCCCGAACCTGTACGTCGTCGACGGCAGCTGCTTCGTCACCTCGGCCGGGGTGAACCCCACCTCGTCGATCTGCGCGCTCGCGTTGCGGGCCGCGGACCACATGGTCGAGACGCGGTTCGACCAGCGGGTGCCGGCGTGAGCGCCTCCGAGGCGCCGGCCGACCCGCTCGCCGCGATCGACGACGAACGGCGGGCAACGTTCGCCGCCGTCGCCGACCACCTGATCCCGGCGGCCCACGGGATGCCGTCGGCCGGGGTCGTCGTCGACGCGACGCGCCTCCGGTTCGTCCTCGGGGCCCGGCCCGACCTGGTCGAGCCGCTCCGGGCCGCGCTCCGTCCCGAGCTCGGTGCCGACCCGGCGGCTCGCCTGGTGGCGCTCGAGCGCGACGCGCCCGCCGAGCATGGGGCGCTGCTCCTCGCCGTCGTCGGCGGCTACTACACCGACAAGGACGTCCGCGACCGGCTCGGCTACCCGGGCCAGGTCGCGAAGCAGATCTACTCGTGGCAGTACCCGACCTACCTCGCCGAGGGTCTGACCGACCAGGTCGTCGCCCGCGGCCCGATCTGGCGCGACCCGGCGACGGGGCGCCGGGCCGAGCAACCCTGATCACGCGACGCGCACCAGCAGGAGACACCGAGATGGTCGCACCCGCCTCGACGACATGGCTCGATCCGTTCCTCGGGGACTGGCAGCCGGGCACGGGCGACGCGCTCGAAGATCGCGAGCCGGCCACCGGGATCCACCTGCTCACGATCCCGGGCTCGACGCCCGCCGACGTCGCCCGCGCCACGGCCGCGGCGGCCGCCGCCCAGCCGGCCTGGGCCGAGACGAGCTACCAGGAGCGGGCGCGCATCCTGCGCCGGGCGGCGGACATCTACGAGGCGCACCGCGAGGAGTTCGGCTCGTGGACGATGCGCGAGACCGGGGCCGTCCACAGCAAGATGCACCACGAGCAGAACTTCGCCTACCAGGAGCTGCTCAACGCGGCGACGATGCCCTCGCAGCCCTACGGCTCGCTCATGCCGACCGCGCAGAAGGGTCGCCTGTCGATGGTCCGCCGGGTCCCGGTCGGGGTCGTCGGCGCGATCACGCCGTGGAACTCGCCGACGGTGCTCGGCATGCGGGTCGTCGCGCCGGCCCTGGCGCTCGGCAACGCCGTCGTCCTCAAGCCGGACCCGCAGACGCCCGTCGCGGGCGGCGCCATCTTCGCTGCGGTGTTCGCCGAGGCGGGCCTGCCCGACGGCCTCCTCCAGATCGTCGTGGGCGGGGCAGACGTTGGCGAGGCACTCGTCACTGATCCGCTCGTCTCGCTCGTGTCGTTCACCGGGTCGACGGCCGCGGGACGGCGGGTCGGCCAGCTGGCCGGCGGCCTGCTCAAGAAGGTCTCGCTCGAGCTCGGTGGGAACAACGCCTTCGTCGTCCTCGACGACGCCGACCTCGACGCGGCCGCCGCGGCCGGGGCGTTCGCGTCGTTCCAGTTCCAGGGCCAGGTCTGCTTCGCGGCCGGCCGCCACATCGTCCACCGCAGCGTCGCCGGGGCGTACGTCGACGCCCTCAGCGCGAAGGCGAAGCGGCTCCGGCTCGGCGATCCGTATCGCGAGGACGTCCAGCTCGGGCCGATCGTCAACGAGAAGCAGCTCGCCCGGGTCGACGGGATCGTCCAGCGGTCGGTCGCCGGCGGGGCGCGGCTGGCCGAGGGTGGGACCCACGAGGGGCTGTTCTATCGCCCGACCGTCCTCGCCGAGGTGACGACCGACCTGCCGGCGTGGACCGACGAGATCTTCGGTCCCGTCGCCCCGGTCATCACGTTCGACACGGACGACGAGGCGCTCGCCCTGGCGAACGCGAGCGAGTACGGGCTCGTCGCGGCCGTCTACACGCGCTCGATCTCGCGCGGGCTGGCCCTTGCCAACCGGATCCGGGCCGGGATGGTCCACGTCAACGACGGGACGCTCAACGACGAGGCCATCATCCCGTTCGGCGGGATGGGCGCCTCGGGCAACGGCAGCCGGTTCGGCGGCGAGGCCAACTTCGACACGTTCACGGAGTGGCAGTGGGTGACGGTGCGCGACGAGCCGCCGTCGTTCCCGTTCTGATGGGCGATGCGCTCGCCGGCCGGGTCGTGCTGGTCACGGGGAGCGGTCGAGGGATCGGCGCCGAGGTGGCGGTCAAGGCCGCGGCGGAGGGGGCGGTCGTGGCCGTCCATTACCGACGTTCGGCCGACGGCGCCCGGCAGACCGTCGAGCGGGCGCGGACCGCCGGCGCCGAGGCCGAGAGCTTCGCCGCCGACCTCGCCGACGGTCGCCAGGCGGAGGAGCTGGTCGAGCGCGTCATCGATCGGTTCGGGCGAATCGACGGGCTCGTCAACAACGCCGGGACGGACGCTCGTCGGTCCGTTCCTCGAGATCGACCCGGCCGACTGGGAAGAGGTGCTCAGGACCGACCTGACGGCGGCGTTCCACACCTGTCGCGCCGTGCTCCCGTCGATGGTCGAGCGGGGCGGAGGCAGCATCGTCAACATCGCCTCGCGGCTGGGGCAGCTGGGGATCGCCGAGACCGCGGCCTACAGCGCGGCCAAGGCCGGGCTGATCGGCCTCACCCGGGCCCTGGCCCGCGAGTTCGGACCGCGCGGGATCCGGGTCAATGCGGTCGCGCCGGGGGTCACCGTGACCGACATGACGACCGACCTCGTCGCCAGTGAGGAGGGCCGGCGCCGGCTGCGCGACATGCCCCTCGGGCGGTATGGGCGCGCCGACGAAGTGGCCGACTCGGTCATCTTTCTGCTGTCGGATGCCTCCAGCCTGTACCTGGGCCAGACCCTCAATCCGAATGCCGGGGGCTACATGCCGTGACCACGATCGTCGACGTTCGGGAGGCGGTCGGTCTGGTCCGCGACGGCAGCACCGTCGTGATCGGCGGCTCGGGTGCCGGTCACGCCCTGCCCCAGCGCTTCATCGACGAGCTGGCCACGGTCTTCGCCGCGGAGGGTCGCCCCCGCGACCTGACCACGGTCCGGGTCGTCGGCATCGGCGACTTCGCCGACCGTGGCTTCTCGCAGCTGGCCCTGTCCGGGCTGATGCGCCGGACGATCGGCAGCAACATCGGCAACGAGCCCAGGCTCGGGGCGCTCGTCGAGGCGAACGAGATCGAGTCGTACTCCTTCCCGCAGGGCGTCATGTCCCAGCTCATGCGCGAGATCGCCGCCGGGCGGCCGGGCGTCCTCACCCAGGTTGGGCTCGGTACGTTCGTCGATCCGCGCCAGACCGGCGGCAAGCAGAACGCCCGGACGACCGACGACCTCGTCGAGGTCGTCACGATCCGCGGCCGCGAGTGGCTCCTCTTCCACGCCTTCCCGATCGACGTCGCGGTCATCCGCGGCACGACCGCCGACGAGGACGGCAACCTGACGATGGAGGGCGAGGCGATCCAGGGCGAGATGCTGGCGATGGCCATGGCCGCCCGCAACAGTGGCGGCATCGTCATCGCCCAGGTGCGCCAGCTCGCCACACGGGGCGCCTTGCGGATGCGCGACGTGAAAGTGCCCGGGGCCCTGATCGACCACGTCTACGTCGATCCGGACCAGTGGCAGACCTACATCACGCGGGACTCGCCCTACTACGCCGGGGCGCTTCGCCGGCCGGCCCGACCCGAACCGCCGTTGCCTCTCGACATCCGCAAGGTCATCGCCCGTCGGTCGCTGCTCGAGTTCCCGCCCGGGGCCATCTGCAACCTGGGCTTCGGGATCAGCCAGCTGATCGGGCGGATTGCCTGGGAGGAGGGCATCACCGACCAGCTCGTGCTGACCGTCGAGCAGGGCATCTTCGGTGGCGTCCCCGTGGCCGGCAACGAGGGCGGCGCTGGCTTCAACTACCAGGCCATGATCGACCAGCCCTACATGTTCGACTTCTACGACGGCGGCGGGCTCGACGTCGCCAGCCTGTCCTTCGCCGAGGTCGACGCCGAAGGCAACGTCAACGTCCACGCCTTCGAGGGGCGCGTCCGCGGGCCCGGCGGGTTCCCGAACATCAGCGCCCGGACCCGCCAGATCAACTTCGTGGGCACGCTCACCGCGCGCGGCCTCGAGGTCGAGATCGACGGCGGGGTCCGGATCGCCAGCGAGGGCAGCCTGGGCAAGTTCGTCCCCGCCGTTCGCGAGATCACCTTCAACGCGCGGCTCGCCCGCGAGCGGGGGCAGCAGGTGCGCTACATCACCGAGCGGGCCGTCTTCGCCCTGGAGGCGGACGGCCTCGTCCTGGTCGAGGTCGCGCCCGGGATCGACGTCGAGCGCGACGTCCTCGGCCAGATGGGGTTTCGGCCGCGCGTCGCCGAGACCGTTGCGGACCATGGACCCACGCCTCTACGCGACGGGACCGATGGGCCTGGCCGCCTCATTCGGAGGGCGCTCGTGACCGGACTGATCGCGCTGGAGCTCGGTCGGGTCGCGCACCTCGAGCTGGCCAACCCGCCACTCAACCTCGTGACCCGCGACCTGCTCGAGGAGCTGGACGCGGCGCTCGCGACGCTCGCTGCCACCTCCGCCGATGACGTTCGCGCCGTTGTCGTGAGCGGGCGCGGGGAACGCGCATTCTCCGCCGGATCGCACGTCGGCGAGTTCGAGAGCCAGCGGGGTCCGGGCGGCAGGGAGCGGCATGAGCTGGAGTCCGGCGTGGCCAGCCGCCTGGCGGACCTGCCGATGCCGACCATCGCCGCGATCGAGGGCAACGCGCTCGGCGGCGGGCTCGAGCTCGCCCTCTGCTGCGACCTTCGGATCGCGTCGGAGCGCGCCCGGCTCGGCCTGCCCGAGGTGCGGCTGGCCGTCACGCCCGGAGCTGGCGGCACGCAGCGCCTGCCGCGTGTCGTTGGCGCGGCTCGGGCACGGGAGCTGATCCTGACCGGCCGGGTCGTCACCGCCGCCGAGGCCGAGCGGATCGGCCTCGTCCACGAGGTCGTGGCGGCCGGGGAGGCGAGAGCGCGAGCGGATGCCATCGCGGCGGAGATCGCCGAGCGCGGCCCGCTCGCGGTGCGCGAGGCGAAGCGGCTGATCGGCCTCGCCACCGAGCTTGACCTCGACGCGGGCCTGGCCGCGGAGCTGGACGCAGCGGAGCGGCTGTTCGCCAGTGAGGACATGGTCGAAGGCGCCGCGTCGTTCTTCGCCAAACGGGACCCGGAGTATCGCGGCCGATGAGGCGGCTCCCCTGCATCCGGAGGTTCATCGTTCATGACCGACGTCGGCCGATTCGGCGTCTTTCTGCCGTCGTACGTCTGGGAGGGCGACGGGCCGGAGCGCGCTCGCGGCATCAAGACCTTCGCCCGACGGGTGGAGGAGCTCGGCTTCGACTCGCTGTTCATCACCGACCACCTGCTGGCGGCGAAGCGGTTCTACAGCGTCAACTGGCTCGAGCCGCTCACGACGCTGGCGGTGGCCGCGGGGGCGACCGAGCGCGTCCGGCTCGGGACCTCGATCCTCATCATGCCGCTGCGCAACCCGGTCATCCTGGCCAAGGAGCTGGCGACGCTCCAGTTCCTGTCCGACAACCGGGTCATCCTCGGCGCCGGTGTCGGCTGGAACGAGGTCGAGTACGAGGCGGTCGGCGTGCACAAGTCGGAGCGCGGCAGGCGCACCGACGAGATGCTCGACATCATGATGCCGCTGCTCGAAGGCGAGACGGTGAGCTACCACGGCACGTACTACGACGTCGATGACGTGTTCATCGAGCCGCGGACGACGCAGCGGCCGCTGCTGTGGATCGGCGGTGGATCGCAGCTCGCTGACCCGAAGTCGCCTGACGTGCCGCGGTTCGTCGGATCGGTCAAGGCGCGGACGGTGAAGGCCGATGGTTGGATCCCTCGGCCGACGTGCCCGCCGCCGGATATCGCGCGTGACTGGCAGGAGCTCCAGACCGCCTTCCGCGAGGCCGGTCGCGACCCGTCGGACTGCCTGGTCGCGCACGAGAACTTCCTGCACCTGGTCATGACCGACGACCCGGTGAAGGCGCGGGAGGAGCAGCACCGGGCGTTCCTCAAGGTCATGAGCAGCGAACGCGGACCGAACTACCTCGAGACGGTCTATCTCTTTGGGACCCCGGACGAGATCGTCGCCTCGCTCCAGGCACGCGTGGACGCCGGGGTGGAGTACTTCTTCCTGCACACGATGACGCCCGACCCCGACCAGCTCCAGCTGTGGGTCGACGAGATCATCCCCAACGTGACGTTCCCGGTCACGGCCGGGCCCGTCCGCCGTCCACCGACCCCCTGGCAGTGACCCGCCGGGTCGGCTTGATCGGGAAGCCGCTGAAGCGGCGCCATTCGCCGGTCATGCACGACGCGGCGTTCGACGCGGCGGGGATCGACGCCCGCTACGTCCTCCTCGAGCTCGAGCCCGAGGCGGTCGAGCCCGCCGTGCGCGACGCGCGCGGACCGGACTGGCTCGGTCTCGGCGTGACGGCGCCGTACAAGCGCGTCGTCGCGGACCTGGTCGACGAGGTGGAGGCCGACGCGGCGACGATCGGCGCCGTCAACAACGTCGTCCGGACCGACGACGGGCGCCTCGTCGGCATCAACACCGACGCGCCGGGGTTCCAGACCGGCGTCGAGCTCGCGATGGGCCGACCTCTGGCCGGCGCCGAGGTCGTCGTCGCCGGGGCGGGTGGGGCTGCGCATGCGGTGGTGTTCGCCTGCCTTCGAGCGGGAGCGCGGCGGGTCACCGTCGGGAATCGGACGGCCGCGACGGCGCTCGGCGCTGGTCGAGCGCTTCGCCGACGTCGGGGCCGGGGCACGGTCGGCGGTCGCGCTGGCCGACGCCGCGTTCGAGACGGCCCTGCGGTCCGCGGACCTGGCGGTCAATGCGACCACCGTCGGGATGCTCGACCCGGGCGTCACGATCCTGGTCGACCTGCTGCCTGCGACGGCGACCGTGTTCGACCTCGTCTACGTGCCGCCCGAGACACCGCTCCTCCAGGCGGCCCGGGCCCGTGGCCTGCGGGCCGCGAACGGGTCCGAGATGCTGATCGCCCAGGCCGCCATCGCGTTCGAGCGCTGGACCGGCGTCGCGCGGCATGGCCGGCGTCATGCGCACCGCGGTCGCGCCTCTCCTGGCCGACGGCACGGAGCGCGCCTGACCATGCGCCTCGCCACGATCGTCCGCGATGGGCGCCCATCGGTCGCGGTCGTGCGCGACGGGCGATGCCTGCCGGTCGCGACGGGCGACGCTCGTCTCGACAGCTCGGTCCGGGCGATCGCCGGGAGCGGGCCGGATGGCTTGTCGAGCCTCAGGGCATGGGTCGCGAACCAGCCCGACCGCAGGTACCGCTCGCTGGACGATGTCGAGATCGGGCCGGCCGTCTCTGACCCAGGATCGATCTACACCGTCGGCCTGAACTACCGGGCGCCGGGGGAGCCAGATGTCGGCGGCCCGGCCCGCCCCCTCATCTACGGCAAGGCGGCGGCCTCGGTGGCGGGGCCCGGCGCGATCCTGACCTGGGACCGGGCACTGACCGCCAACGTCGACCCGGAGTGTGAGCTCGGGGTGGTGATCGGCGCCGCGGCGGCCGGGGTCCCAGCGGAGGATGCCATGGAGCACGTGTTCGGCTACACCTGCATCAACGACATCTCGTCGCGGGACGCGTGGCTCGACGGCGACCAGTGGCTGCTCGGCAAGTCGATGCCGGGCTTCTGCCCGGTCGGACCGTGGGTGGTGACCCGCCGACGAGATCGACCCGGCGGATCTTGGGCTCGGCTGCCGGATCAACGGGATCGCGATCCAGGACGGCCGGACGTCGCGACATGCGAACCACGATCGCCGAGCTGATCGCCTACCTGAGCCACCACCTGACGCTGCGCCCCGGGGACCTCATCGCCACCGGCACGCCCCCGAGGCTCGGCGGGCCGCTCGGCCCGGATCGCCATCTCGAGCCCGGCGACGTGGTGACCGTCTGGATCGAGCGCGTCGGCCAGCTCACGACCACGATTGCCTGACGCGAGGCAAGGAGGAAAGCGATGAAACCGCCGACCGTGTTCCTGGGCGAGATGACCAACCCCGAGGTCGAGGCATTCCTCAGGGACCACCAGACCGTGATCGTGCCGACGGGTTCGACGGAGCAGCACGGACCGCACGGACCACTGCTGACCGACGTCCTCGTCCCGCAGGAGGTGGCTCGCCGCATCGCTTCCCGGGTGGGCGCCGCGGTCGCGCCGTCGATCAACTTCGGCCTGTCGTATCCGCACGTCGGGTTCACCGGGGTCGTCCAGCTCCGGATCGCCGACGTTCATGGCGCTCATCGAGGACCTGTGCGTCTCCTTCGCGACGGCCGGGTTCACTCGGATCGTGTTCCTCAACGGCCACTATGACAACACCTATGCGATCGCCTATGCCTGCGCCAAGGCGGCCGACCGGCTGCCAGCCGGGCACCCGCGCCTTCCCGATCAACTACTGGGACGGCATGACGGCCGCCGAAGCCGCCGAGTACTTCGGTCCGTCCACCGGACTCCACGCGAACCGGGCCGAGACGTCGGCCGTGCTCGCGATCAACCCGGCGCTCGTCGACCTGGATCGAGCCAACGCCGAGATGCCGCCATTCCCCGAGGTCACCAGCCCGGCCGCCGGTCCACACGGCGTTCTTCTTCTCGGCGCCCGGTTCGGTCCATCGCGCGACGCACTCGGGGACCTGGGGCGACGCCCGCGAGTCCTCGGTCGAGTACGGGGAGCGCTACCTCGAGGTCGTCGCCGCGGGGACGATCCGCATGCTCGACGACATCGAGCGGACGTTCGAGGCCATGCCGCCGCGCTGAACCATCATCGCGCCGCTGGCTTCACCGGTCGGCAGCGAACCAGGTGCCGGCGCGCATCACCCGGAGCACCCGGAGCTCGGGGTCGAGCTCGACGAGATCGGCGCGCTGACCTGGCGCAATCCGGCCACGGTCGGAGACACCGAGCAGGGCGAGCGGGTTGCGCCCGGCGGCGGCGACCGCAGCGGGCAGCGAGACGCCGGACACGACCAGGTTCCGGACCGCCGTGTCGAGGGCGATCACGGATCCGGCCAACGTGGCCGTCCCGGCCAGCGTGGCGCGCTGTCCCCGGACCTCCACCTCGAGGCCGCCGATCCGTCCCCGGCCATCGCCCGTCCCGGCGATCGCGAGGGCATCGCTGACCAGCAGGAGCCGGTCGGGCGGCTTCAGCCGGGTGATGAGCGGCCAGACGGCGGGATCGACGTGGACACCGTCGGCGATGAGTTCGACATAGACGGCGTCGTCGATTAGCGCGGCGAGGGCGAGGCCGGGTGCCCGGTGATCGAGTCCGCTCATCGCGTTGAAGAGATGCGTCGTCGACGTCGCTCCGGCGTCGTAGCCGGCGCGCGCCTCCTCGAACGTCGCCGTCGAGTGGCCGAGCGAGGTCGCGACGTCTCGGTCACGGAGCCAGCCGATGAGATCGGTGGCGCCGGGCAGCTCAGGGGCGATCGTGAGCACCCGGAGTCCGTCGATGAGCACCTCGAGCGTCGGACGCGGAACGCCGTCCGGGACCTGCAGGTGGGTCGCGTCGTGAGCCCCGCGGCGGGCCGGCGCGAGGAACGGTCCCTCGAGGTTGAACCCGAGCGGCTCGGCGCCATCGGCCGGAGCGTCAGGCCGCCAGGCCCTGACCCGTTCGGCGAATGCGATGAGCTCGCCGAGGGGCGCGGTCACGGCAGTCGGCAGGAATGAGGTCACGCCGCGGCGCAGCAGCCGCCGGGCCATGCCATCGAGCGCAGCGCGATCGCCCATCGCGTCGTGGCCGCCCCAGCCGTGGACATGGAGGTCGACGAACCCGGGAGCGACGATATGGCCCGTCAGCGGCCGGCTCGCCAGCCGAGGTCGACCGCGACGATCCGGTCGTCCTCGATCGTGATCCGGCCGCTCGCGACCCGATCATCGAGGACCAGCCGACCGCTGGCGGTGCTCGCCGGCCCGGCCGTCAAGGTTCGGCCATCTCTGCGCCATGGATGGCCGCCCCGATCGCCCCGGCCCACGTCCCGAGCTCGGCGGTCACGATCTGGACCGCCTCGAGTGACGTCGTGCGGACCCGTCGTCGCAGCTCATCGCGGATGGGCCCGAGCAGGAGGTCGCTGGCCGCCGCGATCCCGCCCCCGATGACGACCCGGTCCGGCGAGATCACCACGATCATGTTGGCGATCCCGATGCCGAGATAGCGAGCGATCTGGGCCAGACCCTCCATCGCCTGGGTGTCGCCCGCCCGGGCTTCGGCGATCGCCTCCTCGACCGTTGCTGTCCCGCAGGCGGCGACGATCTGGTCGGCCCGCGCGAAGGCCTCGAGGCAGCCGCGGTTCCCGCAGCCGCACCAGGGTCCGTCGGGCTCGATCGTCTGATGACCGATCTCGCCGGCCGTACCGTCGTGGCCCTGGTGGACCCGGCCGTCCACGGCGATCACGCCGCCGACGCCGGTGCCAAGCGTCAGGCCGATCATCGAGGAAGCGCCCCGGCCGGCCCCGAGGCGCAGCTCGGCGAGGCCGAACGCCCGCGCGTCGTTGATCAGGACGGCCGGGCAGTCCGAGGGCCGCGCCGACCGGACCGGCCACCGGACGATCGGCCCACGGCCCGGGGAGGTTGACCAGGAAGCGCGTTCGTGCCCGAGGCCGGGTCGTACAGTCCGGGGACCCCGATGCCGACCGAGGAGACGCCCGGGGAGCGGGCGATGGCCTCGGCACCGACCGTGGCGAGACGGTGCGACCACTGCCTCCGGACCAGCCGCGGTCGGCGTTGTGACCTGGTCTCGATCGAGGACCCGCCATTCACCGGCGTCGCGCTCGACGACCACCCACTTGATGTTCGTTCCTCCGAGGTCGAGGCCGAGGTGCCGGCTCGGAGGTGGGTGACCGCTGGCCTCCATCAGGTCTCGGCGGTCACCCGGGTGTAGGCGGCCGCGACGGCGACGATGATCGCTCCGAACAGGATCTGGCGCACCGCCTCTGGGAACCCGAGGCCGGAGATCAGCGCGGTGAGGACGGTCAGGATGAGCGCGCCGACGATCGTCCCGCCGTAGCCGCCGCGCCCGCCCATGATCGAGGTCCCTCCGATGACCGCCGCGGCGACCGCGGGAAGCACGAACGAGTCGGCCAGGGTCACGCTGGCGATGTTGGTCAGGCCCAGGATGAGGAGCCCCGCGATGGCCGCGAGGAGCGCCGAGACTACGTAGAGCACGACCAGGACCTGCCATGCCCGGGCACCCGACAGGCGCGCTGCGATCGGGTTGTCACCGATGGCATAGAGCAGCCGTCCGTAGCCGGTCTGCCGCAGCGTCAGCAGGATGAGCGCGGCGACCGGCACGAACACCACGAAGCTGTACGGCACGACCTGAAGGAAAAGCTCCGACCCGATCGTCCGGATCCCGGGCGGGACGCCGGTGCCCGTCTGAACCATCTGCAGCTGCCAGACGTTCGCGAACCCGAGGACCACCAGGCTCATCCCCAGGGTCATGATCAGCGGGTGGACGCGGAACACGCCGACGCCGATGCCGTTGACGAGCCCCGCGAGCGCGGCAACCGCGAGGGCAACGGCGATCGCGACCGGCACCCCGCCAGGGACGTGCACGAGGGTCGCGACGACGAAGCCCGCCATCGAGGCGACCGCGCCAACTGAGAGGTCGATGCCAGCGGTCAGCATCGTGAGGGTCTGGCAACCGGCGAGGATCGCCAGCGGAACCGAGGCCCGGACGATGGTGCCCACCCATCCAGGCGTGACCCCGGTCGACAGCACGAACTGACTCGCGACGACCAGGATGGCGAGCAGGCCGATGAGGGGGATCATCGGCCGATCCCGGAACAGCGCTCGCCAGGCCGCCCACGAGAGCCAGGGTTGCGGCCCGCGTCCGCGCCCGCCGGCGAACTCGGACTGGTCGGCTGGGGCACGGCGTTGCTCATGCCCGGTTCCGGCGGAGCTGAACGAGGCTGCCGACCATGACCACGCCGATGAGGATCGCCCCCTGCGCGACCACGGCGAGGTTCGGGTCGAAGCTGAGGAAGGTCATGTCGGTCCGGATGATCTGGAGGATGACGACGCCGACGATCGGTCCGAAGACACCACCGCGGCCGCCGGCGAGGCTGACGCCGCCGAGGACGACGGCCGCGACGCTCAGCAGCGTGTACGGCCCGGGGACCGGGTTGCCGATGCCGGTGCTGGCGACCACGGATAGACCGGCCAGCGCGGCGAAGAAGCCCATCAGGACGTAGGCCAGGACGCGGGTCCGGCCGACCGGGACGCCGCTCCGGAACGCGGCCAGCCGGCTGCTGCCGATCGCATAGAGCGACAGCCCCAGGCGCGACCGCCGGACAGGGATCCAGATGACGGCGACCAGGACGATCAGGACAATCGCCGCCTTGGGGGTCCACGGGTTGCCCAGCGAGCCCAGGACGAGGTCCCGCAGCCATTTGGAGGCGAGACCTCCTGGCGCCTGGAGCACGAGGAGGGCGCACCCGGCCCACACGAACGACATCGCAAGCGTGACAACGATGTCCGGCACCCGGGTGAGGACCACGAGGCTGCCGTTGGTTGCACCAAGGATCAAGCCCAGGAGGAGCACCAGCGCAACGACACCGACGCCGAAGGCTTCGGGCTGGCCCTTCATCAGGACGGCCGCGATCACGCTTGTCAGGGCCATCTGCGAACCGATCGAGAGGTCGATCCCGCCCGAGATGACGACTATCGCCTGGGCGACGGCGGCGAGGGCAAGTGGCAGGACGGAGATGGCCAGTCCCTGCACTCCCGAGACGTCGTAGCTCGGGTTGATGAGCTTGGTGAACCCCAGGAGCAGGGCAAGGAACCCGAGCAGCCCGAGGGTCCACGAGTTGCGTCGCGCCCAGGAAGCCACGGCACTGGCCGGGCGCTCGCGTTCGGTGTCGACCGGGGTGCTCGCGGCGGTCACTGGTCGCTCCGGATCTCGGTTGCGGCGTCCACGGGTTCGACAGGCGCTGAGCTGGCCACGGCTGCCTCCGCGGCAGCTGCCTCGGCCACGGCCAGCTCTGGGATGACCGCGCCCGACTTGAGGTTGTACGCCGCGCGGAGCAGCGTCGGCTCATCGGCCTCCGCGACCGGGATCTCGGCCACGACCCGGCCCCCGAAGACCACGATCGCCCGGTCGCAGACGAGCTGGACCTCCTTCAGCTCCGAGGTGTAGAGCAGGATCGCGGCGCCGGCCGCTGCGAGGTCGCGCAGCAGGACATAGATCTGATCCTTGGTGCGAATGTCGATCCCGCGAGTGGGGTCGAAGCAGAGCAGGGTCCGCACGCCGCCGGCGACCCAGCGCGCGATCGTCACCTTCTGCTGGTTCCCGCCCGAAAGGCGTCTGACCTCGCCCTTGGCCCGCGTATCGATCTGCAAGGTGGCGATCGCCCGATTCACCTTCGCCTTCTCGTCGGCCATGCGGATGGGGCCCCACCGGCGCAAGCGGGTCGTGTATGGGAGCGCGATGTTCTCGCGGACGGACCGTTGCATGAGCAGGGCCTCGGCGCGGTCGGCCGCCACGTACACGAGGCCCGCCCGGATGGCGTCGGCCGGATGGCGGAACGATACCGGGGTCCCGTCGACGAGGAGCTCGCCACCGCTCGGCCGCTCGGACCCGGCGAGGATGTCGAAGAGCTCGTCCTGGCCCTGACCCTCGAGCGCCACCACGCCGAGCACCTCGCCGGCATACAGCTCGAACGAGCCATCCTGCAACCTAGTGGCGGATGCAAGGCCGCGGGCGGTCAGGCGCGGGGTCGTATCCGGGGGGCGCTCGTGACCGGCGGGCCCGGCCGAGGCGAGCACGCCTACGGCGGCCCCGCCGAGCATGAGCTCCACGATCCGGTCCTCGGACCCTTCGGTCACGTCGACAACGCCGACGGTCTCGCCCTCCCGCAGCACGGTCGCCCGGTCGCAGACAGCGGCGATCTCGATCAGGCGGTGGGAGATGAAGATGATGGCACGGTCGCCGCCCCTCTGACGGCCGACGACCTCGAGCACCCGCTCGGTCAGGTTCGCCGGCAGCGCAGCCGTCATCTCGTCGAGCATGAGCACGTCGGGCTCGATCGCGAGGGCGCGGGCGAGGTCGACGATCCGGAGGGAGGCGAGCGGCAGGTGCCGCGCCATGCTCGACAGATCGAGACCCGCGAGCCCAAGCTCGCTGAGCCAGTGGCGGAATGGCTCGACCGGCGTCTCGGTGAGCACCAGGTTGGACCGGATGTTCAGATCGGGAATGAGGGCCGGCTCCTGGTAGACGGAGACGAGCCCGCCGCGGCGAGCCTCACCTGGCGAGTGGACGGTGCGCTCCCGCCCGTGGAGGGCGATCCGACCCGCGTCCGGACGGATGGCGCCCGTCAGGATCTTGACGAGCGTGCTCTTGCCCGCGCCGTTGGCGCCCATGAGGGCGTGGACCTCCCCCGGACGCACGGCCAGGGACGCCGACTTCAGCGCGACGACCGCGCCGTAGGACTTGGAGATGTCCGTGGCTTCGAGCAGGAGGCCGGTCGAGGTGATGGTCATCGGTCCCCGGGCGTGGCGGGCAGTGAGGCGGGGGGTGCCGGCGATGCGGCACCCCCCGCGACGCGTTGAGGGGTGGAGAAACTAGCCGTTCGGGCCCTTGCAGGCGATGGCCTGCTGCGGGGTGTAGTGGGTGAAGCCCTCGACCTGGAGGCCGAGCGGCCAAGCCGGGTCGAGACCGGGCACAAGCCAGGACTGGAGCGTCGTCTTGCCTGCGTCGGTCAGGTTGTCGGCGAGCACCGGCTTCAGGAGCACGGTATTCGGCTTCGGGGCAGAGGGGTCGGTCTGGGGGGTTTGCCCGTTGAGGAGCTGAAGGGCCAGCGCGACTCCTGCGCCACCCACCGCCGCAGTGTTGGTCACTGCCGAGCCCGTCAGGCCCGGATACTTCGTCGGGTCGAGCATCGGCGTGACGAACACGCCGCGGTCCGCGCCGACCATCGGCACGAACTTCTTGTTCCCGGGGGCCGCCTTGATCGACTCCACGACCTCGCCGTCCATGCCGGAGGTCCAGATGCCGTCGATCTTGTCGTACGCGCCGCTGGCGATGAAGTCATTCATGATCTGCGTCGTCTTGGCGGAGTCCCATTGGGTGAAGACACCGTCGGCGCTCGGGACGACCTTGATGTTCGGGTACTCGGCGAGGGCCTTCTTGAAGCCTTCGTGGCGGTCACTGTCGGCCGAGGCCCCAGCGAAGCCGCGCATGTAGTAGACCGTTCCCGTGCCCTTGAGCTGCTCGAACAACCACTTGGCGCCGAGGTACGCGTACTCCTTCTGGTTGTTGTAGAGGTTGTACGTGTTCGGGTCGTTGACGTACTGGTCGACCGAGATGGTCTTGATCCCCTTGGCCTGCGCCTCCTGGAGCGCCGGGACGAGAGCGTCAGGATCATTCGGGTTGAAGACGATCGCGTCGACGTTCTTGGCGATGAGGTCCCGGATGTCCTGGAGCTGCCCGACCGCGTCCACGTTGTGGTGGATGACGGTGAGCTCGGAGACCTGGCCGGATGCGAGGGCTTCGGCCTTCGCCGTGCAGACCTGCTCCTCGCGGAACCCGTTGCCGACACCACCGGCATTCGAGTACCCGATCTTGTAGGTCTTTGCCGCCGCCGACGGGCTCGATGCTGCCGTCGACGGTGCCGTGGTCGGTGCCGTGGTGGGTGCAGTCGTGGGCGCGCTCGACGCACCCGTGCTGGTGCAGGCCGACGCGACGATTGCGACGGCCGCCAGGCCGCCCAGCAATCTCGTGCGGGTTGATCCCTTGAACATTCCTCGTCCTCCTCTAACCTGCGACGCGCCGATCTGGTCGCGTCGCCGAACGGATTGGCCCCGGTAGCGGGGAGCCTATCGATTCGATCTGGTTCTCGCACCTCCTGCGCGCGCGATGCCCTTGACCATCACCCCTCCGCAGCAATGGCGCGGGCGATTCGACGCGCGTGTTCCCGATAGGCATCGTCGAACAGTTGCCGCGAGCGATCGGCGCCTACCACCGAAGCTCGGGTGATGACGGGAGGCATGGCCCGGCGCTCGACGAGCAGCTGGGCAGTTCGCACCTTGATCGAGTTGACAATAGCGACTGCGGCGAGGGTCGAGCCGGGTCCGACCGGCGTATCGAGCCCGTCGATCCCGACCAGGGCATCGGCCGGTGGCGTACAAAGGTCGATGACGAGGTCCGCCTCGTCGAGCAGGCGGCTCCCGACGGCGGGGCTCGGGTCGTCCGACATCGACTGCTCGACGGACGTCACGGCGATCACCCGGATCCCGCGCCGTCTGGCGCCGCGCGCCATCTCGACCGGAACGGCTGACAGGCCGCTGGCCGAGAAGACGATCATGACGTCGCTCGGGCCGAACACGAAATTGGCGAGGATGACCTCGGCCAGGCCCGGGGTGCGCTCGATGAACATCGCCTGGCGCTGGCCGTTCGCGCCGACCACCTGCGAGTGGAAGGTCATCGACAGCTCCACGATCGGATTGAAGCCCGGATACGAGCCGTAGCGCGGGAACATCTCCTCGACGGGGATCCGTGAATGGCCCGTCCCGAACAGGTGGACCAGGCCTCCACTGGCGATCGCGTCCGCGGACCACGCGCTCGCCGTTTCGATCGTCCCGGCCTGCGTCTCGCCCAACCGGGCGAGCAGCCGCTGGGCCTCCACCAGCCAATCCAGCGCGCGCTCGTTGGCGACCGGGGCCATCACGCCGACTTCAGTAGTCGCCGTGCGGCGCACCGGCGACGCCGGCCGCCGAGCCGACCCCGGACGCGGGCTCCAGACCTGCCTTGCGGGCCCGGAAGTCGTCGAGGATCGTCCTGGTGGCGGTTGCACCGACCCGGGTGACCCCGAGCTCCATCACCGCCAGCAACGCATCGAGCGTCCGAACGCCGCCGGCCGCCTTGACCTGGACCCGGGGCGAGACCGTTCGGCGCATGAGGACGAGGTCCTCGTGGGTGGCCCCGCCCGGCGCAAAGCCGGTCGAGGTCTTGACGAAGTCGGCCCCGGCAGCCTCGGTCAGGCGCGCAGCCACGGATCTTCTCGTCGTCGGTCAGGTAGGCGTTCTCGAAGATGACCTTGACGAGCGCGCCGGCCGCGTGGCCGACCTCGACAACGGCGGCAATGTCGGCCTGGACGTCGCCGTCACGGCCGGACTTCAGCGCTCCGATCTGGATGACCATGTCGAGCTCGACAGCGCCGTCGGCCAGCGCTCGCTTCGCCTCGTCGACCTTCGTCGCGCTGAGCTGGCTACCGTGGGGGAAGCCGATGACCGTGCCGACCGCGACGTCGCTACCGATCAGGATTCGGCTGGCCCGAACCACGTCGACCGGCCGGACGCAGACCGACGCGACGTCGTACTCGAGCGCCAGGCGGCAACCGTCCTCGACGAATGCGTCGTCGAGCTCCGGCCGAAGGAGCGAATGGTCGATCGTCTTGGCGACGTCGCGATAGGTCAGTGTCTCGACCGAGAGGGCCATCGAACTCACCTGCTATATGGGCGAAGGATGTCGCGGGCCAGCAGGAAGCCGCGCTTGACGAGCTCGTCGGTCTTCTCGAAGCCACGATCCTCGTGCTCGATGATGCATCGCCGTCGTAGCCCGGCTCGGTACAGGGCGGAGAAGATGCTCGCCCCAGTCGACCTCGCCCAGCCCGGGCAAGCGCGGAACCTGCCAGCCGATCCCGGCCGACAGCATGCCGCGCTCGTAGAGGCCGTCCCGGTCGATCATCAGGTCCTTGGCCTGGACGTGGAGGATGTGCGGCCCGAACTCGCGGATGAAGCGCTCCTGGTCGATCATCTGGCCAGACGAGGTGCGATGGGTCGAAGTTGAGCCCGATCGTATCCGCCCCACTGCTCGATGATCCGGCGCCAGATGTGCGGCGACCAGGCGATGTTGTGGCCGCCCGGCCACTCGTCGTTGCTGAAGATCATCGGGCAGTTCTCGATGGTCAGCTGCACGCCGTTGTCCTGGGCGATGGCGGACGATGTCGGGCCAGACCTCGAGCGCTCCTGCCAGTTCTCGTCCTGGGTCTTGGCCGCGTCGCCGCCCATGAACGTGTTGACGAGGGGCACGCCCATCCGTCTCGGCGGCGACGATGACCGCGCTTGAGGTGGCCGATGACCTCTGCGCGATGGGCCGGATCGGGGTGGAGCGGGTTGGGGTAGTAGCCGAGCCCGGAGATGTGCAGCCCCTTCCCTCGATCTCGGCGGCGAGGTCGACGGCCTGGCCCGCGGACAGGTTGGCGACGTCGATGTGGGACGTGCCGGCGTAGCGGCGGGTCGGCCCGGCAGTCCTCGGCCAGCAGGCGATCTCGATGCTCTCGAACCCGTTGGCCGCCGTCCACTCGACGACCTCGGTGAGGGGCGTCTCGGGAAACGGAGCGGTCAGCAAGCCCAGCCTCATCGCGCGCCACTCTCCACGGCCGAAGTCGGCTGGTGGCCTGCTCCCGTCGCCGACCGATCCACTTCGACCCAGCGGCCGTCTCGGGCGCTCGCTGCGACCGCATCGAGGACGAGCATCGAGTCGTGGCCATCGGCGAACGTGGCGTACGGCGGCCGATCAGACGGCTGACCAGCCACGACGTCCGCGTAGATCGCCCGGAAGAGCGCCCCGAACGTGTCGCCGAAGCCTTCGACATGGCCGCCCGGGAGCGCGGCGGCGGCTCGCCCGGCGGCGCCCATCAGGGCCGGGTTGCGGATGAGGATCTCGTTCGGTTCGTCGCGATGGCCGAACCACAGCTGGTCGGGCTGCTCCGAATCCCAGGCGGCGGCGGCGCGGGATCCGTCGATCTCGTACCGGAGGGAGTTCTTCCGGCCGGGGCTGATCTGCGAGATCGCGACCGAGCCGCGGGCGCCGTTCTCGAAGCGCAGCAGGATCGTGGCGACGTCCTCCGTCTGCATCGACCGCTCGACCGTGTCGGTCGATCGCTCGGTCGAGAACGTCTCGACCGGACCGCGCGGCTCACGTCGGAGCGGCACGAACGTGGCCAGGTCGGCCATGACGGACACGATCCGCTGGCCGCTGATCGTCGTCATCAGGTCCAGCCAGTGCGACCCGATGTCGCCGACCGCCCGGAGTGAGCCGCCCTGGCCGGGCTCGAGCCGCCAGTTCCAGTCACTCTCGTGGAACAGCCAGTCCTGGAAGTAGTGGCCGGTGACGAACCGGATCTCGCCGAGCCCGCCCGACTCGACCAGCTCGCGCAGGTGCTGGTTCAACGGATAGAACCGGATGTTGTAGTTGACCGCGGCCACCTTCCCGCTCTCGGCAGCCTGCTCGACCAGACCGGCCGACTCGGAGGCGGTCATCGCCAGCGGCTTCTCGCACACGACGTGGCGGCCCGACGCGAGGACCGCGGACGCCTGCGGGACGTGGAGATGGTTAGGGCTGGTCACATGCACGACATCGACGGCCGGATCCGCCAGCATTGCCTCGAGGCTGTCGTACGCCTTCGGGACGCCGAGGGCGAGGGCTCGCGCTGCGCCGCGCTCCGGCGTGCTGCCGAGGACGCCCCGGACCTGGACGCCGATTCGACGCAGCGCTTCCACGTGGACGGTACCGATGAAGCCGGTGCCGATGACGGCCGCGCCGATCTGGGCCAACCTCATGCCCGGTCCAATCTCCTCCATCCGGGGGCGGGGTCGATCGTCGACAGAGTCGAGAGCCATCGGATCGTAGTGACGCGGCTGCGACCCGGTCAAGGGCCGGCTGTCATCACCTTTCGGACGTCGCCGATCATACTTCGCCATCGGCGCGTCCTCGATGGTCGTCGATCAGCTGTTCTCGAAGGAGTCGATCGCCCTGTGGCTCGAGGCCGGCGAGCCAAGCGGCGTGCTCGGCCTCGCCCTCGTCGGCTGACCCGGGCGGCGCGACGTCAGCCGCCGGCCACGATCCGGTCGGTGAAGTCGCCGGAGGCCGGGTCCTTGAGGATGAGCTTCAGGCGGCCGTCCGGCAGGAGCTCGCGCTTGATCACGACCTGGCCCTCGTACGACTCCGGTGAGCTCGCGAGCCGGGCGGTCGGTCCCGCCGCGCCAGTCGACGCTCGACCGGTTCCCAGCCATCGCGCCTGGCCGAGCGGTAGGCGGCATCCATGATGGCGTTGACGACATATCCGTCGTAGAACGTCTCCTGGGGTGCCCGTCCTGCGTCGATCGCCGAGAACATGTCGCTGAACATGTCGACGTAGCCGAGCTCACTGACCTCGTCGCCGACCGGGAACAGCCAGCCGGCCGCCGTCTCGGCCTTCTCGGCAACGTAGCCCCCGGTGCCGCCGCCGGCGGTGAACATCTCGAAGCCGGTCCGCAGGAAGTGGTTCAGCCAGATCGTGCCGTGAGTGCCGGCGATCTCGTCCCGCAGGTCCATCCCGCCGCGGAACGTCCAGCTGACCTCGAACTGTCCGATCGGCACCCGACTCGAACCGGATCAGCGCGATCGCGTTGTCCTCGTCCGACGATCGGGTGGACGAGCGTGTCGGTGTGGCACAGGACGTCGACCGGCCGGTTCCCCTTGCCGACGAAGTTGCGGATGATCTCGATGCAGTGGCAGCCGAGGTCGATGATCGCGCCACCGCCTGTCAGTCGGCCGTCCCAGAACCAGGCGGAGTGAGGACCGGGGTGGGTCTCCCGTGAGCGGACCCAGGTCACGTCGCCGATGGCTCCAGCGAGGACCGACTTGACCGCCTTGAGCGACTTCGGCGTGTAGCACAGGTCCTCGAGATAGCCGCCGAACACGCCGGCGGTCTCGACCGCGTCGAGCATCCGGCGGGCTTCCTCCGCCGTCCGGCCCAGGGGCTTGGTGCAGAGGACGGCCTTGCCTGCCTTCGCAGCGAGGCCCACCGCCTCCTCGTGCAGGTAGTTCGGCAGGCCGACGACGACGACATCGGTGGCGGGGTGGTTGATGGCCGCCGCGAGATCGGTCGTGTGCTCGGGGATCCCCCAGCGCTGGCTGAAGGCCGCCCCGCGCTCCGCCGTTCGCGAGAAGACGACCCGGACTCGGTCCCGGCTGCGCTGACCGTGGAGCGTGGTCGTGTAGAAGTCGCCGATGAGACCGGTGCCGAGCATCGTGATCGCGTGGCCGTCCATGATCCCTCCTTGTCCGACGTGGTCGGGCCCGCCGCTCCGGCGATCGACCGGTCAGCCCTGGCTGCGCCGACCGAGGACGAGGTCGCGACCGGCGACCATCGCCTGCAGCTTCGGCACGGTCAGCCCGCGGGCGGTCTGGCTGAAGCCGCAGTCGGGGACGAGCGTCAAGCGGTCGGGCGGTGCGCCGGTCGCGAGCACGCGGTCGATCCGCTCGGCGACGTCGTCGGCCGTCTCGACGTACGAGTTCTTCACGTCGATCACGCCGACCGCCACGTCTCGACCGGCGGCGGCCACCTCGGCCGCGATCTCGATCTCGGCGAGCTCGCGATTCGCGAACTCGAGGACCAGCTCATCCACCCGGAAGCCGAGCATCGCGCTCAGGATCGGGCGGTAGCTGCGCCGGGCCAGCGGCCGGCCAAGGTAGTTCCCAAAGCACAGGTGCGCCCCGAGCCGGACCCGCCCGACCACGGGCTCGATCGCCGCGTTGAGCAGGTCGGCGAAGTCGGCGCCCGCGTCCGGATGGATCGCCGGTGACGGCTCGTCGACCTGGATGATCGTCGCCCCTGCGGCGACCAGGGCCCGGAGCTCTGCCTGGAGCAAGGGCACGAAGGCTTCGGCGGCGGCGATCCGGTCCCGGTAGACCTCGCCCGCTCCGACGAGGAGCCGGCCCGACAGGGTGTAGGGCCCAGGGAGCGTCACCTTGAGCGGGCGAGTCGCCCGGGCGGCCGCGTAACGGTACTCGGCGACGACACCGAGGCCGTCAGGAGCCTCGATCGGGGCGCTGACCTCGAGCCGGTGCTGCTGATCGTGGCCTCCCGGCCCCAGCCGGCGAGGAGGCGGCAGCGGGCGGACCCCCGTCAGGTGGCGATAGAACTCGGCGGTGAAGAACCCGGCTCGGCGCATCTCGCCGTCCGAGACGACCTCGACGCCGGCCTCCTCCTGGTCGTGGATCGCGACGTCGACCGCGTCGTCGAGCATCTCAGCGAGATCGACCGGGCCGAACTCGCCCCGCTCCGCGGCGTCGAGGCCGGCCACGAACCACGACGGCCGGGCATGGGATCCGACGACCCCGGTGAGCAAGCCGCCTGGTCGTTCTCCCGGTCTGATCGGCAGGGTCATCCGTGGCCTCCAACGATCGGTCGGTCCAGCCCACCCTCGCCGGCGAAGGCAAACGCGCGGGCGGGGTTCGCGACGAACAGGGCATCTCTCCGCGGGCCGTCGATTCCCCGATCGGCCATCGCCCGGCTGAACCCATCGAGCAGGTAGGTCAGGCCGGGTCTCCCACCGTACACGCGGTAATAGCCCTGGCGTGCGGCGTCCATGCCGAGAACGATCCGGTCTGCCAGATCGTCCTCGATCATCGCCTCGAGCAGGATCAGTGTGCCATTCTCGCGGGCTTCCCAGCGGAAGGCCTGGTCGTACTCGGCGGTCGCGCCGGTCGCCAGGAGCTCGCGGTGATATCCGCGGTCGACGATCTTGTCGACGTGACTCAACGTCACGTGGCGGGCCGCCACGCCAAGATCAGCAAGAAGCCTGAGCTGCTCGACCGCGCCGGTCCCGCCCTCGCAATGGGTGATGATCGGAACCCCGGTTCGGCGATTCGTCTCGGCCGCCGCCGCGAAGATCCGGGCGTCCCTCGTCGATGGACCGTCGAGGCTGCCGGCGATCTTGACGACCCCGGCCCTGAACGTCGTCCGATGCACGACTGGGCCGGAATAGTCGTTCGCGTCGATGCCCTCCTCGACATCCGCGGTGAACAGGTCGGCCAGCTCCTCCTCGTCGATCCGGTTGCTCCAGTGGGACGGACCGTAGTACCGCTCGTGGTGGAGCCCGGTCGGGGCCACGATGTTCACCCCGGTCAGGCGGCTCAGCTCGGCCAGCTTGATCGCGTTGCGGCCGGCGTCGGCCGGCATCGCGTCGACGACGCTGTGCAGGCCCAGGGCAGCCGCCTCGCCGACCTCGATCGCCATCCGCGCCACGTCGGCCAGCAAGAAATCTGGCTCGAGCTCGACCGGACGACCGCCGTCGATCACGAGGTGCTCGTGCGAGTACGTGATCCCGAGGTCCCCGGCGTCGATGTCGCCGAGCACGGTTCGCACGAACGGCATCGTGACCTCAGGCAGCCGGCACGACAGGGCAGCGATCGGCCGCGATCGCGGCGGTCACGGCGGTCACGGCACGCCCCCTTCGGCTGCCACGACGGACCAGCCCCCGTCGATGGCCAGGACCTGGCCGGTGACCGCCCGGGACTCGTCACCGAGCAGGTAGACGGCCGCCTCGGCCACGTCGCCCGCCTCGATGAACCCCGCACTGAGGGGCTGCTTTCGCGCCGCGAACGCGACGGTCACCGGGTCGGCTGCAGCCCGCGCTGCCATCTGCGTCGCCGTCAGCCCGGGAGCGATCGTGTTCACCCGGATCCCGTCCCGCGCGTACGTCGCCGCCATCGCCATGGACAGCGCATCGATCGCGCCCTTCGATGCCGCATAGGCGTGGGTTGCGAACAGCTCGGGGGCCGGGTGAGTGGCGAGGACGCTCGACACCAGGACAATCGCCCCGCGACCGCCCGACGGCCCGGCGGGCTGGGCGAGCAACTGCCGCACGACCGCCCCACAGACGAGTGCCTGGCTGCGCAGATTGAGCTCGATGGTCCGATCCCAGCTGTCGGGAGTCAGCGCGTGGACCGGCCCATCCCCGAACCGACGCCCGCTCCCGCCGGCCACCGACAACAGGCAGTCCACCCGGCCGAAGGCTCGGACACACTCGATCACGGCCGCCTCGACCTCGGCCGGGTCGGTCAGCTCTGCCGCGCGATACGCGACCGAGCCACCGGCTGCCTCGACGCGCCTGGCGAGCGCCACGAGATGCGCCTCGGTCCGCGACGCGACGAACACGGAGGCTCCCTCGGCGGCGAAGCGCACCGCGGCTGCTTCCCCGATGCCGGTCGACCCGGTCACGAAGCACACCTTCCCGGACAACCGGCCGGGCATCAGGCGTGATCGCCGCTGGACTCGGTGTCGGCGTCGCTGCCGATCGGACGATGGGCCATGGCCTCACACTATCGCCCAGCGCACGGGCGGGGCAAGCCAACTCCGGTCGCGAGGCCCCGTTCGCCACCCATTGACGCCGACCGATGGCCCGTCTATGCTCCACTCGTTCCCACCGAGGCCTGCGCTGCGGAGCGATTCCGCGCGAGCCCACGGCCCCGTCCCATCCTCATTCGTGAGCCTGCCCATATGCCTTCCATCGGTCCCGACCAGCGCGATCAGCGTGCCCGTAACCGGCGTCCCCGGCGCCGACCGCAGGGTGCAACGCGCCCGCCGGTCAGCGAGTTCGACGAGATGCAGGAGATCGAGGCCGCCCGCGAGCGGAACGACCTCAACATCTCCGATCTCGGCGCGATGTCCGAGAAGGAGCTGCGCGCCGTCGGCCAGGATCTCGAGGTCGAGGCCGAGGTCGGCGTTCGACGCGAGGAGCTCGTCGACCGGATCCTCCAGCGCCAGACCGAGCGCGCCGGCCACGCCTACGCGACCGGCATCCTCGACATCGTCGACGAAGGCTTCGGGTTCATGCGCCGCCACGGCCTGCTGCCCAGCCCGGACGACGTCTATGTCTCGTCGAGCCAGGTCCGCCGATTTGGCCTTCGGATCGGCGATCGGGTGTCCGGCGCGGTTCGCGCCCCACGCGAGGCCGAGAAGTACTGGGGCCTCCTCCGGGTCGACTCGGTCAACGGCGTCGATCCGGCCACGGCCGCCCGCCGGCCGCACTTCGGCGACCAGACGCCGATCCACCCGGACGTCCTGCTCAACCTCGAGTCGGACCCGAAGAACCTCAGCCAGCGCCTGATCAACCTTGTCAACCCGATCGGCAAGGGCCAGCGCGCGCTGATCGTCAGCCCGCCGAAGGCCGGCAAGACGATGCTCCTCAAGCACATCGCCAACGGGATCACCACGAACTACCCGGAGATCCTGCTGATGGTCGCGCTCATCGGCGAGCGACCCGAAGAGGTCACCGACATGCGCCGGAGCGTCAAGGGCGAGGTCATCAGCTCGACCTTCGACGAGCCGACCGAGAACCACACCCACGTCGCTGAGATGGCCCTTGAGATCGCCAAGCGCCAGGTCGAGACCGGCCGTGACGTGGTCATCCTGCTCGACTCGATCACCCGGCTCGCGCGGGCCTACAACCTCGCCCTGCCGCCGAGCGGCCGAACCCTGACCGGTGGCCTCGACCCGATCGCCCTCTACCCGCCGAAGCGGTTCTTCGGGGCCGCCCGGAACATCGAGGAGGGCGGCAGCCTGACGATCATCGGGACCTGTCTCGTCGACACCGGCTCGCGGATGGACGACGTGATCTACGAGGAGTTCAAGGGCACCGGCAACTCCGAGCTGATCCTCGATCGGAAGCTGGCCGAGAAGCGGATCTTCCCGGCGATCGACGTCCAGCGCTCGGGCACCCGGCGCGAGGAGCTGCTCCTCGAGGAGGGCACCCTCAAGATGGTCTGGACGATGCGCCGGATGCTGTCCGCGGTCGGGACCAACGAGGGCATCGAGCTGCTCCTCAACCGGCTGTCCAAGACCGACAACAACGCCCAGTTCCTGGCCGGCTTGACGAAGAGCCTCGACCAGTAGGGACGCACAACGGCGGTGCGGCGACGCCCCGTCGTGTTTGCCAGTCCGGACCGGGGCTGCTACGGTTGTGACCGACATCGGGATACCCCGGCGTACGCCGGATCACCCGCGCGTAAGAGACCCCCAGCTCGATATCGCGCCCCGACCGGACGGCGACCCCAGGCGCCCAACTCACGCGAAGCCCGTCCGCTCTCCCAGGAGACCGTATTGCAGAACGCGACGGTCAGGGCTCGTGACGCCTTCCGGCGCCTCCGGCCCGACCGCTCCCCGTCGACGTTCCCCGCAGCCGGCGCGCTCCGCGCGCGAGCCGTGCTGCTCGGCCGAACGGTCATCTCTAGGATCGACGCTCTCGGCACCACAGCCACGCCATCGGTGATCAGCCACGGCGCGCATCGGCTGACGACGCGTGAGCGCCTCGCGCTCCGGCTGGGCCTGACCCCGGCCCGCGGCGCGGCGCTCCGGGCCCGCTTCGCCGGGCGCGAGCGCCTCCTCCCGATCGGAGTCGCCCTCCTCGTCCTCGTCGGTTCGATGAGCGCGATCGCCCTGCCCGCGACGGCCGGAGCGGTCGGGGGAACGAGCGGTGCGGGTGACGCCCCTCGCCTCGCGGTTGCCGGCCTCGAGAACGGCGGCGATGGCTACGACTCCGGGATCGGCGTCGACGGTGCGATCGACGCGGCCGGTGCGGCCCGGCTCGACCTGGCCGGCGACGAGGTCCCCGACGCCCCCGAGGGCCCGTACCTGGCGGACGGCACGCTGCTCAAGCCGATCGCCGTCGACACGTCGATCGCCGACGCGTCGGAGTCGCTCCGCACGTACCGGGTTCGGTCGGGCGACACGCTGACCGGCATTGCGCGCCACTTCGGCGTGTCGATGATGACTGTCTGGTGGGCGAATCACCTCAAGTCGAAGGACGACCTCAAGGTCGGCCAGAAGCTCGTCATTCCGCCGGTCGACGGCACGGTCCACATCGTCACGGCCGGCGAGACCCTGGCCAAGATCGCCGACACCGCCAACGTGTCGGCCGACGACATCGTGTCGTTCAACGGGCTGGCCAGCGACAAGCTGGCGGTCGGCCAGACGCTGATCCTGCCGGGCGGCCACGGCAAGCCGATCCCGACGCCGAAGGCCGCGCCCCATCCGGTCTACTCGAGTGGCGGCGGCGGCGGCGGCGGCGGAGAGTGTTCCCGTGCACTACGGCGGCGGCGCGTTCGCCTGGCCGCTGCCCGGCGGGACGATCAGCCAGTACTTCCACTACGGCCATCCCGCCCTCGACATCCAGGCGCCGTACGGCTCGCGGATCATCGCCGCGGCCTCCGGGACCGTGATCTTCGCCGGCTGGAAGAGCAACGGTGGCGGCTACCAGGTCTGGATCGCCCACGGGTCCGGTCTGTACACGACCTACAACCACATGTCGGCGATCACCGTGGGCGTCGGCGAGCACGTCGGTCGGGGCTCGCAGGTCGGTCGGGTCGGCCAGTCCGGCTGGGCCACCGGGCCGCATCTCCACTTCGAGGTCTGGCGGGGCGAGGTCTGGGGCAGCGGCTACCGGGTCAACCCGCTCATCTACCTCTAGCCGGCGCGGGTCGCCCCGGTCCTCCAGGATCCGGTCGGTCGCGGCCCTCGGCTCGAGTGTGGGACGATCCCGCCGATGTTCCTCGACCAGGTCAAGATCCACCTCCGTGCCGGCGACGGCGGCGACGGAGCCGCCAGCTTCCGGCGCGAGGCGCACGTCCCGCGCGGCGGCCCGGACGGTGGCGACGGCGGTCGCGGCGGGTCGATCTACCTGCGGGTCGACCCGGGTGAGACGGAGCTGCGCGACTATCGCCAGCACCGCCACTTCAAGGCCGAGCCCGGCGGGCGGGGCTCGGGCTCGCGGAAGCACGGCAGAGCCGGTACGGACCTGACCCTCGTCGTCCCGCCCGGGACCGCCGTCCGGGACGATGCGTCCGGCGAGCTGCTCGCCGACCTCGTCTCGGTCGAGCAGGTCGCGATGATGGCTCGCGGCGGCCGCGGGGGCCTGGGCAACGTCCACTTCGCGACCGCGACCCATCGGACCCCCAGGCACGCCCAGAAGGGCGAGCCGGGCGAGGAGCGCTGGATCCGGCTCGAGCTTCGGCTGATCGCCGACGTCGGCCTCGTCGGCCTGCCGAACGCCGGCAAGTCGACCCTCCTGGCGGCGCTCACGGCGGCACGTCCGAAGATCGCCGCCTATCCGTTCACGACGCTCGAGCCGAACCTCGGAGTGCTCGATCTCGGCGACGAGGACGAGCGCCGGCCGACGATCGCCGACGTCCCCGGCCTGATCGAGGGGGCGAGCCTGGGGGCGGGCCTCGGCCATGCGTTCCTGCGCCACGTCGAGCGGACCCGGATCCTCGTCCACGTCGTCGACGGCTCCGATCGCGATCCCGAATGGGCGCACGGCGTGATCCGCGACGAGCTCGAGGCCCACGATCCGGCCCTGCTCGCGAAGCCGATGATCGTCGCGTTCAACAAGATCGACCGACCCGCGGCCGAGGCAGCCTGGCCCCCCTTCCGTGACGCCCGCCGGCGCGACGGGCTGCCGTGCGTCGCGATCTCCGCCGCGACCGGCACCGGCATCCCGGAGCTCCGGGCGCTCCTGGCCGAGAGGCTCCCGGACGCCGCCGAGCTCGGCCAGCCCGTCGAACCCGCCGGAGTCGTCGTCCATCGGATCGAATCGCTCGGCGACGGTTTCGTCGTGGAGCAGGAGCCGGACGGGGCGTTCCGGGTGAAGGGCCGGCGGATCGAGCGGATCGCGGCGCAGACCGACTTCAGCGTCGACGAGTCGGCCGACCGGTTCCAGCGCGACCTGGCCCGGCTCGGCGTCGACGGCGAGCTCCGCCGGGCCGGGATCGAGCCCGGCGACACGGTCCGGATCGGGTCCGTCGAGCTCGAGTGGGACCGCGAGGCGTGGGAGGTCGGGTGAGCCCCTTCGATCCGATCGGTGGCTCGCTCGGCATCTTCGGCGGGACGTTCGATCCGGTCCACATCGGGCACCTGGCGATCGCCGAGGCGGTCCGCGAGGCGCTTCGTCTCGAGCGGGTCCTGTTCGTCCCGAGCCGGCTGCCGGTCCACAAGCCGGGCCGCCCGGTCAGCCCGGCCGAGGATCGCGTCGCGATGGTCGCGCTCGCGATCGCCGACAACCCGGCGTTCGGGCTCAGCCGGATCGAGGTCGATCGCGATGGTCCGTCGTATGCGGTGGACACCCTCGAAACGCTCGCCGACGACGCCCGGGCGGTCGGTCGCGAGCCCGACCTCACGTTCATCCTGTCGGCCGAGGCATACGCCGGGCTGCCGACCTGGCATCGTCCCGAGCGGATCCTCGAGCTCTGCCGGATGGCCGTCGTCCCACGCCCGGGGGTGCCACCGGCCGATCCAGCCGCGATCGCCCGGCTGCTGCCCGGCGCCGACCGACGGACGGTGCTCGTCGACGGCCCGCTGCTCGAGGTCTCGGCCACCGGCGTCCGGGCCCGGGTCGCGGCCGGTCGCTCGATCCGCTACCTCGTGCCCGAAGCGGTCATCGCCTACATCGGCGACCATGGCCTCTACTCCGGCGCCGACCCGGCGCCCGACGATCCCGCACCAACCCCCCGCTGAGGACCCCGACGCCGTGACCGATCCAGCCGCCACGCCCGCCAAGCCGACCCGCGCCAGGCCGACCCGCTCGAAGGCGCGGCTCGGGCTCCCCGCCCGGGAGACACCGCCGCCGGCGGACGGCCGAGCGTCGCTTGACGTCGCCCGCCGGGTTGTCGAGCTGGCCGAGGACAAGAAGGCGGCCGACATCGTGCTGCTCGATGTCGGCGAGCTGACGACCCTGGCCGACGCCTTCGTGATCTGCTCGGGCGGGTCCGAACGTCAGCTCGACTCGATCGCCGACGGGATCGTGTCCGGGCTGCGGACCGAGGGCGTCCGGCCGATCGGCCGCGAGGGGATCGCCGCGTCCCACTGGGTCCTGCTCGACTTCGGCGGGGTGATCGTCCACATCTTCACCCCGCCCGAGCGCGACTTCTATCAGCTCGAGAAGCACTGGTCCGAGGCGAAGACCGTCCTCCGCGTCCAGTAGCCACCGCCAGCGTCGATTTCGGCGACCGCCGGGTCGGCATAGTACCGTCGGGTCATGTCGGGGCCTGCCGGCTCCAGCGTTGAATCCGGTCCCGGGCGCCACGAAGGCGCTCAGCCAGAGGTCAGGACCGGATGTCGCGCACCCGAGAGCGCTGCCCCCGCTGCACCAGCAAGCTCGTCGTCAGCCGCTTCGACACGGCCTTCCGACTCGACGACAGCTCGGAGCGCCTGTGCTTCGGCATCCCGGGCAGCCTCTGCCAGGGTTGCGTCCAGCTGTTCGTCGATCCGGACCTGCTCGACCTGCTCGACCTCGACCGCGCGGTCTGTACGTTCGCGATCGAGAGCGACCTCGTCCTGCAGGAACAGGCCTGGTCGTCCGGCCGCTAGACCTCAGCGCGGCGCCGCCACTGTCGGCGCCACCCGGGTCGTCAGCCAGAGCGTGAAGGCGAGCCGGCGCGCCCGCTCGCCTGCCATCGCCCGCCCGGCGCCCTTGACCATCACGTCGAGGTCCAGCAGGCCACCGAGCGCGCCCTCCAGCTCCTCGGGGGTCCAGCCCGCGGCCTGCTTCGCGAGCTGTTCGGCTCGGAACGGGTGGAGCTTGAGGACCCGGGGCAGATCGCGGATCGGCGTCCCGCTCGACACGAGGTCGGCGACCTCGAGCAGCTCGCGCAGGCGCCGGTGGAGCTGGACCAGGACGACCGGTTCGGGCGTCGCATCGAGGACCCGCTCGAGCAGGTCGGCCGCATCGCGCATCCGACGCCAGGCGACCGCATCGAGGAGCGCCCAGGTCGACGCCGGGACGGCCTCGGCGACGAGCGCCTCGACGTCGTCGGGGGTCACGAGCCCCTCGAGCCGGTACAGGGCGAGCTTGTCGAGCTCCTGGACGGCCAGCTGCCCCTGGCGACGGCGGTCGACGTCGCCCTCGCGGACGAACCCGCCGACCCGTTGCGCCAGCGCCTGGGCGGTCCCGCGCTCGAGCCGCATGCCACGTTCGTTGGCGCGGTCCTCGATCCAGCGAGCCAGCCCGCCCATCGTGGGTGCCTGGTAGCCGCGGACCTCACCACCGGCCGTCTCGATCGTCCCGGCGAGGGCTGCCGCGTTCCCGGTCAGCCGGCCGTCCTTCGGCCACTTCTCGAGCACGTCGACGAACACGAGGGCGTTGCCCGGGGCCACGACGGCCAGGGTCTCGACGAGCGCCTCGCGGGCCGCCTTGGAGCGGATGAGCGGGCCAGGGTCGGCCACGATCGCCACGGTTCCGCCTCCGAACATCGCGCCGGTCGCGACCCGCTCGCCGATGAGCGCGGCGCTGGTCGTGGCTCCAGACGTCCGCCACCGTTCGAGCCGCTCGCCGTCCGGGCCGGCGACCCGGCGTGCCAGGTCGGCCGCTGCCCGCTCGACCGAGTAACCGTCGTCGCCGAAGAAGTAGCCAAGCGGCGCGGCCGGAGCGGCGGTGCGTGCTGGCGGGCTCAACCGGCCGCTCGCAGGGCGTTGCCGGTCCATGCCAGCCGGCGGACGTCCGTCGGCGCGACACCGGCGGCGCGACAGACATCGCGCTCGAGCCGCTCGGCACGCGCCCGAACCCGTTCGATCGTCGCCCGGTCCCAGGCGTCCGGATAGCGCCGGCCCCACGAGGCGAAGCGGGCCGCCATCGACTCGAGCCGCTGCCCGGCGCGCTTGTCGGCATACGCCACGATCCGCTCTTCGCGGCTCGCGAACGCGGACCAGCGCCGGTAGCGCTCTTCGTCGGCGAGGCGGGTGACCGGATGACCCGCGACCGCCCGGGCCAGCTCGGGATGGCCGCGAGCCGTGAGCCAGGCCGCCGAGCCGTCGCCGTGGGGGAGGGCCCGGGCCGGGTCGTGCCGCGGCAACACCTTGTCGGCGTCATGGAGGAGCGCTGCCGCCTCGACGAGCCGCCGGTCGACGGCCGTGCCGCGCTCGTCGATCCGGGCCGCCAGCCAGCCGGCGACCTCGGCCACCGCCCGGGCGTGGCGGAGCGCCCAGGGCGGCGGGTCGAGCTCGAGCAGCAGGGCGGCGGCCGCACGACGGTCGGGGACGGACATCGATCCGATGATACGGGCCGGGCCGTTCAGCCACCGACGGTCCCGATCCCGCACGAGAACGCCAGCCTGGGGCGCGCAACGATCGTCGATCCGACCGCCGCGGACGCCGGCAGAGCCGCCGCGGACGCCGGCAGCGCCGCCGGCCAGCGGACGGTGTCGGGGCCGGTCCGCCGATCGGCGACCGGCGGACCCGCAGCGACTGCCGCGTCGCGACGTTCGGGCCGGACGTCGAGCTCGGTCGACCCGTCCAGCGTGATCTCGACGCTGCCATTCCGATCGGTCCGCAGGACGGTCCCGCCGCGGGCGGCGACGCGGTCGAGGGTCGCCTTCGTCGGATGCCCGTACGGGTTGCCCGCTCCGGCCGAGGCGACTGCCACCCGGGGCCGGACCGCATCGAGGAACGGGCCGGTCGACGACGTTCGACTGCCGTGGTGGGCGATCTTGAGGAAGTCCACCCGGGGCAGGCCGCGACCGACGAGGATCGGGTCGATCCCCTCCTCGATGTCGCCGGCCAGCAGGAACCGCTGGCGGCCGATCTCACCGAGCAGGACGATCGAGACGTTGTTGATCGCCGTGCCGCCGTCCGCCGGCTCGAGCGGGACGGCGTCCGGATCCGGCCACAGGACGCGGAACCGGACGTCGTCGACCCCGAGCCGGTCACCGGTCGTCAGGTGGCCCGGCTGGAGCCCGAGGCGGCGGAGGCCGGCCTGCCAGGCTCGATACCCAGGACCCGGCCCGATCGTTCCGGGCTCGAACGTCCGGCCGACCTGGTACCGGTCGAGGAGGCGGGCGAGTCCGGCGACGTGATCCTCGTGGGGGTGGCTGAGGACGAGCAGGTCGATCCGGCGATCCCACGGCGGGATCGTCGCGTCGAGCGCGACGAGGAGCCGGTCCGGGTCCGGACCGCCGTCGACCAGGAGACGACCGCCGCGACCGCCCTCGACGAGGATCGCATCGCCCTGTCCCACGTCGAGCACCGTCACCGCGGACGCGGCCGTCGGGCCGGTTGGCGGCGGCGATGACGACGGCCGCGACGCACCCGGCGATCACGACCGCGATGAACCGGAGCGGTCGAGCGGGACGGCTCGCCCGCGGCCGGCTGGGCGCCGCCGTGCCACCGTCGGGCGCGACGCTCCTGCGACCCGTCACGTGCCGCTGCCAGGCGCATCCGCCGCCACCGTCCGGAAGCGGCGAGGAGCACGCCGCCGCCGGCGACGATCCCGAGGCAGCGGACCCCACGGGGCGGCCAGGGAGACGCTGGCGAACGGCACCGACGCCGCCGTCCGGACGACCCCGACGAGGACCGCGAGGACGAGCCAGCCGGGCAGCCCCATGACGGTCGCGACGACCGGCGGCGCGCCGGCCTCGGTCAGCCAGCCGCCGATCAGGGCCAGGGTCCCGGCCGCCATCGCCGGCGGGACGAGCGGAACGACGACGAGGTTCACCGCCGGGGCGAGCGAGCGCGAAGCCGTCCGAACGCCGGCCAGCACGACCGGCAGCGTCGCGGCCTCGGCCGCGAACGACACGCCGAGGCTCTCGGCGAGCCAGCCGGGCAGGCGGCCGGCGTGCCACGCCCGGAGCCGCTCCGTGATCGACGTCGCCCAGGCAATGAGGCCCGCCGTGGCGAGGACCGACAGCTGGAAGCCGGCGTCCCCGACCGTCGCGGGATCGGCCAGCAGAAGGAGGGTCACGGCCCAGCCGAGCGCGGTGGTGGCCGCCCCGGCCCGCCCGACTCACGGGCCGCCAGCACGACCGCCGCCATGACCGCCGCCCGGACGACCGACGGCGATGCCCCGGCGGCAACCGTGTAGGCGACGATCGCGCCGAGGGTGACCACCGATCGCCCACGCCGGCCCAGCCGGCCGCGGAGCAGCGCCGGCGACGAGGGCCGCGACGATCGCGATGTTCCATCCGGAGATCGCGACAACGTGGCTGACCCCGGCCGTCGTGAACGCCGCGGCGAGGTCGCGATCGACGCGGTCGCGCAGGCCGATGAGAATCCCGGCAGCCAGCCCGGCTTCGGGCTCGGGCAGGGCCCGGGTCAGGGCCTCGCCCGAGGACCGCCGAACTCCCTCGACAGCACTGGCCGCCGAGCCGTCCGTCCCGAGCCGCTCGAGCGTGCGGGCACGGAGCGTGGCAGCGACGCCGACCCGTCGCAGGTACGTCCCGTAGCCGCCGTCATCGGCCGGGAGCGCCTCGAGCCGTCCGCCAACCGCCACGCGATCGCCCGGGGCGACGTCCGGGTAGGGCGGCAGCGACGCGGCGACGCGCAGCCCAGGCGGGTCGAGGGCCAGGGTCACCGCCTGTTGGCCGTCGCGCGGCGGGCCGACCCCGATGACGACCGCGCTCCATGGGCCGTCGCCGGACGGGATCGACGGATCGGCCGGTAGCGGGCCGCCGGCCGCGATCCGCAGCGAGATCGCAGCGAACCCGACGGCGAGCGGCACGAGCGCCGAGCGCCGGCCACGACCGGGCCTGGCGAGCGTGCCGGCTGCGATCGCGATCCACAGGCAGGCAACCACGAGCGACCCGCCGATCGTACCGACCCATTCGTCGACGACCGGGCAGCCCAGCGCCGCGATCACCGCCCCGATCGCCAGCCAGCCGCTCCGTCGCACCGCGCTCAACCCTCGCCGCGGATCAGCGGACCGTGACGAGGTCGCGCAGCTTCTCGAACGTGGACGGGCCGATGAGCTTGCGCGTCCGGAGGTCATTGACCGAACCGAAGAGCTGCTCCTCGCGCGAGGCGATGATCTTCGCCGCGGTCACGGGGCCGATTCCGGGCAGCGCGTCGAGCTCGGACGTGGTCGCCCGGTTCAGGTCAACTGGAGCCGCGGGGATGCCGGCGGTCGTGCTGCCGCCGCCGGCCTGGCTGTCACCGGTCGCCCCCAGGCCGGGCTCGCCTGGGCGCTGGCTCGGATCGTCCCTCGATGGGACGACGATCTGGTCGCCGTCCTTCAGTCGTTCGGCCAGGTTGAGGGTGGCCGTCGCCCTGGCCGCGTCGACTCGAGGGCCGTAGCCACCGGCCGCGGCAATCGCATCAGCCACGCGCTGGCCGGCGGGCAGGTGGTACAACCCCGGCCGGGCAACGGCCCCGGCCACCTCGACGACGACCTCGGCGTCCGCGGCTCCGGCCGCGTCGGACGGGGATGATCCTGATCCACTGGGATTGGCCCCGTTCGAAGGGCTAACGGTCGGTGTTCCGGCGCCGGCCAGGATGACCCCGACGAGGGCGAGCGAGACCATGATCGCCACGGCCCCGGTGACGAGCCACGGGACGGAGATGCCCGCGATCCCGGTGTCCGTCGGTTGGCGACCCGTGGTCTCACCAGCAGGAGCACGGTCCGGGTCCGCGCCCTCGAGAACGCGCCACGGCGCGACGCTCCGGTCCACGGCACCACTCCCCGGCGGGTCTCGGGGCGGGAGATGCGGCACGCCGCCCGCGGGTCGGGGGCACATCCGGCCCGCGGGCGTCGACGAAAACGCTAACCCCGGCGGCTTAGCTGCGACTTACCGGGCGACCTCGAGTCGCTCCCAGTCGACCCAGCGTGAGCCGTCCCACCAGCGATGCCAGGTCAGGCCATCGCGGCCGCGCCGCGAACACGTCGAGCCGGCTCGGGCCCCAGGACGAGGCGGCACAACCATCGGCCGGGTCGAGCTCACCGCCGAGCGACTCCCAGGGATGCCAGCTCTCGCCGTCCCAGTAGCGGTTCCACAGCTCGCCATCGGGGAAGACCGCGAAGACCTCCATCTGGTCGACCGCCCAGGCGGTCACGGCCGGTGCCGAGGCGAGCGTCCCGCCGAGGCCCTCGACCGCCGACCAGCGGTCGCCGTCGAATGCGCGATGTGCGAGGCGACCGTCCGGGGCCCGCCAGAACAGGTCGATCCGGCCCGTGCCCCACGAGACCGCGGCGGGCGCGCCGTCGGACCGGCGGTCAGCCGAGGCGGGCTCAGCCATGTCGCTCGAGGAGCGGTTTGACCTCGGTCAGCAGCCGGGTCATCGACTCCTCGTCGTAGGTCGCCGGCATCCCGGCGATGAAGTGGCGGTAACCGAGCTCGAGGTAGGGCGCGAGCCGCTCGGCGACGTCCTCCGGAGTCCCGACCGGCTGGTCCGTCCAGACCCGAGCGATGCGGTTTCGCTCGAACGCCTCACGGAACAGGCGCTCCGCCTCGGCCCGGTCGTCGCGGATGAAAACGGTCCCGATCCCGGTCGTTCGCTCGATCTCGGTGTGGTCGCGTCCGACCGCTTCGCAGTGCTGGCGCAGAATCGCCTCCTTGCGCCGGACGTTGCCAATTCCGCCACCCACGTTGTTCGCGTCGGCGTACCTGGCGACCAGTTTGAGGGTGACCCGCTCGCCGCCGCCGCCGACCAGGATCGGCAGGTGGGGCTGGATCGGGGCAGGCAGGTTGCGGACCTTCCGGGCGCTGTAGCGCGGCCCCGTCGCCGACGGTTCGGTCCCGTCGAGCATCCCGCGAATCACGGGCAACGCCTCGCCGAGCCAGCGCAGGCGCTCGGGCGGCCCGTCGCCGAACCGAAGCCCGAAGGCGTCGTGCTCCTCGCGGAACCACGCCGCGCCGATCCCGAGGATCGCTCGGCCGTTGCTGATGTGGTCGAGCGTCGTGGCCATCTTGGCGACGAGAGTCGGCTCGCGGAACGTGTTCGCCCCGACCATCAGCCCGATCCGGATCCGCTGGGTGGCCTGGGCCCAGGCGGTCAGGACGAGCCAGCCCTCGAAGATCGGGCCGTGCGAGTCGCCGACGATCGGGTAGAGGTGGTCCCAGGTCCAGAGCGTGTCGTAGCCGAGCCGGTCCGCCCGGATGCCGGCGTCGAGGAGACTGGGCCAGTCGGTCCATTGGTTCCAGCACAGGGCGCCGATCTTGACTTCGGGCACGTCTCCTCCACTGCATCCAAACCGCGCTATCCGACGCGCCGGTCTCGCCGCAGGAGTTCGACGTAGACTCCGGCACCAACGACAGCGGCGATCACCCAGACGAGGAAGTTAACGGAGCCGAAGAGCCATCCCCCCACAAGCGACACCGCGAGCCATGCGATCACGAACGAGCCGAAGGCTATCCCGACTCGGCGAGCGACCTTGGCCATGAATCGACCCCCAACTTACAGCATTCGTGGAGCTCCACCGTAGCGTTTGTGTGGGTGGCTAGTCCGTCCAATAGCCGATGGTCCCAGCACGTGTCTGCGGCGCTTGGCATGTCGCGTTCGGTCGCCGCGACGGACGCGGCGAGGCCGGTCCGGCTGGGAGGTGCCGGACCGGCCTCGAGCCGAGTGATCGGTGATCTTTCGACGGCCGTGCAGGGCCGAAGTCAGCCCGCGATGCCGAGCCGCTCGTCGGTCGTGCGCAGGCCGAGCTCCTCGCGGGCGACGCATTCGTCGAGCCGCCGGGCGATCCCGGCGGCGAAGACCGCGCCGCTCCGGCGCAAGCCCTCGATCCTCGATCGCCTGGCTACGGGGCTTGGCCGAGCATCGCGAGCGAGTCGCTCGCGGTTCGCGTCGCGGAGGCGGTCCTGGGCGATCTGGTGGGCCTGAAGGTAGTAGAACTGCCACATGGCGTCAGCTCCTGTATGCCTGGCGGTGGTAGTCGTCGCCGACGTTCGGTCGGGAATCGACACCCCACCGCAAGGCGGCGATGTCGAAGGCGGCCAGGGCCGCGACGGCGGCGACGATGACGAAGAACGCTTCCATCGGGACCTCCTTGCCTAACCTCTTAATCTCGTCTTAACGGTTACTGGAGTATGGCCTCTTGCACGTAACCTGTCAAGTGGTCTAGAGTGGTTATCGCAATGGAAACAATCCAGCAACATGACCACGTTGTCGACCTCGAGACGGCGCTCGATTTCGTCAACACCCTCAAGTACACCGACGGCCAGCCGACCGAGGTCCTGGGTACAACCAGCGAGGCGCTCGAGTGGTTGCATGGCCATGGCCTCGTCCACCACGAGGCCCTCGCCCGCGCGGACGACGTGGCCACGCTGCGTCGGATCCACGACACCCGCGCCGCGCTGCGCGAGCTCGCCGACGCGACATACGAAGGGCGTCTGCCGCGGCAGGACTCGCTCGACGAGGTGAACCGGGCGCTCCAGGCCCGCGAGGTGGTCCAGCTCGTCCCCGGTCCGGACGGCTGCCGGCTCGATCATCGACACGTGGGCGATCCCGTCGACGACGCCCTGGCCAACTTGGCTGAGCCGATCGTCCGGGAGGTCACCGGAGGCCGGCCCGACCGCCTGCGCGCATGCGCCGATGACGGCTGTCGCTGGGTCTTCTACGACGACTCGCGGACCGGCCGCCGGCGCTGGTGCGACATGGCCAGCTGCGGCAACCGGGCAAAGGCCGCCCGGCACAGGGCGAGGGTCAAGGGCAGCCCGACCGCCTGAGGCCGTTCAGGTCTGGAACGGGCGCCCGCATCGCGTCTACTCAATTCGGTCGATCCGGGCCGCTCGAGGGTCCGCGGGTCATGGGGCGATCGCGGCGGGACCCGACCAGACTGCCGTTCCATCGACAGTCCCGATGGCGAGGGTCTGCGAAGGACTGGGGATGATGATCGTGAAGGTTGGGTGGTTGTCCTGGCTGCTCTGGTCGACGCTGAGTCGCCAGGTGACGCCGTCAGGCGACTCCCAGATGACGCCTTCGCCCGCGGCTACGTAACCATCGCCGACGGCTTCGACCACTCCGAGCGGGCCCATGCCAGGCGGATTCGCCCGCAGCCACGGGGAACCGTTGCTCGATGTCCAGGTCACGCCGACACCACTATCCTGGCCGCCGACCGCGAGGAGCCCACGGGCACCCGATGCGACGGAACTGACGCCGATCGGGCCCAGACCAGCCGCGCCGGCCGAGGTCCAGGCGATCCCATCGGCTGAGGTCCACGCCTGTGCGATGCACTTCTCCTCCTTGCAACCCGACAGGCCAACGGCGACCAGCCCTGATCCGTCACTCACCACGTCTTGCACGGTGGCGTCGTCGAAGGCCGGGACGGAGTGGGACTGCCAGTGGACGCCGTCCGGCGATGTCCAGGTCAGCGTTCGATACGTGCAGTCACGCGTGGTCGTGCCGATGGCGACGATGGTGGACCCGATCCGAGCGAGGTGAGTCATCGCCGCAATCGCGAACGACGACGTGTCGGGCCCTCGCGTCCACCTCACACCGTCCGTTGACGTCCAGGCGATTGCCCGCACGGGGTTCGATGCGTTCGATGCCAACATAATCGGGGCCGACCCAGCGCACGGGTTGGGGCCCATCTGCCAGCCGACCGCGACCAGGCCGGGACCGCCCGCGATGATGTCACCCATGGTGACTCCCGATCCGCCTTTTGGACGTGGAGGGGGCTCGCTCCGCGTCCAGCTCCGCCCGTCGCTCGACGTCCAGGCCTTCGGATCGTCGTTCCCGTCGCCGACTGCCACGTATCCCGGGCCCGCGGCGATCGCCGCATACACCGTCGACGACGAGAAGGCGTCATCGTCGATCGTCAGGTCAACCCAGGCCTGAACGGGCGGCGTTGACACCGCCGAGGGGGAGGTCTCGACGGTCGCCGTCGGCGCGGGTGTCCCGGTCGGCGGCGGCGAGGGCAGGGAAGGCGAGACCGAGCCATTCGATCCGGCGCTACAGGCACCCAACAGGAACGCCAGCGAGCAGGCGACAAGCAGCCGGATCGTCGATCCGCGGGCCGGCAAAGCCATTGGTCACATCCGTCGGGGATCCGAGACGGCGTCGAATGTCGACGCTGACAGTCGGGATGAAGACGTCGAACAGCGGCCGATGTTACGGCTGCTGCAGCGACGCCCGGTCAGTCGCGGACGACGATGTTCACCAGTCGTCCGCCCGCGTGGATCACCCGCGCCGGGGTCCGACCGGCCAGCAGGGTGCGAACCCTGTCGCGGGCGAGCACGACCCGCTCGAGCTCGGCCTGATCGATCCCGATCGGGACGGTGACCTTGTCGCGGACCTTCCCGTTGATCTGGATCGGGATCTCGCGGGTCTCGTCGACGATCGCCGACGCGTCGACGGTCGGCCAGGCCTGGCTGTGGATCGACGACCACGTTCCGGTCGCGACCACGACCCGGGACCAGAGTTCCTCGGAGATGTGCGGCGCGGCCGGCGCCAGCATGAGCAGCGTCAGCCGGATCGCCTCGTTCCAGGCGTCCCCGCCGGCGACCTCGGTCCCGCGGTAGCGGAACAGCGTGTTGGTCAGCTCCATGAGGTGCGCGACCATGGTGTTGAACCGGAACCCTTCGTACTCCTCGGTGACGATGCGCAGGGTCCGATGGGCGGCCATTCGGATCGCCTGCCCGGCGGCCGCGCCATCCTCACCTGCCGGCAGCCGCCCCGCGTCGGGGTCGCCCCGCTCGGTGCCATGCGGATCGAGCGCCAGCGTCCAGACTCGGTTGAGGAACCGATGGACGCCGCCGATCCCCGTCGGGCTCCACGGACCACCCTGGTCCCACGGACCCATGAACATCAGGAACAGCCGAATGGTGTCCGCTCCGTAGCGTCTCACCAGATCGTCTGGGTCCTGGACGTTGCCGCGCGACTTCGACATCCGCTCACCGTCGGCGCCGAGGATCTGACCCTGGTTGAACAGCCGCTTGAACGGCTCGCGCTGGCCGACGATGCCGAGGTCCGCAAGCGCCTTGGTGAAGAACCTGGCGTATAGGAGGTGCATCACGGCATGCTCGGCGCCGCCGGTGTACTGATCGACTGGCGTCCAGCGGTCGACCAGTTCGCGGTCGACCGGGTCGTCGTCGTTGTGCGGCGACAGGTACCGGAACCAGTACCAGCCCGAAATCGACGAACGTGTCCATCGTGTCAGTCTCGCGGCGGGCCGGACGCGCCGCAGCGCGGACAGGCGACGTCGATGAACGTGCGGTCCGTCTTGAGCGGGCTTTCGCCGCTGCCCTTGAAGTCGACCTCCTCGGGCAGCCGGACCGGCAGGTCCTCGTACGGCACGGGCACGATCCCGTCCGTGTCGCAGTAGATCACCGGGATCGGCGTGCCCCAGTAGCGCTGCCGGCTGACGAGCCAGTCGCGGATCCGATATGACACGGCAAACTCGCCGCGGCCGTCCTTCTCGAGCGCCTCGACGACCGCCCGGAACCCGTCCGGGATCGGACGCAGCGCGTCGAACGGCCCGGAGTTGACCATCACGTCGGTCGGGGCCTTGCTGACGTACGCTTCCCTGAGCGGACCGGCGTCCGCGGGCGCGTCGCCCGGGCGGATGACCTCGCGGATCTCCAGCCCGAACTGGGTCGCGAACTCGAAGTCGCGCTCGTCGTGAGCGGGCACCGCCATGATCGCCCCGGTCCCGTAGCCGGCCAGGACGTAGTCGGCGACCCAGATCGGGATCCGCTCGGAGTTGACCGGGTTGATCGCGTCGGCTCCGAGCGGGACACCAGTCTTCGGTCGGTCAGTTGACAGCCGCTCGATCTCGGTCTGTCGGCGGGCCTGCGCCAGGTAGGCGGCGACGGTCTCGCGCTGAGCGGGCCACGTGAGCTTGTCGACCAGCGGATGCTCCGGAGCCAGGACCATGAACGTGGCCCCGAACAGCGTGTCCGGCCGGGTCGTGAAAACGCGAAGCTCGTCACCGCCCGACTGATGGTCATCGGGCGCGGTCGTGAACACGATCTCGGCGCCCTCGGACCGGCCGATCCAGTTCGTCTGCTGGACTCGGATCGGCTCAGGCCAGTCGATCCCGCTGAAGTCGAGCAGCTCGTCGGCATACTTCGTGATCCGGAAGAACCACTGCTCGAGGTCGCGCTTCTCGACGAGGGCACCGCACCGCCAGCAGCGTCGATCCGGCCCAACGACCTGCTCCCGCGCGAGCGTGCCGTCGTTCGGGCACCAGTCGACCGGGGCCATCGCCCGGTAAGCCAGCCCCGCCTCGAGGAACTTCAGGAAGATCCACTGGTTCCAGCGGTAGAACTCGGGCGACGCGGTGACAACCTCCGCGGACCACTGGAGTGTTGCGCCCATCGAGCGGAACTGCGTCCGCATCGTCTCGAGGTTCTTCGCGGTCCACTCGGCCGGGTCGATGCCGTTCTTGATCGCCGCACCCTCGGCAGGGAGCCCGAACGCGTCGAACCCCATCGGGAAGAAGACGTTGTCGCCGTGCATCCGGCGGAACCGCCCGATCGCGTCGGTCGGGGTGGTGATGTACCAGTGGCCGACATGCAGATCGCCCGACGGATAGGGGTACATCGTCAGTAGGTAGTACTTCGGACGGCTCGTGTCGTGAAGGTCGGCCTCGTACAGGCCAAGCTCCGCCCAGCGCGCCTGCCAGCGCGGCTCGATCGAGGTCGCGTCGTAGCGCTCGATCCGATCGCGCTCCGAGCGTTTCGTTGGGCGGCTCGGCCGGGTCGTCGTCACCTGCTGTTCCTGTCCTCCTGGGCAATCAAGTGTAATCGACACGTTTCTCGCGAACGTCTGCCCGGGCAAGGTAGAGTCAGAGCGTGGACGCGCGATCACCCGTCTCGAGCCGGCCCGCCCCACTTGGCCCGATCGTGGGTTTGCTCGCGGCGATCGCCCTGGTCCTGACCGGTTGCAATGCCGTCGTGGCACCGACCGCCTCGCCGGTGGTGTCTTCTCCGGCGGCAGTCGCCACCGCGCCGCCGAGCCCGACGCCGACGGTCCGACCCACTCCCAGCCCGACCCCGAGGCCAACCCCCACGCCGATCCCGAGCGAGATCGCCAGTCTCGAGCCGGGCGCGAGCCCGATCGAGGCCGGGCCTGCAGGTCTCGTCAGTCCGTGTCCCGGGACCGAGCCGACGAGCCACGACGTGGCTCCCGCGGTCCCCGGCCAGAGCCGCAACTGGTCGGGCTACGTTGCCTCCGGAACGAAGGAGTTCGACTGCGTCGAGGCGACCTGGATCCAGCCGACCATTGGCTGCACGAGCTCGTCCACGGTGTCGGCCGTGTACTGGGTCGGGTTGGGTGGGTACGGGCAGGAGGCGCTCATCCAGATCGGCACCGAGTCGACCTGCACGCAAGGGGAGGCCTCGGCGGCCGTGTGGCGGCAGTCGCTCCCCGACGAGCGCTACTCCATCCGGGCATCGCTCGATATCTCGGAGGGCGATCGGATCTGGGCGCAGGCCCGATGGTTGAGCGGCTCTCGTTACCGGCTGGCGTTGTCGGACCTGACGACCCGCGGGCACTTCGCGATCGAGATCACGAACACGGCCCTGAAGCGATCGTCGGCCGAATGGATCGTCGAGTCGCCCTCCGGCGGCTGTCCGGACCATTGCCGGACCCTGAAGATGCCGAACTTCAGCACGTTCCGCTTCCGCACGGCGTGGGCGACGATCGGCGGGGTTCGCCGGCAGGTCGACGCCGCGCCCGCCGAGCACACCCTGGAGACGATGGTGACCGGGACCGGTGCGGTCCGGGCGGAGGTCACGTCGACGTCGGCCGACGGGACGTCGTTCGCGGTCCGCTGGCGCCGACCGTAGGCCGGCTCGGCCGGCTCGTCGCGACCCCGGAGCCGCGGGTGGTGGAGCTACGGGGACTCGAACCCCGGACCCCCTGCATGCCATGCAGGTGCTCTTCCAACTGAGCTATAGCCCCACGGGACGGGGAGTATATCAGCGGTCCAGCAGCCGCCTGCCTCCCTGACGAGCGTCAAACGGGTGGCGAGTACAATCTCGCAGCCGATGGCTCGATCCGGCGTCGAGACGCGATGTGGATCGACTGACGGTCAAACGGGCGGGCCCTGTGGGATGACGTGGCGCCGATCCGTCGCCCTGGTCGTGTCAGTCGTGATCGTCGTCACGGCCTGCGAGAGCGCTCCCTCGCCCGTGCCGACAGCCGGCCGGAGCGCACCGCCCCCGAGCGCCTCGAGCGCGGTCTACGAGTCCGCGAGCCCGTTCGACGCTGAGCAGGTGCTCTACGGTTTCAAGTACATGCCGTCGAGCGGCACGCCGGGTGGCACGGCAACGATCGGCCAAACGAGTCAGCGCGAGCCAACTTGAACCCGTACTTCACGAACAACTTCACCGACTCCCAGGTGACCGCGGCCACGATGCCGACCTTGCTGACCGTCTCCGAGACGGCCACTGGATGCCGTGGCTGTCCGATGGGCCGATCACCTACTCGGGCAACGTCAAGGTCGACGAGGGTCCGTCCACGGGCTTCACCGTCCACGTCCGAATCAAGCCCAACCTCAGGTGGTCCGACGGCGAGCCGTTCAGCTTGAACGACATGAAGTACACCTGGACCGCCGTCCTCGATCCTGCCCAGTACGAGGCATCGCGACCCTCGGCTGGGACGCGATCGACCGGATCGACGTCTCCGCCGACGGCATGGAGGCCGACATCCACTTCAAGGACGGCCTTCGCTGGCTGGCTCGGCGTGGTCGCGCCAGCGTGATCCTGCCCGAGCACTACTTGGCGGACATCCCGTTCCGGGAATGGCGGCGGAAGTCGTATCCAGTCTCCGCTCGGCCTCGTCAATGCGGTGACGCTCGGTCCGTTCAAATACGCGGGCGTTACTCGACGACACGATCGAGCTTGTCCGGGACGACAACTGGGCCGGCCCGGCCGTCGCCTGCGGTAGCAAGGCTTGCCTCGACGGCGTGACCTTCAGGACCTTCGAGGACGATCGGGAAGGCGAGATCACAGCCTTTGTCAGGGGCGAAATCGACCTCGCACTGGGCCTCACGCAGGGCGTCAGCGATCCGGCACTCGCCGATCTCAATACTGCGACGGCACGCTTGGTCTCCGACCCGGCTGACTGGCTGTACGAGCACCTCGACTTCAACCAGGCCGGTCTCGGCCAGGGCAGAGGACATCCGGCCCTCAGGGACATCAGTGGTCCGCAGAGCGATCTCCCAGGCGATCGACAGGAAGGCGCTGTGGGAGGCCGTGTTCCCGGATGTCGTCTTCCCGAACAACAATCCATGTACGATACGCCACGCCGGCAACTACTGGCGGCTGCCCGACGCCGAGTGCGCGGCATTCGACGTCGCCGCCGCCAACAGGCCCCTCGACGATGCTGGCTATGCGATCGGCGCCGACGGCATTCGAGTGGATCCCGGCAGTGGCACTGCCGCTCGTATTCGAGCACTGCACCGATAACGTCAGCTATCGCGGGTCTCGCATCCGAATTCGTCGCAAGGTCGCTCGAGGCCATCGGGATCAGGCTCAACGGCATTCGTCGACTGCACATAGGTCCTTTTTGGCGACTGGGCCGCCACTAACTCCGCGACAAGTGCAATCTGGCCCGTGGCAACTACGACACGTCGGTGTTCCTCTACGTCATTACGTTCGATCCGCTATGACAACTACCAGTACTGCTATCACTTCAGCCAGATCCCGACCGACGCCAACAGTGGCGTCGGGTACAACTACCTGCGCCTGGCAAACGACGAGATGGACGCTGCCCTCAATTCCCTCGCGTCTGCGATCGCGCCAGAGGACCAGCTGGAGGCCGCCTATTCGGTCCAGCAGGTCTATCTCGATCAGGTTCCGGAGGTCACTCTGTTCTACCCGGTCACCGCGGGGGGCGTGAGTGCGAGGCTCCATAACTTCATGAAGAACCCATCGACCGCCAGCGACATGTGGAATATCCAGGACTGGTGGATCACGCCAGTAACCGAGCGCCCGCGGTTTGCCCGACCCATCGACGTCGGAGAATCCCCGGCTTAGGATCGCCAGGGCAGGCGACCCTGCCGGAGGCGAGGGCAGCAGTGGCGAATCAGCTCGGCGGGCACGAAGAGCTTCCTCTTCTCCGACCTCCGGGGCTACACCGCGTTCGTCGAGCGGGCCGGTGATCGGGCCGGCGCCGACCTTCTGGCGACGTACCGCGACCTCGTTCGATCGGTCATCGCATCGCATGACGGCGCCGAGATCAAGACCGAGGGCGATTCGTTCTACGTCGTCTTCCCGAGTGCATCAGCCGCCGTCGAAGCCGGCCTCGCGATCGTGTCGGGCGCCGCGGGAGGCCTCAACCGCGGACCGGCCGATCCGGATCGGGATCGGGATCCACGCCGGGGAGACCGTCGCCACCACTGAGGGCCTAGTCGGGGGCGCGTGAACATCGCCGCCCGTGTGTGCTCGAAGGCGCAGACCGGCGAGGTCTTGGTTACCGAAACCGTCCGGGCCCTGACGAGAACATTCCTCCCCTACCAGTATCACCAGTCTTGGCACCCAGCAGCTCAAAGGCATTGCCGGCGGAATCCCGCTCTATCGGGTCGAGGCTGGGCCGTCGGTCCCGCCGAGCTCGCCTTCGCCGCCAGCTCACCGCCCGACGTGGTCGGCTGGGGAGAATCGCCGTCGTCGGCCTCGCCGTCGTCATCGTGCGGTCTCGGCGCCGGCCTCTACGTCGCGAACCGAGCTCCCGACTGCCTGACCCCGTCCCTGCCACTCGCGGGACGTCGTAGCCAAGATCGACCCGGCCCGCAACTGTGTCGTGGCCACCTATCCGGATCGGGCAGCGGCCGGAGGCGATCGCCTCGTCGCCCGGTCGCTCTCTGGGTCGCGAACCTCGACAGACGCGACGGTGACGGCAATCGATCCCGGTTCTGGTCGGATCGTTCTCGACGGCGCTGCTCTGGCTCGCCGGTCGCGATTGCCGCGGGCGAGCGAAGGTGCTGCCTATGTCTTGCTTCGAGACGACCACACGCTCGGCCTTCTTGGATGACAATCGCAGAGGGACCGTGTGACTGGATCGGCCTCGGACGAGGCTCTTCGGGAGACCCGGGCATTGCCCAGCACCGCCGCACGAGGCACGGCAGGCTACGAATCGATCGTCTTCTCGGACGGATTGGCGTGGATCTCCGACGGCTACAACGGACGGCGTCCACCCCAGTGCGCTTCCTTTCGGCTCGGCCTACCTCCGCGCGTATCGAGCTCGTAGGCGAGCGGACGGCTCGGGCCGATCGACGCCGGTAGCTGGCTCCGTCTGGATCGGCGACTCACTCGAGCCCGTTCGTCTACAGCGTGGACGGACCCACGTCGCCTGCCGTGGCCGTCCCGCTCGCCGACGACCACGGCGGGATCACTATCCATGGACGTCACGGACTCGGCCGTGTGGCTCGGGCGAGAGGACGGGCGGCCTGACCCGTCTCGATCCGGGAACCAAGGCGAGACAGACGTTTCCGATCTCGGCGTCCGGGTGAAGGCTCTTGCCGTCAGGGCGCGAGGCGATCTGGGTGGCCGACTACGAGGGCGCTGTTGTCATTCGCCTTGGACCCGTCGACCAACAAGCTCGTTCCAATCGCCGTCGGCGGCCGTCCTGCCAGGCGTCGCCATTGCGAGCGATGGTTCGGTCTGGGTGACGATCCAGTAGCCGCACCACCCGAGGCGGTTCGCCGACGGACGACGTATCAAGCGGGCCGACGGCAGCCTGCCGTGTGTCACCATCGGCTCGTGAAGGCGTCCGACCCGCTCGACGATCGCTGGCGTCCGGCTTGGCCCTGGTAATGCGGCTCGGCCGAGACCGCCGAGCGGATCGAGCTGGCCGGGGGCCCGCTCGCCTACACCCTTCGACGGTCGCGTCGAGCGCGGCGCCTCCGACTCGTGATCGATCCGGCCCGCGGGGTGATCGTCACGATCCCGGCCGGACGACCCGGCGCGCGCGATGCGGCCGCCCACGTCGAGCCGTTCCTGCGCGAGCGCGAGCCGTGGATCCGCCGTCACCTCGTCCAGCAGGAGCGCGCGCGGGCCGCGGTCGCCGGTTCGCTCACCCGACGAGCTCGTCGACGGGGCCCAGCTCCGCTACCGCGGCGTCGTCCATGCCCTGCGCGTCGAGCAGGCCTCGGCGGGAGCCCGGCGGACGACAGTCGCGGTCGGCTGGACGGCCTTCGGCGAGGCCCCGCATGCCCCAGGACCCGCCGCTGGGATCCGTGAGATCGTGGTCCGGGTCGCTCCGCCCGATCGTCGCTCGCTGGCGGTTGTCCTCGAGGTCTGGCTCCGCGGTCGAGCGGCCGCCGACATCGAGGCGGCGATCGAGCGGCACGCCCGCCCGCTCGGGGTCGACCCGGCCCGCATCTCCATCCGCGATCCGCGGACGCGGTGGGGCAGTGCCGGGCGGACCGGACGCCTGGCGTTCTCATGGCGACTCGTGCTCGCCCCACCGGAGGCACTTGAGACGGTTGTCGTGCACGAGCTGGCTCATCTCAGGGTGTTCGGGCACGGCCCCGCCTTCTGGGCGGTCGTCGCGTCGCGCGTGCCCGATCACGCCGTCTGGCGGCGCTGGCTACGCGAGCACTCCGTTGAGCTCCACGCCGCCCTGTCGGACGGCCCACCGACCTGACCTGACGGCCCGCTCAGCCTCGCCGGCGAACGGTGTCGAGTGCCCGGCGCGCCTGGTCGAGGTGGAACCGATCGTGGCCGGCGGTCAGCCGAAACGTGAGTCCGTAGCTTTCGGGACCCCGCTCGTTGTGATGGCCGACCCGGTCGCGCGCCTCGATCGGAAGCCGGGCCCACAGCTCGAGGTTGGCCCGCCTGGCCGCCTCGAACAGGTCGAGGAGCGATCCTGGGTCGTCCTCGTTGTGATGCAGCCCGGCGACCCACAGGTCCTGGTCGTAGCCGGCGATCGGGGGCTCGTCCTCGGCGACGATCCAGCGGTAGCGGACCGAGACGATCAGCTCGCCGTCGACCATGTGGCCGAGGCACTCGAGGACGGACCACTCGGCCGGCTCGGGGCGATCGCGCAGCCGGTCGCCGGCTTCGTGGAGCAGCGCCCGGACGGCGGCCGGTGTCGCACCCTGGACGTCGGCCGGATCGTCGTCGCCGAGATACGTCAGGAGGAGCTGCTGATAGGCGCCCGGAGTCGCGATGGGATCGACAGTCTGGCTCACTTGGGCACCCTCGCGACGGACCGAGTGGATGGTGGAGATGAGGGGACTCGAACCCCTGGCCTCCGCGATGCGAACGCGGCGCTCTCCCAGCTGAGCTACATCCCCACGAGGGTGCACCGGCGGCGGCTAGGCGCGGCGTCCGGGACCGAGGGCAGAGTGTAGCACCCGATCCGCCCGTCCCACCCTCCGCCTCATGGCCCGACGGGGCAGGGCGCCTCTACCATCCGGCGATGACCTCCGGCCTGCTCCTGGGGCTCGTCGCGGCGCTGTGCTGGGGCCTGACTGACGTCACCGCGGCGCTGGCCGGGCGACGCTTCGGCAGCCTGTCGACGCTCGCCGTCGCCCAGCTCGTCAGCCTCGTCGTCCTGCTCGGGCTCGGGCTGCTCGTCGAGGGCAGGCTGCCGGTCGACCCGGCGGTCGCTCCCCAGGCCGCCCTGTTCGGCGTGCTCGCCTCGATCGCCTATGTGACCCTGTTCGCGGGGCTCGCGATCGGGCCGGTCTCGGTCGTCAGCCCGTCGGTCGCGGCGTACGGTGGATTGACGGTCATCCTGTCGGTGGTTCTCCTCGGCGAGACGGTCGCTCCGCTGCAGTGGCTCGGGGCGGCGCTCGGGACGCTCGGTGTCGCCCTGACCGCCTTCCGCTTCGGTGGACCTGTCCGCGGCGTCCAGCCGGTCAGCCGGGGCGTGCTCCTGGCGGTGGTCTCGCTCGTCCTGTTCGCGAGCGTCACGGTCGGGATGGCCGGGCCGATCCGCGAGGCCGGCTGGCTCGATGTCGTGTTCGTGAGTCGCCTGGCGAACACCGCCTCGGTCTGGTTGCTGCTGATCGTCGTCCGTCGGTTCCGGCCGCGCGGCTCGACGTTGCTCCTGGGACATCCCGGTCGGGTGGATCGCCGGGTGCTCTGGCTGGTCGTGCTGGTCGGCCTGCTCGACGTGGGTGGGTTCATCGCCTACGCGATCGGTCTCGAGGTGTCGGTTGTCTGGATCGTCGGGCTGGCCAGCTCGTTCGGCCCGGCGGTCGCGGTCCTCGTGGCGGTTGGATTCCTCGGCGAGCGCCTTCGCGCGGTCCAGTGGCTGGGTCTCCTGTCGATCGCCTTCGGGCTGCTCCTGATCGCCCTCCCAGGCTAGCAAAATCCTCTTGACTGATTAGAACAGACGTTCTATCGTGAGACGTCCGATGACGACCTTCTCCTCGGACGTGACGGCGGCCCTGGCGTCTCTCCAGACGCGCTGGGGGGAGGCCGCGCCACGGGTCGGCGGGGAGGGACTCGGCGGTCCCGGGGCGGTCGTCGGCGCGCTGGCCACGGTCCCGCTCCCGGAGGAGCCCAGGGTTCCGGACCAGGCGCCGAGCCGGCCCTCGGATGACGATCGGGTCGTCCGGACCGGGTTCGCCGCGCTGGATGCGATCCTCGGCATGGGCGGGGTCCCGCGCTCGACCGCGCTCGCCGTCCGGGGTGCCGCCTCGAGCGGCAAGACCACGCTCGCCCTGCGGCTCGCCGCGGAGGCCCAGGGGACCGGCTCGATCGTCGCCTACGTGGACCTCGCGCGCAGCCTCGACCCGGTCGAGGCGGTCGCCCGTGGGGTTCGCCTCGAGTGGCTCGTCGTCCTCGAGCCGAGCTCCCTCGACGAGGCGTTGGCGATGGCCGGTGCGCTGGTCGCGGGACGCTCGGTCGACCTCCTCATCGTCGACCTGCCGGCCGAGCGGGCGAGCCCCGCGTCCGGACGGGCTCGACCCGGCCGGGACGGGCGACGGCCGCCGTCGGTCGCGGATCGACTCGGGCGGCTCGCCGCGCTCGCCCGGCGGGCAGACGTCCTCCTCGTCGTCCTCGAGCCGCCCGGCCTGCCGGGCCCGGTTTCGAGCGCGATCGCGGAGTCGGCCGGGCTCCGGCTCGAGCTCGCCCGTCGAGCCTGGATCCGGCTCGGTCGGGATGTCGTCGGCCAGCGGACGGAGGTGGTCGTCGCCCGGAACCGGGCCGGACCGCCGGGGAGGCGGGCGGAGCTCCGGATCCTCTACGCGGAGGGTGGCGGCCGAGACGACTGCCTCCTCCGCCAGCCACTCCTCACTGACGCCCCCACCGATCTCCAGCCAGGGACCGACCATCGTGCGACTCCTCCACCTCCTCTGGCCGCATCTCCCCCTCCGGCTCGTCCGGGCGCGAGCGATGGCCGGCCCGGGCTCCGGCTCCTTCCCAACCGGGCCGCTCGTCCTCGGCGGACAGCCGTGGACGGACGGGACCGTCCTCGACGCCAGCCCCACGGCGCGCCAGCTCGGCGTCCGGCGGGGGATGGCCCTGGGGTCGGCGCACCGGCTCGCACCTGAGGCGACGTTCCTCGACCCGGATCTCGCCGCTGACGCGGCCACGGTCGAGCGGGCGCTCGAGGCCCTGGCCGCGTTCAGCCCGGGGGTCGCCGGCGCGACCGATCCCGCGGACCCTGCGTTCGGCCTGCTCGAGGTCCAGGTCGACGGGCTCGAGCGGTTGTGGGGCCCCGAGCCGGTCCTCGTCGAGCGGATCGTCGGCGCGCTCGGCCCGATCCTCCCCGGGCCACCCCGGATGGGGATCGCCGGGACCCGCTTCGCGGCCACGACCGCGGCCGGGGCGGCGGTGGCACCGGGCGAGCCGTGGATCGTCGAGCCGTCCGGCGATGCGGCCTTCCTTGCCCCGCTGCCGGCGGCGCTGCTCACCCCCGACCCGGACATCCGCGCCCGGCTGACCCGGTTCGGGCTGCGCCAGGTCGGGGCGGTGGCTGCCCTGCCGCGATCGTCGCTCGTCGCCCGGTTCGGCGTCGAGGGTGAGCGGATCCACGCCCGGGCCAATGGCCAGGAGATCGTCGCGTTCGAACCCCACCGCACCCCCGAGCGACTCGTCCTCGGGCTGGGCCTGGAGCCGCCGATCGAAGACCTCGAGCCACTCCGGTTCGTCCTCCGCCGGCTGGCTGGCAGCCTGGCCGACCAGCTCCTGGCACGGGGTGCGGCGGCCGGCCGGGTCGAGCTCCGGCTTGCCCTCGACCCGGCCTTCGCCCGGCGGGGGACGCCGACCGCACTCGCGGTCGAGCAGCGCTTCCCGGAGCCGACCGCTGAAGGCGAGGCGATCGAGCGGCTCCTGTTCGCCCGGCTCGAGCGCGAGCCTCCGCCGGTTGCCGTCGCCCGTCTCGAGCTCGAGCTCGCCGAGGTCGGCCCGGCGGCCGGCCAGCAGCTTGCCCTGTTCGTGCCCCAGGCCGCCCGGGCCGCGCGGCTCGGCTGGCAGCTCGCCCGGCTCGCCCTTGCCTTCGGCGAAGACCGGATCGGGCGGGTGGAGCTGGCCGATCCGGAGGCGGTCCTGCCCGAGGCGCGCTGGCGTCGGCTGCCGATCGGCTCGGGCTCGGAGGACGGCTTCCGCCCGCTCGTCCCCGGTGGCGTCCGATGACCCGGCTGCTCCGCGAGCACCCGTCGATCGACGTCGAGCTGGACGCCGATGGCCGGCTGGTGGCCGTCGCCTGGGCCGGTCGTCGGGAGCCGGTCGAGGTCTGCAACCGCTGGCGAATCGACGAGAGCTGGTGGCGAGATCCGATCGCCCGCGACTACTTCAAGGTCGTCGGCTCACGCTGGCTGGCGCTCGTCTACCTCGACCGGCTCGACGGGACCTGGCATCTCGAGCGGATCTACGACTGACCCACATCTCCTGCGGACGTGCCGGAGCCCCGCCGCAGTACGACGGGGCTCCGTAGGTCGTCCACCCGCTCACCAGGCCGACGACCGGGTCGTCGGGCCGACCGTCCGGGTCGACCGACGCCGTTACCTTGGTGCACGCCCCCAGGCATGCAGCCATCGGGTGACGAGGTTGTGACGCCGCCGCCGGCCGATGTGTTGCGCGATTCGGGCCGGATCCGAGCCCGAATTTCAGTACGGCTGGCGGAACCGATCGATGGGCGCCTTCCAGAGGCCGCCCTTCGACACGTACCGGACTGTCAACTTGTACGTCCCGGCGCGGAGCGCCCTCGAGCCGAGGATCGTCGTCGCGGTCAGCGTCCTGGTCTTGCCGGGGTAGATCGTGAGCGCCGTCGAACCCTTCTTGATCAGGTGTCCCGACCGGTTGTAGATCCGCCAGGTCAAGGTTCCCCGCTCGGGCACGTTGCCGGTGTTCTTGACCCGCTCGAAGTGCTTCACCCTGACCGTGCCGGCGGCGAGACTGACCTTGGTCACCCCAGAGGTCACGATCGCGGCGTGGCTCGGGTGGTAGAACTTCGCTCGCAGGACGTCGTTCATCTCGCCGAAGCCGCGGTCGTTGTCGAGGGTCCAGATGCCCACCCCGGCGAGACCCGTCACGATCGCGTAGTCGTACTTCGCGGCGGCGCTGTGCTCGTCCTCGAAGTAGACCTGGCGGAACGTCTGGAACTCGTCGTCCCAATAGGTGAAGAACGCGCTGCCCTCGGACGCGTCCTCCTGGCGCAGGACGGCGGGATGCGCGTCGAGGTACTTCCGCGCCGAGCTGTAGGTCACGCTCCAGACCCCGCCGTACGCCGAGACCGGCTTGTGGACGGCGGCGTTCGGGACGTCGCTCGTGACCGGCCAGTCGTACCCGTAGTACGGGACGCCGAGGATGAGCTTCGAGGCCGGCGTATGGGCCAGGTAGCGCGCGATGTGGAGCTTGACCGTCCGGCTCGTGTTGTCGAGCGGGGCGATCGCCCCGGTGATCGACGAGCCCGACCAGCGGTAGTTGTAGGTCATCACGAACATTTGGTCGACGATGCTCTCGATCCCGTCGATGAGGGTGTACGGGGCTCCGGCCGACGTCGCGACCACGAGCTTCGAGCCCGGGATTGCCTTGAGCATCGCCGTCTTGAACTTGGCGAGGAAGGCCGCGAAGTCGAGTGACAGCGACTGGGGCATCGGCTCGAAGTCGAAGTTCGCGCCGTCGGCCGATCGGCGGACCATGAGCGCCACGGCCTGCTTGATGAAGCGCGCCTTCGCGGCGCTGCTGTGGAGGAACGCGCTCATCTTGGGCAGCGAGCCCGAGTCGAACAGCTGGAACGTCGGGACGACCCGGACGCCCTTGGCGTGGGCGGCGTTCGTGACGGCGATCGCGTTGTCCGACAGGTAGGCCGTGTAGCCGCGCCAGGCCGTGTCGATGTTGCCATCCTTCTTGATCCCGAGTCCGAAGAACGCGATCGTCGACACGAGGTTGTAGTCGATCCGGTCGACGGTCCCAGCATCGAGGCGCCAATACGGCAGGTAGCCGTAGACCTGGCGGTCGAGCGGGGCGATCCCCTTGACCCGCGGCTGGATACCCGGGTCCGCGGCGCGCACAGCGGGCGCTGCGAGCGGGCCGGTGGCGAGTGGCGCGATGACGAGGAGCGCGGCCGCGATGAGGACGGCGACGAGGGTTGTCGTCCGGCCGATCGTTCGCGACCCCGCTGTGGGGAGGTCGTGCATGGGCGTACTCAACCTCACCCTACCATGGATGACCAGCCGTACCTTGGGGCCAAGGGTCGGGGGTCCATGGGGCCAGTCGTGCTCCCGATCCGGCGCCGAGCGGTTTCGGGGTTCCATGAATAGAACATATGTTCTATGATTGACCAGGCCCCCAACCTTCCTTTCGGGAACCCGAGATGCCCGGTCGATCGACCCATCCGCAGCCCTTCGCCGAGCTCCACTGCCACACGAACTTCTCGTTCCTGGACGGTGCCTCGGCAGCCGACGAGCTCGTCGACCGGGCGGTCGAGCTCGGGCTGTCGGCGCTCGCGGTCACCGACCACCAGGGTCTATACGGGGTCGTTCGGTTCTCGACCGCGGCTCGTGAGGCGGGCCTCCATCCGGTCATCGGGCTCGAGCTGGAGCTGCTCGACGCGTTCGCGCCGGACCCGTCCCAGATCGTGGTCCCGGGGCGCCGGCCGGTCCGGCGAGGCGGGCGTCGGATGTCGGGACCGGCACCAGGCGTCGCCGATCAACCGGCCGTCGCCCCGGTCGAGGGTGGGATCCCGGTCCGGCCACGACCCGAGCGGACTCGGTTGCCCGGTCACCGGGATCCAGTCAAGGAGGATCTGCGGGGCGTCGGCACTGGCCAGCGTGGTCCCCATCTCGTCCTGCTCGCCCGCGACCGGATCGGGTATCGCAGCCTGTGCCGCCTGGTCAGCCGGGCGAACCTGGCCGGGACGAAGGGGTTCCCACGGTTCAGCCAGGCACTCCTCGCCGAGCATGCCGAGGGGCTCGTGGCGCTGTCGGGCTGCCGCGACGGGGAGATTGCCCGACGCCTTCGGGTCGGCGACCGCGAGGGGGCACGGGCGGTGGCCGAGGGCTACGCCCGGTTGTTCGGCGCCGGCCCGGGGAGCGAGGCGTCCGGCGGTTCAGGCCGCCTCGGCGCGGCCCGTGGCGCAGGTCGCCCCGGCAGCCCGGGCGTGCGGCGGCCGACGGGAATCGCGGCAGCCGGCTTCGTCCTCGAGCTCGAGCACCACCTCCTGCCCGACGACGACTGGCTGGTGGCCGAGACCGCCCGACTGGCCGAAGAGCTCGGCCTCCCGGTCGTCGTCACGAACGACGTCCACTACGCGACGCCCGATGGTCGCGAGCTCCAGGACGTCCTCACGGCGATCCGCCACGGACGGTCGGTCGGATCGCTGGCCGACCTCCGGCGGACCGACGGCGAGTCCTACCTGAAGTCCGCCTCGGAGCTGATGGCCCTGCCCCCAGGCGACACCCGGACGGCCAGCGACGATCCGCGGACCGCCCGGGCCTGGGCGGAGGGGATCGCGGCGGCCGGTGAGCTCGCCGCAGCCTGCGAGGTCGACCTCGGGTTCGAGGCGTACCGCTTTCCGGGCTTTGCGGTGCCGAGCGGAGAAACGCCGTTCTCCTATCTCGCCGAGCTGTGTCACGAGGGCGCCCGGCGGCGCTACCACCCGATGACCCCGGCGGTCGTCCGCCAGCTCGCCCACGAGCTCGAGGTCATCGAGCGGACCGGCCTGGCCGAGTTCTTCCTGATCTGCTGGGACCTGATGCGCTTCGCCAAGTCCCGCGGCATCCCGGCCCAGGGTCGAGGAAGCGCGGCCGACTCGATCGTGGCCTATGTCCTGGGGATCACCAGGGTCGATCCGATCCGCCACAACCTCCTGTTCGAGCGGTTCATCAACGAGGGCCGGACGACCTACCCGGACGTCGACATCGACTTCTCATCCGAGCGACGGGAGGAGGTCATCCAGTACGTCTACGAGCGCTACGGACCCGAGCACACCGGGATGGTCTGCAACGTCGTCACCTACCGAGCCCGATCTGTCGTGCGCGAGGTGGGAGTGGCGCTCGGGTTCCCGCGACCGCTGGTCGATCGCGTGGCGAAGGCGCTCGAAACCTACGATTCGGTGATGGTCCGGCGGGACCTCGAGGCGGACGGCGGCTTTGCCGAGTTCTTCCGGCGTCCGGACGCTGGGGAAGGCGCGGTCTCGGCAGACGTGGTGGAGGCGGACCCCGGCGCGATCTCGGCAGACGTGGTGGAGGCGGACCCCGGCGCGATCTCGGTCCTGACCCGGAACCGTGGCTTCACCGATGGGATGGGTCAGCTCAACCACGCTCGCGGCGGCCGGATCCGGACCGGCGGCGCGGGCGAGCGCGGCGACGGCAGACTGCCGCGGCAGGAGGATGCGCGCAGGCCGGCCGTGCCCGGTCCGGCGGTCGTGCCTGCGGCGACGGCCGTGCCTGCGGCGACGGCCGTGCCCGGTCCGGCGGCCGTGCCCGCGGCGGCGGCCGTGCCCGGTCCGGCGGCCGTGCCAGGTCCGGCGGTCGCTGCGCCCGGTCCGGCGGTCGCTGCGCCCGGTCCTTCGGCCACCCCCGCGCCGTCGGCCGTGCCAGGTCCGGCGGTCGCTGCGCCCGGTCCTTCGGCCACCCCCGCGCCGTCGGCCACCACCCCCCGCGCCGATCCCATGGCGATCTGGATATCGACCCCACCAGTAACTGGCCCGGTAGAGGTGGATCCCAACGGTCAAGCGGGACCTGAGCCATCCGCGGAACCTGAGATTCGTGCGGGAATGGGCTCAGCGGTCGTGCCGGCGCGCTCCTCGACGCAGCAACCCTGGTCCGACAGCGCCTCCGCTACTGCTGCGATCGATATCGGCAGCCACAAGGGTCACGGTCCGGATCTGCGGCCGAGCCAGGGTCACAGTCCGGAGCGGCGGCCGAGCCAGGGGCAGGCGCTGCGGCCGAGCCAGGGGCAGGCGCCCCGAATATCACCACCATTCTTAGCCGACGCACATCCGCACGGTCCTGACGTCATTCGCGAGGAGATTCTCCAGCCGATCGTGCTCGCTGAGCACGGAACGATTGCTCTGGAGGAGTCGCAGACTGCGTCGACCCTGCGATCGCCGTCGACCAACGGGCCTGCTAGCAATGCTGGTGATATTGAACCCGGGAGTCGGGCCGACCCTGGCTCCGGAACCTGGCCGACCGCAGCTGGCTCGAAGCCGTCGATCCGGGCCGGGGGTCCGGGTGATGACGAGGGCGGCCCCGGCGACTCCCCGGCAAGTGTGGCCTGGCTCCGTTCCGGCCGCGGCACGGGCTACTCGCCGGCCTCGGGTCGGGGAGGGGGCTTCGAGCCGGTATCGGGTCGGGGAGAGGGCCACTCACCCACCTCCGGCCGCGGCACGGGCTACTCGCCGACCTCCGGCCGCGGCACGGGCTACTCATCGACCTCCGGCCGCGGCACGGGCTACTCACCGGCCTCGGGTCGGGGAGGGGGCTTCGAGCCGGCCTCGAGTCAGGGAATGGGGGACGCCACGCTGCGTGGCACGGCCTTCGGCCCGGGTGCCGGTCGTCCCCGAAGGAACGACGGGCCGCCCGGCACGATCGACGGGCGGACGATCGACCCGGAATTGGGTGTCCTCCTGCCACCGGAGCGGCGGACGGATCGGCTCGGTCGGCCGCTCCACTGGGATACCGGGAGCCCCGGCGCTGCCAACCGAGCCGCGGAGCTGGCACGTCCCGGAGAGCCCGCACGGACCGGAGGCCCGGAGATGGCACGTCCCGGCGACCAGGCACGTACCGGAGACCCGGCACGCCACGGAGAGCCCGCACGGAACGGAGACCCGGCACGACACTCGAGCGTCGCCCGGATCGAGCCCGAGCTCCCGCCGCAGCCCCGAGGCGGGAGCGTCGTCGACCTGTCGGACTGGGAGCGCTGGCTCGAGCTCTGCGCCCGGATGGATGGCTTTCCGCGCCACCTCAGCATCCACAGCGGCGGGATGCTGATCACCGCCGCGCCGCTCATCGACATCGCCCCGCTCGAACGGGCCACGATGAAGGACCGGGTCGTCGTCCAGTACGACAAGCGCGATGTCGAGACGATCAAGCTGATCAAGCTCGACCTGCTCGGCCTCGGGATGCTCGCGGCGATCGACGAGACCCTCCAGCGGATCGAGCGTGACTGCGCGACCTGCGTCGATCTCGACCGGCTGCCCGAGGAGATCCCCGAGGTCTTCGAGATGCTCCAGGCGGCCGACACCGTGGGCGTCTTCCAGGTCGAGAGCCGGGCCCAGATGCAGACCCTCCCGAAGAGTCGCCCGGCCAGCCTCGACGACCTCGTCGTGGAGGTCGCGATCATCCGGCCCGGCCCGATCCAGGGCAACGCCGTCCACCCCTACCTGCGCCGGAAGCAGGGCCTCGAGCCGGTGACCTACCTCCACCCGAGCCTCGAGCCGGTCCTCCGCGACAGCCTCGGGGTGATCCTCTATCAGGAGCAGGTCATGCGCGTGGCGATCGAGGTCGCCGGCTTCTCACCGGCCGAATTGGACGGCTTCCGGCGAGCGATGGGGACGTGGCGCTCGACACGCGAGATGGAGAAGCTCCATCGCCGGTTCGTCGACGGCTGTCTCCAACAGCCGGGCATGGACGAGCCAACCGCCGAGGAGCTCTTCCGCCAGGTTGCCGCGTTCGCCAGCTTCGGCTTCGCCAAGAGTCATGCGGCTGCCTTCGCCCGGACCGCCTACGAGTCGTCGTTCCTCAAGCTGTTCTACCCGGCCCAGTTCCTGGCCGGGCTGATCAACGCCCAACCGATGGGCTTCTACCCGGTCGAGGTCCTGGTCAACGACGCGAAACGCCACGGGGTGGCCGTCCTCCCGGTCGACGTGAACGCGAGCGCCTACCTGACGACGACCGAGTGGGTCGGGGTCGACCCGGAGCAGCTCCCGCCGGAGGCGGGGATCGACCGCCGGCCCGAGATCGTTCGCTCGCCGGCCTGCGTCGTCCCGTCGGCCGCGGCCAGGAGACGTTGGGCGGCCGAGAGCGCGATCGGCTGGGGGGTCAGGCTCGGGCTCAGCCTGGTCAAGGGGATCGGCGAGGAGCATGCCGAGCGGCTCGACGAGGAGCTCGTCCGCGGCCCGTATCGGAGCCTCGCCGACGTCGTCGAGCGGACCGGGCTCCCGGAGGAGGTCATCGAGCGGCTCATCCGGGCGGGTGGGCTCGACGCGCTCGGTCGCCCCCGGCGCGAGCTCCTCTGGCAGCTCCGCGAGGTCATGGGCGCCAGCGGCGGGCGGATCGACGGGCGAACGACGAAGACCGCCGCGCGGGCCTCGAAGCGAGCTGCCGGTCGACCGATCGACCTGCGTTTGCCGGCGACCCCGGCGCCGGACCTTCCGCCGATCGGCGAGATCGAGCGGCTCGGCGACGCCTACGCGGTGGTCTCGCTCGACGCCAGGCGCCAGGTGATCACCCTGTTCCGAGAATTGCTCAAGCGCCTCGGGGCGGTCCCGAACTCGGAGCTCAACGAGCGCCGGCCGGGCCCGGTCCGGATCGGTGGCCTCGTGGTCACCCGCCAGCACCCGATGACGGCTCGCGGGACCGTCTTCCTGGCGCTCGAGGACGAGACCGGAATGGTCAACGTCACCCTCTGGCCGGACACCTGGGCGAAGCTGCGCGGAGTCGTCCGGCGCCACGCCCTGCTCCTCGTGGATGGGACGCTCCAGCGCGAAGGGGAGGTGGTCAACGTCATCGCCCGGGACGTCCGGCCGCTTCCCGAGGCCGTCGCGGGGGTCGGTGGCCCGACCCGACCGCCCGGGGTCCGCCAGCTCGGCTGGGCGGGTATGCGCCGGATGGGCTGATCGTCGGCGCCGCTAGCGGCGAGCCGTCGCCTTGGCGCCCTTGTTCTTGGACTGCTGGCGGTTCCCGGAGTTCGGGCTCACCCGACGCAGGAAGCGCCGGTAGAACCCGGCGAACGCGCCGATCGCGATCCCGGAGACCGGCCCGATCGAGATCGCCCACGCGATCCAGCTCTCGCGCAGACCGGGCGGAAGGGCGCTGGCGGCTCCGGACGGAGCGATCGCCACGACGATCGTGAACGCGATGAGCGAAGCCATCCCGACGAGGAACCCGGCCATGTACGACATCCGGGGTGCGAGGATTCCGGCCAGGAACGCCGACCCGATCGGCGGCGGGGCCACGAGGAGGCTGAATGCGATGCCGGCCAGGCTGGCATACCTCGACGTCGCGATCTCCGCCACCGAGCCGGCCGAGGCGAGGTACCAGATCGTCGAGGCGACGATCAGGGCCACCGGCAGCCAGATGGCATTCGTCCTGGTGACCAGCCACGGGATCGCCCGGATGTCGTCGCGGAGATGGAGTGGCTGGTAGGCATCGCGAAAGGCGCCGAGGACGCTCGGCCGGGGGCTCGCCGGCGCTGTCGTCCCGCCCGGGCTGACGGTCCCGGGTTCGGCAGCGGAGACGTCGGACTCGGTCACCGCGGCTGCCGCGCGGGCCCGTCGGCGGGCATCGGCGCGGTCGGTCTTCTTGGCGCGGGCCACGGTTCCTCCTGGGCTGGCGGGGCACAAGGGCACGTCGATGACGGCGCCGATCGAGGCACAGGACGGTCCGGCCGAGGCGTCGCCACCGGACATCGTAGACGAACGACGCTGAGGACCGCGCGACCGCGGTCCGGATGAACGCCGGATGAGCCGGAAGTAAGCGACCGTGAACCGCCCGCTGTTACAACCGAGGTCCCGCCGGCCATCCCTGTCCCCGCCGGGAGGTCGACGATGGCTCGCGTCCGGAGGGCGGCGTCGGCCGCCCTGGCTCTCCTCCTCCTGCTCGGGGCGGTTGCACTCGGCGTTGCTCCCGAACGCCGTGTCGTCGCCGCGGCCGCCGTCCCGCCGCATGTGCTGGCTGCCGTGTCCTGGCCGCCGTCGTCATCCCTCCTCCTCGCGGAGGTCGTGACCGGAGTAGCGTCCGCGTCCGACGAGTACGTCGAGCTGACCAACGCCTCCGGATCGCCGGTCGACCTTGGCGGGCTCGAGCTCGTCTACGTGACGTCGACCGGCTCGACGGTGACCCGCAAGGCGACGTGGTTGAGCCCGAGTCCAATCACCCCGGGCCAGCACCTCCTCGTGGCGAACGCCGGGGGAACGTTCGCCGTCGTCGCCGATGCGACCTACAGCGGCGGGTTCGCGGCGACGGGCGGCGCGCTGGTCATCCGCCCGGTCGGCGGGACCCCGATCGACGCGATCGGCTGGGGAGATGCGACGAACGCATTCGTCGAGGGCAGCGCCGCACCCGCTCCGCCGGCCGGCTCCAGCCTGGAACGGCGACCGGGAGGCGCCGCCGGGAACGTCGTCGACACGAACGACAACGTGGCGGATTGGGCGATCCTCGGGTCGCCGGTGCCGCAGAACCTGGCCTCGGCGCCGATCCCGGCGCCCGGTCCGAGCGCAACGCCGACCCCCGGCCCTTCATCGAGTCCGAGCTCTGCTCCGACGGCCTCGCCAACGGCGACATCGGCCCCGACCCCGACCGCGAGCCCGACCACGACGCCGACACCGACACCGAGTCCTACGCCGAGGCCCACACCGAGTCCGAGTCCGAGTCCGAGGCCCTCACCGACACCGAGTCCGACGCCCACACCGAGTCCGACGCCCACACCGAGTCCGACGCCCACACCGAGCCCGACGCCGACACCCAGCTCGACGCCGACCCCGACCCCCGCAGCCATCCCGATCACGGCCGCCCGGGCGATGCCCGATGGGAGCCAAGTGACCATCCAGGGCGTCGTCTCCGTGGGGCTCGGCGCGCTCGAGTCGGGGCGGAGCGGGTTCGTCCAGGACGCGACGGGCGGACTGGCGGTCTACCTCGAGACGGCGGCCACGACCATGGTGCCCGCCGGAACCGTAGTGCGGCTGACAGGCTCGCTCGACGATCGGTACGCGCAGCGGACGCTTCGGGTCGCACTCGCCGATCTGGTCGAGGTGGCATCGGAACCGCTTCCCGCACCGCTCGAGGTGGCGACGGGAAACGCCGGCGAGCCGATCGAAGGAATCCGGATCGTCCTGGCCGGCACGGTGACCGAAGCCCCGAGCGCCTTCGCGGACGGGCTCGGCGTGCTCGTCGACGACGGGTCGGGACCGCTCCGGGCGATCGTCGCTCCGTCCGCCCAGGGCGGCCTCGATCCGGCGCGCGGCGACACGATTCGCGTGATCGGCGTCCTTGGGCAGCGCGACTCGTCGGGAACCGGCACGTCCGGCTACCGGGTGCTCGCAGCCAACCCGGGCGAGCTCGAGCTCGTCGCCAGGAGCAGCCCGAGCCCGACCGCGCCGCCGGTGGCCACGTCATCACCCACGCCCGCCCCCACGCCGGCATCCTCTCCGACGCCGACCACCGCACCGTCGGCCAGCCCGGCCCCGACCGCCCTACCGACGCCGACCGTGACGCCGACACCGACGGCCACCGCGACCCCCGCCCAACTCTCGATCGCAACCGTTCGCGCGTTGTCCGTGGGGTCGATCGTGAGTGTCCGCGGGATCGTCACGGCAGAGGCCGGCCGGCTCGGGACGGCCCCGCTCATCGCGATCGGCGATGGCGCCGGCGGGATCTTCGTCCGGCTGCCGGAGGGACTCACCTTGCCCGCGCCGGGGCGACCAGCTCGTGGTCAGCGGCACGCTCGCCGATCCGTATGGCCAGGTCGAGATCCGGACGACCGTCGGCGGGATCGTCCCGCTCGCGACCCGAATCCCATAGCCCGCGCCGGTTGCCGTCGGATCGGCCGAGCTCGGCGAGGCGACCGAGGGTCGGCTCGTGACCCTCCGGGGCATGGTCGAGCACGCTCCGACGAAGTCCTCCGGCGGTCTTGCCTTGTGGGTGATCGACGACGCGGGCGACCGAGCCCGCGTGCTCACGGGCGGTTCGAGCGGGGTCGCCGCAGCGGACCTCGTCGCCGGCCACCGTTACCGGCTCACCGGGATCGTCGGGCAGCGTGCCTCGCGGAAGGGCGCCCTGGACGGCTACCGGTTGTGGGTGCGCGACCGGGCCGACATCGTCCAGCTGGCCGGCCCCACGCCGTCGCCGACCCCGACGCCCAGCGCGAGCTCCGGGCCGACGAGCCCATCGAGCGTGTCGATCTCCAGGGCGCTTGCCCTCCAGGGCCGCACGGTCTCCGTCGTCGGGGTGGTAACGGCGCCGGCGAGCCTGCTCGATGCCACGAACCGACGGATCGTGATCCAGGACGCGACGGCCGGGATCGAGGTCCTCCTGCCGACCGGGGCAAGCGCGCCATCCCCGGGCCATCGCCTGCGGGTCGTCGGACAGGTCGGGCGTGCGTATGACGCGCCCCGGATCCGGGCGAGCATCGTGACCGACCTCGGGACGACGGCCCTGCCCGTCCCGCGGTCCCTGTCCGGCGCGCCGACGATCGCCGTCGAGTGGCGGCTCGTCCGGGTCTCCGGAACGGTCGCCGACGCCCACAAGCTGGGTGACCGCTGGCGGGCCGAGATCCGGGTCGGCTCGAAGCGGATCGTGATCAGCGGGCTGCCGGGCGCGAGGATCCCCTCGACAACGCTCGTCGAGGGTCGTCGGGCGACGGTCGTCGGCATCGTGCGCCGGCCGTATCCAGGCGCCGCGGACCGACGGTTCGCCGTGGTCCCGCGCTCGCCGGCCGACATCGCCCAGCTCGGTTCGTCGACGGCCACGGCGTCTGGGGCCGTCGCGTCCAGTGCCGGATCGCCCAGCGGACGCCCAACGCCTGATCCACGCGACCGTGGCGTGGGCGGGGACGGCAGCGGGCCGGTCGTCGCGTCCGTGGAGCTCAGCCAGCTCGGCGAGCACGCGGGCGAGCGGGTCCGCGTCGGTGGGCTCGTCGTCGCGCTCGTGGGCGACGGGTTCACGCTCGACGATGGGAGTGCGACCGGACGGATCGTCCTGACCGGTGAAGCCGCGGCGTTCCTCGGCCTGATCGAGCCCGGCGACGCGATCGAGCTCATCGGCCGGGTCGATACCGCGGATAGCGCGGGCTCGCGCCTCGTCGTCGATGCCCCGGCCGACCTGCTCCGGGTGGGTGCGCTCGGGGCAACGCCCGATCCGGCGTCGGCCGACCGAGCCCTCGGCCCGGTCCCGGACGCCTCCGCGACCGCTCCTGCGACCGCGCCCGGCGGGTCCGCCGGCTCGATCGCTCGGGCCGCCGGCCTCGGTGGCCTCCCGGACCTGACAGTTGCGGGGGCGGGCTGGCTGGCGATGGTCGTCGGCCTGTCGGTGGCGGTCACGCTCGTCCGTCGACGCCGTGCACGGCGCGCCCTGGCGGCCCGGATCGGGGCCAGGCTGGCCGCCCTGGCCGGTCCGCCACCCGTCCCGTGAGCGTGGCCCACGCTCAGCCAAACTTGACGCTCGCGAGAACGCGCGACTATGCTCGGCCGAGTTTCGCGCCAGCGAAGCGCTTCAGAGGAGAGAGGGACGGTCTTGCCGAACGCGGATTACCGCGTCGCACTCCCGATTGGAGAACGGCAGTACCACATCTCACTCGGCCCCGGCGAGTTGGCCGAGTACATCCTCCTCCCCGGTGACCCCGACCGAACGGCCCGGATCGCCGCCCGTCTCGATTCGATCGAGCTCGAGCGGCGTCACCGGGAGTTCGCCACGGTCACCGGCACGTATCGAGGCGAACGGGTATCCGTCGTGTCGACCGGGATCGGCACGGACAACGTCGAGATCGTGGTGGCGGAGATCCTGGCGATCACGGAACGTCCGACCTTCATCCGGGTCGGTTCCTGCGGCACGCTCCAGCCGGAGATCGGCCTCGGGGACCTGATCATCTCGAGCGGCGCCGTCCGTCTCGAGGCGACCACGAGCTTCTTCGTCCACGACGGGTATCCGGCGATCGCCGATTACGAGGCGATCGCCGCACTTGTCGAGGCCGCGGCCGGGCTCGGACACCGGGCTCACGTTGGGGTCACGGCGACGGCTCCGGGGTTCTTCGGGGCGCAAGGGCGTCCCATTCCGCAGCTGCCCATCCGCTACCCTGACCTGGCCGAGGAGATGGCGCGCCAGCGCGTCCTGAACTTCGAGATGGAGGCATCGGCGTTACTCGTCCTGGCCCACCTGGCCGGGAGTCGGGCGGGGGTCGTCTGCGCCGTCTATGCGCAGCGAACCACGGGCGACTTCGTGACCGACGAGGTCAGGGAACGTGCCGAGGCGGCTTGCGTCGAGACCGGGCTGGAAGGACTCCGGATCCTCGCCGCGATGGAGCGCCAGAAGCGCGAGGCGCAGACGGACCGCTGGCGGCCGTCGCTCTGGAACAACGGATCGTGAGCAAGCGGATGCGGGACGCTCGTCCTGCAACGCCACGCTGAATCGAGGAGGTCACCCACCAATGGCCCAGGCCTATTGCGTCAAGGACAAGCAGAAGGTCGAAGTCGTGAACCCGACCCGGATCACCATGAAGAACGGCAAGCCGGCAATTCAGGGCACCTGCCCGAAGTGCGGCGGCAAGGTCTTCAGGATCGGCGGCTGAACCGCTCGCGTTCCTGACGCAAACGTCCGACCCCCGCCGGAAACGGCGGGGGTCGTCGATTCCCGGCCCGACCCGGCACCCGGCGCTTGCTACGATCGGGCGGTGTCCGGACTGAGCCCCGTCCTCGCCGTCGACCTCGGCGCCAGCCGGATTCGCGCCGCGGTCGTCGAGGCGGACGGCACGGTCGTCACGCGTGCCGACTGCCCGACCCGTGCCGTCGCAGGCCCGGACGCTGTCACGTCCGACGCGATCGCGCTGCTCGTCGGGGTCCGGGATGCGGCGCCGCCGGAGCTCGTGGACCGGATCGAGGCGGTCGGGATCAGCGCGATCGGCCCGCTCGAGCTCGCCACAGGCCGGATCCGCCGGCCGCCGAACCTGCCCGCGACGTTCGCCGACTTCCCGTTCGCGGAGCCCATCGGGGCTGCGCTCGGGCTGCCGTGGGCGATCGATCGCGACACCCACGTGGCGGCTCTCGGTGAGCTCGCCTTTGGCGCGGCGCGCGGCGCGCGCCACTTCCTGTACCTGACGGTCTCGACGGGGATCGGCGGCGCGATCGTGGCCGACGGTCGGCTCGTGGCGGGCCCCGACGGGGTCGGTGGTGAGCTTGGCCACCTGACCCTCGAGCTCGACGGCCCGCTGTGCGGCTGCGGCGCCCGGGGGCATCTCGAGGCGATCTCGTCGGGAAGCGGGATCGCTCGTGCCGCCTCCGAGGCGATCGAAGGCGGGACGGCTCCCGGACTCAGGGCGATCCGCGACGCCCTGGCTCCGGCACCGCTCACGGCCCGGGATGTCGCGGCCGCCGAGGACGCCGGCGATCCGGCCGCGGCCGCGATCATGGACCGGGCCAGGACCGGGTTCGCCGCGGCCGCCGTCAGCCTCGTCGACATGTTCGCCCCGGAGCTCATCGTCGTCGGCGGGAGCGTCGCCCGCGGTGGCGGCGATCGCTGGCTCGATCCCGCCCGCGCCGCGGTCCGGGAGCTGTCGTTCGGGATTGCAGCCCGGCGTGTCCGGATCGTCGAGGCGGCGCTGGGTGACGACGTCGGCCTGATCGGTGCCGTTCCGCTCGTCGGCCGCCAGACGGCCGGCTGACTGACAGACCGGGCCGGCCGGCCCGCCGAACGGCTGACACATGGCACGTGGCCGGAAGGCCCTCGCGCGTCGTACGATTGCGGTGTCGACGTGGACGGGCCGGCTCGGGCCGATCGCCCGCGCAAGCGCCTGTCGCTTCGCCCCAACGCACGTTTAACGGATCGGCCCGCCGGAGCGGGTCGCCCTCGCCAGGGAGGTACTCGAGATGACCGTTCGTGTCGGGATCAACGGCTTCGGCCGGATCGGTCGGCAGTCGCTCAAGGCGCTCATCGAGCGCGCCCCGGAGATCGAGGTCGTTGCGGTCAACGACCTCGTCGAGACGGAGCTCAACGCCCTCCTGTTCAAGCACGACTCGACCTACGGGGCGTACCCAGGAACCGTCGATCACACCGAGAACTCGCTGATCATCGACGGGCGCGAGATCAAGGTGCTCAAGGAGCGCGATCCGGCAGCCCTGCCGTGGCGCGAGCTCGGCGTCGAAATCGTCCTCGAATTGACCGGGCTCTTCACCGACGCCGCCAAGGCGCGCGCCCACATCGACGCCGGGGCCTCGAAGGTGATCATCAGCGCACCGGCCAAGGGCGAGGACATCACGATCGTCCTCGGCGTGAACGAGGACCGCTACGACCCGGCCGTCCAGCACATCATCAGCAACGCGAGCTGCACGACGAACTGCCTCGCCCCGGCGGCCAAGGTGGTCCACGACGGCTGGACGATCGAGCGCGGCCTGATGAACACGATCCACTCGTATACGAACGACCAGCGGATCCTCGACGTCGCCCACAAGGACCCGCGCCGGGCACGCGCCGCCGGCCTGAACATCATCCCGACGACGACCGGCGCGGCCAAGGCCCTCGCGCTCGTCATCCCGGATCTCAAGGGCAAGTTCGACGGGTTCAGCCTGCGCGTCCCGACGCCGACCGTCAGCGTCGTCGACTTCACCGCGGACGTGGCCCGATCGACGACAGCCGAGGAGATCAACGCGGCGTTCCGTGAGGCCGCCGCCGGTCCGCTCAAGGGCATCCTCGGAGTCAGCGACGAGCCGCTCGTGTCGACCGACTTCCGAGGTGACGCGCGGAGCTCGATCATCGATGCCGCATCGACGATGGTCATCGGCGGGACGATGGTCAAGGTCATCGCCTGGTACGACAACGAGTGGGGCTACAGCTGCCGCGTCGCCGATCTCATCCGGTACGTCGCCGAGCGGATCCCCGCCGGCGTGGCCTGAGCGGAGGCGCCCCGCCAGCATGGACAAGCTCACCATTCGCGACGTCGACGCGTCGGGCAAACGCGTCTTCGTCCGGGTCGACTTCAACGTCCCGCTCCAGGACGGCAAGGTCACCGACGACTCCCGGATCCGGGCGTCGATCCCGACGATCCGGGCGCTCCTCGGCGAAGGCGCCCGGGTGGTCCTGGCCAGCCACCTCGGGCGACCCGATGGCAAGGTCCAGGACGGGCTCCGGTTGCGACCCGTCGCCCAGCGCCTGAGCCAGCTGTTGCGGCTCAACGTGCCGTGCACCGGTGACGCCCTCGGGCTCGGCACCGAGGACGCCGTCCGGCGGCTCCGTCCGGGCGAGGCGCTCCTGCTCGAGAACCTCCGATTCCACGCCGAGGAGGAGCAGAACGACCCGGCCTTCGCCGCCGCGCTCGCCTCGTACGCCGAGCTGTACGTGAACGACGCGTTCGGGACGGCCCATCGCGCCCACGCCTCGACGGTCGGCGTGCCGAAGCTGTTGCCGGCCTACGCCGGGCTGCTCATGGAAGCCGAGATCAAGGCGCTGTCCGGGCTCCTCGAACGCCCCGAGCGACCGTTCGCCGCGGTCGTCGGCGGGGCGAAGGTGTCGGGCAAGATCGAGGTCCTCACGAACCTCATGGACAAGGTCGACATGTTCGTCGTGGGCGGCGGGATGGCCAACACGTTCCTCGTCGCCCAGGGCAAGTCGGTCGGCAAGAGCCTCGCCGAGTACGACCGGATCGACGATGCGAAGCGGATCCTCACCCTGGCCGAGTCGAAGGGCGTCCGGATCGTCCTGCCGATCGACGTGATCGTGGCCAAGGAAGTCACCCAGGGGACCGAGTACAAGACCCTGCCGGCCGAGAAGATCCCGGCGTCGTGGCACATCGTCGATGTCGGCAAGCAGAGCCTGGCCGCAATGGAGGAGGCGCTCGGCCCGGTCCGAACCGTCTTCTGGAACGGGCCGCTCGGCGTGTTCGAGATCCCGTCGTTCGCCCACGGAACGCGGGCGATGGCGCGCTTCCTCGCCGACAAGGCCGCGGCCGGCGCCACCGTCGTCGTCGGTGGCGGCGACTCGGTGGCCGCCGTCCAGCAGCAGGGGCTCGCCGACCAGATGACCCACATCAGCACGGGCGGCGGCGCCTCGCTCGAGTTCCTCGAGGGGCGCGAGCTCCCCGGGATCGCCGTCCTCCAGGATCGCCCGGCCGGATCGGAGCCCAAGTGACGAACACGTTCATCGCGTTCATCGACGCGCGCGAGATCCTCGACTCGCGGGGCAATCCGACGGTCGAGGTCGACGTGGTCCTCGAGGACGGGTCGGTCGGGCGGGCGGCGGTGCCGTCCGGTGCGTCGACCGGGGCCCACGAGGCGGTCGAGCTGCGCGATGGCGACAAGACTCGCTATGGCGGCAAGGGCGTCCGGACCGCGGTCGCCAACGTCATCGAGACGATCGCTCCAGCGCTCGAAGGTGAGGACGCGGCGGACCAGGCCGCGATCGACGCCGCCCTGATCGCCCTCGACGGGACGCCGACCAAGAGCAGTCTCGGCGCGAACGCGATCCTGGGGGTCTCGCTCGGCTGTGCCCATGCCGCGTCGGCCGCCTACGACCTGCCGCTCTACCGCTACCTCGGCGGTGTCGGTGCAACCACCCTGCCGGTCCCGTTCTTCAACATCCTCAACGGCGGCAAGCACGCCGTCGATTCGACCGACTTCCAGGAGTTCATGGTCGCTCCGGTCGGCGTCGACACGTACGCCGAGGCGCTTCGGGCCGGGGCCGAGGTGTTCGCGGCGCTGCGCGGCATCCTCCACGACCGGGGCTTCTCGGTCGGCCAGGGCGACGAGGGTGGGTTCGCGCCGTCGCTCCCGTCGAACGAGGCCGCGATCGAGGTGATCGTCCAGGCGATCGAGAAGGCCGGCTACCGGCCTGGCGAGCAGGTCGCGCTGGCGCTCGATCCGGCGACGAGCTCGATCCTCGTCGAGGGGACGGGCACCGACGGCGAGACGGGCCAGTACCGCCTCGAGAGCGAGGGCCGGACCCTCGACTCGGGCGAGCTGATCGACCTGTGGGCGAGCTGGGTCGACAAGTACCCGATCGTGTCGCTCGAGGACGGCCTCGCCGAGGACGACTGGGCGGGCTGGCGCGAGCTCACCGCCCGGCTCGGCTCGAAGGTCCAGCTCGTCGGCGACGATCTCCTCGTCACGAATCCGGCGTTCATCGCCCGCGGGATCGAGGAGCAGGCGGCGAACTCGGTCCTGATCAAGCTCAACCAGATCGGCACCCTGACCGAGACGATCGGCGCGATCGATCTCGCCCGGCGGGCCGGCTGGACCGCGATGGTCAGCCATCGCTCGGGCGAGACCGAGGACACGACGATCGCCGACCTCGTGGTTGCGATGGGCAGCGCCCAGATCAAGTCGGGGGCGCCGTCGCGATCCGAGCGCGTTGCGAAGTACAACCGGCTGCTGCGGATCGAGGGCGAGCTGGGCGAAACCGCCCGCTACCTGGGTCGGGCTGCGCTGGCCGGCGGTCGATGACGGCCGCCTCGAACGCGGCCTCCCGGGTTCCCACCTCGAAGACGAGCCGGTTTATCGACCGGGGCGCGATCACCGCCGGCTGGGTCGGCGTCGGGATGGCCGTCACCATCGGGGTGAGCTTCCTGCTGGTGATCCCGATCGAGCCGATCTACTGGCTCCTGGCGCCGTTCGCGGGGCTGCTGATCGGCTACTACGCGAACCAGCGCTCGGCGACCCCACGCGGTGCCTGGCGACGGATCACGGCCAACGCGCTCTACGCGGGCACCCTGACCGGCGTCACCCTGGCCCTGATCCTGCTCGTGGTGAAGGGTCTCTTCTTCTTCGCCGACACGGGCTACCCGGACTTCAACCGGGCGGACCCGAACGGCCAGCCGATCCCGCCGTACTGCCAGACTGGTGCAGCCTGTGTCCAGGCTCGCTATCTCGCGGCCGGTCGCGGCCCGGCTCTCGAGGCGGCGGGAGCGACGGACCTGGCCAGCTTCACGGCGCTCTACTGGCAGCAGCAGCTGTCGACCGCCGCGATCCTCCTGGTGCTGCCGATCGCCACGTCGATCCTGGGCGGCGTCGTGTATGGGCTGACCCGCCCGAAGGCCGCCGCCTAGCTCACCGGGATCGAGGTGCCCGTCAGCCCTTCTTCGCGGCCGGCTTCTTGGCCGGCGCCTTGGCCGTGGTCTTGGCCGCGGGGGCCTTCGCCGCCGGCTTCGTGGCCGCGGCCTTCGCCTTCGGCTTCGCGGGCGCCTTGGCCGGCGCGCTGGCGGCGACCGTCGCCGGTGCATTCTCCGCGCTGGCGGCGTTCGCCGCAGCGGCCTCGGCTCGTGCGGTCTTGCTCAGCGCGGCGCGGGCCTTGCCCGCGGCCGTCTGAGCGCCCTTGGCCTTGCCCGCCTTGCCAAGCGCGATCCGGGTCTTGGCGGCCTTCGCGGCGGCGGCCTTGCCCGTCGTCTTGGTCACCTTCGCGCCCGTCTGGACGTGCGCTCCGCCGAGGGCGGCGTTGACCTTCCGGGTCAGGCGCGACTTCCGACGCGCGGCCGCGTTCGGATGGATCGCCCCTGCCTTGGCCGCGCGATCGAGCGAGCTCAGCGCCGCTGCGAGGGCTTCGGTGGGATCGCCCTCCATCGTGCCCGCGGCGACCTTGATGGCCTTGCTCGTCAGGGTCTTGGCGGCGGTGCGCCGGGGCTGGTTGATCTCGGTACGTCGGCTCGCGGTGCGGACGCGCTTGAGGGCGGATGGCGTCCTGGCGCCGGTCCAGCCTCGTGGCTTCGTGGCCAAGTCGGAACCTCTCGGTGACGGTCGGGTCGGGCGCGCGGGCGAATTGGGCCGACGCGGGACGCCGATGGTAGCAGAAGGCGGCGCTCCGGGCCACCGCGGACGCGCCCGTCGGAGCTTCCCGTCACTCAGGCAGACTTCGAATCGTGATCGCGATCGTTGGCGGACTCGCCACCGCCATCGTCTGGGCCGTCTCCGTCCTCGCCTCGGCGAGGGCGAGCCGGCTCATCGGCTCGTCGTCGACGGTCGCCGGCGCGATGGCGATCGGGTTGGCCATCGGCCTGCCGGTCGCCCTGGTCCTCGCTCCCCGACCCGACTTCGGGGGCGACGCGCTCCTGTGGGTAGCGCTGTCCGGGTTCGGGAACGTAGCCGGCCTCCTGCTGACCTATGCGGCGTACCGGATCGGCGCGGTCGGGATCGTCTCGACGATCGACTCGACCGAGGGCGCCGTCGCGGCGGTCCTCAGCGTCTTGGCGGGCGAGGTCCTCGTCCCGGGTTCCGGAGTCGTCCTCGCCGTGATCGCGGTGGGCGTCGTCCTGGCCGCCTCGGCCGGCGGGTCGGAGGAGGGGGTCCCGATCTCCCGCGAACGAGCGACCAGGGCCGCGACGCTCGCGATCATCTCGGCCGTGTGCTTCGCCCTTGGCTTGTACGGCTCGGCTCGAGCCGCGAACGTCCTGCCGGTCGCCTGGGCGATCCTGCCGCCGCGCGTCGTCGGTGTCGCGTTCGTGGCCATCCCGCTGCTTGCGCTCCGTCGCTTCCGGATCAGCCGGGCCGCCCTGCCGTTCGTCGTGACCACCGGCGTCGTCGAGGTCCTCGGCTACTGGTTCTTCGCCCTCGCCGCCCGCGAGAGCATCGCCCTCGCCTCGGTCCTGAGCTCGCTGTTCGCACCGATCGCCGCGGTCGCCGCCTACGTCGTGTTTCGCGAGCGGCTGAGCCGACGCCAGGTCGTCGGGATCGCCCTGGTCGTGGGCGGGGTCACGGCACTGGGGATCGTCCAGGCCTGACCGGACGCGGCGGCCGGCCGCATGGTCCGCTGCTAGACTCCGGCCGGTGATTCCCCCAGGATCGGCTGCGCAACTTCTGGATCATCGCCCACATCGACCACGGCAAGTCGACGCTCGCCGACCGCCTGCTGGAGCTCACCCACACGATCGACGCCCGGCAGATGACGAGCCAGGTCCTCGACTCGATGGACCTCGAGCGCGAGAAGGGGATCACGATCAAGGCCCGGGCCGTCCGGCTCGAGTACACGGCGAAGGACGGCCGGACCTACGGGCTGAACCTCATCGACACCCCGGGTCACGTCGACTTCGCCTACGAGGTCAGCCGCAGCCTGCAGGCCTGCGAGGGCGCGATCCTCGTCGTCGACGCCGCCCAGGGGATCGAGGCCCAGACGCTCGCCAACGTCCACCTCGCCCTGCGCGAGGGCCTGACGATCGTGCCGGTCATCAACAAGATCGACCTGCCGTCGGCCGAGCCCGACCTCGTCATCGAGGAGCTCGAGAGCGTCCTGGCGATCCCGCGCGAGGAGGTCATCCTCGGCCAGCGCCAAGGAGGGCATCGGGTCGACGGAGATCCTCGAGGCGATCGTCGAGCGGATCCCGCCGCCGAAGGGCGACCCGGGCGCGCCCGCTCCAGGGCCTGATCTTCGACTCGCACTACGACGCCTACAAGGGCGTCGTCGTCTACGTCCGGCTCGCCGCCGGGACGCTCCATGCCCACGACACGATCCGGCTCATGGCCTCCGGGGTCGAGGCCGAGCTGCTCGAGCTCGGCGTCTTCCGGCCCCAGCTCGTCCCGGTCCGGCAGCTCCGGGCCGGCGAGGTCGGCTACGTGGCGACCGGGCTCAAGAACGTCCGCGATGCCCAGGTCGGCGACACGGTCACGAACGCCCGGAACCCGGCAGCCGAGCCGCTGCCCGGCTACCAGGAGGCGAAGAGCCTGGTGTTCGCCGGGATCTACCCGATCAGCGGCGAGGACTACCCGCTCCTGCGCGACGCCCTCGAGAAGCTCCACCTCAACGACGCGAGCTTCACCTACGAGCCGGAGAGCTCGGTCGCCCTCGGCTTCGGGTTCCGCTGCGGGTTCCTGGGCCTGCTCCACATGGAGATCGTCCAGGAGCGGCTCGAGCGCGAGTTCGACCTCGACCTCATCGCCAGCGGCGCCGTCGGTCGAGTACCGGGTCGTGCTGATCAACGGCCGCGGCGTCGATCGCCGTCGACAACCCGGCCCTGATGCCGAGCGCGGGCGAGATCGAGGTCATCGAGGAGCCGTGGGTCACTCTCAAGGTCGTGACCCCGTCGCCGCTACATCGGCGCGCTGATGGAGCTGTCCACGAACCGCCGCGGGACGTTCCTCGACCTGGAGTACCTCGACCCGCAGCGGGTCCTGATGCCGCTTCGAGATGCCGCTGGCCGAGCTCATCGTCGACTACTACGACCAGCTCAAGAGCCGCAGCCAGGGCTACGCCTCGATGGACTACGAGGAGACCGGCTACCGGCCGGCGAACCTCGTCAAGCTCGACGTCCTCGTCAACGGCGAGCCGGTCGACGCGCTGTCGCCTCATCGTCCACCGCGACAAGGCCCAGAGCGATCGGGCCGGCGCCTCGTCGAGCGGCTCAAGGAGCTGATCCCGCGCCAGATGTTCGAGATCCCGATCCAGGCGGCCGATCGGCTCGAACGTCATCGCCCGCGAAACCGTCCGGGCGATGCGCAAGAACGTGCTCGCCAAGTGCTACGGTGGCGACATCACCCGGAAGCGGAAGCTGCTCGAGAAGCAGAAGGAAGGCAAGCAGCGGATGAAGCGGGTCGGCTCGGTCGAGATCCCGCAGGAGGCCTTCCTGGCCATGCTCCGGATGGACGAAGGTGATCCGCAACGTCGAACCTCGGACGGCGTCTGAGGGGCACGATGGAGGACTGGACTCGAGCCGATCCGGATGCTGGCGGCGCTCGGGCTCACCGCGGCTGCTCGTCATGCTCCGCGCTCGAGGCCGAGCGGTTCGGCGCGGCCGAGTACGACGAGACGACCGCGACGGCGGCCGCGCCCGCTCCGCCGCCGGCTGGCCTGGTACCTCATCGGGCTCGGGCCTGGTCATCGCGACCTGCGTTCATCCATCCCCGACCCCGAGTCGCACCTCTACCTGAGCGCTCGGCGACCGTCAGACCGCGCGTCATCGGCGGCCTGCTCTACGGGGCGATCGGGATCGCGCCAGGCGGTCGGCCTTCGCCTGCCTCCGCTACCGCCACCTCCGCTTGCCCGGCGTGTCGCGTCCTATCCGGGTCGCCCTGCTCAACGCGATCGTGACGGCGTTCATCGACGAGGCGACGTTCCGCGGCTGCGTCCTCGGCTTCCTGATCCTGGCCGGCATCGATCCGACGGCAGCGCGATCATCATCCAGGCGCTCATCTACGCCCTCGCGACGCGGCTCGGGGCGCCCGGCCGGGACCGCTACATGCTCGTCCTCGTCGCTCGTCATCGGCCTGGCCTGCGGCTGGGTGACGCTCAGGACCGGCGGCATCGGCGCCGCTTCCTCGGCCACGCGATCACCCGGTTCGCCATCTTCCTCGCGACCGGCCACGCCGGCCAGCCGGCTCCGGTCGGCCGCGAGGATCGAGGAGATCGAGAAGAAGCGCCGGATCCCCGAGGGCTGGGCGACCGTCGGAACGTCGCGCGAGTCGATCGACCGGAAGCGCTGACGGAGGCTGGACCGGCCGAAGCCAGCGGCGCATCATCGCGCCGTGACCGCATCGACCGTGGCCGGCCCCGCGCACCGCCGGTCGGGCTGTACGTCCACGTCCCGTTCTGCGTCTCGCTCTGCCCGTACTGCGACTTCGTCGTCGTCGCGGGCGCCGAGGCGCGCGGGCCGCGCGAACCGGATCGCCGCCTTCGTCGCCGCGCTGCTGACCGAGCTCGACCTGCGGGCCGACTGCCTCGACGCGCGCTTCGGGACAGCCCGGTCGAGCGGCCGGCCGGCGGCCGTACCTGAGCTCGGTCTACCTCGGCGGTGGGACGCCGTGCCTCGCTCCGACCCGAGGCGCTCGGCGCAGCTCGTCGACCGGCATCCGGCGACGGTTCGGGCTGGCCGAGGATGCCGAGATCACGCTCGAGGCGAACCCGGGACCCGACGAGCGGGGCGACTCCGGTCGCCCAGCGCGGCATCGGCGTCACCCGGATCTCGTTCGGCGCCCAGAGCCTCGACGCCGGCGGAGCTCAGCCGGCTCGGCCGGCGCCACTCGCCCGGCCGACGTCGTCGACGCGGTCGCCGCCGCCCGCGAGCGGGCGATCGGCTCGATCAGCCTCGACCTGCTCTACGACGTGCCCGGCCAGACGCTCGGCGACCTGGACCGACAGCCTCGAGCGCGCGCTCGCCCTCGCGCCGGACCACCTCTCGCTCTACGCCCTCACCCTCGACGACCCCGACGCCGAGGGCCTGACCGGGCCGGACGGCGACCACCTGCCGACGACGCGCCGGCGCCCGGCGCTGGCGCGAGCGGCGCGCGGCACGGGCCAGGACGACGACCGAGCGGCCGGCGATGTACCACTACGCCGTCGCATCGCCTTGCCGAGGCCGGCTTCCGCGGCTACGAGATCAGCAACTGGGCCCGGCCGGGCCACGAGAGCCGGCACAACCTGGCCTACTGGGAGCGCCGCCCGTACGAGGCGGTCGGGCCCGGCGCGCACGCCTTCGACGGCGCCGTCCGGCGCTGGAACGCCGCCCGTCTCGACGGCTACCTCGCCGCGCTCGGCCGGCCGAGCCGGAACGGTCCCGGCCCTGCCGCCCGGCGGCGTGCGAGCCGCCGCTCGACTCGGCGGCCGCCGCGGCCGAGGCGATCATCCTCGGGCTCCGCGGCTCGATGGCGGGCGTGCCGATCGTCGGCGCCTCGAACCGCCCGTTCGACGAGACGCTCGCCTGGGCCGTCGCGGCCGGACTCGTCGAGCACGACGCCCGACGAGCGGCTCCGCCTGACGACCCGCGGCCGGCTCCTCTCGAACGAGCTGTTCGCCCGGCTCGATCTGACGCCGGTCGTCCGGCGAGCAGCGTACCGCCGACGTTCCGTTGACACTCACAGCGGCTCGACTGCTACGATGCGCTCAACGTAGTTAGCACTCTCAATGGAGAGTGCTAACCAGCGAAGGAGCCTCAGCCCTTGGCGCGACGCAGTCGCCGCACCACCGGCCCCCTGGACCTCCGCTCGCAGGCGATCCTCCGGGCCGTCATCGAGGAATACGTCACCATCCGCGACCCCGGTCGGTCAGCCACGCGCTCGTCGAGCGCTACCGCCTCGGCGTGTCCAGCTCGCGACCGTCCGGGCGATCCTCGCCGACCTCGAGCGGCCGGGCTGCTGACCCATCCGCACACGAGCGCCGGCCGCATCCCGACCGATCGCGGCTACCGCTACTACGTCGAGTCGATCGTCGACGCCGAGCCGCTCCCGCCGGTCGAGCAGCTGATGATCCGCCACCAGTTCGGCCAGGTCGAGTTCGCCAGCGAGCACTGGTTCCGCCTCGCGGCGACGACGCTCGCCAGCGTCACCGCGCTCGGCCGGCCTCGCCACCCCGGCCAAGCCGGCCGCGGCGCGCGTCCGCCGGGTCGACCTCGTCGCGATCCAGGAGCGCGTGGCCAGCCTGATCCTCGTCCTCCGCGAGGGAGCGATCAAGCAGGTCCTCGTCGACGCTCGACGAGCCGGTCGACCAGGACGACGCTGACGCGCGTCGCGGCGCGACCTCAACGCAGAGCTCGCCGACCTGACCGCCGCGGCATCGAGGCACGCCTGCCCGCCTACGCCGCCGCGGCGAGCGAGGCGCTGCAGCGAGCGAGCCGCCGACGGCGATGCCGCCGCGACGCGGTCCTCGTCCGCCGGGTCGGCGAGCGGATCGCGCGCCGATCCGCGACTTCGACGGGCCGCGGTCGAGGAGGTCTTCAGCGACGGCCTGCTCAACGTCATGGAGGCGCCCGAGTTCGCCGCAGAGCGAGAAGCTGCGGCGCGTCTTCTCGGCCCTCGAGAACCGGGCCTACCTCGGCGAGCTGCTCGGCCGCGTCGCCGGCACCGGCCGCGTCCAGGTCTTCATCGGCGACGAGAACGACCCGGCCGAGATGCGCGACGTCTCGCTCGTCCTCGCGCCCTACGGCCGGCCCGGCCGGGCGGTCGGCGTCGTCGGCGTCCTCGGCCCGACCCGGATGGCCTATCCCCAGGCGATCGGCACGGTCCGCTTCGTGTCCGGCCTGATGAACGAGCTCGTGGACCACCTCTACGCCTGACTCCACGCGGCGACCGTCGGCCGCCACCGAGACAGCGACGACACCGGCCGATGGCCCCACCGCACCCGCGCCCAGGAACGCGATCGACGAGCTCGACATCTCGCCGGCGAAGCTCGCTCGCCGAGCATCGAGCGCAGCTGCAACGGCCGAGCGCGACGAGGCGACCGACGCGCAGGCCGCACGAGTACCTCGCCGGGCTCCAGCGCGAGCGGGCCGAGTTCAGTCAACTTCCGGCGCCGGACCGACCGAGGAGCGCGAGCGCGATGCCGGGCTCGCCGGCGAGGACCTCATCCGCAAGGTCCTCGCGCTCGCCGACGACTTCGACCGCGCGATCGAGGCCCGGCCGGCGGCGCTCGCCGACGACGCCTGGGTCGAGGGCATCGCCGCCATCGACCGCAAGCTCCGGCCGCTGCTCGAGAGCGAGGGCGTCCCCCGATCGACGTCGACCGCCGGCGCTGCCGTTCGACCCGCGCGAGCACGAGGCGATCGTGCCACGTCCCCGGCACCGGCCGGCCGAGGGCGAGATCGTCGACGAGTCCGGCGCGGCTACCGGCTCGCGCGACCGGGTCCTCCGGCCGGCGCTCGTCGCGGTCGCGGCGGCGCCGACGCCGACGCACCGCGACGGACCGCCGGCCGACGGACGCCGACAGCGCATCAGCTGATCACTCGACCACCCACCACACGACCCGACCAGCAACCAACGACCGACCAGGAGCACCCGCCACATGGGCAAGATCATCGGCATCGACCTCGGCACGACGAACTCGGTCGTCGCGGTCATGGAGGGCGGCGAGCCGACCGTCATCGCCTCGGCCGAGGGCGGCCGGACCGTCCCGTCCGTCGTCGCCTTCACCAAGACCGGCGAGCGCCTCGTCGGCCAGCTGGCCAAGCGCCAGGCCGTCACGAACCCGGCCAACACCATCTACTCGATCAAGCGCTTCATGGGCCGCCGCTGGGACGACCCCGAGGTCAAGCGCTCGAAGGAGCTCGTCCCGTACAAGGTCGAGAAGGACCCCAAGAGCGACGGCGTCCGGGTCGTCGTCGGCGACAAGACGTACACGCCGCCCGAGATCAGCGCGATGATCCTCCAGAAGCTCAAGGCGGACGCCGAGGCGTACCTCGGCGAGAAGGTCACCGAGGCGGTCATCACCGTCCCGGCCTACTTCGACGACACCCAGCGCCAGGCGACCAAGGACGCCGGCCGGATCGCCGGCCTCGACGTCAAGCGGATCATCAACGAGCCGACCGCCTCGGCCCTCGCCTACGGCCTCGACAAGAAGCACGACGAGAAGATCGCCGTCTACGACCTCGGCGGCGGCACGTTCGACATCTCGATCCTCGAGCTGGGCGAGGGCGTCTTCGAGGTCAAGGCGACCAACGGCGACACCCACCTCGGCGGCGACGACTTCGACCAGCGCGTCATCGAGTGGCTGCTGGCCGAGTTCAAGAAGGACCAGGGCATCGACCTGTCGAAGGACCAGCAGGCCCTCCAGCGCCTCAAGGAGGCCGCCGAGAAGGCCAAGATCGAGCTGTCCTCGACGATCTCGACCGAGATCAACCTGCCGTACATCACGGCCGACGCGTCCGGCCCGAAGCACCTCGTCGTGACCCTCACCCGGGCCAAGCTCGAGGACCTCGTCCGCGACCTCATCGAGAAGACGAAGGGCCCGGTCGCCAAGCGCCCTCAAGGACGCCGGGCTCAAGCCGGCCGAGATCGACGAGGTCGATCCTCGTCGGCGGGCATGACCCGGATGCCGGCCGTCGTCGAGGCGGTCAAGGCGATGTTCGACGGCAAGGAGCCCCACAAGGGCGTCAACCCGGACGAGGTCGTCGCGATCGGCGCGGCGATCCAGGCCGGCGTGCTCGGCCGGCGACGTCAAGGACGTCCTGCTCCTCGACGTCACGCCGCTGTCGCTCGGCATCGAGACGCTGGGCGGCGTCATGACCAAGCTCATCGACCGGAACACGACCATCCCGACGTCGAAGTCGCAGGTCTTCTCGACCGCCTCGGACAACCAGAGCCAGGTCGAGATCCACGTCCTCCAGGGCGAGCGCGACTTCGCCGCCGACAACAAGACGCTCGGCCGGTTCATCCTCGACGGGATCCCGCCGGCGCCGCGCGGCGATCCCGCAGATCGAGGTCACGTTCGACATCGACGCCAACGGCATCCTCGACGTCAAGGCCAAGGACCGGGCGACCTCGAAGGAGCAGCAGGTCCGGATCACGGCCTCGTCGATGCTGTCCAAGGACGACGTGGACAAGATGGTCCGCGACGCCCAGGACCACGCCGACGAGGACCGCCAGCGCCGCGAGGAGGTCGAGACCCGCAACCAGGCCGAGCAGCTGACCTACCAGGCCGAGCGGACGCTCAAGGACCTCGGCGACAAGGTGTCGGCCGAGGACCGGGCCGCGACGGAGCGGTCGGTCGAGGCCGCTCCGCGAGGCGCTCAAGGGCTCCGACATCGAGGCGGTCAAGCGACCGGCGCGGTCGGCTCGCGTCGAGGTCGCTCCAGCGGGTCGGTACGGCGGCCTACCAGGCGCCGTCCGCCGGACCCGAATCGGGCGGTGGCGCCGAGGACGGTGCCTCGGGCGACGGCCGAGGGCCCGGCCGACGAGGGTGCCGGCGCCGTCGGCCTCGAGCCGGCGCCGACGGACGAGGAGACGGTCGAGGGCGAGTTCAAGGAGGTCTGACCTGGCCACGGCCCGCAGTCGCCGTGCCGGGTGATATGGCTCCGCGTCGAGCGCGGGCAACCGGGGAGGCGAGGATGCGACGTCTGATCTTCGGTGCCGCGGCGCTCGTCACGGGGATCCTGGCCGCGGGCGGCCTGGCGCTCCGTCGACGGCGTGGGCCGACGCGATGACATGCTCCCGCTCGAACCGGCGCCGCCGCTCGCCTCGACCGCGGCCGAGACGACCGCCACCGCGACGACCGCCGATCCGGGGCGATCGGTCCCGGTGCCGAGTTCCGGCGACTGCAACCGCGACCGTCGGCATCAGCCCGGCGAAGCCGAAACGTCGAGCGCGACCTCGTAAGAAGCCGGCCCGGTGCGGCGGCTACGTCGGCCGCGACGAGTGGCGGCACAACTGGCACGGCCTCCAGCACGACCATTGGCCCCACCCCCGGCGGCACTCCACGCCGCGATCCCCAAGCCGCCGGCACGCGCCCGCTCGAAGCCAGCCGCGAGCTCGGCCGACGGAGTCCGGCACGCCCGACCCCTCCTGAACCGATCGGTCTCGGCTGACACGGCCTCGCTCCGCCCGGCGACTCCGGCTGGATCGAGCGCGGCCGAGGAAGGCGCCCTGGAACACCGTCGCGACGCGGCGGGTAGCATGTCGGTCCGATGTCGACCAGTGCCCAACCGTCGCTCATCCATGCCCGCGGACTGACCAAGCGGTTCGGCGCATTCACCGCCGTCGACGCGGTCGACTTCGACGTCGCGCCCGGCGAGTCGTTCGGGTTCCTCGGGCCGAACGGCGCCGGCAAGACCTCGACGATGCGGATGATCGGCTGCGTCTCGCCGGTGACCGAGGGCACGCTGACGGTCCTCGGGATGGATCCGGCGACCGACGGGCCCAGGATCAAGGCCCGGATCGGCGTCGCGCCCCAGCAGGACACGCTGGACATGGAGCTGACCGTCCGCGAGAACCTCGTGATCTACGGTCGCTACTTCGACCTCTCGAGAGCGGAGGCCGGGCGGCGCGCCGACGACCTGCTCGACTTCGTCCAGCTCACCGATCGGGCCGGCAGCACGGTCGAGCCGCTGTCTGGCGGCATGAAGCGTCGGCTCACGATCGCCCGGTCCCTGATCAACGAGCCGAGCCTGCTCCTCCTCGACGAGCCGACGACTGGCCTCGACCCGCAGGCCCGCCATCTGCTGTGGGATCGGCTGTACCGGCTCAAGCAGCGAGGCGTGACGCTCGTCCTGACGACCCACTACATGGACGAGGCAGAGCAGCTGTGCGACCGCCTCGTGGTCATGGACAAGGCCCGGATCGTGGCCGAGGGCTCTCCGCGCGAGCTGATCGAGCGGTACTCGACCCGTGAGGTCCTCGAGCTGCGCTTCCCGCCCGACGTCATGGAAGGCCTCGACGGCCAGCTGGACGGCCGGCTCGACGGGGTCGCCAGCCGGATCGAGCAGCTGCCCGACCGGATCCTCGTGTACGCGGATGACGGCGAGGCGGCGGCGGTCGCGGTCCACGGGCGTGGCCTCCGACCGGAAGCGACGCTCGTCCGCCGTTCGACCCTCGAGGACGTCTTCCTCCGGCTGACCGGCCGGAGCCTGATCGAGTAGGCAACCGGTGACCGCCGCGCTGCGCGTCTTCGAGTACCAGGTCGTCAGCTACCGCCGCGTGTGGCGCGGCACGCTCTTCTCGACGTTCCTGTCGCCGGTCCTCTTCCTGGCCGCGATGGGGCTCGGCCTCGGCGCGTTCGTCGACCAGAGTGGCCGCGCCGCGCTCGACGGGTACAGCTACGCGGCGTTCCTGGCGCCCGGGCTGCTGGCCGGCCAGGCGATGCAGACGGCGGGCTTCGAGTCGACCTGGCCGATCATGGGCGGGATCATCTGGGACCGCACGTTCGTGGCCATGCTCGCGACGCCGATCACCGTCCCGGCGATCGTGTTCGGCCAGCTCGGCTGGATCGCCGTCCGGCTCCTGCTCGTCTCGAGCGCGTTCTTCGTCGTCATGGTCGCGTTCGGGCTCGTCTACTCGCCGCTCGGCATCCTGGCGATCCCGGTCGCCGTGCTGACCGGCCTGGCCTTCGCCGCCCCGATCGCCGCCTACTCGGCGACCCAGAAGAACGAGCAGGGGTTCACGGCGTTGTTCCGCTTCGGGCTCACCCCGATGTTCCTGTTCAGCGGGACGTTCTTCCCGATCGAGCGCCTGCCGGCGCCGCTCCAGCTCCTCGCCGAGGTGCTGCCGCTCCACCACGGAGTGGCCCTGGCCCGGCACCTGTGTCTCGGGGATGACGTCGACAAGAGCAATCAGCTGGCCCATGTCCTCGTCCTGCTGACGTATGTCGTCGCGGGCGTCGTCGCTTGCCTGGTCACGTTCCGCCGGACGTTGGTGAAGTAGCGATGGCCGTCATCGAGGCTCGAGTCACACCGCATCGGTTGGCCGGGACCCGGGCGAGCCGGCTCCTCGAGCGCAACGTGATGGTCTACCGGCGGACCTGGATCATGATCGTCTCGGGCTTCTTCGAGCCGGTCTTCTACCTGCTCGCGATCGGCTTCGGGATCGGCGGTCTCGTCGGCGACGTCCGGCTGCCCGACGGCCAGGTCGTCCCGTATGCCGTGTTCGTCGCACCGGGGCTGCTCGCCTCGTCGGCGATGAACGGGGCGATCTACGACTCGACCTTCAACATCTTCTTCAAGCTGCGCTACGCGAAGACGTACGACGCGATGCTGTCGACGCCGCTCGACGTACCCGACGTCGCGGTCGGCGAGATCGCCTGGGCACTCATCCGGGGGACGCTTTATGCGATCGGGTTCCTCGTCGCGATGGCGATCCTCGGGTTGATCGAGTCGCCGCTCGTGATCCTGACGATCCCCGGGGCGATGCTCATCGGGTTCGCGTTCGCCGCGGTCGGCATGGCCGCCACGACCTGGGTCCGGCGCTGGACCGACTTCGACTGGATCTTCGTCGTGACCCTGCCGCTGTTCCTGTTCTCCGCCACGTTCTACCCGATCAGCGTCTACCCGGAGCCGCTCCGGACGTTCGTGGCGTTGACCCCGCTGACCCAGAGCGTGGGCCTCCTCCGGGCGCTCTCGCTCGGGACGATCGGGCCGGAGCTGCTCGTGCCGATCGTCTACCTCGCGTTGATGGGGCTGGCCGGCCTGTGGGTCGTCAATCGCCGGCTCGGCAAGCTCCTCCTGAAGTGACGAGCCGACGCCCTGGCGGCGCTCGACGCCGAGGTCGCCGCCTGCCGGCGCTGCCCGCGGCTCGTCGAGTGGCGCGAGCGGGCGGCCCGCGAGAAGGTGGCCCGCCATCGCGACGAGACCTACTGGGGCAGGCCGGTGCCGGGCTTCGGCGATCCGGCGGCCCGGATCCTCATCGTCGGGCTCGCCCCGGCGGCCCACGGCGGCAACCGGACCGGCCGGATCTTCACCGGTGACCGGTCGGGCGACTTCCTGTTCGCGGCGCTCAACGACGCCGGCCTGTCGAGCTCGCCGGTCTCGCGTCGGCGGGACGACGGGCTGACCCTGACCGGCGTCCGGATCAGCGCGGTCGTCCACTGCGCGCCGCCGGCCAACAAGCCGACGAGCGACGAGCGCGACGCCTGCCTGCCGTTCCTCGGCCGCGAGCTCGTCCTGCTCGATGGGATCCGGGTGATCGTCGCCCTCGGGGCGTTCAGCTGGGACGGCGTGCTCCGTGCGCTCGCCGACCTGGGGCATCCGATCCCGCGGCCCAGGCCGAGGTTCGGGCACGGGGCGGAGGCGCCGGTCGGGCCATACACGGTCATCGGCTCGTTCCACCCATCGCAACAGAACATGTTTACACGTCGGTTGACGGCACCGATGCTGGAGGCGGTCATCCGGCGCGCACAGGAGCTGGCGGCAGTCGTGACCGTCGGGGACTTTCAGATCGGACAACCTGCTGCTGGCGGCTAAGCCCGATGCCCAGTTCAGATCGTTGTCCGCCGTTGGCGGAGAAGGGAGCGCGCGCCAGATGAGTCAGCGGACGAACGAGGCGGACATCGCGGCAGTGACCGAGACAGTCCGCGCCTACTACGACGGGATGATGGCGGGTGATGAGGCCAAGCTCGGCCGCGCGTTCCATCCCCGAGCCTGCATCGTCGGCAACGAGGGGGGCGGGTTGTCCTGGGCGACCCTCGACGAATTCGTCGCCGACTGCAAGAAGGCGGTCGCGCAGGCGGGACCCCACGAATGGCGCATCGAGGGCCTCTCGTTCGAAGGCGATACCGCCCTGGTCAGGCTCGGCGGCCAATTCGCCGGCGTGTGGTACAGCGACGATCTGTCCCTGCTCCGGATCGACGACGCCTGGCGCATCGTCCACAAGACGTTCTACCCGCATCCCGGAACCTGATCTCCGACGTTGGTTGCAGATGCCCGGACCCGAGCCAGCAGAACACGTTCACCGGCCGGCTGACCGCCCCGATGCTCGAGGCGGTGATCGCACGGGCCGTGTGGCTCGCGCCCTGAGGGCGCCGGTTCAGGCGCCGGTTCAGGCGCCGGGAGCGGACGGTTGGGCGGCACCCTTCTCCCGAAGCAAGCGATAGCCGAGAACCAGGGGCAGCGGCAGGAAGAACGGGAAGAGCCACGGCATCGCCAGGAAGGCGAGCCCGGTGCCGATCATCCCGACGGCGAATCCGGCCTGGGGCCGAGGGATGGCGAGCAGCAGCCCGACGATCGACAAGCCGAGCCCGAGGATCGAGACACCCATGCCGGCCCACTCCCTGAAGCTGGGCGAGGCGAGGAGCCCGACGACCATGACGACATACAGGATGGTCACGGCGCCGATCGCTGCGAGCTGTCCTTTCGAGATCCGCATCTCCGTCCTCCGTGGCATCTTCGTGATCCGGCGTTGTTGTTCGAGTCGCCAGGTGACGTCGGCTGGCACGCCGCGAACCAGCCTGCTCAGTCGCTGACGTGCGAGGCCCGAGGTCTCGCCCATCCAGTCGGCCGCCTGTGCCTCGTCCCATAGGTCGGCTTCGATCAGGACCCGCCGCTCCGAGGCATCCGCCGCGGGCAAGCCCTTCGTATAGACGGCCACCCAGGCGCGGATGGCCGAAGCCGTCCGGTCGTCCGGCACCAGATGTGGATCGGCCGCATTCGTCGCGTTCATGACATCGCGGCCCCCCGGTCGGCCGCTGGCCTGGGACGGCGGATGGGATCGGCGGCGGCATGCGCTGCCTCGCCCGCCAGCGTGATCCGGTGGTAGCGCCGTCGGGGCCGGCCCTCAAGAGCGGCGACCTCCGGGTCCTCCCAGCGGCGATCGATCGCACCGGACTCGGCTAGCCGGTCCAGCGCCTTGTAGAGCGTTCCATACGCGGTCAGCCGGCGATCGTCACCGTTCGATCGAAGCTCGGATGCGATCAGGAAGCCGTGCGCCTCGGGCGCGCCACGCCGCCGCAACTGGATGAGTGCCTCCAGGATCGCCACTTCGAGCGGGACGAGGGAGCCGGTCTTGCGTCGCATGGCCGCAAGTATGTGCAGATATCTTCCTATTGTCAACGGTCTGCGTCGCCACGCGAACGGCATACACTCGACGCATGTCGCCGTACGTGGTCTGGTTCGTCGCCGCGCTGGCGCTCCTCGTTCTCGAGCTGGCGAGTACGACGTTCTTCGCGATCTTCCTCGCGGCCGGGGCATTCGCGGCCGGGCTGCTCGCCTTCGTGCTGCCCGACACGGCGGTCTGGATCCAGGCCGTCGTCGCGATCGTCGTTGCGATGGGCGGCGTCATCATCGTGCGACCGTTCGTCGCACGACGCCTGCGCCGGACCGGCGAGGGACCGCTCACGCCGGGGGTCCACGGCGGGTTCGTCGGCCAGCGGGCGCTGGCGCTCGACGAGATCGGCGAGGAGCTCCACCCCGGGCATGTCCGGCTGGCGGGCGAGGTCTGGCTCGCGTTCACCGACAACCACCAGACGATCGCGACGGGCGCCCCCGTCACCGTGACTGCCGTCCGCGGGACGACGCTCGTTGTCCGGCCCGCGGATGGGCCGGTTGCCCCGGAGGGTTGACATGGAACCCGGCCTGCTCGCGCTGATCGTCGCGTTCATCATCGCGATCCTGTTCGTTCTCTTCGCGTTCTACCTGCTGCGCAACACGGTCAACCTCGTCCAGCAGGGCTCGGTCGGCGTCGTCAAGCGCCTCGGCGAGTTCCGCGCGATCCACGAGCCGGGTCTGGTGATCATCGCCCCGTTCATCGACGCGATCGTGTTCGTCGACATGCGCGAGATCCCGCGCCCCGGCGATCGCCAGGAGGTCATCACCCGCGACAACGTCGTAGTCGCGGTCAACGCCACGATCTTCACCCAGGTCGTCGACGCCAAGCAGGCGCTGTTCAGCATCTCGAACTTCGACGTGGCGATCGACGCGCTGGCCCGGACGGCGCTGCGCTCGGTGATCGGGACGCTCTCGCTCGACGAGGCGCTGTCCGAGCGCGAGCGGATCAACATCGACGTCCAGCAGCAGATGGAGGCGGTGACCGACAAGTGGGGGATCCGGATCAACCGGATCGAGATCGTCGAGATCACCCCGCCCCCGCAGATCCTCCAGGCGCTCGCGCTCCAGAAGCAGGCCGACCAGGAGAAGCGGGCGAAGATCCTCCAGTCCGAGGGCATGCAGCAGTCGGCGGTCAACGTCGCCGACGGCGATCGACAGGCCGCCATCAAGCAGGCCGAGGGCCAGCGCCAGGCGGCGATCCTTCGGGCCGAGGGCGAGCGACAGGCATTGATCCTCGAGGCCGAGGGCCGTGCCCAGGCGATCTCGACCGTCTACGGCGCGATCACGGCCGCCGCCCCGGACCCGACCCTCGTCGCGATCCTCCAGCTCGACACGCTGTCGAAGTTCGCCGCGAGCCCGAACGCGAAGATCGTGATCCCGGCCGAGTCGGCCGCGCTGCTCGGCGCCGTCCAGGCGATCCAGTCCGTCCTCGGCCAGGTCCCGGCCGCGACCGACGTGACCCCCGGCGCATAGGCCGCGGTCGACCGAGGATCCGGGACCGCAGCCATGTCCGCTGGCGACGACGGCCGGTTCGACGTCGCTCCGGTCGCTGTGCGGCGCCGGGTCGTTGGGCCGCTCGTCGTGGTCGTCGTCGCTCTGGCGGTGGTCGGCGCCGGGTTGTGGAAGCCGTGGGCCGCACCCGAGGCGGCTCGGTTCGCGGCCCTCCCGGCCACGTCGCAGGTCGCCCCGGGGCCGACCGGATCAGCGCCGGGCGCGGACCCGGCGACTGGCGACCGCCCAGCGTTCTTCGGGCTCGACCTGGCGTCGATGGGCGACCGAGTGGAACGCAGCTCGTGGGGCGTCGCGGCGGCCTACGTGCCGCTCGATGAGATCGTTCGGGCAGAGTCGATCGACCGATCATGGGTGACGCCCGTCGTGAGCTGGCAGTCAGTCGTCCCCGACAACAACGTGCGCGGCCCGAGCCTCGATCGGGACGAGACCGCGACGGTCGCCCTGGCGGCGACCTGGCCGGCCGAGTCCGAGCCGCGATCCGTCGAGCTGGAGTACATCGGGCCGGCCTCCCGGGGTGTGGCACGGGCAACGCCGGGCCTGCCCCGGATGGTCCCGCTCAGTGCCGGCCTGCCGACCCTGATGTCGACGATACCGGCCGAGTGGATCGCGATCGAGGGACCCGCAGTCCGGGGCGCTCTTCCTGCCGTCCGGGGCGCTCCCGTCGAAACCCGCCGATTGGCTGACCGGCGGCTGGCCGCCCGGCGAGTACGCGTTCTGGCTCGAGTTCGGTGACGGCAGCCTCGCCCGGCTCCCGTTCGTGCTCGGGGGCTAGGCGCCTTCGCCCACCCTCGCAGCGCGCCTCCCGTATCCTTGCTGGCCGATGGTGACTGAGCGCGACTACTACGAGATCCTCGAGGTCAAGCGGAGCGCCAGCGACGCCGAGATCAAGCGATCGTTCCGGCGGCTGGCCCAGAAGTGGCACCCGGACGTCAACACCGACGCCGGCGCCGACGAGCGCTTCAAGGAGCTCAACGAGGCCTACCAGGTCCTGTCCGACCCGCAGAAGAAGCAGGCCTACGACATGTTCGGGAAGGCCGGCGTGCCGGGCGCGGGCGGACCGGGCTCGGGTGACTTCGCGGCCGGCTTCGGCGACATCTTCGATGCGTTCTTCGGCGGTGCCGCAGCAGGCGGCCGGGCTCGACGCAGCGGGCCGCCGCCCGGCGCCGATCTCCGCTACGACCTCCGGATCACGTTCGTCGAGTCGATCAAGGGCACCGAGAAGGAGATCGAGTTCACTGCGCTCGATCGCTGCCCGACCTGCGAGGGCTCGGGTGCCAAGCCGGGCACGTCGGCCACGACCTGCTCGCAGTGCGACGGCCGGGGCGAGATCCGGAGCATCCGCAACACGATGCTCGGCCAGATGATCAACGTGACGGTCTGCCCGAGGTGTCACGGCGAGGGCAAGCTCATCGACAGTCCGTGCGATACGTGCCGCGGCGAGGGCCGGACCGAGCGCCGCCGAACGCTCCGGGTCTCGATCCCGGCCGGGATCGACGAGGGCCACCAGATCCGCCTGTCCGGCGAGGGCGAGATCGGGCTGCGCGGCGGACCCGCCGGCAGCCTGTACGTCGCCGTCCACGTCCAGCCGCATCCGATCCTCAAGCGCGATGGAACCGAGCTCTACCTCGACCAGGAGATCTCGATCGCCCAGGCCGCCCTCGGCACGACGGTCACGATCCCGACGGTCGACGGTGAGGAGTCGCTCGAGATCAAGCCCGGCACCCAGCCGGGGGCGGAGATCCGCCTGCGCGGCAAGGGCGTCCCGCACCTGCGCCGGTCGAACCAGCGGGGCGACCTCCACGTGTTCGTCCGGGTGGCCGTCCCGACCAAGCTGTCGAAGAAGCAGCGCGAGCTCCTCGAGGGCTACGCGGCCGATGCCGGCGAGGCGGTCGGGCCGAACGGCAGCGGGATCCTCGATCGGGTCAAGGACGCCCTGTCTTGAGCGATGCCGGAGCGCCCGACGAGGGCGCCTCGGCGGAGGGCGCCTGGCTCGAGCTGTCGGTGGCGGCCGACCCCGAGGCCGTCGAGGCCGTCAGCGAGATCCTGTCCCGGTTCGCGCCCGGCGGGACGACGGTCGAACCCGCCTTCGAGCTCGTTGAGGAAGGTCTTGGCGCCAGGATCGACCCGGATCGTCCGGCGATCGTCCGGGCCTACCTGCCGGCCCGCGACGCGGCCGCGGCCCGGGAGGGCGTGGCGGGAGCCGAGGCCGCGCTCGGCCATCTCACCGCCTTCGGGCTGCGCCCGATCGGTTCGCTCGAGACCCGGGTCGTCCACGAGGAGGACTGGGCCCACGCCTGGAAGGCGCACTTCCCCGTCCTCCGGGTCGGACGCCGGCTCGTGATCCGACCGACCTGGCGGCGCCATCGCCGGACGGCCGGCGACGTCGTCCTCGCGCTCGATCCCGGGATGGCCTTCGGGACCGGGCTCCACCCGACCACGAGGCTCTGCCTGGCCGGGATCGAGTCGTGGGCCGATCGGGGCCTGCTGACGCGCCGGCGCGCGCGTCCTCGACGTCGGTTGCGGCTCGGGGATCCTGGCGATCGCGGCCGGGCTGTTCGGCGCCGGCGAGCTCGTCGGCCTCGACACGGACCCGATCGCCATCGAGGCGACCCGGGCGAATGCCCGCCGGAACGGGCTCGGCCGGCGCCTGACGGCCCGCCAGGGGAGCCTGCCGAGCGGCGAGACCGCCGTTCGACCTCGTCCTGGCCAACCTGATCGCCTCGGTCCTCGTCGCATTGGCGGACGCGCTCGCTGCGGAGACCCGGCCGGACGGACGGCTGCTCGCATCGGGGATCTTCGTCGACCGCGAGCCCGAGGTCCGCACTGCGTTCGAGGCCGCCGGGCTGGCGATCGCCGGGCGGTCCGAGGACGGCGAGTGGGTCGCCCTCGAGGCCGTCCACCGAGGCTGACGGCTCGTTCGACCGGCCGACCGTACAATCCGGCCCGTGCCCCCGCTCTTCGCGATCGTCCTGCCGATCCACGTCGCCCTGGCGATCGCCCTGTTCCTGCCGGCGCTGCTCCTCCCGTTCGCGCTGCGGACCGATCGACCGGCGACCGAGTCGAAGAGCCGGTTCGTCCGGTTCCTGCTCTGGATGCAGAGCCGCGGCAGCCTCGTCGTCGGGCTCGGCCTCATCGTCACCGGGGCGTACCTCATCTACGCCCTCGGGCTGAAGGTTGCGGACCAGCCCTGGCTGGTCGTTGCCCTCGTGATCTACGCGATCAACCTGGTCATCGCGTTCTTCATCCAGCGTCCCAACCTTCGAGCGCTGGTCGGGCTGCGCACGACGTGGGACGATCAGGCCTGGAAGGCCGCCGCCCGACGCCAGCGCTACGTGTCCTATGCGATGGCCGGCCTGATCGGCGTGATCGGCTACCTGATGAGCGCCAAGCCGCAGCTCTGAGCTGGAGGTGAGCCCGATGACCGAGGACCGCTCCCCCGATCCGAGCTGCCTGTTCTGCCGGATCGTGGCCGGCGAGATCCCGTCGGACACGGTCCATGCCGACGACGCGGTCATCGCGATCCGCGACATCGCCCCGCGGGCGCCGACCCATGTCCTGTTCATGCCCCGGGTCCACATCCCCTCGGCGGCCGACCTGACTGGACTCGGACGGCGCGCTGCTCGGACGGCTGTTCTCGACCGCGGCCGACTTCGCCCGGAACGAGGGCATCGCGTCGAACGGCTATCGGCTGGTGATCAACGTCGGGCCGTGGGGCGGCCAGACCGTCGACCATCTCCACGTCCACCTGCTCGGCGGGCGGTCGATGACGTGGCCGCCCGGATGACTCGTCCCGAGGCCCGCGGCGGGGTCGGCGCGCGGCTCGTCGCCGCGACCGCGTCGCTGCTCGTGTTCGCCGTGTCGAGCGCCGGCTGCGGCATGGCCGCGTCGACGCCGGCGCTGCCCGGATCGTCGACCAGCCCGACCCCGTTCCTGTCGAGTGCCGCGAGCGCGACCGCCGGCCAGGTCGAGGCGGCGCTCCGGGCCGCCGGGATCGTCGCCGGCCCGTCGCCGGTTCCGTTCCGGCCGGCCGAATCGCCGGCGCTGACGGCCGCTCCGAGGCTCGTCCTCAAGGCAACCCTGCCGGACGACGACGGGCAGGGGTTCATCGTCATCTACGACTTCCCGGACGCCGCGCCACGCCCAGGCCGCCGGCGCAGGAGATGGCCGACTACCTCGCCTCGGGTCCGGGCCGGATCCAGTTCTCGCCCGACGCCCGGCACGTCATCCGCCAGGTCGGCTCGACGGTCGTGTTCTACACCTGGTCGCCGCCCTCGCACGACCCAGACCGGCGCGGCCGACGTCGCCACCGCGCTCGGGACCCTCGGGCTCGAGATCCCGATCGTCCGCTAGGGCGGTCAGCCGGGACGACCGGCGACCGGTTCGGGGCCGTCGTCGTCGGCCACCGGCAGCGGCTGCTCGACTGCGGCCCAGGCGCGGATCCGGTCGCGCTTGACCTTGAGCGTGTGCGTCCGCGGGAAGTCGGCGTCCGGCCACAGCCGCCAGGCGACGACCCGCTGGTTCTGGGCGAGCGTGGCGTTCGCCTTCTTGACCGCGGCGTCGATCTCGGCCGCCAGCTCGGTCGGGTCGCGATGGAGCGCCTCCTGGCCCTGACCCGGTACGTCGCCGCCGCGGGGCACGACGGCCGGGCCCGGCGCGAGGACGACCGCCTCGATCCGCCCGGGTTTGGTCTCGACGACGACCGAGTCGCGGACGCCAGCCGTCCGGAGCGCGTTCTCGATGTCCTCGGGATAGACGTTCAGCCCATTGGGCAGGACGATGATGTCCTTGATCCGGCCCATGAGGATCAGGTGGCCGGCGTCGTCGTGGCGGCCGATGTCGCCGGTCCGGTACCAGCCGTCGTCGGTGAACGCCGCGGCGGTCGCCGCCTCGTCCCGCCAATAGCCGCCGAAGACGGTCGGACCCTTGACCAGGATCTCGCCGTCGTCGGCCAGCTTCACGTCGACCGGCGGCACCGTCCGCCCCACGGTCCCGAGGCCGTGATCCGTCTTCGAGGTCACGCTGACCGGGCCACACTCGGTCGCGCCGTAGCCTTGCAGGACGACGACCCCGACGTCCTCCCACGCCTGCTGGAGGGCCGGCGGGAGGAACGCCGCGGCGCAGACGAACAGGTTGAGCCCTCCGCCGAGCTGGGCGTGGACGCGCCGGAACAGGAACCGGCGGGCGCCGTACGGCAGGTGCCGGGCGATCCCGCGCAGCCGCTCGAAGGTCGCCGCCCGGCCGGACTTCTCGACCTCGCGCTCGATCGCGCCCCAGAACAGGTCGAGGATCTGGGGCACGACGAGCATCGTCGTCACCCGGTGGTCGCGGATCGCCTCGAAGATCACCCGCGGGTTGCGGCTCCGGACGTAGAGGATGTCGGCGCCGACGGTCAGCGCGTAGAACAGCGCGACCGCCTGCTCCATGAGGTGGGACAGCGGCAGGAGCGAGACCAGCCGGTGCTCCTGGGGCGGGATCGCGTTGTGGGCGGTCTCGATCGTCGCCACGACGTTGGCATGGGTCAGCATGACGCCCTTCGGGTTGCCGGTCGTGCCGCTCGTGAAGATGATCTCGAACAGGTCGGCCCCGGCCGGCCGCGGCCAGCTCGCGACCTGATCGGCCCAGTCGGCGGGCCAGTCCGGGTCCGGGCCGGCGGCGAGGTCCTCGACGATCGAGGTCGGGAACCGTTCGAGGCGCGCGTCGCGCGGGTCGGGCGCGTCGCGGCCGCTGCCGATCGCGAGCCGCGTGGCCTCGGCCTTGTCGGCGATCCGCTCGATTGCGTCGGGCGCCATCCGGAGGTCGAGCGGCACGACGATCACCCCGACCCGCATCGCGCCGAAGTAGACCGCTGGCAGGGCCGGCGTCGAGGGCGACCAGGTGAGGAGCCGCTCGCCGGACTTGAGCCCGAGCGCGCGGAGCCGCCAGGCGACCGCCCGGCTCCGCCGGTCGAGCTCGCGGAAGCTCCACGACTCGCTCGAGCCGTCGTCGCGCCGCAGCGACAGGGCCGGGCGATCGCCGAACGAGGCGACGGCCTCGTCGAGGACGTCGAGCAGGGTCTCCATCGCCGCCAAGGGTAGTCGAGGCGCTAGGCTGACGGAGTGTCGTCCTCGTACACGGCGGTCGGGCCGCCCGACGCGCCAGCGATCGTCCTCGTCCACGGCACCCGGCTGTCACGCGGCATGTGGCACCCGCAGCTGGCCGCGCTGTCGGGTGGGTTCCGGGTGATCGCGCTCGACCTGCCCGGTCATGGCGCCCTTCGCGACCGGACGTTCGACTGGGACGAGGCCGTCGACGAGATCGCCCGGGTCATCGACGAGGCGGCCGGCGGACGGGCGGTCCTGTGCGGGTTCTCGCTCGGCGGCTACCTCGCGATCGACGTCGCCGCGCGCTACCCGGACAAGGTCGCCGGGCTGGCCATCTCGGGCGCGTCGGCCGAGCCCAGGGGTCGGGTCATGCCGATCGCGATCCGCTGGCTCGCCGCGCTCATGGACCAGACGTCGCGGCCGCGCCTCGAGCGGCTCAACCGGTCGTGGTTCCGGCGACGCTTCCCGCCGGCGACCTCGAATGCCATCCTCGCCGGAGGGTTCGGGTTCGAGGCCGGCTCGGCTGCCCTCCGCGAGCTCATCGGGCGCGACGCCCGCGGAACGTTCGCGTCGTATCCCGGCCCGTCGCTCATCCTCAACGGCCAGCTCGACCTGCCGTTCCGTCTCGGCGAGCGTGGCTTCCTGAAGGTCGCCCGCGACCCCCGCGTCGTCGTCCTGCGGCGCGCCTCGCACCTCGCCAACCTGGACCGTCCATCGTCGTACAGCGCGGCGCTCGCCCGGTTCGCCGCAGAGGTCAGCGGCGGCCGATTCCAGGGACCATCAGGACGTTTGACCGCTTCGGGACCCTCGTCTACACTCCGCCAGCCTGTCGGCGAGCGCTCATCTGCGCTCTCGCCGAGGCCGTTCGAGCCGGCCGGCCAACGAGCTGCGAACGTACCGACGAGACCAGGCCGCGGGAGGTGAACCGGGATTGGCAGAAGTCCGAGTGGGTGAGAACGAGACCTTCGAGAGCGCCCTCCGCCGCTTCAACAAGAAGATCCAGCAGAGCGGGATCCTCGCCGAGGCCCGCCGCCGCGAGCACTACGAGAAGCCGAGCGTGAAGCGCAAGCGCAAGGAAGCGAAGCGCAAGAAGGCCGCCCGCACGCAGCAGGGCTAGGTCGCACCGCGCGACACGCCCAGTGGGCGGCTCGATCGAGTCTCCGCCCGAGGTGCCAGATCCGGTGACCCAGAAGGAACGTCTCCAGACCGAGACGACCGCCGCAATGCGGTCGGGTGACGCGCTGCGCCGCGACGTCCTGCGGATGGCGATCAACGCGCTCTACATGGTCGAGAAGCGCGAGGGCCGCCCGCTGACCCAGGACGAGGAGACCCAGGTCCTGAGCCGCGAGGTGAAGACCAGGCGGGAGTCGGTCGAAGCCTACCAGGCCGCAGGCCGGACGGACCTCGCCGACAAGGAGCTCGCCGAGATCGCGATCCTGTCCGAGTTCCTGCCCGCCGCCCTGAGCGACGACGAGCTCCGGGCGCTCGTTGCCGAGGGCATCTCGGCCACCGGCGCGTCCTCGCCGCGCGAGCTCGGCAAGGTCATGGGCTGGCTCGCCCCCAGGACCCGCGGGCGGGCCGACGGGAAGCGGGTCAGCGAGCTCGTGGCCCAGGGTCTCGCCTCGGCCGATCTGGCCACCCACGACGCGGCTGCGAGCCACTGAGCCGGAGCACCTGAGCCGATGCTTGCCCAGCGCCCCGATCGGATCGATCGCCAGCCCTCGTTCTCGCGCCACGACTTCGGGCGCCTCTTCGTGGCGTCGACGCTGCTCGTCCTCGCCCTGACCGCGATCTTCGCCGTCGACATCGTCCCGGCCCGGGTCGACGTCAAGCTCGGCGAAGTTGCCAAGGCCGACATCCTGGCCCCACGCGCGCTGACCTACACGAGCCAGATCCAGACCCAGGCGGCGCGCGACGCCGAGCGGGCCAAGGTCGAGCCGCAATACGACTTCACCCCCGACAAGGCGGCGGCCGTCGTCCAGCAGCAGGAAGCCGCGTTCGACCGGCTCGTGGCGCCGGTCGACAGGGCGTTCGATCCCGAGACGGCCGAAGCCGACCGGATCGCCCTCCTCGAGACCGCCCTGCCCGGCCTCACCGACGAGTCGCGGACGAACCTGATGGCGCTGCCGCTCGGCCGCTGGGCGGCGATCAAGGCGGAGAGCATCAGGATCCTCGAGCAGCTCGAATTGAGCGAGCTCCGGGATTCGGACCTCGCGGTCATCAGGTCGCGCCTGGCTGGACGGATCCTCGGCGGGCTCAACCAGGCCGAACGCGCGCTCGCCGCCGAGATCGTCGGGCCGCTGCTCGAGGCCAACTCCGACTTCGACCAGGCCGCCACCGATGCGGCGAGGACGCGGGCGGCCGAGCTCGTCGCGCCGCGGCTGATCACCGTCAGCCAGGGCCAGACGATCGTCCGGAAGGGCGACCCGGTCACCGCCGAGGCCCTCGAGCAGATCAACGCGTTCGGGCTGACGACAGCGCGCTGGGACGTCATTCGTCTCGGCGGCTGGATGCTGTTCTCGGTGCTCCTGGTCGGGCTGCTCCTCGCCTGGGTCTGGCGGTTCAGGCCGGAGCTCTGGCATCGGACGAATGCCCTCGCCCTCGTCGGGCTTCTCCTGATCATCTCGACCTTCGCCCTCGAGCTGACCGCCGGTCGATCCGGCCTGCCGTTCATCGTGCCGACCGCGGCAGTCGGCATCCTCGTGGCGCTGCTGCTCGATGCCAGCACCGGGCTGCTGCTGATGGCGCTCATCGCGGTCGTCGCCGGGGCGGTCAACACGAACTCGCTCGAGATGACCACCTACGTGTTCTTCGGCGGCGCGGCCGGGATCGTCGCGATCCGTCGCGGCGACCGGCTCAACGCGTTCGTCCAGGCCGGCGTCGCGATCGCCATCGTCGACGCGCTGGTCGTGACGACGTTCGGGCTGCTCGGGCAGCACGACGCGACCGGGATGATCCAGCTGTGGGGCGCATCCGCGGCGGCCGGCGTCGGCGCCGCGGTCGTAGCCGTCGGCACGTTCGCGGTGCTCGGCAACGTGTTCGGCATCCTGACCGCGTTCCAGCTCCTCGAGCTGGCCAACCCGTCGCAGCCCCTCCTCCGGCGCCTCCTGCTCGAGACGCCGGGCACGTACCACCACTCGATCATGGTGGCCAACCTCGCCGAGCGGGCCGCCGAGGCGATCGGCGCCGACGCACTCCTTGCCCGCGTGGCAGCCTATTACCACGATGTTGGCAAGCTGGCCAATCCGCTCGCCTACATCGAGAACCAGGCTGGCGGCGACAACATCCACGACGAGCTCGACCCGGAGATGTCCGCCCAGATCCTCAAGAGCCACGTCGCCGACGGGATCGACATCGCCTACCGGGCCCATCTCCCCAAACCGCTCATCGCCTTCATCCCGCAGCACCACGGGACGGCCCTGATCGGCTACTTCTATGCGAAGGCACGTGAACAGGCGGCCGAGCCGTACGGCGGACTGTCGACGTCGGACGGCGAGAAGGCCGCCAATGCGGTCGATCCCACTCGGTATCGGCACGCCGGGCCGCGGCCACAGAGCCGTGAGGCGGCCCTGATCATGCTCGCGGACGGCGTCGAGGCATCCGTCCGCTCGCTGTCGGCCCGTGACGAGGCGGCCATCCGGGCAATGGTCAGCCGGATCATCGACGAGCGGCTGAACGACGGCCAGTTCGACGAGTGCGACCTGACTCTGCGCGACGTGGAGCGGATCCGCGAGGCCTTCGTCTCGCAGCTGCTCGGCATGTACCACCAGCGGATCGCCTACCCGGAGAGCAAGATCGTCGAGCTCGAATTGCGCCGGGCGGCATCGGGCGGTGGCGGTCCGGTGAGTCCCGACGCTGGCTGAGTCCCGCTCGATCTACCGCCCGCCGTGGCGAGTCGACGTCACGGTTCGCCCCGGGGTCGCCAGACTGCTGCCGGCAGCCGAGCTCGCCCGTGTCGCCGGCCGGGCGCTCGACGCCGCCGGCGGACCGAGACCGGCCTCGATCGGGATCGTCCTGACCGACGACCGTGAGCTCGCCGGCCTGAACGCCGAGCACATGGGCGCGGCCGGGCCGACCGACGTCCTGTCCTTCCCGCTCCTGCCACCCAACGCGTTCCCGCCCCACCCGGGCCGGCCCGCAGCGGCGGTCCGCGACCGGGCCGACGTTCCCGCTTCCCCCGGGCGTCCGCCCGCACCTTGGCGATGTCGTCGTGTCGGTCGAGCGGGCGATCGCCCAGGCCGAGGGTGGTCGCGGCGGCTGGGCCGGGGACCGCGACTGGCCGCCGCCGAGCGAGCTCCGGCTGCTCGTGACCCATGGCGTTCTCCACGTCTGCGGCTGGGACCACGCCGAGCCCCTCGAGGAGGCCGCGATGCGAGGGCTGGAAGTCGAGCTGCTCGACCCGCTGGCGTCACGGTGACGTCCGCTGCCCGACCGCCCGGCGTCGTGGCCGTCCGGTTCGTCGGCGTTCGGACCGACCGGTTCGAGGAGACCGTCGCCGTCTACCGCGACGCCCTCGGACTCGCCCCCATCCGGATGTCCCCGGGCGCCGCCTGGTTCGCGCTCGGTGACGGCACCGAGGTCCACGTGTATGGGCCGGCCGACCGCGACCACGAGTTCTTCGGGCCTGCGCCGTGCGTCGGCTATCTCGTCGAGGACTTCGCCGCCGCTCACCTGGCGCTTCTCGCGGCCGGCTGTGACTTCGCCTTCGGCGATCCGCAGGTCGACGGTGACGCGATCTGGAGCCACTACCGGGCGCCGGATGGCAACGTCTACGAGATCATTGGCCGGCGGATCGACCGAGCCCCGGGCGCAACCTGAAGCTCTTCGGCTGATACCATCCACCGACAGGCCCTCCCTGACGGGATCGGGCCCTGTCGGCGTGCGGTCCGAGGACCCGGCACGGAGGTCGGCAGACCAGCACGGAGCGGTGGTGAAGATCGTCGTCGGCCTCGGGAATCCAGGTGAGCGCTACGGGAAGACGCGGCACAACATCGGCTGGATGGTCGTCGATCGCCTGGCCGACCGAGCCGGCTGGGCGGGCAAGGGCCGCGAGCGCGACGCCTCGCGAATCGTCCAGGGCCGGTTCCACGGTCTCGACCTCACCCTCGTCAAGCCACTGACGTACATGAACGAGTCCGGGCTCGCCGTCCGCAAGGTCCTCGCCCGGGAGCACGCACCGCTCGGCGACCTGCTCGTCGTCGCCGACGACTTCGCCCTCCCGTTCGGGAAGCTTCGCTTCCGCGAGGGAGGCGGGCCGGGTGGTCACAACGGGCTCGGCTCGATCATCGACGACCTCGGGAACGAGAAGTTCAGCCGTCTCAGGATCGGGATCGGCGACCCGGACGGGCACGGTCGCGACCATGTCCTGAGCACGTTCGCGCCGGAGGAGCGCCAGCGGCTCGACGAGCTGCTCGACGAGGCGGCGGACGCGGTCGAGGCCTGGGCTCACGACGGGACGAACAAGGCCGCCAATCGCTACAACAGCTTCCAGCTGCGGCCGGCGGATGCCGATCGCCTGGCGCCCCCGGGCGAGGTCGACGGACCGCCCGGCCCGGATGGGATCCGCCGGACGAAGACCGGCTGGCGGAAGCTCGCGTCCACCGAAGGACGACGACCAATGACCACGCCGCCGCTCCGAGGCAAGCGCGGGGCCGAGCGTCGGCTCGGGGAGCGCGTCGCCGAGGAGTTCCTCGCGCGCCACCGCTCGACGACCGAGGACGCGGTCGACTTCGACGTCGCCGAGGCGGACCGCGAGGTCGAGGACGCGCGGCGGGCCGATGCGCCGCGCTGACGGGGACCGCTGAGCTGACCGCCTCGACCGAGCCGGCGCAGGCCGCACAGCCCCGAGCCGCCCGAGTCCCGGTCCGCCGCCCAGCCCAAGAGCGGTCGCCGCCTGCCCGACCTGTCCGCGCTCCCACCGCTCCTGGCTGGGAGCGGATCGTTCGGTTCGCTCCGCGAGCGACTCGGCGGCGCCGACGGATTCGCTCGACAAGCATGGCCGGCACGCCGGCCTCACCTCGGTCCCGCATGGCGCGAAGTCGTTCCTCGCCGCGGCCCTCGCGCTCGCCGATCCACCGGAGCGGGTCGTCTGGGTCGCTCGCGATGCGGAGATCGGCGACCGAGTCGCGGAGGAGCTCGGGGCCTGGCTCGGCGACCCCGATGCCGTCGCCGTGCTCGAACCGAGGAGCGCGCTCGCCTACGAGCGGAGTGAGCTCGTCGCCGACGAGACGGCCGCCCGGGTTGCCGCGCTCGCGGCCTGGCGGACCGGCAAAGCCCGGATCCTCGTCGCGAGCGTCCAGGCCCTCCTCCAGCGGACGCTCGACCCGGGCGACCTGCCGGCGACACCGAGGGTGCTCAAGCCCGGCGCCCGGATCGGGCTCGACGCGCTCCTCCGCGAGCTGCTCGACCTCGGCTACCAGCCGACGCTCGAGGTCGCCGGTCGTGGCGAGTTCGCTCGACGCGGTGGGATCGTCGACGTGTTCCCACCCGGTGAGTCGCTCCCCATCCGGCTCGACTTCTTCGGCGACGAGGTCGACTCGATCCGGCGGTTCGACCCGACCGACCAGCGGACCGTCGGACCGGCCACCAGCGCGATCCTCCTGCCGGCCAGCGAGTTCCTGGTCCCGGCCGGCGGCGCTGACGAGCTGAGGGCCGGGTGGGCCGGGAGGCGGCCAGGCTGCCGGAGCGACTGGCCGCCGACCTCGCCCGGTTCGAGGGCGGCGAGCCAGCCTCTGCGCCGACCGCCCGGCCGCGGCACGACCCCGGCCGCGCACGACCCGGCCGCGGGCACGACGGCCGCAACCCGGGCGCTCGACGCCGGTGACGCCGCCGAGGTCTGGGCCGCGATCGTCTGCCCGGCGACCGGTCTCGACCACCTGGCGCCGGACACGCTCCTGATCCTCGACGAGCCCGGCGACCTCGCCGAGGCCGGCGCGTTCCTGTGGCGCCAGGCCGATGAGCGCCGGACCGATCTCATCGGCGCCGGCGAGCTGCCGAAGGACTGGCCGCCGACCTATCTCCCGCCGCGCGACTGGAAGGCCCGCCTGCTCGGTGCCCGAACGCTCGAGCTGACCTGGGAATCGGAGCCTGCCGGGGCGATCGCCGGCGGCGGGCTCAGCTCCGGCGACCTCTTCGGCTGGCGCGAGCCGAGCGTCCCGGGACTCCGCTCCGGACGGCTCGTCGAGGCCGTCGAGGGCTGGGGCGGCGAGAACCTGCGGACGGTCCTTGCCTCGGACCAGGCCGCCCGCTTGTCCGAGCTCCTTGCCGAGGCCGGTCGGCCGGTCGCCGCGATCGACCGGCTCGATGGCGCACCGCCGCCCGGTGCCGTCGCCCTCATCGACCGCAGCCTCAACGGCGGCTTCATCGGCGGCCCCGACGGTCTCGCGTTCGTCACCGACCGCGAGCTGTTCGGGACGGTCCGGGTTCGCCGGCCGAAGGCCATGCGCCGGGTCGTGCCGCGTGACATCCTCGAACGGCTGACGCCGGGCGACCTCGTCGTCCACATCGATCACGGGATCGCCCGCTACGAGCAGATGCTCCGCCGTGGCGCCGCCGGCGAGGAGCGCGACTACCTCGAGCTGCGGTTCGCGGAAGGGGACCGGATCTACGTCCCGGTCGAGCAGATCCAGCGGGTCAGCCGCTACTCGGGCGGCGAGCGACCGCAGCTCAGCCGCCTCGGGGGCACCGACTGGATCCGGACGAAGCAGCGGGTCAAGCGCGCCGTCGACGACCTGGCCGAGGAGCTGCTCGAGCTCTACGCCGCGCGAACCGCGGCCCGCGGCCATGCGTACGCCGTCGACACCCCATGGCAATCCGAGATGGAGGCCAGCTTCCCGTACGAGGAGACCGTCGACCAGCTCCGGGCGGTTGCCGAGACGAAGGCGGACATGGAGGTCGGGCGGCCGATGGACCGGCTCGTCGTCGGCGACGTCGGCTACGGCAAGACCGAGGTCGCGATCCGGGCGGCGTTCAAGGCGATCCAGGATGGCAAGCAGGTCGCGATCCTCGTGCCGACGACGGTCCTCGCCGCCCAGCACTTCCAGACGTTCGGGCAGCGCTTCGCCGCGTTCCCGATGACGGTTCGGCTGTTGTCCCGGTTCGTGTCGGAGCGCGACCAGGCGGCGACCGTCGAGGGCCTGACGAGCGGCGAGGTCGACCTCGTCATCGGGACCCATCGCCTCCTGTCGAAGGACGTCCGCTTCCGCGACCTCGGGCTGGTCGTCGTCGACGAGGAGCAGCGGTTCGGGGTGGCCGCCAAGGAGCGCCTCAAGCGGCTGCGCAACGAGGTCGACGTGCTCACCCTGTCCGCGACGCCGATCCCCAGGACGCTCAACCTGGCCCTGGCCGGGATCCGCGACCTGAGCGTGATCGAGACCCCGCCCGAGGATCGCCTGCCGATCCAGACCCGGGTCGCCGAGGCGTCGGCCGGGCTGGTCCGCGACGCGATCCTCCGTGAGCTCGACCGGGGCGGCCAGGTCTTCTACGTCCACAACCGGGTCGAGACGATCGAGGCCCAGGCCGAGCAGCTCCGCCGGATGCTGCCCGGGGCGCGCTTCGTCGTCGGGCACGGCCAGATGCCGGAGGGCGTGCTCGAGAAGGTCATGATCGCCTTCTCCGAAGGTGCCGCCGACGTGCTCGTCTGCACGACGATCATCGAATCGGGGCTCGACATCCCGAACGCGAACACGATCGTCATCGACCGGGCCGACACGCTCGGGCTCGCCCAGCTCTACCAGCTTCGTGGTCGGGTCGGGCGATCGAGCCGGCGGGCGTACGCCTACCTCCTCTATCGCCGCCGGGAGCGGCTCAGCGACGAGGCGCGCAAGCGGCTCCAGGCGATCTTCAACGCGTCGGAGCTCGGAGCGGGCTTCCAGATCGCCCTGTCAGACCTCGAGATCCGGGGCGCCGGGCAACATCCTCGGCGGGGAGCAGTCGGGCCACATGGCTGCGGTCGGGTTCGACCTCTACTCACGGCTGCTGGCCGACGCGGTCGAGGAGAGCAAGGCTCGCCACGAAGGCCGTGAGCCGGTGCTCGAGAAGCCGGGCGCCGTCCTCGACCTGCCGGTCGACGCCCACCTGCCCGACGACTACGTCCCCGACGAGGCCCAGAAGCTCGAGCTCTATCGACGGCTGGCGAGGGCCCGGACGCCCGGCGACATCGCCGCGTTCCGGCAGGAGGTCGGCGACCGGTTCGGGCCGATGCCGACGCCGGTGGCCCGGCTGGTCGAGGTCGCCGAGCTGCGACTGGCGGCCGAGTCGGCCGGCGTCTCGTCGATCTCGCGCGAGGAGGGCCAGCTCGTCGTTCGCTTCGGGGCCGGCCTGTCCCGGGCGACCGCCATGCGCCTGCTCAGTCCGCTCGGCGGCGGCGAGCGGGCGGCCGCCCTCGGCCTGCCCGGCGTCCGGCCCGGCGACCTGACGTTCGCCACCAACCAGGTCCGGATCCGCCTCCCGCGCGACCCCGCGAAGTCGTGGCAGCTCACCCAGGCCGTCGTTGCCCGCCTGACGTCGTCGCCATGACGACCGACCGGGCCGCCTGGCTGCGGGAGCTGCGGCGTGAGAACGAGCGGCAGGAAGACGCGCTCGTCGAGGTCTTCGACGCCGAGTGGGGTGCGATCGAGGATGACCACCGAGCGTGGATCGAGCGGTTCCTCGGGGAGCTCCCGCCCGGCGGCCGGGTGCTCGACGCGCCGTGTGGCACCGGCAAGTACTTCGGGCTGGTCGTCGCGAGCGGTCGAGCGCTCCTCGGGGTCGATCACGCGGGCGGCTACCTGGCCCACGCCGCGACGAAGTTCCCGGAGGTCCCGACGGAGAAGCACGACCTCCAGGACCTCCCGTACCGCGACGCGTTCGACGGCGTGATGTGCGTCGACGCCATGGAGTTCATCCCGCCCGAGGAGTGGCCGGTCGTCCTCGGCCGGTTCCACGAGGCGCTCCACCCCGGCGGCCTGCTCTACCTGACCGTGGAGCGGTCCGAGGCGGAGGGCGTCCTCGAGGCGAACGCCGCGGCCAGGGAGAAGGGCCTGCCGGTCGTCGATGGCGAGGTGTTCTGGGACGAGCCCGATGGCTACTACCACCACTACCCGCCGATGGACCGGGTCCGGAGCTGGATCGCCGAGGCCGGGTTCGTGATCGTGGACGACGCTGAAGGGCCGTGGCACGACGGCGAGTACGCCTACCACCACGTGCTGGCGAGGACGAAGCTCGGGCCTTCCGGCTAGGTCCGGCCCACGGCGAAGACCGAGGTCGCCACCAGGAAGCCGACATCGTGGAGCCGCCGGCGCAGCTCCTCGCCCCTTGCCTGAAGGTCCGGGTGCCCGTCCGCGAGGCCGATGTAGCGGTCGATCACCGGATCGAGCTCCTCGGCGGTCTCGTGGCTCATCGGGTCGGTTTCGGTATCTGCGATGTCGTCGACCCGGAGGTCCGACAGCCCCAGGCTCGCGATCAGGCCCATGACCTCGGCGCGAGGGAACGTCTCGCGGTGGACCTTGCCGTCGAGGGTGTCGATCGCCGCCCACCAGTGGTGGAGCTCCACGTGGGTCAGCTGGGCTCGGCCTGACCGTCGCGGCACATCTCGAGCACCACCACGCTCCCGCCCGGCCGGCAGACACGACGCATCTCGCGGAGGACTGCCGCGGGGTCGGCGAAGTGGTGGAGCGAGTTCGCGACGCAGACGGTGTCGAACCGGCCGTCCTCAAAGGCGAGCGCAGTCGCGTTCATCTGCTCGAACCTGACGCCCGGCCGATCCCCGAACGCATCGGTGAAGCGCGCTTCGGCCTCGGGGTCGCTATCGATCCCGACGATCTCGTCGTGGCTGGCCAGGCCCTCGAGCAGGAACCCGACGAAGTTGCCCCTACCCGTCGCGACGTCGAGCACTCGACCGCCCGGGACACCGTGCAGAAGCGTCTTCGCGTCGGTCACCGCTGCCATCCGGCTACGCATGCTGCCACGCCGCCGCCGGCAGAGCCAGCGGTCCGGCTCGGAACCGGTACGGTGACGCGACTGCGGTCGGGTCGCCGTCCGCCCACGCCGAGTCCGATCGGAGATCGGATGACGCCCTGGTTCGGCCTCCACCTTCCGAACTACACGTTCCCGGACACGCCGCCCGAGCGGCTGTTCGACCGCGTCGTCGAGCTGGCGAGGCGGCCGAGACGGCCGGCTTCGGGCTCGTCACGGTGATGGACCACTTCTACCAGATCCGCGGCGTCGGCCCGGAGACCGACCCGATGCTCGAGGTCTACACGATGCTGGCCGCCCTCAGCCAGCGGACCAGGCCGGGTTCGGCTCGGGAGCGCTGGTGACCGGCGTGACCTACCGGAACCCGGCGCTCCTGGCCAAGATCGTGACGACGCTCGACGTCATCGTCGGGCGGCCGGGCGATCCTCGGGCTCGGGGCCGCCTGGAACGAGGACGAGCACGCCGGCTACGGCTTCGACTTCCCGCCGGTCCGCGAGCGGATGGATCGGCTCGACGAGGCGCTGACGATCTGCCGCGCTGATGTTCACCGAGGATCGCCCGAGCTTCGACGGGCCGCTACTACCGGATCGACCGGGCGCTCAACGTCCCGCGGCCGATCCAGCCCGGCGGGCCGCAGATCATCGTCGGTGGCGGCGGCGAGCAGCGGACGCTCAAGATCGCCGCCAAGCACGCCGACATGACCCACTGGTTCCCGCTCGGGCTCGAGACGCTCCTCCACAAGAAGAGGTCCTCGAGCGCACTGCGCCGCGATCGGGCGCGATCCGGCGACGATCGAGCTGACGATGGCCACGCCGGTCCTGCTGGCCGACGAGCGACGCGGACGGGGCGGCCCTGCTGGCCCGCCTCCCGCCCGAGCGTCGGGCGCGGGTGGCACGACCCCCGAGCAGGGCGCGGAAGCGCTCCGGCCGTACCTCGACGCCGGCTTCACCGGCTTCACGTTCAACAACCCGGTCCTGCCGACGGTCGAGGCGATCGGCCTGGCCGGCGAGGTGCTTCGGCTCATCAAGGCGGCCTGATCGCTCGCGAGTGCTCGGACCGGTGGTGGAGCGACTCGCCGGAACCTGAGGCGGGCTTGGTACTCTGCCCAGGGCGGGAGCAGGGGAGGGTGGCGACATGGTCGACCAGACGCCGGGACCGGGCGACCCCGAGGAGCCTGCAGCACGGCGACGAGGCCTTTCCTGACGTGCGGCCGGCCGGCGACGCGCCCGCCGTGCCCGATGTGCCGCCGGGCGGCGACGCGCCAGCGACTCAGCCGCAGCGCGGCACCGCGGCAGCGCCGGCGGCCTGGTCCCCGCCACCGCCGCCGCCACCGCCGGCGGCCTGGTCTACGCCGCCGCCGCCACCGGCCGCCGATTGGTCGACGCCGCCCGCGTCGCCGCCGCCGTCCGGGAGCCCTCCTCAGCCGCCGCCACCGTCGCCTGGACGGCGATGGCGGCGCCGGTGCAGACCGAGGTCGCACCCGGCCTGGTCTTCGGCTCGACGGGGCGACGCTTCGTCGCCTTCCTGATCGACCGGGTGATCCTGATCATCATCGGGCTCCTGCTCGGTTTCACCGCAATCGCGGTCTTCGGCACCGACTACGCAACGACGGTCGGTTCCGAGGTCCTCATCGTCGCCATCAGCCTCGGCTACTTCGTCTGGACGTGGCGCAGCTCGGCTCGGGCGACCCCCGGGATGCGGCTGCTCAAGCTCCAGGTCGGCAACGCGTTCGACGGCCGGACGCTCACGACCGACCAGGCGGTCCGGCGCTGGGTGGCGCTCGGTGAGCCGCTCGCCCTCCTGTCCGTCGTCCCGGCGCTCGTCGGGGTCGGGGGCCTGCGTGGTGCTCGGCTGGTCGCTCGCCCTGCTGTTCACGACCGCCACGAGCCCGACCAAGCAGGGCCTGCACGACCGGTTCGCGAACAGCGCCATGGTGGAACCGGTCGGGGTGGGCAATGCCGCGCTCGTCGGCTGCGTCGTGCTGCTGGTCCTCGTGTTCGTGGTCCTGCCGGTGATCTCGATCATCGCCCTCGTCATCGCGGGCAGCGCGGTCACCGAGATCCTGAGCACCGTGGGCTCGCCCGCGCCCTCACTCGTGCCGTAGCGCTCGGCCGGGCCCGGCGCGACGCCATCCCGGCGCCGCTTCGGGCATCCTGTGGCGATGAGTGACGCGCTCCTCGAGCCGACCACGAGAACCGCCGAGCCGCTCGCCGGCGAGATCCCGATGGACGGCCCGTGCGACGAGCCGACGATCGACATCGAGGCGCTCGGCGGCCTGTTCTCGCCCGGCCGGCGCGCCCTGACGTCGGGCCTGGTGATGACGGTGACGCTCGTCGCCTTCGAGGCCCTCGCGGTCTCGACGGTCATGCCCCTCGTTGCGAAGGATCTCGGCGGCCTGGCCCTCTATGGCTGGGTGTTCTCGGCGTTCTTCCTGGCCAACATCGTCGGGATCGTCGTCGCCGGTGGGCTGATCGACCGTGGCGGGCTCGTCCGCCCGCTGGCTGGCGGGCTCGGTCTGTTCTCGATCGGCCTGATCATCGGCGGCCTCGCTCCGTCGATGACCGTCCTCGTCGGCGGTCGCGTCCTCCAGGGTCTCGGCGCCGGCGTCATCCCGCCGATCGCCTACGTCAGCATCGGTCGGGCCCTGCCGGACGAGCTGCGGCCGCGGATGTTCGCCGTGCTGTCGACCGCGTGGGTGGTGCCCGGGCTCATCGGGCCGGCGCTGGCCGGTGCGATCGCCGTCGCCACGAGCTGGCGCTGGGTGTTCCTCGGGCTCCTGCCGCTGATTGCCGTCGCCGCGGCGATCACCCTGCCCGCGCTCAGGACCGCGGTGCCGGACCGGACGACCGGCGCCGACCGCCCGGCCGGGTCCGATGGGACGACCGCCACCGACGTCGCCGCGAGCGACCCCTGGCGGCGCCTCCGGCTCGCGCTCGTCCTCGTCCTCGGTGCTGGGCTCTTCGTCGCGGGTCTGACGAGCGGGACCCTCGTACCCGGCGGGCTCCTCGTCGCCCTCGGTGGCGCACTCGTCCTGCCCGCGTTCCGCCGCCTGACCCCCGTCGGGACCCTGGCTGCGGCGCCCGGCCTGCCGGCGGCGGTCCTCCTGCGCGGCGTCCTGACGTTCACGTTCTTCTGCGCCGACGCCTATGTCCCGCTCGCTCTACAGGGCTGGCGCGGTCTCGGCCCGGCGGCCGCCGGGCTGGCCCTGACCGGGGCGACGCTGGCCTGGACCTCCGGCGCGTGGGTCCAGGCGCGCATGATCGGGGAGTGGGGCGCGCGGCGCCTGGTCGCGCTCGGCTTCGTGACGGTCGTCATCGGGATCGTCGGCTTCGCGGCGGTCCTCGCGCCGAGCGTCCCGGTCGCGGTCGGGATCGCGGCCTGGACCGTGGCCGGCTTCGGAATGGGCTTGAGCTACTCGCCGCTGTCGCTGACCGTCCTGCGCGAGGCGCGACCCGGCACCGAGGGGGCGGCGACGTCAGGCCTCCAGCTCAGCGACGTGCTCGGCACCGCGCTCGGCACCGGCGTCGGCGGCGCGCTCATCGCGATCGGGGCCGGGGCCGGGCTCGAGCCATGGGTCGGGCTGCTCGGCGCGTTCCTCGTCGGTGGGGTCGCCGGCGTGAGCGGGGCGCTGCTGACGACCAGGCTGACCGGGCTCCGGCGGGCGACCTGATCGGCAACCAGGCGCGGCGCCCGGGCGACGGGTAGACCGTCTCCCGGACGACGCCTGGCGATCCGGCTCAGCGGCCGGCAGTCGCCATCGAACCGAGCGCCTCGCGCGCCTTGGCCGCATCCACGGTGGCAAAGGCGATCGAGACCTTGCCGCCGGACATGCCCGTCGGCAGGACGGCTTCCAGGTTGACGCCGGCACTGGCCAATCGCCGGGCGACTTCGGCGAATGCCCCGGGCCGATCCTCGATGGCGTGCGGGACGACCTCGATCTCGCGAACGGTGAACCGCCCGTCGGATAGGGCCTTGCGAGTCCCGGCCTCGTCGTTGGTGAGGACCACCGCGCTTCCGGCGCCGCGACAGGTCACCCCGGCCAGCGAGGTGATGCTGATCCCTTTCGCGGCGAGGGCCTCGGCCACCGCCGCGATGCTCCCGGGCCGATCCTCGAGGTCCACGATGAACGCGTTCATCGGCACCCTCCAGCTTCGTCTCGGCCCATCGTCGGAGAGACGCCCGACGAGGTGGGTCGGGAAGGCCCGATTCTACGCCCGTCGAGGGCCGCCGCCCGGTGCTGGATTCGGGGCGGTCGCTGGGGTAGACTGACGGCTGCCAGCGAGGCCGACCCGCCGTCCGTAGGAGCTCGTCCCAGATGACTGCGACCGCCGAGGACCTGCGCGCGAAGATCCGCGAGATCCCGGACTTCCCGAAGCCCGGCATCCTGTTCTACGACATCACGACGCTGCTCAAGGACCCCGGCGCCTACCGCGCCGCGATCGACCTGATGCTCGAGCCGTACAAGGATGAGGCGATCGACCTCGTCGTCGGGATGGAGTCGCGCGGGTTCATCTTCAGCGCCCCGCTGGCCTACCTGCTCAAGGCCGGACTCGTCCCGGTCCGCAAGCTCGGCAAGCTGCCGGCCGAGACGATCACCGTCGAATACGCGCTCGAGTACGGCTCGAACACGCTCGAGATCCACCGGGACGCGATCCAGCCCGGCCAGCGCGTGCTGATCGTCGACGACCTGCTCGCGACCGGCGGCACGGTGCACGGCACGATCGAGCTCGTCGAGCGGCTCCAGGGCGAGGTCGTCGGGCTGGGCTTCCTCGTCGAGCTCGACTTCCTCAAGGGCCGGGACCGGCTCCAGGGTCACCGCGTCGAGAGCGTCATCCGGTACTGAGCGGGACGATGGCGGAGGATGCCCAGGACGACCGCACGGACCGGCCGGACGAGGCCGCCCGCGGCGCGACCTGCCCGGGGCGGCCCAGCCGCCCGATCTGACGGACACCGCGCCAACGCGACGCCGAATCGACGTCGGTCGCCGCCGCTTCTTCCGCCAGCTCGCCGCCGACGTGTTCCAGGCCACGGCCACGGTCGTCGGGGCGGCCAACGCGCTCCAGCAGACGTCGATCCAGGCCGCGAGCGCGATCCTCGATCCCGAGGCCGCGGCCGCGGCGCTCGGCGCCGGCGGCGACGGCCGGACCGGCGCCCGGCCAGACCGTCACCGACCGGCTTCCGGACCGCGTTCCGGGTCGAACAGGACCGGCTCATCCTCGTCGACCAGCGCGCGCTGCCGGGACGGCTGGCCGAGATCGAGTGCCGGAGCGGCGCCGACGTCGCCTGGGCGATCCGCGAGATGGTCGTCCGCGGCGCGCCGGCGATCGGCCAGGCCGCGGCCTATGGCCTGGCGCTGACCGCCGGGCGGGGGATCGACCTCAAGCCGTTCGCCCGGCGGGCGATCATCCGGGCGGCGGCGAGCACGCTCCGGAACGCCCGGCCGACCGCGGTCAACCTGGGCTGGGCGGTCGATCGGATGCTCGCCCGGATCGAGTCGGTCGGCTCGCTCGACGACGACGGGACGGTCATCGCCGACGCCATGTGGGCCGAAGCCGAGGCGATCTGCGCCGAGGCGACCGACGACCACGGACGGCTCGCCGAGCACGGCCTCGCGCTCGCTCCCGCAGCCCGCTCGATCGGCCGGTCCGGGTGCTCACCCACTGCAACACCGGCCCGCTCGCCTGCGGCCAGTTCGGCACCGCGCTCGGGATCGTCCAGGCGGCCGTTCACGCCGGCCGGGAGATCCACGTCCACGTCGACGAGACGCGGCCGCTCCTCCAGGGCGCCCGGCTGACCGCCTGGGAGCTCGAGCAGGCCGGCGTGCCGTACACGCTCGTCGCCGACGGGGCGGCCGGTTCGCTGCTGGCAGCCGGCGCGATCGACGCGGTCCTCGTCGGCGCCGACCGGATCGCGGCCAACGGCGACGCGGCCAACAAGATCGGGACGTACCCGCTGGCGGCCCTCGCGGCCCGTCACCGGGTGCCGTTCTACGTCTGCGCGCCGCTGAGCTCGGTCGACCTCGAGACGGCGGACGGGTCGGCGATCCCGATCGAGGAGCGGGACGCGTCCGAGCTCCTCGAGTTCGGCGGCGTCCGGGTGACTCCGCCCGGGGCGACCGTCTGGAACCCGGCCTTCGACGTCACCCCGGCCGACCTCATCTCCGCGATCGTGACCGAGCAGGGCGCGTTGATCGCGCCGTTCGGCCCCGCCCTCGCAGCGGCCGTCGCCGCGCGCCACGCCGCGGCGCGCGGCCGAGGCGCCGGCGCCGGTCGCCGAGCCGCCCGCGCAGGCGGCGAGCTGATGGCGACGGTGGCGATCCAGGGCCAGCGCGACGCGATCGTCGCCCGGTCGACGACCGATCGTGTGCTCCTGCGGGCGTTCCTCGAGCGCGACCGGCTGTTCGCCGCGTACGCGATCTGCGACCTCGACGACCGCGAGTTCGCCCGGACCCGCTGGGGCGGCGCGTTCGACGGGGACGAGCTCGTGGCGGTCGCCCTCGAATACGCCGGGCTGTCGCCGCAGCCGCTCTTCGTGCATGGGCTCCGACGATGGGATCGCGACGATCCTGCGCGAGGTGATCCGGCCGCGGGCGGCCTACGTCGCCGCGCTGTCCGGGACGCTGCCGGCCGTCGACGGCTCGTACCGGCTCGATCCCGGCCCGCAGATGGTCCGGATGTGGGTCGACCGGACGACCTTCCGGCCGTACCCGTCCGAGGTCCGCCGGCTCCTGCCGGTCGAGATCGGCGACCTGAACCGGCTCTACCAGCTCGGGTTCGCCTCGTGGCTGCCGTCGTCGGCGATCGCCGATGGCGTCTACTACGGGATGCGCGTCGGGGGCCGGCTCGTCGCCGCGGCGGGGACCCACGTGATCAGCCACGATGCCCGCCTCGCCGTCGTCGGCAACGTCCTGACCCACGGCGACTTCCGCGGGCGCGGGTTCGCGACGGCCACGACCGGGGCGGTCACCGCCGAGCTCCTGCGGTCCTGCGACCAGGTCGTGCTCAACGTCCGGTCCGACAACCCGCCCGCGCTCCAGGCCTACCGCCGGCTCGGCTACCAGGAGCACGTCCGGTTCGAGGAGCGGCTCGCTCATCGGCTTGGATCGCCATGGCCCGGTCTGCCCGGCCCGCTCCGCCGCTTCCTCTCGACCAGCAAGGAGACCCCTCGCCGATGACGACCACGACCGACCTGCCGCCCCACGACGTCACCGACCTCGGCCTGGCCGACGAGGGCGTCCGGCGGATCGAGTGGGCCGAGCGCGAGATGCCCGTCCTCCGGCTGATCCGCGAGCGGTTCGAGCGAGAGCGGCCGCTCGACGGCCTCCGGATCGGCGCCTGCCTCCACGTCACGACCGAGACGGCGAACCTGATGCGGACGCTCAAGGCCGGCGGCGCCGAGGTCGTCCTGGCGGCATCGAACCCGCTGTCGACCAAGGACGACGTCGCGGCGGCGCTCGTCGCGGCCTACGGGATCGCCTGCTTCGCCCGGCGCGGCGAGGATCGCGACACCTACTACGCGCACCTCAACGCGGTCGCCGACAGCCACCCCCAGCTGACGATGGACGACGGCTGCGACCTCGTGTCGCTCCTCCATTCCGAGCGGCCGGCCCAGCTCGACGAGATCCTGGCCGGCACCGAGGAGACGACGACCGGGGTCATCCGGCTCAAGGCGATGGCCGCCGATGGCGCGCTCCGCTTCCCGGTCGTCGCGGTCAACGAGGCCCAGACGAAGCATCTGTTCGACAACCGCTACGGGACCGGCCAGAGCACGCTCGACGGGATCCTCCGGGCGACGAACCTGCTCATCGCCGGCCGCCACGTCGTCGTCGCCGGCTACGGCTGGGTCGGCAAGGGGATCGCTTCGCGGATGGCCGGTCACGGCGCCCACGTGGCGGTCGTCGAGGTCGATCCGGTCCGCGCCCTCGAGGCGCTGATGGACGGCTACCAGGTCATGACCCATACCGATGCGGCCGCCTGGGGCGAGCTGTTCGTGACCGCCACCGGCAACCTCAACGTCTTCCGGCGCGAGCACTTCGCGGCGATGCGCGACGGGGCGATCATGGCCAACAGCGGCCACTTCGACGCCGAGCTCGACCTGGCCGCCCTGCGCGAGATGGCCGAGGGCCACGTCCGCGAAGTCCGCGACAACGTCCAGGAGTTCGACCTCGGCGGGAAGCTGCGTCTACCTCATCGCCGAGGGCCGCCTCGTCAACCTCGGGGCGGCCGAGGGCCACCCGGCGGCGGTCATGGACATGAGCTTCGCCAACCAGGCCCTGTCGGCGGAGTACGTCGCCGGCCACCATGCCGAGCTCGAGGACCGGGTCTACGTCGTGCCCGAGGCGATCGACGCCGAGGTGGCCCGGCTCAAGCTCGCGGCGCTGGGCATCGAGCTCGAGCCGATGACCCCCGAGCAGGCCGCCTACGTCGCATCGTGGCAGCACGGGACCTAAGGCTAGCGCGGTCCATGGCCAGGTCCGGGTGGGCGATCCTCGACCTTGCGGTCAAGGTCATCGCGATCGCGGTTGCCATCGTCCCGTTGATCGACCCGAGCTCGTCCCATTTCCAGGGCAAGGCGATGGGCGTCCGGGCCGTGATCTGGCCGCTATCGACGGTCGTGATCCCGCTCGTCTGGCAGCTCCGCGGCCGCCCCCGGCCCTACCCGTTCCTGGCCGACATCGCGCTCGTCATGCCGTTCCTGTTCGATGCTGCGGCGAACGACCTCGGCTGGTTCGACACGAAGGGCTTCGACGCGCTCCCGCACTTCGCCGGCTGGTTCTTCCTGGCCATCGCGTTCGGCCTGGCCGTGGCTCCGATGATCGGGCGACGATGGGTGACGTTCGGGCTCGTCGTCGGCTTCGGGGCGACGATCGACATCCTCTGGGAGATCGGTGAGTACCTCCTCCAGCGGAGCGGCCAGTCCGGGCTTCAGCTGACCTACGACAACACGATCGCGGACCTCGCGGTATCGCTCCTCGGGGCGACCCTCGGGGCGCTCCTCGTCGTGACGGTCCTGTGGCCCAAGCCGGGCACGCCCACGACCGTGTTCGGCTGGCAGCCGGTCCCCGACTGACGGCAGACGCATGGACCCGACCGCAGCGATCGAGCTGTTCCTCCTGCTCCTCGTCATCGCGACTGGGCTCGCGTTCGTCGCGCGCCGGATCGGGGTCGCCTACCCGATCGTGCTCGTGCTCGGTGGTCTGGTCCTCGGACTCGTCCTGACGGCGGTCCCCCAGCCACCGTCGGTCGAGCTCCCGCCGAACCTCGTCTTCCTCCTGTTCCTGCCGCCGATCCTGTTCGGGGCGGCCTACTTCACCCCGATCCGCGACTTCAAGGCCAACCTGCGCCCGATCGGGCTGCTGGCGGTCGGTCTCGTCCTGTTCACGACCCTCGTCGTCGGCGGCGTTGCCCTGGCACTGATGCCCGAGCTGGGTGCGGCAGCGTTCGCGCTGGGGGCGATCGTGGCGCCACCGGACGCGATCGCGGCGACGGCCATCTTCCGAAGGCTCGGGGTCCCGCAGCGGGTCGTGACGATCCTCGAGGGAGAGAGCCTCGTCAACGACGCGACGGCGCTGATCCTCTATGGCGCCGCGCTCACCGCCCTCCACTCGGGAGAGTTCTCGGTGCTCGGGGCGGGGGCCAGCTTCCTCGTCGTGGCGCTCGGCGGGATCGCGATCGGCGCCGCGGTCGGCCTCGTCCTGACGTCGGTCTGGCGCCGGATCTCCGACTCGACCCTCGAGATCGTCGTGTCGCTCCTCGCTCCGTTCGCGGCCTACATCCCGGCTGCGGCGATCGGGGTGAGCGGCGTGCTCGCGGTCGTCACGGCCGGGATCATCGCCGGCCGGCGAGCCGCCCGGGTGCTGTCACCGAACGGCCGGCTGATGGGCATCGGGGTCTGGTCGGTGGTCCTGTTCATGATCAACGGGTTCGCCTTCCTTTTGATCGGCGTCCAGCTGCCGGGGATCCTGGACGCCCTGGCGGCCTATCCGCCGGAGCGGCTCGTCGGGCTCGGGCTGGCGATCAGCGCCACGACGATCGTCGCCCGGATCGTGTGGGTCTTCCCGGCCACCTACGTGCCGCGCTGGTTGAGCGCCAAGCTGCGCGCACGCGACCCATCCCCGCCGGCCGGCGCGGTGTTCGTCATCTCGTGGGCCGGGATGCGCGGGGTGGTCTCGCTCGCGGCCGCGCTGGCCCTGCCGATCGACGTCCCGGACCGCTCGCTCCTGATCTACCTGACCCTGTGCGTGATCCTGGCGACGCTCGTCGGGCAGGGCCTGACCCTGCCCTGGATCGTCCGCCGCCTGGGCGTCGTGTCCGGGTCGGGTCTGGAGGTCGAGGAGCGGATCGCGCGCGAGGCCGCCGCCGAGGCCGCCCGTCAGCGGCTCGACACGCTGGCCATCGAGTACCCCGACCATCTCGAGCTCGTCGACAACCTCCGGGCCGAGCTCGAGCACGAGGCGCAGCACGCCGCCGAGCTCGAGGACGGGGCCGACCTCGACGCCGCGGTCCAGGAGCGGCTCGAGCACCAGGAGATCCGGCTTGCGGTCGTCGCCGCCCAGCGCGACGCGGTGATCCGGCTCCGCGATGACGGCGCTGATCGGCGACGACGCGCTCCGAGCGGTCGAGCGCGACCTCGACCTCGAGGCGGTCCGAGCCGGCGCCTGACGGTCAGGCGAGCAGGCCCGCCAGCGCATCGACCCCGGCCGCGACGTCGGCGAAGCGGGTCGTCAGCGGCGGGAGCCCGAACCGGATCGAATCCGGCTCGCGGAAGTCGGGCACGACCCCGCGGGCGATCAACGCGTCGATCAGCCGTCGCGCGTCGGGGTGGCGGATCGCGACGTGCGCACCACGGCGAGCAGGATCGCGCGGGCTGCCGAGCGAGCACCCGAGCGGCGCCAGACGCTCGTCGAGCAGCTCGATGGCGAGCTCGGTCAAGGCGATCCCCTTCGTCCGGATCGCCTCGATCCCGGCCTCGGCGGTGAGTCGGACCCCCTCCTCGACGCAGGCCAGGGCGAGCATCCCCGGCGTCCCCGCGAGCCACCCCCGATCCCTGGCGTGGGGTCGTAGCGGGGGCCCATCGCGAACTGGTCGCGCTGCCCGAACCAGCCCTGGATGGGTGTCCGAAGCTCGGCCTGGCGGGCCGACCGGACGTAGAGGAAGGCGGGCGCCCCGGGACCGGCGTTGAGGTACTTGTAGGTGCAGCCGACGGCCAGGTCGGCGCCCGCCGTCTCCAGCGCGATCGGGATCGAGCCGACCGCGTGGCAGAGGTCCCACAGGATGAGCGCCCCGGCGTCGTGGGCGAGCCTGGTGAGGCTGCCCAGGTCGGCAATCGCGGCCGAGCGGTAGTTGACGAGCGACAGGACGACCAGCCCGACCGACTCGTCGAGGACCGACGCGAGGCCGTCCGCCGTCGGGCCGGCAACGGGGTCGGCCGTCAGCCAGCGGATCGTCAGGCCCCGGGCGTCCGCGAGGCCCTCGAGGACATAACGGTCGGTCGGGAACTCGTCAGTGGCCGCGATGATCGTCGTCCGCCCGGGACGCGCGTCGAGCGCCGCCGTCGCAAGCTTGTAGAGGTTGACCGTCGTCGAGTCGCCGACGACGGTCTCGGCGGTCCGGGCTCCGATGAGCTCGCGCCCGATGAGCTCTCCGATCCGGGCCGGCTCGTCGAGCCAGTGGTCCCAGGCCCGGACGAGCTCCTTGCCCCACTCGTCGCGAGCCATCCGGTCGAGGCGCTGGACGGTGGCCCGCGGCAGGCGTCCGAGCGAGTTGCCGTCGAGATAGACGAGGTCAGGGTCATCGATCACGAAGCGGTCGCGGAACGACCCGAGCGGATCGGCGCCATCGAGCAGCTCGACCCTCGATCGCAGCGCGACATCCATCGTGGTCTGGCCCTCGTGGTCCCTGCCGGCTTCGGCCAAGGCGGGCGTGCCGGTGTCATTCCCGGTCATGCTAGGCTTCCGGGCGATGAGTATCGTCGACGCCGCCCAGTACCTGTTCACCTCCGAATCGGTCACCGAAGGCCATCCGGACAAGATGTGCGACCAGATCTCGGACGCGATCCTCGACGCGATCATCCGCGAGGACCCCGACGCCCGCGTGGCCTGCGAGACGGCGACGACGACCGGCCTCGTCATGGTCCTCGGCGAGATCTCGACGACGACCTACGTCGACTTCCAGGCCGTCGTCCGCGACACCGTCCGTGACATCGGCTACACCCGAGCCGACTACGGCTTCGACTACCTGACCTGCGGCACGCTCGTGTCGGTCAAGGAGCAGTCGCCGGACATCGCCCAGGGCGTCGATTCCGCGCTCGAGGTCCGCGACGATTCGGCGTCGGCGTTCGAGCTCGGAGCCGGCGACCAGGGGATGATGTTCGGGTTCGCCTGCCGCGAGACCCCCGAGCTCATGCCGCTGCCGATCGCGCTCGCCCACCGGATGGCACGCCGGCTGGCCGAGGTCCGGCGCTCCGGTCAGCTGCCCTATCTCCGGCCGGACGGCAAGACCCAGGTGACGGTGGAGTACGAGCGGGGCGTGCCGAAGCGGGTCCGGACGGTCGTCGTCTCCGCCCAGCACGACCCGGATGTCCGCGCGGAGCGGATCCGCGCCGACATCGTCGAGACCGTCATCCGGCCGACGATCCCGACCGAGCTGCGCTCGACCGATCCGGTCATGCACGTTAACCCGACGGGCCGGTTCGTGACCGGCGGGCCGATGGGCGATGCCGGCCTCACTGGCCGCAAGATCATCGTCGACAGCTACGGCGGCATGGCCCGTCACGGCGGCGGAGCGTTCAGCGGCAAGGACCCGACGAAGGTCGACCGATCGGCCGCCTACGCGGCTCGCTGGGTGGCCAAGAACGTCGTGGCGGCCGGCCTCGCCGACCGGTTCGAGGTCGAGGTCGCGTACGGGATCGGGATTGCCCGCCCGATCAGCCTGAGCATCGACTCGTTCGGGACCGGCAAGATCGACGACGAGGCGATCCAGGCGATCGTCGAGCGCAACTTCGACCTCCGGCCCGCAAGCATCATCGCCGCGCTCGACCTGCGCCGGCCGATCTACCGCCAGACAGCGGCCTACGGTCACTTCGGCCGGCCGGACCTCGACCTGCCGTGGGAGCGGACCGACAAGGCCGCCCTGCTGGCGGCGGAGGCCGGGCTGCCCGCGCCGGAGCCGATCGCCGCCGCGAGTTGAGCCCTCCGCCGACCGCCGACCGGTGATCCCGCCGGCGATCCGCCTGGCGGGCGTCCGACGCACGTTCACGGCCGCCGACGGCTCGACCCTCGTCGCGCTCGACGGTCTCGACCTCGAGGTCGCTCCCCACGAGGTCGTGGCGGTCATCGGCCCGAACGGCAGCGGCAAGAGCACGCTCCTCCGGATCGTCGGCGGCCTGCTCGAGGCCGACGCCGGCACGGTCGAAGTCGAGGGGCGGGCCGTGACGGGTCCAGATCGGGCGGTCGGGTTCGCGTTCCAGGAGCCGCGCCTCCTGCCGTGGCGGGACGCCCTGGCCAACGTCGCCTACCCGCTCGAGCTGGCCGGCATTCCGCGCGATGAACGCGAGGTGCGCGCCCTCGAGATGCTCCGGCTCGTCGGGCTGGCCGGCTTCGCTCCTGCTCGCCCGCATCGCCTGTCGGGCGGGATGCGTCAGCGGGTCGCGCTCGCGCGGGCGCTCGCCCTCGGGCCATCGGTCCTCCTCCTCGACGAGCCCTTCAGCGCGCTCGACGCGCTGACCCGCGAGCGGTTCGACATCGAGCTGCTCGGGCTGTGGGAGAAGACCGCGACGACCGTCGTCCTCGTGACGCACAGCATCTCCGAGGCGGTCCTCGTCGCGGATCGGACCGTGGTCCTCTCGGCGCGCCCCGGCCGGGTCGCGACGATCGTGCCGTCGGCGCTCCCCAGGCCCCGCCGCCTCGACGACCTCGCGAGCCCGGCGCTCGCCGCGGCCGCCGCAACGGTCCGGGCGGCCCTCGGCCGGCCGGGCGATCCCGACCCGGACCCGGCCACGGTCCTCCCGCTCGGTCGGGCCGCTCCGTGAGCCGGCGTCAGCACGTCGTTCGGACGGTCGTCCCGGTCGTCATCGGCGGGCTGATCTTCCTCGCGATCTGGCAGCTCGTCGTGTTCGCCGGCAACTACCCGACCTACATCCTCCCGGGTCCCGGGGTCGTGTACGAGCGGTTCGTCCGCGCCTGGACCGCCGGGACGATGGGCCCGCATGCCCTGGCCACGCTCGAGGAGATCGTCCTCGGGTTCGTCGTCGGGGCGACTGCCGGGCTGCTCGCCGGGTACCTCCTGGCACGATCGCGGACGGTCAATCTCGTCCTGTCGCCGTATCTCGTGGCCGCCCAGTCGACGCCGGTCCTCGCGCTGGTGCCGTTGTTGATCCTGTGGTTTGGGCCCGGACTCCTGAGCAAGGTCGTGATCTGCGCGCTGATCGTGTTCTTCCCGATCGCGATCTCGACGCTCGTCGGCTTGCGCTCGGTCGATCCCGGACTCATCGAGCTCGGTCGGAGCCTTCGTGCCTCACCGCGCCAGATCCTGACCACGCTCGAGCTACCCGACGCCCTGCCGACGATCATGGGCGGGATCCGGATCGGGGTGACCCTCGCCGTTGTCGGCGCGATCGTCGGTGAGTGGTCCGGCGCCGACAAGGGCCTCGGGGTCCTGATCAACGAAGCGCGCGGCAGCCTGTTCGACACCCCGCTGATGTTCGCGACGCTCCTGACGGTGGCCCTGCTCGGCGCGATCCTGTACGGGCTGACGATCCTCGTCGAGCGCCGCCTGGTCGGCGAACGCGACTGACCGGCGATCTGGGACGATAGCGGACTCGGGACGAACGACCGAGCCCCGGTCACGAAGGAGAGCGCGATGAACCTCAACGGCATCCTCATCGGGTCCGAGAACCCGCAACGCCTGGCCGACTACTACACCCGCCTCTTCGGCGAGCCCGGCTGGGCGGAGGGCGAATACAGGGGCTGGCTCATCGGGTCCGGTGCCGTCACGGTCGGCCCGCACGACCAGGTTCACGGCCAGAACCCGGAGCCGGGCAGGATCATCTGGAACATCGAGAGCGCTGACGTCGTGGCCGACTTCGCAAAGCTCAGGGCGGCGGGCGCCACGGTCGTCCGGGAGCCCTACCATCCCGGCGAGGCCCCCGAGGCGTGGATCGCGACGTTCTCCGATCCCGACGACAACTACTTCCAGTTCGTGAGCGAGATGACCCCGTAGGAGCACGCCGAAGAGGCTCCAGGCCCCGGGATCGACCTCAAGGCCGGCTGACCGGCGCCGAGGATCGTCAGCTCGTGACCAGGCCGAAGACCGATGCTTCGCGCTCGCTCTGGGCGTGTCCGCGCTGCGGCCGGACGTTCGCGAACGTCAACCAGACCCACACCTGCGCGAGGCTCGGCGACCTCGATCGCCACTTCGTCGGGACGGAACCCGAGGTTCGCGCCACGTTCGACCGGATCGTGGCGATCGTCATGGCGCTCGGTCCGGTGAGCGTCCTGCCGGAGAAGACGAGGATCGCGCTCCATGTCCGGATGAGCTTTGCCGCCTTCGTGCCGCGCAAGCGCTGGCTCGACGGTCACCTCGTGCTGGCCCGCCGAATCGACAGTCCCCGCTTCCGACGGATCGAGGTGTTCTCGCCACGGAACGTCCTTCACGCGTTCCGCCTCACCTCGCCCGCCGACATCGACGCCGAGTTCGCCGGGTGGCTGGCCGAGGCATGCGCCGTCGGCGAGCAGCGCCACGTGAGCCGATCTCAGTCGTAACTGATCGAACGCCTGACTCAGCTCTCGGATGCCAATCGATGGCGAGTCGATACCTCGACCCGGACCCGGGCGTCGGCAGCCGGGTGCTCGACAAGAGCGATGAGGGATGTCATGAACCGCCCTGTCCGAACCGGGACGCCCGTTCGGGTGACCTCGCGGACCTCGACCACTCCCCGGCTGATGATCACCTCGAGCCGACGCTCCGCCCGGATCGCCGCGATGGAACGTCTGAACACCCTGGCCGGTGTCGACGACGGCCTCGATGCGATCGCCCTTCATCTCGGTAGAGCAGCGGTCGCGCGTCCCTCCAGCCGAGCAACCGGCCGCCAGAAGCTCTACCAGACCTTGTCGAAGGGTCTACTGGACTTGTCCTAGCATGACGCGATCGCGATCACGTGCTGGATGCAACCTGTGACCGAACCCTACCCAGCCGATGAAGACGTTTGGTTGAGATACAACGAGATCAACGACATTCGTCGTTGGGGCGAGAGGCTATCGTCGATTCTTCCTGTTACCGCCACACGGTTTCTCGAGGCACCCAAGAAGTTCGACTACCTCGGCCGCAACCCCCGGGTCTTTGAGCCGTGAGGCTGAGCCGACGCACCGAACATCGTGCTCATTCGATCGGCACGACGAGTTGGGCGCGCCAGGCTGGGGCTTCGAACGGCGCGGCAAAGTAGGTCGTCGACCTCCAGACCTGGCCATCGCGCAGCCGTAGGTGCTGGGCGATGTGGAACACCCCGCCGTTCGCGTACGTGTTCACGCCCTCCACGTACCAGACGTCGCCGCTGCCGGCGATCCGCTGAATCGTCATGCTCGGAGTCATGACCCAGCGGTCCTCGGAGCCCGCGAGCTCCTGGATGTCGATCCGGGGCATGCCCGATGGGAAGTCCTCGTGGATCGCTCGGTAGGCCTCGTGGCTCGGGATCTCGCTCGCCCGACTGCGGCCAGTCCTCGTGCCAGTCTGGATGACGCAGCTGCTGCATCGTGTCGAAGTCGTTGTGCGCCACCGCTTCGAAGTAGCGGCGGACCATCTCCTCCGTGTCCACTCGACCTCCTCCGCTCGGAGCCGCCCGTCGGCCCTCGAAGTCTACCCTCGAGCCAATCCTGACTTCGTTGATCGTTGAGCTGGATCGTGACGGAGCGCTTCGGTTACGACGTCAGGTGAGACCCGCGGCGATGATCGCCGACTCCCACCGCCCGGCCGACGCGCCATCCCGTGCTACGATCGGGCCGGCCTTCGGGGCAGGGTGGAATTCCCGACCGGTGGTATGGCCCGCGGACGCCAGTGGCGCGAGCGGAGCGAGCCCACGAGCGGCCCGGCCGGCGCGATGGCGACGGACCGGGTGCCAGCAGATCCGACGGCGACAGGCGCGAGCCTGGCGCTCACCGGAGCCGACGGTACAGTCCGGATGGAAGGAGGCCGGGTCCGGCGCGGCCGCGCGCCGGGTCGACGCTCCCGACGCCCCGAGACCACGCTGACCGTCATCCGGCGTGGAGGATCTCGTGAAGTCGTCTCCGATCCGCTCCCTGGTCGGCCTCGCGCTCGTCGTTGCGCTGGCGGCGGCCTGCACGCCGTCCGCGTCGACCGCCAGTCCCGCCACGTCGCCGACCGGCAGCATCCCCGTCGCGCCGTCGACGGGGCTCGGCTCCGAGATCCCGACCGAGTCGACCGAGCCGGTCAAGCTGACCGTGGGGCTGGGTTACATCCCGAACGTCCAGTTCGCCCAGTTCTACCTGGCCGACCAGGCGGGCTACTACCGCGATGCCGGGCTCGACGTGACGTTCCAGAACGGGCGTGATGCCGACCTGATCCCGCTCGCCGCCCAGGGCCAGATCGATGTAGCGATCGCCGACGGGACGAGCCTGATCCCGGCCGTGAGCCAGGGCATCCCGGTCCGCTACCTCGCCACGATCTATGCCCGGTTCCCGAACGTCGTGTTCGCCAAGGCGTCGTCGGGGATCAAGACGGCAGCCGACCTCAAGGGCCGCAAGATCGGCACCCCGGGCAAGTACGGCTCGGGCTGGGTGATGCTCCAGGGCCTGCTCGGCTCGGCTGGGCTGACCACGAGCGACGTCGCGATCAGCCTCTACCCCGACTACGGCCAGCTCGTCGGCGTCGAGCAGGGCCAGGTCGACGCCGCGACCGGCTTCGCCAACAACGAGCCGATCCAGCTCGCCAGAACCGGCGCGACGCCGGTCGTCCTGCCGATCGATTCGATCGTGCCCCTCCCGGGTAACGGCCTGATCGCCGGGACGAAGACACTCGAGTCGAAGCGCGACGCGATCGCCCTGTTCATCGGCGGCGACCCTCCGGGCAATGGAAGAGATCGAGGCCGACCCGCAGAAGGGGCTCGACGCCGCGATCAAGGCCGTCCCCGAGATCGCCTCCGACCGCGCGAACCAGCTCGCCGTCCTCCAGGCGACGATCGACATGTGGCACGACGCGCTGACCGACGCCCAGGGCCTCGGCACCATCGACCGGGATGGCTGGGCGCAGTCGATCGCGTTCATGGCGAAGCTTCCGGGCGGGCTCGTGCCGAACCCGGTCACGGTCGACGGGATCGTCGACGACAGCCTGCTCCCGGTGCGCTAGCGAGCGCGCAGTGGCCGAACCCGGGCTGACGACGCCGGTCCAGCCCGTCCGTCCCGGTGCCGGGCGAGGACGGGGCGTCGTCGCGGTCGGCCTCGCGCTGATCGGCCTCGTGACCCTCCTGGCCTGGCATCCCTGGACGAGCGGCGCGACCCCATCGTCGAGGAACCCGCCGGTCTCGACGCCGGCAATCGGGGTCGCCTCGACCGCCCCGTCCGCGGTCCCGTCGGATGTTGGCCTCCCGAGTGACCTCCTCGGCGGACCGACAACCGGGCCGTGGTCGGGCCGGGTCGCCGGGATCTGGAGCATCGTCGCGTTCCTCCGAGCGGACCCGGTCTCGCGCGACCCGCTCGACCTGCGCCAGCTGCCGGTCACGGTCTTCACCGGTCCGGTCCACCCGCCTGTCAGCAGGGCCCCGGAGTACTGCGACACGGTGGGGCCGACCCGCGACCGGTCGGCCGCCGAGCTGCCCACGCGCGAGGTCCGGTTCCTCGGGATCGCCTTTCCGGCCGATCGGACGGTGGGCGTCGAGGGGGTCGTGCGGCTCGGCAAGGACGTCGGCGCGATCCCGGTCGAGCTCGGCCGGATCCCGGGCGCAGGAATCGGCGATGTGGCATCACCGTCGGCGTCTTCGGCCGGCGGCGGGTCGCCCAGCCCGAGCGGCTCGCCATCGGCCGACCCTGTCCGGATGTTCGCACTCCCGGCGGTGGACCGTGGCCGGACGGCCTCTATCGCTTTGACATGTCACGGACGATGGCCCGCCGGCGCAGCTGTACGCCTGTATCCGTCCCTGACCGCCGTGGCGGCTCGCCCTCCCACCGGGTGCGGTCCCTAGAATGACCCGGCATGTATGTCGTGATCATGGCGGGCGGCGGCGGGACCCGCCTGTGGCCCCTGTCCTCGCCCGAACGCCCCAAGCCGTTCCTGCCGCTGTTCGCCGACGGGACGCTGTTCCAGAAGACGGTGGCCCGGCTGCTCGGACCCGACCTCGGGCTCGACCGATCGGACATCACGGTCGTGGCGGCCGGCCAGTACGCGGCGCTTGCCCGCAGCCAGGTACCGGGCGTCAGCGTGCTCGAGGAGCCCGAGGGCAGGAACACGGCGGCGGCGATCGCCCTCGCGACGCTGGCCGTCGAGCGGCCGGAGGACGAGGTCATGGTGGTCCTGCCGGCCGACCACGTGATCGAGCGCGAGGCCGTCTTCCGTCGCGTGCTGCGTGACGCGGCCGAGGGGATCGCCGCGTGCCGCATTCGGGATCGAGGCCCCGCTCGTCACGCTCGGCGTCGAGGCCGACCGACCGGCGACCGAATACGGCTACCTCATCCCCCGAGTCGCCGAGGGCGCCTCGATCCACGGCCTCCAGGCCTATCCGCTCGAGCGGTTCGAGGAGAAGCCGAACCCGGAGCGAGCGGACGTCCTCCGTCGCCAGCCCGGAGTTGCCTGGAACGCCGGGATGTTCCTCTGGCAGCGGCGAGCGATCCGAACCGCCCTCGCGGCGTCCGCGCCGGACATCCTCGATTCGATCGACGGAGGCCTCCGCGATGGCCATCTCGAGCGAGCCTATGCCCGCGTGCGATCGATCTCGATCGACTACGCCGTCATGGAGCCCGCGTCGGTCGCCGGCCAGGTCGCGATGGGCGCGATGGACGTCGGCTGGAGCGACCTCGGGAGCTGGTCGGCGCTGCTCGCGGCGCTGGGTGGTGCCGGGAACGGTCGGGTGGTCCAGGCTGGCGAGCCTGCCGAGGCCGGGCCTGACGACCTTGTCGTCGAGCGGGTCGACGGGCGACTCGTTCTCCATGACGGTCCCCGCGGTATCCTCGCCGAGACGCCGGTGGCCCTGTTGTCCGGCGCCGGCCCGGCCCGTGAAGTCGTCGCCGCGCTGCTCGACCGCTGCTCCCGATCGGAGGGTTGATGTGACCAACATCGCCGAGGCGCCGACCCCGACGAAGATCGTCTTTGGCACGGACGGCTGGCGATCCAGGATCGCCGACGAGTACACCTTCGAGAACGTCCGGCGCTGTGCCGACGGGGTCGCCCACTACGTCGTCGAACGCGGCGAGCAGGCCAAGGGTGTGGTCATTGCCTACGACCGCCGGTTCGCCAGCGAGCACTTCGCGGCGGCTGCCGCGGAGGTGCTCCTCGCCCGCGACATCCCGGTCGCCTATGCCAGCCACGCGGTCCCGACCCAGATGTCGAGCTATGAGGTCGTCGAGCGGGGCGCCGCGGCCGGGATCGTGATCACCGCCAGCCACAACCCGTGGACCGACAACGGGTTCAAGGTCAAGGCCCCGACCGGGTCGGCCGCGGGGCCCGAGATCCTGACGATCCTCGAGGCGACGATCGCGACGAATGGCGGGCGGGCCATCGAGCGCCGCCCGTTCGCCGACGCCGAGGCGGCCGGGCTCGTCGAGCGGTTCGATCCGTTCGAGGGCTACGAGCGCTTCCTCCGCCGGACGGTCGATCTCGACGCGCTTCGGGCGGCCGACCTGTCGATCCTCGTCGAGCCGATGTGGGGCGCCGGCGCCGGCTGGATCTCGCCGCCTGCTGAGCGGGGACCGGATCCGGGTGACCGAGATCCACCAGGAGCGCAACCCGTACTTCGGTGGGGTGAACCCGGAGCCGATCCGGCCGAACGTCGACGAGGCGCTCGGGATCCTGTCGCGCGGCGGCTACGACCTTGGGCTGATGCTCGACGGCGATGCCGACCGGGCGGGCGCGGCGGACGAGAAGGGGACGTTCATCCACCAGCTCGAGGTCACCGGGCTCCTGATGTACTACCTGGCCGAGCATCGCGGGCTGCGGGACCCGGTCGTGATCAGCGTGAACAACACGTCGATGGCCCGCCGGCTGGGCGAGCACTACGGGATCCAGACCTACGAGACGTCGGTCGGCTTCAAGTACATCGGCCCGAAGATGATCGAGACCGGGGCGATGATGGGCGCCGAGGAGTCGGGCGGGTTCGGGTTCGGCATGCACCTGCCCGAGCGCGACGGCGTCTACGCGGATCTCCTCCTGCTCGACCTGTTCCTGCGCGAGAAGGCAGCCGGCCGCTGGCCGGTCTCGGCCGCGCTCGCTGCGTTCCACGAGCTGGCCGGCCCGTCGTACTACCGCCGGGTCGACGTCCACGTCGCGAAGGACGCCTACCCCGCTCTCAAGGACCGCCTGCTCGTCGAGCTCCGGACCAACGCCCCGGCCCAGCTGGCCGGGGCGCCGGTGTCCCGGACCGAGCCACTCGACACGAACGACGGGTTCAAGTTCTACGTTGCCGACGGCTCCTGGCTGCTCGTTCGGTTCAGCGGCACCGAGCCGCTCGTCCGGGTCTACACCGAGGCGACCTCGCCCGACGCCCGCGAGGCGATGATCGCGGCCGGCGAGCAGCTGGTCCGCGGGGCATGACCGGGCAGCCGCCCGGGGAGCGCCGGCCAGGACGGGCCGGATCCGCTCGACGACGAGGCCCGACGGGCGGCGATCGACCCGTCGGACATGGCCGGGGCGATCGCCGCGATGGGCGCCGGGCTGCGCGCCGCGGCGGACCTGGTCGGGACGATCGACCTGCCGGCCACCGGCCGGCCGTGGCGGAACGTCGCGGTCCTCGGGATGGGTGGCTCGGCGATGGGCGCCGACGTCATCCGGGCGGCGTTCCTCGACCGGCTCCCGCTCCCGATCGTCGTCTCGCGTGAGCCGGAGCTGCCGGCGTGGGTCGACGCCTCGACCCTGGTCATCGCCTCGTCGCACTCGGGCGGCACGGCCGAGACGCTCGGCGCGGCCCGGGCCGCGGTCGAGCGGGGTGCCGCGCTGGTGGCGGTCACCTCCGGTGGCGAGCTGGCCGAGCTCGGCGATGCGGCGGGCGTGCGCGTCGCGCTGCCGCCGGGCGGCCAGCCGCGGGCAGCCCTAGGGACGTCGGCCGGGACCCTCCTCGCGGTCCTCGTCGCGGCCGAACTGGTCGATGGCTCGATCGCCCGTGACGAGCTCGCGGCGGCCGCGGCAGCCTGCGAGCTGGGGACCGCCCAGAACGGTCCATCGGTGCCGTTCGCCGACAATCCGTCCAAGCAGCTCGCCAGGGCGCTCGAGAACCAGATCGCAGTGGTGATCGGCGGCGGTCATCTCGCGCCCGTCGCCCGACGCTGGAAGACGCAGCTCAACGAGAACGCGAAGACCTGGGCGGTCTGGGACGAGATGCCCGAGCTCGCCCACAACTCGATCGTCGGGTTCGACGCCCCACCGGTCCTCCGCTGGGCGATCCGGGCGATCGTGCTCCGCGGGACCGAACCGGTCGAGGCGTCGGCCCGCCGGCGGGCCGTCGTCGACGAGCTCGAGGCGAGCGGCACGGCCTACACCGAGATCGGGCTCCAGCCGGACCTGGCGCTGGCCGAGGCGTTTGACGGGGTGACCCTCGGCGACTGGGTCAGCTACCACCTCGCGATCGCGTTCGGTGTCGACCCAACCCCGGTCAAGGCGATCAACCGCTACAAGGCCAAGCTGGCCGGGCCGTAGCGGCGGATTCGGGCTCGCCGTGCCGGGTCCGGCGGTGTATGGTTGGTCCAGCGACCGCCACCACCGGTCGACGGTGCATTGACCGGACGGCGGCCTCATGAGCGCCCTTGGGCGACGGAGGAACCTCGACGATGCACAGCTCCCTCATCGGCAAGGTCGAGAAGGCGAATCGCTACGCGCGAGAGCTCGATCGGATCACGATCGATCGCCTCAACCTCACGTTCCGCGGTGACAACGACACCCATCACGTGAGCCTCGACGCCGGGAGCTGGCACTGCACCTGCCACTACTTCGAGAGTTGGGATTCCTGCGTCCACCTGCTATCACTCCAGAAGATCTTCGGGGTGATGCTGCCCGAGGAGGCGCAGGTTTCGATCTTCGGCGTGCGGGAGCCCGTCACCGCCTGACCCTGCCCGGCTGTCGATCACGGCAGCCAGGCGACCACCGCCCGATTCGCCTCTGCCGGTAACGCGATCGGGGCTTCGGTCTGCCAATCATCCGCGCCCGCGTGTACGGTCACTCCGGTCGCATCCCCGTCGATGTCGGTGCGGACGACCGCCAACCGGCTCCCATCCCGGCTGAGCGCGAGCCAGGCAAATGAGCCTCCGCCGTCGGCACCGGTCGCCGGCGGCCCGGCGGCCAGGGCCACCGGCTGACGGGCCAGCCACTGTCCGGCCGGCGCGATCCCGATCCGGCTGTCTCCGACGGCCGCGACGGCCACGGTCGAGCCGTCAGCCGACAGCGCGAGGCCGGCGATCCGGCCGGTCCAGCCCGCGTTCGGCGGAGTCGGGCCCGTCCCATCGACCGGTCCAGGGCCGTCCACCGCGTTGCCACCGTCGGGATCGACGATCGTGACTCCGGCGCCGTCTGCGCGCTCGCGAGTGAGGACGACGACCCGGTGGTCGATCCAGGACGGCGGGGCACCCTCGGCCGGGCGCGCGATCGGGATCGCCGTCGCCCCGCCGGCTACGGCATCGACGACGAGCAGCTCGAATCCGCGGCTCGTCCCGAAGTCGGCGGCGAGGAAGGCCGCCCGGCGGCCATCCGGGCTGAGCACCCCGAACGAGATCGGCGCCATGTGGGGCGACGCTTGCGGCCCCGCGCCATCCACGGCGAATGCCCGCCAGCTCGGCTCCCGAACGTCGGAGATCGGTCCGGACATGAACGCCCGGCCGGCGCGGGTGGTGACCAACACCTGACCCTTCTCGTCGGCCGAGATCCAGGCCGCGTCCGGATCCGGCATCGGGACGGGTCGCCGTCGACCGTCGGCCGCCACGAGCTCGAGGGCCAAAGCTCCCGGCCGTCCGGACAGCAGGAGCAGGTCTCCCGACACCCCTGCGGGCCGGCTCGGGCCGATGTCCGTCGATGTGGCCCCGGTCGGTGAAGCGGCGGCGGTCGGTGACGCAGTGGCGGTCGATAACGAGCGCGCGGTCGGCGGCGCCGGGCCGCCACAGCCCGCCCCGATCGCCGCTGCGACGAGCGCCGCGAGGATCGCGAGCGGAGCTGGGCGGCCGCGGCGCCGGCGACCGATCATCGGAGCACGTCACCACCGAGGAGCGTTCCGTCGCCGGCATCGATCGAGACCTCGAGCCCCCGGATCGACCCGGCCAGGGCTCCGCTCGTCCGGACCGAGACGACCCAGGCCAGGCGCCGGACCTCGGCCGGGGCGTCCGGTCGGGCCGGCGCGAACGTGTCGTTCGGCGCGATCCAGGCCTGTGCCGAGCCGACGACCTGCGCATTCCGCCGCCCGCTCGCCGGGATCCAGCGATCGAGCAGGCTCGCGACCGTCGCCTCGGCGGCCGACGCGGCGATCGTGGTCGTCGGGGGCGGTGCGAGCGGATGCTCGGAGCTGGCGATTCCGTGGAACGAGCCGTCCGGCCAAAGCTGGACCCGCAGACCATCGCCGGGCACTGGGATGCCGGCGACGACCCGACCCCAGCGGACCGACCAGCCATTGGCCCCGCGCCGATCGGCGGCGGCTTGCCCATCCGGGGTGACGCCGAGCGAGCGCGCCAACCGGTCGGCCACCACGATCGCGTCCGGGCCGGCGCCCAGCGCGCGACCGGTGCCAGGCTGCCAGCCGAGCCGGGTCGCCGCGATGACCCGGCCGTCGAGCCCGTAGCGGAGGATTGCGATGGGCCGGCCACGCCCGTCGAGGTCGGTGACCTCGTCGTACGTCCGGTGACCTCGCCGGTCGACGACGCGATCGACCGTACGTTGGGCGGCGCCCGAGACGCCGAGAAGGGTCTCGTGACGAACCGCCCGCTCGGTGATTGGCTGGGCGAGGGCGGTGGCCAGCCGGGTGACCCGCGTCGCGTCACTGCCGGCGACGTACGGGTCGCTGGCATCTGCCGGCCGGACGAGGCCGGTCACGAGGACGACCAGGGCCGCGAGCAGGACGAGGATGAGCGCCCCGGAACGCCGCCCGAGACGGAGAAACGATGGATGGAGCAGCTGTGGCATCGGGGCTCTCCTACTCGCACGACGGGCAGGTCCCGCCCGGTCCAGCCCGACCGGACCAGACGTAGCTGCCCCACCAGTCGGCGTCGAAGTCGGTGTGGGTGAAGTCGCCGAGCATGGCCAGGTCGAAGGCCGGACCGACGCCCTTGCCCTTCTTGAGCGCATCCCAGAACCCGACCTCGAACTCCTCCTCGTCGTTGTCGAAGGCTTCGCCGAGATAGCCGAGGTAGAACTTCGGCCCGTTCCACTCGAGCTCGCCGGCCTTCGTCTTGGCGATTCCGAAGGCGCCTGGCATGGTCGTGTTGGCGTTGCCGTTCTCGCAGGTCGAGATGACGACGAGGTTCGTCGCTCGACCGTTCCGCTTGGCCTTGACGTCCTTCGAGTAGACGATCGCCTGGACGCAGTCGCCCGAGTCCTCGCGGAAGCCCGAGTAGCGCCGCTGGTCGGTGGGGTGCCAGTAGTAGTCGCCGTGGGAATGGACGTAGTAGCTCCAGTCGCCCGCGGTCCGGACGAGGACGTGGGACCGGGTGAACGGGGCGCCCTTGTAGCCCTTGACGTCGTAGCCGAGGGCGGCAAGTCCGCTCGTGGCCAGGCTCAGCATCCGTTCCGGATGCGGGTCGTCCCAGCCCAGGCACGGCGGCTCGAAGGCCGATTCGTTCGAGTCGGCCGTGGCCTGGTAGGCGGCGGCGACCGGTCGCGACATGACCGGTCCGGTGGTGATTGCGAGGACTCCGACGAGGCCGACGAGCGGCGGGATCCACGGCCTCCACCACCTCCGCCTGGTTCGCGTCTCCGACACCGGATCAACCTCCTCCGGCGGGTTCGAACGGGGCGGGAGGAGGGCGAGGCGGGCAGTCTCGCAGGGGCCGCTTATCGGCGACTTACCGGCGACTGGCTTCGCTCGCGGGGTGGGAGGAGGACGATCGATCGAGTCGATCCCGGAGCGGAGGGGAGGCCCCCCTCCGTGGTACAGTCCGCCGGTCAACCGCATACCGAAACCGACCGCTGGGTCGCGAAGCCGGTGAGATCCCGGCACAGTCCCGCTACGGTGGTCGCGGCGTCTCGGGTGAGTCCCGAGCCGACCGCGCGAGTCCGGTCGCCGACCTTGGGGTCATGCTCGAACCTTCGAGAGAAAGGGTAGGCATCCTGTGACCCCGTCTTCGACCCCTCGACCGGACACCGGCGAGGGGTTTCGTGTGCCCCGCCCACGCTTTGGGCCCCGCCCGGGGCGCCGGCGTGGCATCGTCACGGTCCTGCTTGCCGCGAGCCTTGCCGTGGCGGGCTGCACGTCCGCGTCGGCGACCCCGGTGTCGATCCCGCCCGGGGCGACGGCCTCGACGGTGCCCCCCGAGTCGGGGACGCCTGAGCCCAGCCCGACGCCCGAGCCGGCGGCCACCTTCCCGCTGACCCTCAAGGACGACTCGGGCACCGACGTCGCCCTCCCACGCGAGCCCCAGAAGATCGTGTCGCTGACACCCGCCGCGACCGAGATCCTGTTCGCGCTCGGGGCGGGCGATCGGACGATCGCCAAGGTCGAGGACATCTCGAAGTACCCGCCCGCGGCCGACAACCTGCCGATCGTGGCCACCTACCAGGGCGTCGACGTCGAGAAGATCGTCAACCTCGGCGCCGACCTCGTTATCGCCGACGCCAACGGCCTCACCGCGCCGGCCGCGATCGACCAGCTGCGCCGGGCCAACATCCCGGTCCTCGCCATCTACGCGGCGGATGTCCCGGGCGTCCTCGACGACATCGAGCTCGTCGGCGACGCCGCCGGCGAAGGTCCGGCCGCCCGCGACCTGACCGCCGCGATGCTGGCCGGGTTCGACCAGGTGTCGGCCGCAACGGATAGTCTGGCCAAGCCGCGGACCTTCTACGAGATCGATGCGACCAAGGAGATCTACGGCCCGCAGAAGGACTCGTTCATCGAGGGGATGATCAAGCTGGCCGGTGGGACGCCGATCACGGCCGCCGCCGGGGCACCGGACATCCCCCTCGAGAAGCTCGTGGACGCCGACCCGGAGGTGATCGTCCTCGGCGACGCGGCGTACGGGACGACGCCGGAGGTGGTGGCCAAGCGGCCCGGTTGGGGGACGATGACCGCGGTCAAGACCGGCGCGATCCGACCGGCCGACGACGTCGTGATCACCCGGCCGGGGCCCCGTCTCGTCGAGGGGCTGATGTCGCTGGCGATCGCGATCCACCCGGAGCTCGCAAAGGCGTTCCCCACCCCCGTCCCGGCCGAGTCGCCCGAGGCGCCACCGGCCGCCTCGGCCTCGCCCTACTGACGGCGATGGCCACCCGGAGCGAGGTCCTCGGCGCGCCGCTGGTCCGCACGGGCTGGCTGGAGCGCGCGCGGTCTCGGCCCGGGGTGCTGTTCGTCGGAGGGGTCGTCGCGCTGTTCGTCGTGCTGATCCTTGGAGTCGGCCTGGGCAGCGTCTGGGTCGCGCCGTCCGAGACAGTGGCGATCCTCGCCCACCGGCTGTTCGGACTCGACATCGGCGGGACCTGGTCGACCGCGGCCGAGACGATCGTCGTCGACATCCGACTGCCCCGGGTCCTGTCGGCGATGATCGTGGGGCTCGGGCTGGCCGTTGCCGGGACGACGTTCCAGGGGATCCTGCGCAACCCGCTGGCCGATCCCTACGTGCTCGGAACCGCGTCGGGCGCGGCGCTCGGGGCGGCGATCGGCGTGCTCCTGCCGATCCGGATCGTCGTGCTCGAGTTCGGGCTCGTCCAGTTCTTCGCGTTCATCGGGGCGATCCTGGCCGTCGCCGTCGTCTACCGGTTCAGCCGGACCGGGACGCTCGCGCCGCTCACGAGCCTGCTCCTGACCGGCTACGCCGTCGGCTCGCTGCTGGCGGCCGGTCTGGCGATGACGATGTACCTGTCGGGGACGAACCTGCGCCAGATCTTCTTCTACCTGCTCGGCGGGTTCGAGGGCTCGTCCTGGCTCCAGCTCGGGCTGACGACCCCGATCATCCTCGCCGCGACGATCGCGATCCTGCTCCGGACGCGGGCGCTCAACGGCTTCCTGCTCGGCGAGGAGGCGGCCGCCCACCTCGGAGTCGACGTCCGGCGCGAGCGGGCGATCCTGCTCGGCCTGGCCAGCCTGATCACGGCGGCCGCCGTGTCGATCGCCGGCCTGATCGGCTTCGTCGGGCTCGTCGTCCCGCACGTCGTCCGGCTCGTCGTCGGACCCGAACACGCGGCTTGTCCTGCCGCTCTCCGCATTGATCGGGGCCAGCCTGCTGGCCGGGGCCGACCTCGTCGCCCGGCTCGTCGGGGGGATCCCCGTCGGGATCGTGACCGCGGTCATTGGCGCCCCGTTCTTCCTCGTCCTCCTCCGCCGGGCCCGCTCGGGATACGAGCTGTGAAACCGGGCCCGGCGGCGGGCGGACGACCGCCGCCCGCCGATCGTGGAGCTGATCGAGGTCGACGCCGCGTATCGCGACCGCCGCGTCCTCCGCGACATCGAGGTCACGATCGCCCCGGGCGAGCGGGTCGCGGTCATCGGTCCGAACGGCGCCGGCAAGTCGAGCCTGCTCCGGGTCATCGCCGGCACCCTCCGCCCGACCGCCGGCCAGGTGCGCCTGGTCGGCGAGCCCATCGAGCGGCTCGACCGGATGGCGATCGCCCGACGACTGGCGGTCGTGCCCCAGGTCGCGGCGCTGCCGTTCGCGGCCCGGGTCGAGGAGGTCGTCGGGCTCGGCCGTCTGCCGCACGAGGACCCGTTCCGTGGGCACCGGCCGGCGGACAAGGCCGCGATTGCCGCTGCGATCGACCGGGTCGGCGTCGGCGGCCTGCTCGGTCGCGATGCCCGCGAGCTGTCACTCGGCGAGCGCCAGCTCGTCCTGCTCGCGCTCGCCGTCGCCCAGGCCGCGCCGCTGCTCGTCCTCGACGAGCCGACCGTCCACCTCGACCTCCGGCACCAGGTCGAGACGATGGAGCTCCTGGTCGATCTCAACGAGCGCGACGGGACGACGGTCCTGGCCGTCCTCCACGATCTCGGGCTGGCCGGCCACTTCTTCCCGCGGCTCATCCTCCTCGACGGCGGGCGGGTCGTCGCCGACGGCGAGCCCGATGAGGTCCTCGCCGACGACCGGATCCGGGCCGTCTTTGGCGTCGATCCGGCGTTCGTCCGCCGGTCGCCCGGATCGGCCGCCGCATCGCTCGCCCCCGGAGGCGGCCGAACGCGTTGACCCGCCGTGACCCGGCGGCTAGGCTGCGGCGGTGATGCGAGCGTGCGTGCCGAGGCGGTTGCCGATCGGACGCCGCCCGGGGAGGAGGTCCGGTGGCGGGTCCCCGATCGCCGTGCTCGCGCTACGCTCGTCGTCGCGCTCGCGGTGGCCGCCTGCGACGGCGCGACGGCCAGCCCGACGGTGTCGCCGAGTGCCACGGCACCAGCCTCCATCGGAGAGCCCGGGCAGCTCGTCGAGCGAGTCGCCCTCGGGCGAGCCGACGGTCGGACCGACCGAGTCGCCGACCGACGAGACCCACCGACGTGCCGACGGAGGAGCCGAGCCCGACCAAGACGCCCAGACCCTCATCGAGCCCGTCGGCCGGCGGCACGGGCGCCTGCTTCGGGAGCTCCGACACCCGCGACTTCTTCGACGACGTTCGCGCAGGCCGTCTCGTGGCCCGTGTACTGCGCGGTCCTGCCCAAGGGCTGGTCGATCGAGACCTGCTGCGGGAAGTACCACCTGGCCAACGGAGGGCGTCTGACCCTCAGCTACCGGCGGCGGTCCGATGGCGCCCGGATCCTCCTCGACGAGGGCGCCGTCTGTGCCGAGACGAACCCGTGCATCCCGGGTCGTGGACCCGACCTCGGAACCACTGCATTCGGTGACCGCGATGCGACCTTGAGCACGATCAAGGGCGGCTATGCGGCCGTCGTCGACGCGACCGAGAATCCGGCCTGGCTGCTCACCGGGACGGACATCAGCCAGGACGATTTCGCGGCGATCGCTGCGAAGCTCCACCTGATCGACGAGTAGGCGGCCGGATCAAGCGCCGGCGCGTCTCCGAGCGCGGCCTCGGCCAGCGACGCCACGGCAGCCAGCGTTCGCTCCGGGTCGCCGCCGCGGCCGATCAGGACCGCCGTCGCGCCGAAGCCGACTACGGGCCCGCTCGCCGCGATCGAGCGAACCGCCGCGACCGCTGTCTCGAGCGAGATCCCACCCGGCTCGGGCATCGCCACGCGCCCAGTCGCCGGAGGCGTCGAGCGCGTCGAGATCGAACGCCATGTAGAACGCGTCGACGCTCGACGCCGACGGTCCGCGCCCAGGCCGCCAGCGCCGCCCGGCCACCGTCGGTCGCCGAGCATCCCGGCCCCGAAGTGCGCGACCCGCGACGCGGCGAGCATCCGCGACTCGGTCTCGTCGAGGACCTGGCCACCGAGCAGCGCCGCGTCTTCCTCGCGAACCGTCGGGCCGTCGCAGGCGGCCACGAGGTCGGGCTCGCCGCGGCCGCAGATCATCGCGAACGGCATCCCCCAGACGTTGCCCGACGGCGTCGTGTCGGGCGTGTTGAAGTCGCCGTGGGCGTCGAACCAGGCGAGGCCGAGCCGGCTGCCCGGGCCGCGCGCGGCGGAGCCCGGCCAGTCGCCCCGGCGTGGGTCGTGCAGTCGCCGCCGAGCGCCAGCAGACGCGTCGCCGCTCGCGGCCGGCCCGAGCTCCCCGGCAACCAGTCCGGCGAGCCGTGGCAGGTAGGCCACGATCCGCTCGCGGTTCTTCGCCCGCGGATCGTCGTCGGGTGCCCAGCCGGGGTCGATTGTCGGCGTCGCCGGCGTCGCGCAGCGTCGGCCGTCGCGAGGCCGGGACGCGCCCGGAGGGCGGCCTTGAGGCCGAGCCGGCGGAGCTCGCCGGGCGTCCGCTCCATTCCCGCGAAGTGCCCGCCGAGGGCCGTCGGCGACCCGACGATCACGATCGGTCCAGCCATCGTACGAGGATAGGCGACGGGGGCCTCCTCGGTCCGCCATCATCGAGCGATGCGGATCGCCGAGTTCGAGCTCGAACGCTTCTTCGCCCGCTGGGAGTTCGCAGTCGAGCACCTGCTGTGCGCGTCGGACGTCGAGGGCTGGCCGATGGCTGAGCTGCTCGGCCTCGCCGACGACGAGACCCGGGCGCTGTGGGACGGGCTCCGGCTCGGCTACACGGAGTCGACCGGCCACCCGCTCCTCCGCCGCGAGATCGCAGCGCTGTACGAGGCGGTCGAGCCGGACGACGTGCTCGTGTTCGCCGGCGCCGAGGAGGCGATCTTCTGCCTCGCCAACGTCATGCTCGGGCCCGGAGACCACGCGATCGTCACCTGGCCCGGCTACCAGAGCCTGTACGAGGTCGCCCGGGCGGCGGGTGCCGACGTCACGCTCCACGAGCTGTACGAGGCCAGCGGCTGGGCGCTCGACGTCGACCGGCTGCGAGCGAGCCTCCGGCCGGAGACGCGGCTGGTCATCGTCAACGCCCCGCACAACCCGACCGGGATGCTGCCCACCCACGCCGAGTGGCGAGCGCTGACCGGGCTGTGTGCGGAGGCCGGCGTCCATCTCCTCGCCGACGAGGTCTACCGGTTCCTCGAGTTCGACCAGGCCGACCGGTTGACGGCCGGTGCCGACGCACTCGAGCGGGGCGTCTCGCTCGGGGTCCTGTCGAAGTCGTTCGCGCTGGCCGGGCTGCGGATCGGCTGGCTGGCGACCCGCGACCGGGAGCTCCTGGCCAGGGCCGCGGCGTTCAAGGACTACACCACGATCTGCTCGTCGGCACCGGCCGAGATCCTCGGGATCGTCGCCCTGCGAGCACGGGAGGCTGTCCTCGCCCGGTCGCGCGAGATCGTCGCCACCAACCTGCCGCGGCTCGACCGGTTCTTCGCCGCGCGGTCGGCGGCGTTCTCGTGGGTCCGTCCGCGCGCCGGCTCGGTCGGCTTCCCGCGGCTGACCCTCGGCGGCATCTCGATCGACGACTTCGCCGCCGAGCTCGTCGAGGCCGAGGGCGTCCTGCTCCTGCCCGGCTCCCGGTTCGACCACCCAGGCAACCACTTCCGACTCGGCTTCGGCCGAGCCGACCTGCCGATCGCGCTCGAGCGGCTCGAGTCGTTCCTCGACCATCGGCTGGGCTGAGCCGCCGCGACTCCGGTCTTGCCACGCTGCCCGCGCCGGCGGATAGTTCTCGAACGATGAACGTTCGACGGCTGGTGCCTGGCGTCGGGATCGGTGCGCTGCTGAGCTTCGGGCTGGTCCACGCAATCCACGTCGCGGTCGTCGCCGCCGCGCCAGCCGCCGTGGCCGCAGCGTTCAGCTTCGCCTGCCACATCCACTGACGGCGGACGGCGCCGCGAGCCTGGCGGCCGAGCCGCGCCCCTTGCCCGGTTGCCAAATGACACTCAGGCGGGCACTCGTCACCGGATTGGTGGTTTGAAGTCCGGACTTGGCGCTCGGAACCGCCGAATCCTTGTCAGGCGTTCGTCAGGCGGGCATGTGACAACGGCGGACCGCGTTCATGGTGACGAACGACCGCCTGGTGTGCATCTGTCAAGAGTGAGGCCGAAACGCTCCCGCCCTACCGCAGCGCGGCGAACTCGTCGAGGAAGCGGGCGGTGAGCTGCGCCGCCTTGCCCGCGTAGTCGAGGCGGACGTTCTCGTTCGGGGCATGAGCGCGGCAATCGGCCGAGCCGCCGCCGAGGCTCGTGCTCGGCACTTGGTCGCGACCGCAGACCTGCCACATCGGCGCCGTCCCGGGCATCGACACGTAGCGGACCGACGGCAGCTCGAAGATCGCCTCGGACACGCGGGCCGCCGCATCGAGCAACGGGTGATCGGCAGGCGTCCAGTAGGGCCGCTCTCCCTGCTCGGCGATGACCTCGATGTCGTCGAAGCCGAGAGCGGCGAGATGGGCCCTGATCGCCGCCACCACCGTCTCGGGCTCCTGGTCGGGGACGATCCGGATGTCGAGCCTGGCGTGCGCCTCGGCCGGGGTGATCGTCTTGTCGCCGGGCCCGATGAAGCCCGACCACAGCCCCTGGATGTTGAGGGTCGGGGCGAACGTCAGCGCATGCAGAGCGTCGACTCCGTCGAGCCCACCGAGCAGTCGCGTGACCCCGAACTCCTGGCGGAACTCGTCGACGACGTCGAGCGGGACCTTGTCGACGATTGCCAGCTGCGCTTCTGACGGCGGGATGATCCCGGCGTCGATCCCCGGCACCGACGGGAATCCGTCCTCGTCGTACATGCTGGCCAGCGCCTGGGCCAGGCGGACCGGTGCGCTCGGCAGGATGGTCGCCGCGCTCGAGTGGGCGTCGTAGGCGATCGTCCGGCAGACGAGCTCGACGACGGCCATCCCGCGGACGCCCCCGACGATCTCCGGCCGACCGGACAGGTCGACCCCGCCGCCCTCGATCAGGGCTCCCTCGACGCGCCGAATTCCCGGGCGCAGGTCGAGCAGCTCGTCGAGGTGCTCACTGCCGTACTCCTCCTCGCCTTCGACGAGGAAGCGGACCCGGCAGGGGAGCGGTCCGATCGTCGCCAGGTAGGCTTCGACCGCCCAGATCCGGGGCATGAGCTCGCCCTTGTTGTCGGTCGCGCCGCGGGCGAACAGGCGTCCGTCGCGGACCGCCGGCTCATAGGGCGGCGTCGTCCACAGCTCGAGCGGGACGGCCGGCTGGACGTCGTAGTGCTGGACCGCGTTGAGCGTGCGCGGACCGGCCCCGATCTCGCCGACGACGAGCGATGGGACGTCCGGCCTGCCGGGCAGCTCGACGACGTCGACCGTGGCCCCGAGCCGTCGGAGCCGCTCGGCGATCCAGTCGGCCGCGCCGCGCAGCCCGTCGCGGTCGCCCTGCTCCGAGCGGAACCGGCAGAATGCCGCGAGCTCGTCGGTCCAGGCCGGCATCCGCTCGTCGACGTAGCGATCGAGCGGGGCGTAGTCGATCATCGGGGCACAACCCTCCAGTGGATGCGGTCCGACGAGCATAGTCGCCGGACGGCGTCCCGAGGTTGCCGTCCCGCCCGCTCGCGGTCCAGACTCGTCGGCTGGCGATCGTGGCGGGTTGGACGGGGCAGGAGTAGCCTCGACGCGACCACCAATCCAATGCAGGCCGGAACCTTGAGCGTTCGCTTCCCGACACACGCCACCCTCGGACGCCTGTCGATCGCCGCGCTCATCGTCGCGATCCTCGGCGGAGCCGTGTATGTCGGGCTCCAGGCGCCGTCGACGCCGATCGCGGGGGCGGCGTCGTCGCCGGCCGTCGTCGCCACGGCGACCGACTTCGCGAGTCCGTCGATCGAGCCCACGACGCCGCCGGATCCGGCGCTCGTCGCGGCCTCACCGGCCAACCCGGCGCCGGCCCTCGTCGCGGCCGCGGCGGTCCCGAACTTCCGCCACATCTACGTGATCGTGATGGAGAACCGAGAGTACGGGACCATCGTCGGGAGCTCGGACGCGCCGTACATCAACCGGCTCATCGCCCGCTACGGCCTGGCCACCAACTACCGGGCCACCACCCACCCGTCACAGCCGAACTACATCGCGCTGTTCAGCGGCTCGACCCAGGGCGTGACGAGCAATGGCGTCCACGACCTGGCCCGGCGCAACCTCGCCGACCAGTTGGCCGCCCACGGCATCAGCTGGCGAGTGTTCGCCCAGAACGTGCCGCTCGGCTGCTACAAGGGCGCCACCGCCAGCGGAGGCCCCGACGGATCCGGCACCTACGCTCGCAAGCACGAGCCGGCGATCAGCTTCAAGAGCATCACCCGGCGCGCGAGCCGGTGCGCCAGGATCAGCAACTTCAGCCACTTCAGCCCGTCGGCCGCGCGGTTCGAGCTGATCGTCCCGAACATGTGCAACTCGATGCACGACTGCTCGACGGCGACCGGCGACGCGTTCCTGAGCACGTTCATCCCGAAGCTCCTCAAGAGCCCGGCGATGAAGGGCAGCGCCCTGTTCCTGATCTGGGACGAAGGGTCGAGCAACCTCGGTGGCGGCGGTCGGATCGCCACGGTGGTCATCGGGCCAACCGTCAAGAAGGGTTACCACTCGGCCAAGCGGCATACCCACTACTCGCTGCTCCGGACCATCGAGAACGCCTGGGGTCTCGGCTGCCTGAACCACTCGTGCTCGGCGAACGACCTGCGCGAGTTCTTCCGCTGAGGCGCTGGACCTCGATCGCCTGAGCCGCTCGCGGCCGGGTCAGGTCCGCTTGCGCTCCAGGTCGAGGAACGGGAGCTCGACGACCGTCGCCCCCACCCGGCCCCGCCGACCCTCCACGGTCCACTCGACCGACAGCTTCGAGCCGACCGGCTCATGGCTGGCCGGCACCGAGGCCAGCGCGATCGGCTTCTTGAGGATCGGACTCCAGCCGAGGCTCGTGACCCGGCCGATCTGGCGCCCGCCACCGGCGTCGAACAGGGGCGTCTGCGCGCGCGAGACCATCGCCGGGGCGGCCGGCGGCAGTCCGTGCGCGTCGTACAGCGCCACGATGTCGTCCCAGGTCAGCTCGATCCCGACCAGACGGCGGGCTGGTCCGCCGCGGCCGTGCTCGGCGGCCAGGGCGCGCTTGCCGACGAACTCGCCCTTGCCGAGGTCGACGAGCCGGCCGAGCCCGATCTCGTACGGCGAATAGGCCTGGTCCGCGTTCATCGCATGACGGGCGCTCGTGTAGTCGACCTCGAGCAGGATCAGGCCAGCCTCGAGCCGGACGACGTCGAGCGCGATCATCCCGGCCGGGCGGATGCCGTACGGCTTGCCCGCCGCGACCAGCGGCATCCCAGACGTCGACCGCCCGGTCGGCCGGGATCCACAGCTCGTAGCCGAGATCGCCCGTGTAGCCCGTCCGGCTGACGTCGATCGCGGTCCCGGCGACCGTGGCCGGGCGACGCCGGAAGTAGCGCAGGTCGGCGAACGGCTCGCCAGCGGCGGCCTCGAGGACCGCCCGGCTCCACGGACCCTGGAGGGCGACCGCGGCGAGCGTCTCGCTGACGTCGGCGATCTCGACGTCGAGCCCGCTCGCGTTCATCGTCAGCCAGCGGTACTGCGGGTCGGCGGCCGTCCAGCGGTAGCGGTCCGCGGCCAGCCGGTGGATCGTGCCGTCGTCGACGACCTTGCCGTCCTCGTCGCACCACGGGGTGTAGTAGACCGCGCCGTCCTTGAGCTTCGTCGCGTCCCGGGTGATCACCCGGTCGACGAGCTGCAGGGCGTCGCGACCGCGCACCTCGTACTTGTAGAGCGGGCTGACGTCGATCAGCGCGGCCTGCTCCCGGATCGCGTTGTATTCGATGTCGTGGAAGTCGGCATAGACGCTGGCCGCGAAGTAGCCCGACCACTCCCGCCACTGCATCTTCCGGTTGTGCGGCTCGGTCCGGGGATGGAACGCGGTCCCGACGCTCAAGGTGCCTCCACTGGTGCGACCGCCCGAGTATGCAGGAAACCTATTCAGACTGGATGGCACACGGGCGGACCCACGCCAAGTCGAAGCTCAGGGAACCCCCGTCGGGCGCCACAGCAGGACCGACCCGTATGAGGATTCGGGAAGCGACCCCATGGTCGTCCGGGCCAAGTCGCCCGGGGCAACCTGGACGAACGAGTGCCTGACACCCGAAACGTCCTCGGCAGAGAAGCTGCCGCTGAATACCGCCCCGCTGCTGTCCGGCATCCACCCGATGAAGCTCCCGAGCAATGCGCTCGGTGGAGCGAGTGGCCGAGTTGCTCCCGACTGCAGATCGACAACGTAGAGCTGGTCCTGGAAGTCCGCTCCGGGCACGGATTCGGGCAGGCCCCCGTCGACGACCAGCCAATGACCGTCAGGCGAGAAGCCATCGGGGGTGCCGGGGAGCACCCACTCGACGGACAGCTGCGATGATGCAAGGACCTGCGAGGCCCGCTGTCCGCGCCCAGTGACAGGACGGTCAGCGGTCCGAGCTGCGATGCTCCGGCTTTGGCGGTCGCCACGATCACGTGGTAGGGGCTCGCTGACCAGGCCGCGCTGACGATCAGCGTCCCCTTCGGCACGGAGATCGTGTGCGCCGAGCGATCGAGAGTCTTGTAGACAGTCACAGCGCTACTGCAGACCGCTGCAATCCGGTCTCCAGCGGGCGACCAGAGGAGCGCACTGGCGCCCGCGTCGATCCGATCGAGGCCAGGTCCCGCACACGGCGTGTCGTCGAGCGCGATGGAGGCAGGAGTGGCGTCGGCGACAACGATCCGGTGATCCGGGCTCAGGCGACTGAAGCCGCGCTCGATTGCATCGCGTTGCCCTGCGACGACGGCCGGGTCCGGGTCCCGACTGCTGGCCCCAAGGACCGTGCTGATGTCGACGAGGCCGCCCTGCCGTCGCCGGGCACGCAATCGCATCCGGCAGACATTCAGGAGGATCCGTCCGAACCAGGCGTCGAACCGGGCTGGGTCGCGCAGGCTGGCCCAGTTGCGCCAGGCCGTGACGAACGCGTCGTGGACGGCATCCTCGGCCTCGACCGCATCGCGCAGGATGAGGGTCGCCAGACGATAGGCGGCGTCGATCTCTTCTTCCGCAAGCGTCGTGAACGCGGCGGCTCGTGCCGTCGGCGTGGGCTCGACTGCCACCGGTTCGAGGATCGGCTCGTCGATCGTGGGATCCATTCCACCTATCGATGACTGGAGGAGCTGGAACGTTCAATGATGGCCACGGCGCGGGCGAGTGTGACCACGCCGCAAACCCAGTCGGGTCCCCGAGTGTGCGAGTCGGCACGGCCTCGCCCGTGCATGGGACGCTCAAACGGGCGAAGGAGGCGGATCTCCGGCGGTCGGCGATCGCGGAACCAGGCCCGGTTGAGCGTGGCACGGTACAAGAACCCTGGCTTCGAGAGCCCCGAGGCTCCGCCATGTGGCGTTCGTTCTCCGGTTTGAGCGTGGGACGCACAAGTCGGAGCCCGCTCCGCGAGGGGACGCGGCTTCGAGCGTGGGACGCACGAGTCGGAGCCGGCTTCGAGGCAGGACCCGACCGGCAACGCCACCGAGGACCGACTAGACTGCATAGGCCCCATGCAACCTGCATAGCGGGGACGACGCGCCCGGGCGCAAACGACGGAGGAGCACGTGGCCGCGACCTACGACGCGATCGTCATCGGCGGCGGCCACAACGGTCTCGTCAGCGCGGCCTACCTCGCCCGCGCCGGGCTCAAGACGGTCGTCCTCGAGAAGCGCCACCTGCTCGGCGGGGCGGCGGTGACCGAGGAGATCTTCCCGGGCTTCCGGTTCAGCGTCGCGAGCTACGTCGTGAGCCTGCTCCGCCCGGAGATCATCCGCGAGCTCGACCTGCCCAAGCACGGCCTCGACATCCTGCCCCTCGACGGGACGTTCACGCCGCTCGAGGAACGACTACCTGTGGCGGGTCAACGACCACGGCCGGACGATCCGCGAGCTCCGTCGCTGGAGCCTGAGCGACGCGGAGGCGTACGAGGAGTACGGCCAGCTCATGGTCGAGATGGCGAAGTTCATCAAGCCGATCCTGGGGATCGTCCCGCCCGACCTGACCGGCCGCGACCCCCGCCACGCTGACCCCGCTCACCGGCCTCCTGCGTGCCTTCCAGAAGCTGCCCGAGAAGCAGCAGGCGGTGTTCGTCCAGCTCATGACGATGAGCGCCACGGACTTCCTCCGCCAGTGGTTCGAGACCGACCCGCTGATCGCCACGATGTCCGCGTCCGGGATCATCGGCACGTTCCAGGGCGTCCAGAGCCCGGGCACCGCCTATGTCCTGCTCCACCACTACATGGGCGAGATCGACGGGGCCTTCCGGGCCTGGGGCATCCCCCGTGGCGGGACCGGTGGCGTGTCGAACGCGATCGGCAGCGCCGCGCGGGCCCTCGGCGCGGAGATCCGGCTCGAAGCCCCCGTCGCGCGGATCCTCGTCGAAGGCGGACGGGCCGTCGGGGTGGTCGCTAGAGGACGGCGAGGAGATCCGGGCGACATCGGTGCTGTCAGCTCGGTCGACGCCCGCCTGACATACCTCGGGCTCCTCGAGCCGGGAACCCTCGAACCCGGACTTCGAGGACGAAGTCCGTCGGTTCAAGTTCCGTGGGTCGTCCGGCAAGGTGAACCTGGCGATCGACCGGCTGCCCGACTTCAGCTGCCTGCCGGGCGAGGGTGACCACCTGCGCGGCGCGATCAGCTTCAGCGCCGGCGTCGACGACATGGAGCGCGCCTACGACGACGCGAAGTACGGGCGCTGGTCGAAGCGGCCGTACATCGACATGATCATCCCGACCCTCGTCGATCCGACGATGGCGCCGCCCGGCAAGCACGTCATCAGCTGCTTCGTCCAGTACGCGCCGTACAAGCTCGATCCGAGCCTCGGGACCTGGGATGACAACCGCGAGGCGTTCGGCGACGCGGTGATCGACCGGATTGCCGAGGTTGCCCCGAACATCCGCGACATCGTCCTCCACCGCCAGGTCCTCACCCCGCTCGACATCGAGCGCCGGTTCGGGCTGACCGAGGGCAACATCTTCCAGGGCGAGCTCAGCCTCGAGCAGCTCTTCTTCAACCGCCCGGTACCCGGCTACGCCCGCTTCCGGAGCCCGGTCCGCGACCTGTGGCTCGGTGGCTCGTCGACCCACCCGGGCGGCGGGATCATGGGCGCCAATGGCCGGATCGCGGCGATGGAAGTGCTCAAGGCTCGCGGCCGCAAGGCAGCCTGACGATGACGACGACCGTGGAACGGGCGGCGCCGGCAACGGTCACCCCGGGCCCGGCCTACGACGCGATCGTCGTCGGCGCTGGCCACAACGGGCTGGTCGCGGCCGCCTACCTCGCCCGGGCCGGGGTCCGGGTCCTCGTCCTCGAGCGCCGCGATCGCGTCGGCGGGATCGCCGACACGTTCGAGCTCGCCCCGGGCGTCCGGGCGCCGGCGGTGGCCCAGACCGTCGGCCGGCTCCGGCCGTCGATCGTGCGCGAGCTTGGCCTCAGGGCGCACGGCCTGTCGCTCGTCGCCCCGGACGTCCGGGTCTTCGCCCCGCAGCCCGATGGGCGGGCGATCACCCTGCTGTCCGACCCGGCGGCCACCACCGCGGGGCTCGCCGAGTGGTCGACGCGCGACGCGTCTCGCTACGCCGACTTCGACCGGCTCGTTCGCTCGATAGGCCGCTTCCTGGCCGAGCTGAATGCCTCGACCCCGCCGGACGTCAAGTCGCCAGGTGTCGGTGACGCCCTGGCCGGACTGCGGCTCGGCCGCACGTTCCGCGGCCTCGGCAAGGGCGATGCCCGGTCGGTCCTGCGGGTCCTGCCGATGGCGATCGCCGATCTCGTGGCCGAGCCCTTCGAGACAGACGCGCTCCGGGGCGCCCTCGCGGCCCGCGGGATCCATGGCACCGCGATGGGACCGTGGTCGGCCGGGACGGCGGCGGTCTTCCTCAACGACTCGGCGGGCAACGACGGCGGCGCGGCCGGTCAGACGATCTACGCGCGGGGCGGCCCCGGAGCCCTGTCAACCGCGCTCGCGGCGGCGGTCCGGGCTGCCGGCGGCGAGATCCGGACGAGCGCCGAGGTCGTCGAGATCGACACCAGCGACGGGCGGGCGACCGGCGTCCGGCTCGCCTCGGGGGAGCAGATCGGCGCGCGGATCGTCGTGGCCGGCGCCGATCCGAAACGCGTCCTGACGACCATGCTCGACCCGGTCGTCGTCGGGCCCGGGATGCGCTGGCGGGCGGGCAACATCCGGACGCCCGGGACGGTCGCGACGGTCAGCCTCGCGCTGCGAGCGCTGCCCCGCTTCACGGCCGCCGGCAGCGGGCCCGAGGCCGAGCGCCGGCTCCGGGGCCGGATCGTCATCGCCCCGGGCATCGACTACCTGGAGCGGGCGTTCGACGCCGCGAAGTACGGCCAGCTGAGCGAGGCCCCGTACCTCGAGGCGACGATCCCGTCGCTCGTCGATCCCGGCCTCGTCGCCGGGGCTCCGGCCGGGACCCAGGTCATGAGCGTCCACCTCCAGTACGCCCCGTACGCACTGCGCGACGGGTCGTGGGACGCCCGCCGGGACGAGCTCGCCGACCTGGCGCTCCGAACCCTCGAGGCCTACGCGCCCGGGATCGGCGCGCTCGTCACCGCCCGGCACGTCCTGAGCCCGCTCGACCTCGAGCGCGAGTACGGCCTGACCGGCGGGCACCCGCTCCATGCCGAGCCGGCCCTCGACAGCTTCTACCTGTGGCGGCCGCTGTTCGGCCACGCCCGCTACCGGCTGCCCGTCGACGGGCTGTACCTGGCCGGCTCCGGCGCGCACCCGGGCGGCGGGATCACGGGCCAGCCGGGCCAGAACGCCGCCCGGGAGATCCTGGCCGACCGCCGGAAGTGGTCCCGCTGGACCTCGACTGGGTTGCCGGAGCGCTAAACGGGCCGAGCGCGTCCGCCGAGGCTAGGCCGGGCCGGTCTCCTCCACGTCGGCGTCGACCCCCGGGCTCGGCTCGCGTGGCACGCGGACAGGCCGCCTCTCGCGGCTCTCGACCCGCCGCGCCGCCCGGGCGGTCACGGTCCGCTCCTCGCCGAAGATCTCGAGGTAGTGGAAGAACAGCGACGACAGCACGGCCGCGATCGGGATGCCGAAGATCGCGCCGGCGACCCCGGCGACCTTGGCGCCGATGATGACCGAGGCGAGGACGACGATCGGGTGGAGCCCGACGGCGTCGGCCATGAGTCGCGGCTGGAGGATGTTCATCACGACGAACCAGCCGACCATCATGATCACGAGCGTCGGCAGGATCAGGCCCGGATCGGTGAACACGGCCACGATCACCGGCGGCGCCCACGACACGAACGGCCCGAAGAACGGGATCGCCATGAGCAGCCCGGACAGGGCGGTCGTGACCGCGATGAAGTCGAGCCCGAGGATCGCGCTCGTGGCGAGGGCGATCGCGGCGTAGGCGAAGCCGATCGCCGCCTGGCCGCGGAGGAAGCCACCGAACGAGCGCGATACCGACGTCTCGAGCAGCCGCGCGTCGTCGCGCTGGACGGGCGGGACGAGCCGGTTGATGAACGCCTGGATCCGCTCCTGGTCGACCAGGATGTAGACCGACAGGATGACGACGATGAGCGTCGTCCCGATCGCCCCGAGGCTGGCCACCGCGATCGACTGGAGCGGCCCGACGAGCGTCCGAAGCCGAGTCGCTTGATCGTCTGGCCAGGACCTGCTCGGCCGTGACTGACGAGGTCGACCTGGCCGAAGCCGAGCTGGTTGAGCCACGACTGGAGCGGGGCGAGGATGCCGGGGCAGGTCGGCCGACAGCTGCGGCAGGTAGTCGATGAACTCGGAGATCCCGGTGGCCAGGGTCTGGGCGATGAACACGATGACCGCGACCATGCCGGTGAACAGCAGCAGGTAGACGATCACCACGGCCGCCACCCGCGGCAGGCGCGGGACGTGGGCGATCATCCAGCGGACGATCGGGCTGAGGACGAACGCGATCAGCCAGGCCAGGAAGAACTCGAGGATCACGTCGCCGAAGTCGAAGAAGATCTTGCCGACCATCCCGATCACGACGATCCCGAGGCCGACGGTCGCGAGGATCAGGAGGATGCTCGAACAGCCGGGTCTGGCGCCGGGTGAGCGGCAGTGGCGTGCCGCTCGGCGACGAGCTCGTCCGGCCGGCCTCGCTCCTCGTCGGCTCGCCGTCGCTCATCGCAGGCCCATCCGCTCGCGAACCTCGGCCATCGTCGCCTCGGCCTTGGCCGGAGCCGCTCGGCGCCGTCGGCCAGGATCTCGTCGACCCGGTCCGGGTCGGCCATGAGCTCGGCGTATCGCTCGCGCGGCTCCGCGTAGTGGGCGATGATCCGGTCGGCGAGCAGCTTCTTCGTGTCGACGCAGCCGGTCCGCGCGGTCCGCTCGCCGTCCCAGATCTCCTCGTAGTCGTCGCCGAAGAAGCGGTGGAGCTGGCAGACGTTGCAGACCTCGGGCCGGCCCGGGTCGGTCCGCAGGATCCGCTTCGTGTCGGTGACCATCGACATGACCTGGCTTCCGGACGACGTCCGGCTCGGCGAAGATGTCGATCGTGTTGCCGACCGACTTGCTCATCTTCTTGACCCCGTCGGTGCCCAGCACGATCGGGGCCTCGGTGAACACCGCCTTCGGCTCGGGGAACGTCGTCGCCGTAGCGCGCGTTGAACGCCCGGACGATCTCGCGCGACAGCTCGAGGTGGGCCGCCTGGTCCCGCCCGACCGGCACGAGCGACGCCTTGTAGATGACGATGTCGGCCGCCTGGAGGACCGGGTAGGTCAGCAGCCCGTGGTTGATGTCGTCGGGCTGGAGCTGCTTCTTCTCCTTGTAGGTCGGCGTCCGCTCGAGCCAGCTCACCGGGGTCACCGTGCACAGCAGCCAGGCCAGCTCGGTGTGCTCGGGCCGGTGGCTCTGGACGAACAGCGTGCAGTGCTCGGGATCGAGCCCGAGGGCCAGCAGCGAGGCCGCCATCTCGCGGGTCCGGGTGCGGAGGAGCTCCGGGTCGTGGGTGCTCGTCAGCGCGTGGTAGTCGACGATGCAGTAGATCGCCTCGTACTCGAACTGGAGCCTGACGTAGTTCCGGATCGCGCCGAGGTCGTTGCCGAGGTGGACGATCCCCGACGGCTGGATCCCGCTGAAGATCCGCGGCCGGGCCGCGGCCGCGGCGATCGGCGCCGGCGCGGGGGCGAGCTCGGTCGTCATCGTCCGCGAGTGTAGCGGACCGGGAGCGCGCGCTCGACCGCTCCGGACGAGGCGCGTCCGCTACCATTCGGCCGATGTCCAGCCTCGCTCGTGGGACCCCGATGAGCCGTGCCCCGTTGCGCGTCGCCGTGCTCGGCGCCGGGACCGTTGGGCTCGAGGTCATCCGCGCGTTCGAGGCGTTCCCCGAGCGGCTTGGCGCCGGCGGACGGGGTCGCCGTTGATCCTCGTCGGCGTGGCCGTCCGCGACCTCGACCGGGCTCGCGCGCGCGGCGTCCCGGCCGACCTGCTGACCGACGCGCCGGCCCACCTGGTCGCCTCGCCCGAGGTCGACGTGGTCGTCGAGCTGATGGGCGGCGACGAGCCCGCCCGGACGCTGACCGCGGCCGCGCTCGGCGCCGGCAAGCCGGTCGTCAGCGCGAACAAGCACGTCGTCGCCCATCACGGCCCGGCGCTCGAGGCGATCGCCCGGCGGACCGGTGCCGCGTTCCGGTTCGAGGCTGCGGTCGGCGGCGGGACACCGGTCCTCGGCCCGCTCGCCGCCGAGCTCGCCGCGGACCGGATCGACCGCGTCCGCGGGGATCGTCAACGGCACGACGAACCACATCCTGATCGGGATGGCGAGCCGCGGCCGGGCCTACGCCGACGTCCTCGCGGAGGCCCAGTCGGCCGGCTACGCAGAGGCCGACCCGAGCGGCGACGTCGAGGGCGACGACGCCGTCAACAAGCTCGCGATCCTGGCCCGGCTCGCGTTCGGGTCCTGGCTCGAACCCGGCTCGATCGAGCCGCGGCCCGCCGACCGTCGACGGGGACGGGCGCCCGGGGATCACCGGGCGTCACGCCTCGACGAGCTCAAGGCCGCGGCCGCCGTCGGCCTGACGATCAAGCTGCTGGCCGTCCGCCCGCCGGCTCGACGGATGGCGTCGATCGCGGCGAGCGTCCTCCCGACGGCACGTCCCCGCCGACAGCCCGCTCGGCCGGACCGGCGGCGTCCAGAACCGGATCGAGATCGACGGCCAGCCGATCGGTCGCGTCGCCTTCGCGGGCCGGGCGCCGGCGGGCCGGCGACGAGCAGCGCCGTCCTCGGCGACCTCATCGCGCTCGCCCGCCGAGCGGGCGAGCACGCTGGGCCGGCCTGCCCGCTGCGACCGGGCCGATCCCGGCATCGACCCGAGCGCGCCGGCGACCGATGGCACGCCGGCGCCGACGCTTCTTCGCGACGACGCTCCCCGAGCAGCTCGTCCGCGACCAGGTCGAGATCGAGACGGCGCAGGGCGGCGGGTTCATCGCCGCCGCCGGCCCGCTCGACGAGCTCCGGGCCGGCCTCGCCGCAGCCGGCATCGAGGCCACCCTCTACCCGGTCGACGCGTGAACGCGACGACGATGGCTCAGCCGCCCGACCCTCGTCGAGCGCTACCGCCGGTTCCTCCCGGTCAGCCGAGCGACGCCCGCGTTGACGCTCGGCGAGGGGTTCACGCCGCTCGTCCACGCTCGGCGGCTCGGCGCCGAGCTCGGCCTGGCGAACCTCTACCTCAAGGTCGAGGGCGCTAACCCGACCGGGAGCTTCAAGGACCGCGGGATGGTCGTGGCCGTGAGCCGGGCGGTCGAGTCCGGCGCCGCGCTCGATCGCCTGCGCCTCGACCGGCAACACGTCGGCCTCGGCGGCGGCCTACGGTGCCGCGGCCGGCCTCGAGGTCGTCGTCGTCCTGCCCCGCGGCCAGATCGCGATGGGCAAGCTCCTCCAGGCGCTGATCGCCGGGGCGCGGGTCGTCGCGGTCGACGGCAACTTCGACGCGGCGCTCCGGATCGTCCGCGAGCTCGCCGCCCGCGACGACCACCCGATCACCCTCGTGAACTCGATCAACCCGGATCGGCTGGCCGGCCAGAAGACCGCGGCGTTCGAGGTCTGCGACGACCTCGGCCGGGCCCCCGACGTCCTCGCGATCCCGGTCGGCAACGCCGGCAACATCAGCGCCTACTGGGCCGGCTTCCGCGACTACCGCGACGGCCGGGCTGACCGCGGGCCTGCCCCGGATGTACGGCTTCCAGGCCGCCGGCGCGGCGCCGATCGTGCTCGGTCACCCGGTGGCCGAGCCCGAGACGGTGGCGACGGCGATCCGGATCGGCGACCCGGCCAGCTGGACCAAGGCGACGGCCGCCCGCGACGAATTGGGCGGCCGGATCGAGGCGGTGACCGACGACGAGATCCTGGCCGCCTATCGCGACCTCGCCCGGCTCGAGGGCGTGTTCTGCGAGCCGTCGTCGGCGGCCGGCGTCGCCGGCATCCGCCGGCTCGTCGGCGACGGGCCGGCTCGGCGTCCCAGCCGATGCGACGATCGTGTGCGTGCTGACCGGCAGCGGGCTCAAGGACCCGCACACGGCCGAGGCCCAGGTCGGCGCGATGCTCGAGGCGGAAGCGACGACCGAGGCGGTCATCGCCGCGCTCGGCTGGTAGCGGGCGCAGGCAGGAGGCAGGCGTGGTCGCGAACTGGCTGGCGGAGCTGGACGGGCGGCGGATCGCCGTCGAGGTCCCGGCGACGAGCGCGAACCTCGGCGCCGGCTACGACTGCCTCGGCCTGGCGCTCGACCTGACCGACCGGATCGAGGTCGAGGTCCGCAGCTGGAGCCGCGGCGAGATCGAGCTCGAGATCGACGGCGAGGGCGTCGACGAGCTCACCGAGGACCGCGACAACCGGTTCGTCCAGAGCCTCGAGTCGACCCTGGTCACCCTCCGCGGCGAGATCCCCGAGGGCGTCGGCTGGCGGATCTCGATGCGCAACCGGATCCCGCTGTGCGCGGCCTTGGCTCGTCGGCCGCGGCGACGGTCGCCGGGGTCGTCGCGGCCAACGCCCTGGCCGACGGCAACCTCGCCCCGGCCGACATGCTCCGCATGGCGACGGCGATCGAGGGCCATCCCGACAATGTCGGGCGCGGCCCTGCTCGGCGGGTTCGTCGCCAGCGCCGCGCTCGACGGCACGGTCGAGGCGCTCCGGTTCGACGTCCCGCGCGACCTGCGCTGCGTCCTGTTCATCCCGGAGCTCCGGCTGCCAGACCGGCGACGATGCGCGCGGCGCTGCCGAAGACGGTCCCGTTCGAGGATGCGGCGACCAACCTGGCCCGGGTCGCGCTCGGCGTCGCCGGGATGGCCGGCCGCCGGATCGACCTCCTGCGCTACCTCACGATCGACCGGCTCCACGAGCCGTACCGGTCGAAGGTCTACCCGCAGCTGCCGCCGCCTCGTCGAGGCCGCCCGGGAGGCCGGCGCGCTCGGCGCCTGCCTGTCCGGGTCGGGCTCGGCGGTCATCGCCTTCACCGACACGGTCGCCGCGGTCGCCCGGATCGAGGCCGCGTTCTCGGCCGTCGCGGCCGACACGGACCTGCCCGGGCAGGCGACGGTCGTGACGCCCGCGCAACGCCGGCGCGAAGGTCGTCCACCGCGCCTGATCCGCGTCCGAGGCCAATTACGGGGCCCACAGGCGCCGGACGGGCCTGCCGGCCGGGACACCGGATGTCACCAGAATCGTGCATGGCCACGCTCCACGGGCTCGACGCGTGGGCCGACACTGCGGCCATGGGCGACTTCGTCAACGGGATCGGTCAGTCGATCGGCCAGCGCCGATCACGAACATCGGTAACGTGGTCAGCAACGCGTTCTCGAACCTCGTCCACACGGCCGATTCATGGATCCCCGGGCGGTTCCCGATCGTTCGTCGTCCTCGGCGTGATCGGCGATCCTGGTCGGCCTGGCCACCTTCAGGCGCTGACCGACGGGTCGGCTCCAGGCCGACGACGCCGGCAGGCGACGATCGGCCCGCCGCAGGCCGAGCGAGGCGTAGAGGCCGACCGCCGCCGGGTTCGCCGCTCGGCCGCGATGACGACCTCCTGCCGCCCGAGCGACGCGCCGGCCCGGAGGGCGGCCCGGCAGACGGCCCGGCCGAGCCCCCGGCGCTGGTGGTCGGGGTGGACCCCGACCGGCTCGAGCTCGAGCCGCCGGTCAGCGGATCGAGCCAGCCCAGCGCGAACGCGACAACGCTGCCGTCCGGCGCCACGCACGATCGTGTCGAGGGCCGGCCGATAGAGCGGCGTCGTCCGGCAGAAGCGGTACTTCTCGACGGTCATCGTCGAGCCCGGGAAGGCGGCATGCCCGGCGTCGACCCGGGCGGCGACGTCCGCGTCGGTCTCGATCGTCCCGAGGTCGTACCCGTGCGGCAGGTCCGGGGCGGCGAGGTCGAGGGCTCGATCGAGCCGGCCGGTCAGGTGGACGAAGCCCGGCTCCGGCCCTCGAACGAGTCCAAGCTCGACCTGGGCCCGAACGCTCGCCTCGTCCTCCGCGACCGTCCAGACCCGCGGGCTGAGCACCGGCGTAGCGGGTCCGTTGCCCGCCGGCCCGGCGTCGTTCGCCGGCGCGGCCTCGACGACGTCGACATCGAGCCCGCCGAGTCTCGTTGTCGGGACCGACCCGAACCGCGGGACCTGGCTCGCCACCCAGTCGATCATCGAGCCGATCACGACCGGTCCGCGGGCCGCTGGCGCCACGATCAGGTCGGCCTCGTTCGGCGGGCCATACCAGGCGAAGCCGATCAGCTCGGTGGCGTCCGGCTCGCCGGCGAACCAGAGCCGGATCCGCTCGTCGAGTCCGGGAGTCCGTCCATGCGCGTGGACCGACCACCAGTCGACGTCACCGGCGTGGAGGTGCTGGCGCGGGAAGTCGGCTCGCCAGCACTCGGACACGAGCGCCTGCATGAGCCGGCTGTCGAGCGGCGTCTGCCAGCGCTCGCGAGCCGGGTGCCGCATTCGGGCTCGGCGGTCGGACCTGGGTCGGGCGCCACGGCTCACCCGGTCGGGGTGTGTCGCCCGGATGAACTTCAGGGTCCGCCGCCAGGCGTTCGTGGAAGCCTCGGTGAAGTCCTCGGCCTTGCGGTCGAAGAAGCTGTGCGGCGCGCCCGGGTAGCTGACCAGCTCGTGCTGGACGCCCGCTCCGACGAGCGCGTGCTCGAACTCGGCGACGACGTCGGGCGTGATCCCCTCGTCGGCGCCACCGAAGATGCCCAGGATCGGGGCCTGCATCTCGGCCGCCACGTCGACCGGCGCGGGCGAGCTCGTTCGGACGCCGGTCGGCCAGCCGTAGAAGCCGATCGCGCCGGACGGCCCGATGTCGAACGTCGTGCTGAGGAACGCCAGCCGGCCGCCCATGCAGAACCCGACCGTGAACAGGGCGACGACCCGGCCTCCCTCGCGGAGCGCGGTCGCGGCGGCCTGGACGTCCGCGATCGTCCCCTCGTAGGTCATCTGGGCGACGTGCGGCATGTACTGGAAGTCGGCCACCGCGTCGCTCGGCGCCTGCCGTCCGCCCGAAGTAGTCGATCGCCACGGCGTCCACGCCGGCCTCGGCGAAGCGCAGGGCGAGCTCCTCGTAGTAGGGGTGCAGCCCGCGGACGTCGGGCAGGATCACGATCCCGGCGCCGGTCGGGGCGCTCGCCCGGGCCCGGAACGCGGCGAGCTGGTTGCCGTCGGGCGCGGTCAGGACCAGGTCCTCGTGATCCATCGCCCCGCCCGCGATCGGCGCGATCGGCGGCCGGCTATCGAAATCGAAGCACATCCGGGCAGTCCCTCCAGGCGCTCAGGATACGTCGCGACGATCGTCTGGATCGGCACGGAGGACCAGCTGCAGGCCGGTCGCCAGCTTGACCCGGATCGCGACCTGGCCGGCGTTGTTGACCGAGACCGGATTGAGGGCGAAGTCGACGAGCGTGGAGCCAAGGAGCGGCGCACCGAGCTGGATGAGGCAGTCGGTCGCCGGGTCGGGACCGGTGAACACGCCGAGCTCCCCGCCGCGCGGCGTCGCGTAGAAGACGAGTCGTCCGGCTTCGTCGAGCAGCACGCCCCGGAAGCTCTCGAATGAGCCGCTCGAATCGAGGACCGCCACGATCTCACCCGCCGACGCCATGAACATCCCCGATCGTCCGTCGTGGAGCGTCGCGCAGAACGCCACCGTTCCGGCATCGTTCATGATCGGGAACTGGCCGAGTCCGCCAAATACCTCGTCGGTCTCCACGACTCGAGCGAGAGGACCGCCGTCGCCCACGTAGATCCCCTGGCCACCGGTGGTGCGGTCGGCCCAGAAGACTACCGCGCCGCCGCCGTTGATCACCGGGAGGCCATGAAAGGCGCTGAAGTCGTCGCCCGTCTCGGCGATGGCATGGATTCCGCCCTCGTCGCCAGTGAAGATGCCCGCCCGAACCTCGGACTCTGCTCGAAAGGCCACGATGCCGCTGTCGTTCATGGTGGGTCCCAACGGGCCCGCGTTCTCGGCAATCGTCAACACCTGGCCGCCGCGCACCAGGATGAGCGCGCGAGCGCCCGACCTCAAGGTGGCGTAGAAGCAGGCAGACCCGTCCCAGTTGAGATCCGGGTGGCTGCAGACGTTGGCCAACGGACCGGCGTCGGTCTCGACGATCGTCGAGAGAGGACCGCCACTTCCCACGTACACGCCGGACGCCGCCGCCGCTCAGGTTCGCCTGGAACGCCACGTCGCCGCGGTCGTTGATCGAGGCCACATAGGGCATGAAGTCGGTGAACCGGCCACCGGTCTCGGCGATCGGCGTCAACGCGTAGGAGCCCGTCCGGAACCGGGAACTCAACGGCCGGCCCTCCACTGCGTCAGGTCAGCTCTTCGTCGCAGACGACGCCTCGACGGTTTCCTTCAGCCGCGTCGAACCGAGCGCCCAGATCGCGCTGGAGGAACCTGCGGGACATGGCGACCATCGCCCGTCCGACGAGCGAGGTCGGGATGAGCTCATCCACGACCGCCACCTGGGTGCCAAGCGGATCAGCCGTGAGCGTGACCTTCTCGCGCAGCTCGTAGCCAAATCCCGTGATGAGTTTCTCGATCGAGGCGCCGGGAGTCAGCTCAATGTTCTCCCAGGCCGTCGTCACGGTAAGGCCCAGGCCCGCGCGGCGACGCATCGTCCCGATCATGCCGTGGGTCAAGCAGCACGAGGCGTGACGTCGACCAGGGCGGCATCGAGCGCGAACCACGCCGTCGGATCGGCCAGGACGTCGTAGACCTCCTGTGGCGGTCGAGCGATTCCGACCTGGCCCTTGACGATCAGCGCTCTGGCGGACACCTTAGAACCTCTATCGAGTCGCGGTATACCGGGCCACGATACAACCGGGGGACAACCCTCCGCTCTGAGCACGGGAAACCCGCTGATACAATCCCGCCCGATGGCAGCCCCCCTCGTCGTCCAGAAGTTCGGCGGCTCGTCGGTCGCCGAGGCGGACCGGATCCGGCGCGTGGCCCGGCGGATCGCTCGCGAGCGAGCAGCCGGCGCGCAGCTCGTCGTCGTGGTCTCCGCGATGGGCGACACGACCGACGAGCTGCTCGCCCTGGCCGCCGCGATCACCGACGAGCCCGACTCCGCGCGAGCTCGACATGCTCCTCGCGACCGGCGAGCACCAGAGCGCGACGCTCGTGTCGATGGCCCTCCACGCGCTCGGCGTCCCGGCGATCAGCCTGACCGGCGCCCAGGCCGGCATCACGACCGACGGCCGCTACGGCAAGGCCCGGATCGCGGCCGTCGACCGCGGCCGCGTCCGCGCGGAGCTCGACGGCGGCAAGGTCGTGATCGTGGCCGGCTTCCAGGGCCAGAGCGGGCCGACGACGCGAGCACGGCCGAGACCACGACCCTCGGCCGGGGCGGCTCCGACACGACTGCCGTCGCCCTGGCCGCCCGCCTCGGCGCCGACCGCTGCCAGATCTTCACCGACGTCCGGGGCATCTACACCGCCGACCCGCGGATCGTCGCCGACGCCCGGCAGCTGCCGGTCATCGGCTACGAGGAGATGCTCGAGCTCGCCCACCAGGGCGCCCAGGTCATGCAGACCCGGGCGGTCGAGCTCGGCTGGGTCAACGACGTCGTCATCGAGGTCCTCAGCTCGTTCGAGGACGCGCCCGGAACGCTGATCAAGGAGGACCCGCTCGTGGAGCAGCGCAACAAGGTCCGCGGCCTCGCCCACGACCGGAACGTCGCGAAGATCACCCTCGTCGACGGTCCCGGACCGGCCGGGCGTCGCCGCATTCGATCTTCGCGCCGCTCGCCGACGCCGGGATCAACGTCGACATGATCGTCCAGAACGTCGGCCACGGCGGCGCGACCGACCTGAGCTTCACGGTCCCCCGCGTCGAGCTCGCCAGGGCCAAGCGGATCCTCGAGCCGATCGTCCGCGAGCTCGGCTTCCGCGAGATGACGACCGACTCGTCGGTCGCCAAGGTCTCGATCGTCGGCGCCGGGCATCCACAACGCGCCGGGCTACGCCGCGCGGATGTTCGGGGCGCTGGCCGACGCCGGCGTGAACATCGAGATGATCTCGACGTCGGAGATCCGGATCACCTGCATCATCGCCGAGGACGACGTCGAGACCGCCGTTCGCGCGCTCCACGCGGCGTTCGAGCTCGAGCGGCCGGACGCGGTCGACGCGGCACGTCCGGCACGCGCCGGCCGGCAGGGCCGGGCTGAGCCGGCTCGGTCGCGAGCGTCGCCGTTCCTCGCCCGCCGCGAGCGCTTCGCGCGCGTCGGCTCCACGAACGACGTCGTCCGCGCCTGGCTGGCCGCCGGCGACGCCGGAGGTCTGCCTCGCGGTCGCCGACGAGCAGACCGCCGGCCGCGGCCGGACGGCCGGACGTGGGCCGCGCCGCCGGGCGCGCGCTGCTGCTCTCGCGTCGGGTTCCGGCCGACCTGGCTCGAGCCGGATCGGACCTGGCGGCTGGCGGCGATCGTCGCGCCTGGCGATGGCCGAGGCGGCGCGAGGCGGTGCGCCGGCCTGCCGAGCGGCACGATCCGCCTGAAGTGGCCGAACGACCTCGTCGTCGAGACGCGGCGACGGCGCGTCGCGCAAGCTCGCCGGCGTGCTCGGCGAGACCGTCGGCCTCGGGACAGCCGACGACCCGCGGGCGATCGTCGGGATCGGCGTCAATGTCGACTGGCCGGCGGCCGACTTCCCGCCCGACCTGGCCGACGCGATGACCAGCCTGCGCGAGGCCGCGGGCGGGCCGGCCGATCGACGCGATGCGCTCCTCGAGGCGTTCCTCGTCCGGCTCGAGGCGCGGTCCGACGGCGCTGCGCGCCGGCCGCTTCGATGCCGCCGGCGTGGGTCGCCCGCCAGCTGACGACCGGCGACCGGTCCGGCCTCGAGCTGGCCGGACGGCGGCGCGAGACGTCGTCCGCGCGCTCGGCGTCGATGTCGCGACCGGCGGCGCTCGTCGTCGAGGATCCCGGCGCGCCGACGGCCAGCGAACCGGTCCTCGGCGGCGAGATCGTCCACCTCCGGCTCGCCGCGGCGCGATCGACGCCCAGACGGTCGGGGTGTAACGGGATGGCGCGACGCGGTGTTCAGGAAGGTGGCCGGCCGGGGACGATCGCCCGCGCGCTCGCCCATCTCGACCGCGACCGACCGCTCGTCGAGGCGGCCCGGCGCGACCCGGCCCGGTTCGACGCCCTGTATCGCAGGTACCTCGCCCAGGTGTACAGCTACGCCTACTACGAGCTCGGCGACCATCACGACGCCGAGGACGCCACCGAGCGGACGTTCCTCGCCGCGCTCGCGCGCCTGCCCGGCTTCGAGGAGCGCGCCCGGCCGGCCGACGGCGAGGGCGCGTCCACGTTCCGCGTCTGGCTGTTCCAGATCGCCCGCAACGTCGTCGCCAACCAGCGCCGGACCGCGCCGGCGCCATCCGCAGGCGCCGCTCGAGGCGGCCGCGACGATCGCCGACCCGCTCGACGTCGAGGCCGATGCGACCCGCCGCGACGAGGCGGCCGATGCGTGGCGCGCGGTCGGCCGGCTGCCCGCCGATCGTCGCCAGGCGCTCGTCCTGCGCTTCGTCGACGAGATGTCGACCGCCGAGATCGCCGGCGTCCTCGGCCGGTCCGAGGGCGCGGTCCGGGTCCTCATCCATCGCGCGCTGCGGGCGGTCGCCGCGCGACCTCGGCGACGCCGCAGCGCGGTGACGCTCGTAGCCGCGACGGGCCGGCGAGGTCGAGGCGCTCGTCACCGACCTCTACCTCGACCGCTCCTGGCGGCCCGCGATCGCCGCGCCGGTCGACGCGCCGACCGCGTGGCCGGCTCGATCCCGCGGTCCGCTGCGGCGCGGCCGGCTCGCCGCGGACCTGACCCGCGTCCATCCGTCGTTCCGGTTCGAGGAGCGGCTGGCGCCGCGCCTCGCCGAGGCCGCCGCGCGCGATGCGCCTCGCCGGCGGCCGCCGGCGCCGAGGATGCCGCCGCGGTCGTGCCGATCCGGCCGTCGAGCTCGACCTCGACTCGTCGCTCGGGCCGGTCGACCCGCTCGACCGTCGACGCCGGCCCGGCCGGACGAGCGCGTCGGGATCGCCGCGGCCGCTGCTGATCGGCGGCGCGCTGCGTCGCGCCGCGCTGTCGATCGCCGGCGCCGCGATCGTCGCCTGGCGGCGCGGCCGGCCGCCGGCGCCGATGGCCCGCGCCGTCGCGCCGATCGCGCCGGATCGACGGCTCGAGTCCTGATGCCGATCAAGCTGCCGTCGTTCCGCGCCGCGCCGCGACGTCTACCCGCCCGACCTCTGGACGAAGTGCCCGTCGTGCGAGGAGATGCTGTTCAACAAGCAGCTCGACAAGGCGCTCCGGGTCTGCCCGACCTGCGGCCACCACTTCCGGCTGTCGGCCGCGGCCCGGCTCGACCTCCTCGCTCGACCACGAGCTCGTTCGACGAGCGCGACGCCGGGCTCGAGTCGGTCGACCCGCTCGGGTTCGTCGACCAGAAGCCGTACCCGGACCGGCGTCGCGGCCGCCCAGCTGGCGACCGGGCTGCGCGACGCGGCGTCTGGGGCACCGGCGCGATCGACGGCACGCCGGTCGCGATCTGCGTCATGGACTTCGGGTTCATGGGCGGCTCGATGGGCGCCGTCGTCGGCGAGAAGGTCACCCGCGCCGCGGAGGCCGCCCTCGCCGACCGGATCCCGCTCGTCGTCGTCTCCGCCTCGCGGCGGCGCCCGGATGCAGGAGGGCACGCTGGCGCTGATGCAGCTCGCCAAGACCGTGGCCGCCCTCGAGCGGCTGCGGCGGCCGGCGTGCCGTTCATCTCGTCATGAGCGACCCGACGACCGGCGGCGTGTTCGCCTCGTTCGCCGTGCTCGGCGACGTGAACCTCGCCGAGCCGAACGCGCTGATCGGGTTCGCCGGCGCGCGCGTCTCTGCCGGCACGATCGCGCAGGAGCTGCCGCCGGGCTTCCAGCGCGCGGAGTTCCTGTTCGAGCACGGCTTCGTCGACCGGGTCGTCCACCGGCCCGCGCTCCGCGGCGAGTCGCGGCCTGCTCGCGTTCCTGCGAGCCGCGCCGAGATCGGCCGTGGCCGACGAGGAGCACGTCGGGCAACGGCACGCTCCCGGCCTTCCGGCCGCTGTCGTTCCTGACGGCGCTGGCCGACAAGGTCGATCCGCCGACGGCGGCGACGTCGGGCGTGGCGGCCGCCGCCGGATCGAGCGCGTCGGACGGCGGACCGTGATTGACCGTCGCCGGACAACGAGCAGCGCGGCGGCGGTCTGGGCACGCGGTCCAGCTCGCCCGCAACCTGCGCCGCCCGCGGACCCTCGAGCTGCTCGGCGACATGGCCGACGAGTTCATCGAGCTCCACGGCGACCGCCTGTTCGGCGACGACCAGGCGATGGTCGCCGGGCTTGCCCGGATCGACGGGCGACGGGTCGTCGTCGTCGGCCAGCAGAAGGGCGCCGACACCGACGAGAACATCCGGCGCAACTTCGGGATGCCCCACCCGGAGGGCTACCGCAAGGCGATGCGGGTCATGGAGCTCGCCGAGCGGCTTCGGGCTGCCCGATCGTCACCTTCGTCGACGTGCCGGGCGCCCATCCCGGACCCGAATCCGAGGAGCGCGGGATCGCCGAGGCGATCGCCCGCTCGATCGGGCTGATGAGCCGGCTGCGGACGCCGATCGTCGCGGTGATCACCGGCGAGGGCGGCTCGGGCGGCGCGCTCGCGATCGCGGTCGGCGACGTCGTCCTCGCGCTCGAGAACGCGGTCTACTCGGTCATCAGCCCGGAGGGCTGCGCCTCGATCCTGTGGCGGACCCCCGACCAGGCGGCGACGGCCGCGCGTCGCGATGAAGATGACCGCCGCCGACCAGCAGGCGCTGGGCGTCGTCGACCTCGTCGTCGACGGAGCCCGAGGGCGGCGCCCAGGCCGACCCGACCGAGACGGCGCGCCGGCTCAAGTCGGTGATCGTCGCCCAGCTCGAGCGGCTCGGCGACGACGCTCGACGAGCTCGTCGAGGCACGCTACCGGCGCTATCGCACGCTCGGGCCGTTCGCGACGATCGAGACCGTCGAGCTCCCACCGCCCGAGCGGCCGGGTCTGGCCGACCGGCTCCGCGAACCTGCTGATCGGCGGACCGCGCTCCGCCGGAGTCACCGCGCCGATTCGCCCGCGAACGGAGCCGTCCGCTCCCGCCCAGGAGCAGCCTGCCGGTCCACGAGGCAGGACTCGATCGATGGCGCACCGACGAGCGCGCACCCGCAGACCGGCTTGCCGATCACGCCGCGATCGACGCGCTGGCCGACGAGCTCATCCCGCCCTGATCGCCAAGCTCGGCGCGAGCGGCTCGGCGAGATCGAGGTCCGCGAGGGCGACTGGAAGGTCCGCCTCCGCCGTCCGGCCGACGGCGTGGCCACGGCCGGCGGACGGAAGGCCGGCCGAGCGGCGGCGACGACGGCACCGGCTCGCCCGGCGCTGATGCCGGTCGGTCCGGGACGCGCACCCGGCGAGGCGTCACTCGACGAGGCGGAGGTCCGGGCGACCGGGGGCGACGACCGATCCGGACCCCGACCTGCTGATGCCGGTCGAGACGCCCGCCCGCGGTCGCGATCCGTTCCGCTCGATCGCCACCTCGCCGGCCGTCGGGTTCTTCCAGCCGCGCCCCGGGATCGTGGCCGGGGCCCGCGTCCGGGCCGGCGACCGGCTCGGCTCGGTCGACGTGCTCGGGGTCGCCAGGAGGTGGTCGCCCCGGCCGACGGGATCGTCGGGGCGAGCCTCGTCGAGCCCGGGGAGGCCGTCGAGTACGGCCAGGAGCTGGTCGGGTCGAGCTGCTGTCGAGCACGCCGGCGGGCGCTGACGGCGGGCCGGCCGCTGCCCAGGGCGATTCCGTAGGCGATGAGTCGCCGCTGATGTTCCAGAAGATCCTGATCGCCAACCGCGGCGAGATCGCCCTCCGGATCCTGCGCGCCTGCCGGACGCTCGGCGTCGAGGCGGTCGTCGCCTACAGCGAGGCGGACCGCGACTCGCTGCCGGTCCAGCTCGCCGACGAGGCGATCTGCATCGGGCCGCCCGACGCCAAGCGGAGCTACCTGTCGGCGGCGGCGGTGATCAGCGCCGCGATCGTGACCGGCTGCGACGCGATCCACCCCGGCTACGGCTTCCTGTCCGAGGACGAGACGTTCGCCGAGGTCGTCCGGGCCCACGGCCTGACGTTCATCGGGCCGCCGTCGCAGGTCCTCGACCGGTTCGCCAGCAAGGAGGGGACCCGCCGGCTGCTCGCCGGCCACGGCCTGCCGACGATCCCGGGCTCGACCGGGATGCTCCGCGACGACGCTCACGCGCTCGAGGAGGCCGAGCGGATCGGCTACCCGGTCCTGATCAAGCCGAGTGCCGGCGGCGGCGGCAAGGGCATGCGGATGGTCCGCTCGGCGCGCGAGCTCGAGCAGGCGCTCAAGGTCTGCCGGTCGGAGGCCAAGGCGGCCTTCGGCGACGACTCGCTCTACCTCGAGAAGTGGCTCGAGGACACCCGCCACGTCGAGGTCCAGGTCGCGGTCGACCGGTTCGGCAACGGGGTCCACCTCGGCGAGCGCGACTGCTCCGTCCAGCGCCGCCACCAGAAGATCCTCGAGGAAGGTCCGACCCCGGCCCTGTCCCCGGCCGCCCGGCTCGACCTGGCCGACCGGGCGATCCGGGCGGTCGTGGCGGCCGGCTACGAGAACGTCGGGACGCTCGAGTTCCTCGTCGACGCCAGCGGCGACTTCTACTTCATCGAGATCAACTGCCGGATCCAGGTCGAGCACCCGGTGACCGAGATGCTGACCGGGATCGACCTGGTCGCGACCCAGATCCGGATCGCCGCCGGGGAGCCGCTCGGCTTCAGCCAGGCGGACGTCGAGCTGCGCGGCCACGCGATCGAGTTCCGGATCAACGCCGAGGACGTCGACCACGACTTCCGTCCGAGCGCCGGCGTCGTGGACCGCTACCTGGCCCCGGGCGGACCCGGGCGTGCGGATGGACTCGCACCTGTTCGCCGGCTACGAGGTCCCGCCGTACTACGACTCGCTGCTCGGCAAGCTCATCGTCTGGGGCCGCGACCGCGACAGCGTCGATCGCCCGGGCTCGGGCGGCGCTCGAAGAGCTGGTCGATCGAGGGCATCGTCACGAACCTCCCGATCCACCGGGCGCTCCTGCGCAACGAGGTCTTCCTCGACGGGAAGGTGACGACGAACCTGCTCGACCGAGTCGGCAGCGCGGCGTTCCTCGCCGCGGCAGAGCGCCGGTGAGCCGGGGACCACCCCGGCCGTGCTCGACTCGATGCAGCCCTGCACGGACCGTCCGCAGGGATGCGGCCCGACCCGTCAGACTTGGGGCGACCGCTCTGTCGACCGCGCTCCGGGTCGGCGCCACCCCAGCTGGAGATGCCCGTGACCGAGGCGACGATCCACACGGCCCGCGAGATCGAGGCGCTCATCCCGCACCGCTGGCCGTTCCTGCTCGTCGACCGGATCGTGGAGTACGACCCGGACGCGAAGCGGATCGTCGGGATGAAGGGCGTGACCGCGACCGAGTGGTTCTTCCAGGGCCACTTCCCGGGGTTGCCGGTGATGCCCGGCGTGCTCCAGGTCGAGGCGCTGGCCCAGACGATGGCCGTCTACGTCGCCAAGCAGCCGGGCTTCGGCGATCGGATCGGGTTGTTCGGCGGGATCGACGACTGCCGCTTCAAGCGGGTCGTCGTGCCGGGCGACACGCTTCGCCTCGAGGTCACGATGGACAAGCTCGGGCGGCGCTTCGGGCGCGGGCGCGGCGTGGCCTCGGTCGACGGCGAGGTGGCCTGCGAGGCGACCCTCAGCTTCATCATCCCGGATGCCTCGGTGCTCCGCTGATGGCCCGCCTCGCGCTGTTCAGCGACGTCCACGGCAATGCGCTCGCGCTGGCCGCCGTCCGCAAGGCGATCAAGGCGGCCAAGCCCGACGCGATCCTGATCGCCGGCGATCTCGTCCTCAACGGGCCCCGAGCCGGCCGAGGCGCTCGACGGGATCCGCGAGATCGAGGCGGACGGGGCGATCGTCGTCCAGGGCAACACCGACGTGGCCGTGGCCGACTTCGACTATGCGGCCGCGTTCCCGTTCCTGACCGACGGCGTGCCGGATTCGTTCCGGTCGGCCGCCGAGTGGGCCCACGATGCGCTCGGCGACGAGCGGGTCGACTGGCTCCGGCGGCTGCCGTCCGAGCGTCGCCTGCGGATCGACGACACGCTCGTCCTCGTCTGCCACGCGTCGCCCGGATCGCAGACGGCGGGCTTCGACCAGGTCCTCGACCCGAACGTGACCCTCGAGCGGGCGTCCCGGACCGACGCCCGGGTCATCAGCTGCGGCCACACCCACATCCCGGAGGTCCGCGACCTCGGCTGGAAGCTGATCGTCAACTCGGGCAGCGCCGGCTACGTGTTCGACGGCGACCCGACCGCGTCCTGGGCGCTCGTCGAGGTGGCCGGCGACGAGGTCTCGGCCGAGATCAAGCGGGTCGAGTTCGACCTGATGACCGTCTCCAACGCGATCTCGGCTCGCGGCCTGCCGGGTGACGTCTACCGGGCGGCCACCGTCCGCACCGGGAAGCTCGTCCGGTGAGTGCCGCCGCCTGGCCGCCACCGCGCCGGGTCGTCGTGACCGGGATGGGCGTGCTCAGCGCCCTCGGCAACGACGTCGCCGTCGACGTGGGACGGCCTGGTCGCCGGGCCGCTCGGGGATCCGCCGGATCGAGCGCGTTCGATCCCTCGCGGCTCAGCTCGCAGGTCGCGGCCGAGGTCCAGGACTTCGACCCGAGCGCGCGTGCTCGACCGGAAGGACATGCGGCGGACCGATCGGTACATCCAGTTCGGGCTCGTCGCCGCCGCCAGGCGATCGACCAGGCCGGGCTGCCCGGACCGCCTCGAGGGCGAGCTCGCCGAGCGGACCGGGGTGATCCTCGGCTCGGGGCTCGGCGGCGTGAACACCCTGTTCGACAATGTCCTCGTCATGGCCGAGCGCGGTCCCGATCGGATCAGCCCGTTCTTCATCCCGATGGGCATCGCCAACGTCGGGGCCGGCCAGGTCGCGATCGCCTTCGGCCCGCTCGGGCCGAACTTCGCGACCGTCTCCGCGTGCGCCACGGGCGGTCACGCGATCGGCGAGGCGTGGGAGACGATCCGCCGCCGGGACGCCGACGTGATGATCGCCGGCGGCGTCGAGGCGCCGATCCACGAGGCTGCGATCGGCGGGTTCTGCTCGATGAAGGCGCTGTCGACCCGGAACGACGATCCGGCCGCCTCGTCGCGTCCGTTCGACGCCGGTCGCGACGGGTTCGTCATCGGCGAGGGTGCCGGCGTGCTGATCCTCGAGGAGCTCGAGCACGCGGAGGCGCGCGGCGCGACCCCGCTGGCCGAGCTCATCGGCTACGGGGCGACGGCCGACGCGGCCCACATCACGCTCCCGGCACCGGGCGGGATCGGCGCCGTCCGGGCGGCCCGGCGGGCACTCGAGAAGGCCGGGCTCGAGCCGACTGCAGATCGACCACGTCAACGCCCACGCGACGTCGACGCCGGAGGGCGACAAGGCCGAGCTCCAGGCGATCAGGACGATCTTCGGCGAGCATGCCCCGAAGGTGGCCGTCACCGCCAACAAGTCGATGCTCGGGCACACCCTCGGCGCGGCCGGCGCGATCGAGGCGATCGCCACGATCATGGCGATCCGGACCGGGATCGTCCCGCCCACGATCAACCTGGTGACACCGGATCCCGAGGCGGCCGGGCTCGACCTGACGCCGCAGCGGGCCGGGCGGCGCGAGATCCGGACGGCGCTCTCCAACTCGTTCGGGTTCGGCGGCCAGAACACGGCCCTGATCTTCACGAGGTTCGCGGCATGACCGACGAGCTGAAGCCGGCAGCCGGCGGCGTCCCCGGCGACGGGGCCGACGGGTCGCTGCTGGCGATCCTCGACCGCCTGACCGGCCTGCTCGAGCGGAGCGACCTGACCGAGCTCGAGGTCGAGTCCGGCGGCACCGGGCTCGTCCTGCGCAAGGTGAGCGCGATCGCCCCGGCGGCCCCGGCTGTCGTGACCGGCCCACCGGCGACCGGGACGCCGGGGCGCGGAGCGGGGCGGGCCGGCCTCCGCCGACAGCTCGTCCGGCCGGCCGTCGGTCAAGGCACCGCTGACCGGCATCTACTACGGAGCGCCGGCGTCCGGGCTCGGCGCCGTACGTCCACGTCGGCGGCGAGGTGGCCGTCGGCCAGGTCATCGGGCTGATCGAGGCGATGAAGCTGTTCAACGAGATCAAGAGCGACCTTGCCGGGCGCGTCGTCCGGGTCGTTGCAGAGAGCGGCCAGCTGGTCAAGGCGAAGCAGCCGCTCATCGAGGTGGAGCCGCTGTGAGCACCGAGCGACCGCGCTACGCCCACGTCACCGGCTGGGGTCGCTATGCGCCCGACGGGGTCCTGACCAACGCCGACCTCGAGAAGATGGTCGACACGAGCGACGAGTGGATCCAGACCCGGACCGGGATCCGCGAGCGGCGGGTCGCCGCCGCCGACGAGACGACCGCCTCGATGGCCGCCGTGGCGGCGCTCCGGGCGATCGCCGTGGCCGGTCTCGAGCCGGACGACATCGACGTGATCCTCCTGGCGACGCTCACGCCCGACTACTGGATGCCGTCGACCGCGGCCCTGGTCAAGGAGGCGATCGGCAACAGCCGGGCGTTCGCGATGGACGTGGCGGCCGCCTGCTCGGGCTTCGTCTACGCCTATTCGGCCGGCCAGGCGTACATCGCGAGCGGGATGGCGAGGCACGTCCTCGTCATCGGGGCCGAGCTCCTGACCCGGTTCCTCGACTACACCGACCGGAACACCTGCATCCTGTTCGGCGACGGCGCCGGCGCAGTCGTGCTGTCGGCCTCGGACGCGCCGGGCGGCGGGCTCGGGATCGAGCTCACGACCGAGCCCCAGGGCGCCTACATGATCTGGCTCCCGGCCGGCGGCGCGAAGAGCCCGCCGTCGGCCGAGACCGTCGCGCGCGGCGAGCACTTCGTCCGGATGGAAGGCAAGGAGACCTACCGGTTCGCGACCCGGACGCTCGCCTCGACGGCGCTCGCGGCGGTCGCCAAGGCCGGGCTCAAGCCGACCGACATCGACCTGTTCATCCCGCACCAGGCCAACATCCGGATCATCCAGTCGGTCGCCGACGGTCTCGGCCTGCCGATGGACAAGATGTTCGTGAACCTCGACAAGTACGGGAACACCTCGGCGGCGTCGATCCCGATCGCGCTGGCCGAGGCGGTCGACTCGGGCCGGGTCAAGATCGGCGACCACATCGTGATCGTCGCGTTCGGGGCCGGCTTCACCTCGGGCGCCGTGGCGATCGAATGGACCGCCGACCCGGCCCGTGGGGCGCTGGCCGAGACGATCGAGGCCAAGGACGTGAAGGTCCGGCTGCCGGTCGACTGGGATTCGGTCGACCCGATCCCGGCTGCGCTCGCCGAGATCCTCGCCCGGCCGGTCGTCCCCGGTATCGAGCTCGACCTCGAGGACGTGGTCCCGGGCGAGCCGGACCACGCTCCGGAGCATCCCAGGAAGCCGACGGAGGTCCACGCATGATCGAGCTCGGCGGGAAGACCGCTCTCGTCACCGGCGGCGCACGCGGGATCGGCCGGGCCATCGCCATCCGGCTGGCGACCCAGGGCGCCGACGTCGCGTTCAGCTACCGCGGCAACGCCGAGGCCGCCGCGGAGACCGCCGCGTCGGTCGAGGCGCTCGGGCGGAAGGCGCTGGCGATCCAGGCCGACGTCAAGGAGCCCGAGGCGGCCGAGGCGGTCGTCAAGCAGACGCTCGACGCGTTCGGCAAGGTCGACATCCTCGTCAACAACGCCGGGATCACCCGCGACGACCTGATCATGCGGATGAGCCTCGAGGCGTGGCGCGACGTCCTCGAGACGAACCTGTTCGGCGCGTTCTACATGACGAAGGCGGTGACCCGGCCGATGCTCAAGGCTCGGGCCGGCCGGATCGTCAACATCAGCAGCGTGTCCGGGCAGGCCGGCCAGATGGGCCAGGCGAACTACTCGTCGGCGAAGGCCGGGCTGATCGGGCTGACCAAGGCCACCGCCCGCGAGCTCGCGTCGCGCGGGATCACGGCCAACGCGGTCGCCCCCGGCTTCGTCCTGACCGAGCTGACCCAGGACCTGCCCGAGGCGCTCCTCGACGAGCTCATCGCCCGGACGCCGCTCGGCCGCTTCGGAACGACCGACGAGATCGCCTCGGCCGTCGCGTTCCTCGTGTCCGACGAGGCCGCCTTCATCACCGGCCAGGTCCTGGCCGTCGATGGCGGCCTCGTGATGATGTAGGTCCGCCCGGGCACGCTCGGGGCGAGCCCGCCAGCCGGAGCCCGCCCGCCAGCCCGAGCCCGCTCGCGGCACGACGGTTGTTGCTCCACAAGCGACAAACCGGCCCAACGACCCCAATCGCCGTGCTCGGGTGTCGTCGTTAACCTGCTCTTGCCGGCCGGCCTGCGCCCAGGACACCTCGCAGGGCCTTGTTCCACGCTCGGCTGGATCGCCCGGAACCGCGCCGGCAGCCCTGGACCGACACATCGCGGCTGTTCGAGCGTCTTTGTCCTTCGTGGAGGAACAACTTGGCTCGGCGACCGTGTCGCGCTGTCTCCCGGAGGCCCGGACGACGGCCTCGGCCGGAGTGGTAGCATCGGTCGGCTTTGACCGCTGACGTGGCGCCGGGTGCCACCCGACGCGCTCCCCCTCACTCGCCGCCTTCCTTTCGTTCCTCTGGCCGGGGCTCGGCCAGTGGTATCTCGGACCGACGCCGATCCGCCGCTGATCTTCGCGCTCCCGGTGGCCTTCGCCGCCTGGCCGTCGTCGATCCAGTCGATCGCGCGGCCTGCCCCAGCTGGCGCTCGAGCTGTTCACTCCGTCGTTCGTCGATGACGGCGCTCGTCCTCGTCGGCCTGCTGGGCGCCTGGCGGCTCATCGCGATCGTCGACGCCGGCCGATCATCGCGGGCGGCCGGCGCGCGTTCCGGAAGCCGTCGACCGCCGCGATCGTGGTCCTCGCTCGGGCTCGTGACGGTCCTCCTCCACGGCGTCGTCGGCTACTACGCCTGGACGTTCTACCGGGCCGGCAGCGAGATCTTCGTCGGGCTGCCGGACCCCGACGTCGGCGTCGTGCCGGACCCGTCGGCGAGCCCGGAGCAAGGCCCGATCCTCGCGGCGCACGCCGGCGGCCACCCCCGCGACGACGTCGTCCCGGATCAACGTCCTGCTGACCGGGATCGACTCCGGGCCGAACCGCGCCCAGCGGCTCAACGACACGATCATCGTCGTGAGCATCGACCCCGTCTCGAAGGCAGGTCGCCATGCTCAGCTTCCCGCGCGACCTGTCGAACCTGCCGCTGTGGAACGGCAAGACCTACCCGGACAAGATCAACTCGCTGATGACCTACGCCCAGGGCCACAAGAAGGAGTTCCCGGACGGCGGCCTGCCGACGCTGATGAAGGAGCTCGGCTTCCTGCTCGGCGTCCCGATGCACTACTACGCCGCGGTCGACCTGGCCGGGTTCGTCAAGATGGTCGACCTGGTCGGCGGGGTGACGATCGACAACCCGCGCGTGATCGACGATCCCGGCTACGGCGGCTGGACGAACGGCCACCCGATCGGCTTCCACCTGTCCCCGGGCCGGCACCAGCCTCGACGGCCAGAACGCCCTGGCCTACGTCCGCTCGCGCAAGGGCATCGGCGACAACGACTTCACCCGGTCGCGGCGCCAGCAGCAGGTCCTCGTCGCGCTCGGCAAGAAGCTGTCGGACCCGGCGATGCTCCCGAAGATCCCCGAGATCGTCGGCGCGGCCGGCAACACGATCAAGACGAACTTCCCGCCGGACCGGCTCGGCGACATGCTCGACATCGGCGACGAACCTCGACGACCCGAAGATCAAGCAGTACGTCCTCGGGCCGCCGTACGCCGGCTATCCGACGCAGTCGACCGGGGTCTACGAGCTCGTCCTCGACATGGGCAAGATCGCCAAGCTGTCGGTGAACCTGTTCGGCGCCGACAGCGCCTACTACGAGGACGCCCAGCCGAGCACGCCGCCAGCAGCGGACCGTGACGACCGACCTGGGCGGCCTGACCGGCCCGCCGGCCGGATGATCAGCGGCCCTGGAGCATGGCCGGGACGGTCCGGACCATGATCTTGAGGTCGAGCCAGAGCGACCAGCGGTCGATGTAGTCGAGGTCGAGCTCGACCCACCGGTCGAACTCGGGCTCCCGCCGCGCCGCGACCTGCCACAGCCCGGTGATCCCGGGCTTCATCGACAGCCGCCGGCGGTGCCACATGTCGTAGCCCCACCTCGTCGGGAGCGGCGGGCGCGGGCCGACGAGGCTCATCTCGCCGCGCAGCACGTTCCAGAGCTGGGGCAGCTCGTCGAGGCTGGTCCGGCGGAGGACAGCGCCCGTCCGGCGTGATCCGGGGATCGTCGGTCACCTTGAAGGCCGGGCCGTGGATCTCGTTGAGGCCGTCGACCTCGGCCAGCTGGTCCTCGGCGTCGGGCACCATCGTCCGGAACTTGACGATCGTGGAACGGGCGGCCGTGGAGGCCGACCCGGGTCTGGCGGAAGAGCACCGGCGAGCCGTCGCCGAGCCGGATGGCCAGCGCCGATCGACAGCAGGACACGGGACTCAGCACGACGAGCCCGACCAGCGCGACCGACGATGTCGATCAGCGCGCTTGACGATCAGCCCGAGCGTCCGGTCCGGGCCGTACGACGAGCGACAGGACCGGCATGCCGTCGAGCTCCTCGACCCGGCCGCCGGGCAGGCGTCATCGCGACGTCGAGCCGATCGGGATCCGGACGATCCTGCCCTCCTCCTCGCACAGCCGGGCGATCGGCTCGACGATGCCGGACGTCCGCGACCGGCAGGCAGATGGCGACCTCGTCGACGACCTGCTCGTGGAGGATCGTCGCGATCGTCGTCGAGCGCGCCCGAGGATCGGCCGCCGGACGGTGTCGGTCGGGGCGGCCCGGCCGAGCCGGTCAGGTGGCCGATCGACCCGCAGCCCGAGCTCGCGATGGCGCTTCGAGCCGGTCGGCGAACGCCTCGGCCTGCGGTCCGGCCCCGACGACGAGCACGTAGCGGGTGTTGCAGCCCGTTCTGGCGCGCCCACGACGAAGCGCGGATCGGACGCCGATCCGGCACCGCGATCGTGACGAGGGCCTGGCCGAGGAACAGCACGACGCAGGAGCAGCCGGCTGACGTTCGGCAGCTTGAACAGGAACAGGACGGCGAACGTCGCCACCGCCAGGAGGAGGTCCGCCCGCACGAGGTCGATGAGCTCCGAGCGGAGCTGACCAGCGGACCCGGAGCCGATACGAGGCCGAGCAGCCAGGTCGCGGTAACCCAGGCGACCCCGTAGGCGACGGCCAGGACCAGCCCATTGCCACCTGCGGCAGTCCAGCCGGCGAGCCAGCCATCCGTGCCGAGGCGGAGCATCGAGACGACGATGAACAGGCCCGCGGCCGTCAAGCCGTCGGCGGCCATGAACAGGAGCCGGAGCGCCGTGACGTGGCGTCGGATCATCGCCTCTACGGTACCACCGAGCGCGAATCCGGAGTCCTCCGGCTGGACCAGCCCGAGGGGCGCACGCTTCGAGACTTAGGTACTGCGGTGCATTTCCGATGCCTGTGCTAGGGTCGGGACATGGCTTCGGTTCGCGAAACGTGGGCGGCCATGACTGTCGGCAGCCGCCTCGGAGCGATCGCGCTCGGAGTCGCGACCGTCGCCGTCGTGGGTGGATTGGTCGGTGGCGGCGCGGTCGTCGCCAGCGGCGCATTGGCGACGCCGACGGCTTCCTCGGACACCGAGGCCGAGGTCGAGCCGACCCCGCTCCCGCCCGGCAGCAGCGTCTCCGCGCTGCCTCCGGAGCCGACGCCGAACCCGAGCGCCTCGGACCTCCCCACCCCGACCCCAACCCCCGCCGGAGCGGATCCGCTCCTCGGAACGGACGGCCGGCTCACCGTCCTGCTGCTCGGCTCCGACTACCGGCCGGCCCACCCCGGCAACCGGACCGACGCGATCATGGTCGTCTCGGTCGACCCGGCGAGCGGCAAGACGGCCGCCTTCAGCGTCCCGCGCGACACGAGCGGCTTCCCGCTGCCGGAGCGGCGGCCGCTTCGGCAACAAGATCAACGCCCTCTACCAGTACTTCCTGTCGAACGGCCGGAGCGGCGGCGAGCATCGATGGAGGCGGCCTTCTCGAAGGCGTTCGGGATCGAGATCGACGGCTACGTGTTCATCGGGTTCTCCGGGGTCAAGAACCTCGTCGACGCCGTCGGCGGGGTCGACGTCGTCCTCAGCAAGGCCTACTACGACCCGTACTACTTCGTGAACAACCACCACCAGGGCTGGGGCCTGCCGGCCGGCAAGAGCCATCTCAACGGCGCGAAGGCGCTGATCTTCGCCCGGTCAGCGGAAGGGCGACAACGACTTCGGCCGGGCCCGCCGGCAGCAGATCCTCGTGGCGGCGGCGATGGCGAAGGTCCGCTCGCGCGGGCCGACGATCCTGCCCCGGCTCCTCAAGATCGCCCGAGACACCGTCCGGACCGACCTGCCGCTCGATCGGGCGGGCGACCTCTTCGAGGTCATCTCGCGGGTGAACCTGAAGACCGCGGACAAGGTGGTCTTCGGCCCTCGCAAGTACGCCGACGGGATCGGCGGATCGTCCTCGTTCGTGCTCAGGCTGGCCGACTGCCGGGCCTGGATCGAGGGGCACTTCCCGCCGGAGCGGCCGTTCGGGACGTGGCCGGTCGGCGTTCGCCTCGCCTCGTCATCACGGTCAGCCGCCCCGGACCGACGTCCACCCGGGCCCTGACGGTCCGGCCGCGCCTCGCCGGGCGCGTCGGCCGGGCGCCTCTACTGGAAGGTGCCGGCGTGGACCTCGTTGGCGATCGTGCGCATGTAGCCGACCATCGCCGGGTCGCGCCGCTCGTCCTTCGCGTAGCTGCCGTATGTCGACCATGTGTGGAACGCGATGCCGGTCGCCTTGCGCGTACTTGAAGCCGTCGCTGACCTGCTTGCGCAGCTCGCGCTTCGCTCGGCCGCTGCTTCTTGTGGCACGCCGGGGCGAGGTTCTTGTGTGGTCTGGACCATCAGCCAGATGGGCGTGCCCGGCGTCTTAGCGTCGACGACCGCCCGCACGTTCTTACAGATGCTTCGGGCCGCTCGTCTGGACGTCTGACGCCGGTTCGCGAGCAGCCATTGCGGGCGGTCTCGACCGGTAACCAGTCGATGACCAGAATGTCGGCCTTCGCCCGTGCCCCACCTGTTGCCCTTCTTGTTGAAATGCGGGATGTCGCCGTAGAGCGCCAGCACCGGGTGACCCGGGTCCGCCTTGTGGAATGCGGCGTAGAGGGACCGGATCTCGCCCGACGTTGATGTGGTTCCAGGACGGCTCCTTCACGGTCAGGTAGCCGAACAGCGCCGGATGGTTCTTCACGATGTTCACCCACTTGGCGACTCGGGACGGGTAGACCTTGCCGAACGAGTAGCTCACCGTGTCGGGGAAGTTGAAGATGACTTTCAGGCCGCACGCCTGGGCTGCGTTCAGATAGTTCCTTGCGTTGTTCGGGCCGGCCGCGTTCTTGATGACGTGGGTGAAGCCGCCGTTACAGACTCCCCGCTTATTCGCCGAACAGATCGGCCAGCGTCACGTTCTGGAGGACCATCGGCACGTCCGCGGCGCGACTGCCATCTGGGCAGGGGCCGCTCGTGGCCGACGCCTTGTCCGTCGCCGGTCGCTCCGACCGTCGAGCCGCCGACGATCAGCGAGGAGAAGCAGGACCAGCAGGAGGGTGGGGGCCGGCGCTAGGACCGGCGAAGCGAGGGAGCGCGGGGTCGCACGTTCATTCGATGCGTCGCTCCGGTGTGATGAGATAAGTTCCAGCCCCAGCATGGAGGGCCTGGCTCGATCCGGGTATGCCGCGCAAGGGGCATTCCGGTGAGTACGGGGGTCATGTGCAGGCTCGCACCAGACGCGCCCACCCGTCAATCGCTGCACGTTCCCGGTAGATCCCAGAATGACCGCGGCGTCGGGTCCCGAGGACTCGACGCAGGCTCCCAGGCGGGCCAGGAGGGCCGGCACGGAATTCGCCGATGACGGCCGGCCTCGCGGCCAGCAGTCGCGCGGCCGCGATCTCCTCGCCGACGCCGGGCGCCGCGAGGTCGAGCCACGCGAGTGCTGCGTCGGCCGACATCTGCGTCGGGACCTCATCCGTGCCCAGGTTGAGCGCCGTCGGATCGACGGCGAAGACATCGGCCTCTTCGTGCCCTCGTCGAGAACTCGACCCGCTCGAGCCCCGGCACCTTGCGCGGCGAGCCAGCGCCGCCAGGAGCTCGGCCGGCTGGAACGGATGCGGGCCGGATCGGCGACGTAGCTGACCGGCGGGTTCGTCAGGACTTGTTACCAGGTTGCCCGGCGGTAGCCGAACAACTGGCGATCGCGGAGGCCAAGCCACAGGTATGACGCCGGATCGTCGTTCGGGTCGACGCGGACGGGAGCCAGGTTCGCCACAGCGACCGAGTCGAACAGGCGAAGTGCCATCCCCTCACGATCCTTGAACGTCATGGCGATCCGGTCGCCGTCGACCGTGTTCTCCCGCAACCAGGCCGATAGCGCATCGGCAACGCCCGATGGTGGCGGCGGTCCGACAGCTCCCTGGCCAGCGACGACCATTCCAGCAGCCGAGACCACGAGGACGGCCAGCAGGCTCGCCTGGAGGAGGCGCCTCGAGCCGATCCGCGAGCCGACCGCGTGGGCCGCCGACGCGCCCGCGACGCCGAGCGTCACCGACGAGAGCACGGCCAGCCCGGCGTAGTTCCGCGCGTCGAGACCCTGCGACGCGGCGTAGGCCGCGGCCGGTACGAGACAGGCCCCAGCGATCAGCAGCAGCCTCGGGCCAAGCTCGGCGCGGGCGCGTGCCGCCGTCGCTGCCCAGCCGATCAGGGCGATCCCGCCCAGGATCAGGGTCCCACGCCCGACGGTCAGGCCGTCCCCAACGTCGCGCGCGGCGACGACGGCCAGCGCGTTCAGCGGAAAAACGACTCCGGCCCCGAGCCAGACCGCGATCCACCACCATCCGGCAGTAACCAGCGCGGCACCAAGGTAGACGACCGCGAGAGTCGTCACCCGCCGAGGCAATTCGAACCCGACGAGCGCCAGCGGCAGGACCGCGAGCGGAAGCACCGTTTCCTTGACCAGGATCGTCAGCCCGAACAAGATGCCGCCCACGACCCAGCGCCTCGTCGTCGGTCGCCAGACCGCCAGGAGGATGGCGATGACGCCTGCCGTCTGCGGCAGGTCGATCCGGAGGGTCGGGACGAGGCGCCAGACGATCGGCATCGCGGCGAGGACAAGCGCCGTGCCAACGGCGCCACCGACGCCGCCCAGGAGCCAACCGAGCCGGAGGGCTCCAACCAGGCACAGGAGGGCCAGTCCGAGGGCGATCGCGCGCGCCCCGTCAAGCGGATCACCGCCGGCGATGGCACTCCCGCTCGCAAGGAGGAATGGGTAGACCGGCGAGCGGAGCAAGAAGACGTCGCCGGACGGCGTTACCGGGCCATCGCCGGCGAGAGCGGACATGCCAACGAACAAATAGCGAGCGTCGTCAGGCGCGACCGGCGCCGAGCCAAACAGGGCCGTCCGGAACAGCTCGATCGCAACGAGTGCGCCAACGAGTCCGACCGCCACGACCGCGTCGTCCGCCCGGGCGCGGCGACGGATCATCGCCGACCTCAGCGCGGCGCGGCGCTGGCCGGCGCCGCGCGCCAGATCGCGATCCGCGACGCGGCCCGGACGACGCCATTCGGCGGGCCTGCGACGAGCCGCCAGACGATGACGATCACGACCAGGATCGCCAGCCCGCCCGCGCCCAGCGCGTGGGTCCGGGCCAGGAACAGGATGAGCAGCGCCCCGGCCACGATGTCGACTGCATTCGAGCGGCGGGCCGAGACGAGCGCCCCGAGTCGCTCGGCCAGGATCCCGAGGAGCACGAACAGGAGCAGGCCGGCCGGCCCGAAGTTCGCCCACGCCTCGCCGATCAGGCCGGGCGCCGCGTAGCCGGCGGTGTCCTGGGTGCCCTCGACGACCTCGCGGGTAGATCCAGTAGCCGAGGTTCGGGATGTCCTCGCGGCCGACGACCGGTCCGAGGCGGCGGAGCCAGGTCAGGCCGAGGAAGTAGGGCTCCTCGGCCGGGATGACCCGCTGGAGCGCGGCGAGCGTCCGGGGCTGGACGAGGACGACCCGGTTGACCGTCCGACCGGCGGCGAAGCCGAGCTCGTTGCCGGCCGGCCTGGTCGTACGCCCGGAGGACCTGGATAGCCGCCGAACGCGACGAGCGCCAGGGCCACGACCGCGAGCCCGAGCTTGAGCGGGACCCGCCGCCCGGCGAGCAGCCACGAGATCAGGAGTACCGCGCCGAGCTCGGCCACGAGGTAGCGGCTCGCCAGCAGGATCGTGAACCCGCCGATCGCAACGATCCCCAGGACGGCCAGCCAGCGGCGCCGCCGGTCGAGGGTCCTGACCGCCTCGAACATGAGGATCCCGGCCAGGCCCGGCAGCGCCACCCGGACGAGCTGGATCGGGACCCCGGTGAGCTCGCTCCGGGCCCCGGTGATGTCGGTCGTCAGGAACGGAATCCCGTGGCTGATGAGCGTCGGGGCGATCGCGGCGACGGCCAGCGCTGCGAGCAGCAGCGGGGACCCGCGTCGGGTCCCGGCGCGGATCGCCGACGCCCCGTCGAGCCGGTAGACCGGGGCCGCGTCGCCGCGCCGGGCGCCGAGCCAGTCGCTCAGCCAGACCCCGATCCCGAAGGCAACCACGGCTCCGGCGACATACAGTGCCGGTCCGGCGGTCTCCTCCCGGACGGCCAGGACGCCGGCCCCGATGCCGAAGAACAGGCCGGTCAGGACGAGCCAGACCGGGGCCGGGTGGGCGATGCCCATCCCTCGCCGGGAGACCGCCGGCCAGACGAGGATCAACGCGGCGACGAACGCGCCGACGAGCGCACCGGCCACGAGGACGCCCGGGGCGTTCACGGTGCGCCATCCGATCCCGACGCGTCGAGCGCCCGGGATGCCTGGCGCATGGCATCCGCTGGACCGCCGGACGGGAGGGTCGCCGACAGGTAGCCGTAGGACAGCGAGCCGAGCAGGGCGAGCGGAGCCGTCGTCGTCAGGCGATAACCGAGCACGATCGCGGCCGCGACCGGCGGGGCGATCCCGAGCGTGCTGAGCAGGGTCGCCAGGACGAGATCGGTGGCGCCGAGGCCGAACGGCAGGAACGACAGCACGCCGACCGTGATCGACAGCCCGAGCGCGCCCCACGCGACGAGCGGGTCGAGGCGACACGCCGGCCGGCGCTGGCGACCAGGCACGAGCTGGGCGGTGTAGATCACGAGGATCAGGGTCGTGCTCGCGGCGAAGACGGCGAGTCGGATCGGATGGGTCAGCACCTCGCCGATCGTGGTGTCGATCCGGCCGAGGTTGGCGGTCGTCCGGACCCAGCGCTCGCGACCGATCGCCCGGCCGAGCGGCAACGCCGTGACGATCACCGAGGGCCGGATTCCGAGCGCATAGACGATCGCCGGCAGGAGCGCCAGGACGATGAACCCGACGATGGCGACGGCGGCCGGCAGCCCCGCCAGGTGGGTCGCCCAGGCGATCGCCGCGCTGCCGGCCAGGTAGCCGATCGCGACGATCCGTTCGATCAGGACGACCGCCGCACCGGTCGAGTAGTCGACGCCGTGGCGCTCGCGCAGGAGGTAGAGCCGCAGGAGCTCGCCGACCGAGCCCGGGGTGAGGCCGTTGATCGTGTTCGCGAGCGCGGTCATCGGGATGAGTGGCCGGATTGGGACCGGCCGCCCGGCAGCGCCGAGAAGGTCGGACGAGCGGACCGCCCACAGGACGAGGACGACGCCGTTCAGCGCGATCGCCACGATCAGCGGCGACGCGTCGAGCGTGGAGATGAGGCTGCCGGCCTCCCACGGCCGGGTCCGCCAGGCGACCAGGCCGAGCAGGGCCATCGTGATCGGGATCCACACGATCGGGCGGCGCAGCCAGCGGGTCATCGGAGCGGCCGGCGGATCACGAGGTTGGCTCCAGAACGACGGCATCCGGGGTGACCGTCACGATCCGCCAGCCGGGCACGGGCTGCGGCGCCGACCTCGAGCGGGCCGGTCGGGACGAACCCACGGACCGACTGGACCGTGACCGGCGTGACGGCATCGATCCGGATCGCGTCTCCGCTCACCGTCGTGACCGGGACGTGGAGGACCTGCCAGGCGGCGGCTCCGGGTTGCGGGATCTCGACGTCGACGGACGAGCGCTCCCCTCCCTGAGGGTCGATCACCCGGACGGCGACGTGGCGGCCGCCGGGCGGGGTCCCCGCCGCATCGGCCAGCACCCGGATCTCGAGATCCGTCACCCCGCTGGAGCGTGCCGGCAGTGCGAGCGAGGAACCGGTGTCGAGCGCCAGCCCGTCCCAGCCGTTGCCTTCGGCGACGGTCGCCTTGCCAGTCACGGCGCCCGGACGAGTCGCCGCTTCGACGGCCGACGCGTCGAACAGGCCGATTCGGTAACCGCGTCTGGCGAGCACGATCCGGCGGGCGCCGTACGCGTCGGCGACCGCCGCGAGAGTCGTCGGGTCGCCATCGAAGGCCCGGAGGAGGTCCGACCGGCGCTCGTCCTGGCTCCGCCCGCTGAAGATCGCCGGGTCGAAGGCGAGCTTCGCGTAGCCGGCCGGCAGCAGCCCGACCACGTGATGTCCCGTCTGGTACCAGGCCAGCGACGACCAGTCCTCGTAGGTCAGCAGCGTCTCGCGCGGACCGGAGGCCGGCAGGAGGGCACGGAAGTCCGGCACATGGTCGCGGCGCAGGTCGAGGTGGGCGTAGGTCGGCTGGGCCCAGGTGTCGGCCAGGAGGAGCGATGTCGCGAGCGTCGTCGGGACGCACACGAGCAGCGTGGCGACCGCCACGAGGCCGACGGTCACCGCCCGCGGGCTCGGCCGCGCATGGCGCACCCGTCCGACCGCGTCCTCGATGATCGTCACCAGCCCGATCGCCGCGAGCATCGTCATCGGCTGGCCGGCGAGCAGCCACAACCGCTGCGGCCGCAGGGCGTCCTCGAGCGGCCAGTTGGGCTGGTACAGGACGCCGAGCGCGAACGCGAGTCCGAACCAGACGACGAGCCCGACCGGCGCTTCGACGAGCACGGGACGCCAGGGACCCGGGACCCGACCGCCGGGCAGCGGCCCGCCGCTCCGCCGCAGGAACAGGAGTGCGACCCCCGACCCGACGATCCCGAGCGGCAGGAGCAGCCCGAACTGGCGCGGGTAGCTCCACGCCCCGAAGCGGGCGGCGACGAGCGTGTCCGCCGACTCGAGCGCGACGCCGCCGTTGCGCCTGATGTCCTCGAGCTGGCCGAGGAACCACGGCGCGAACAGCGCGACCGCCATCCCCCCGGTCAGCACGAGCACCCCGAGTGACTGCCAGCGCCGCCCGGGGGTCCGGACCGCGACGACGACCGCCACCACCACGAGGGCAACCGGCACCGGCAGGAGGAGCTGGACCTGGACGAGGCTGCAGACGCCGAACAGGGCACCGGCAACCGCCGCCCAGCCGACCGCCGGACGCCAGCCCTTCGCGACGAGCGCCTTGAAGAACGCCAGCAGGGCGAACGGCAGCAGGGCGAACACCACGTCGCGCGGGTAGAGCGGGTACGTCTCGTGGCCGGCCATGAACAGGCTGTTGACCCACAGCCGGCCGGCGCTCAGGTCATAGGCGCCGCCAAAGACGGTCAGGGTGGCGGCCAGCACGGCGACCCAGGCCCGCCCGGTGAGCCAGCGAACGAGCAGGAACGTGCCGATCGGCAGGACCGGCAGCCAGATCAGGGTCAGGAGCTGGTCGGCGTGGTTGAAGGCGAGGCCAAGGACCGCCATGAACCCGGCGGTCATCGCATGGAACCCGGGCGGGTAGTAGGCCGGCAGCCCCTGGTAGGCCCCACCCGGTGGCAGATCACCACGCAGGATCGCATTGGCCAGGGCCGAGTGGTAGAGCAGGTCGCCGCCCTGCCAGTCCGGGCCGAACACCCGCCAGCCCCCGACGATCTCCGTGGCCACGATCAGCAGCCCCAGGGCGACCAGCGGCGCGGAAAGCCCGGCGAGCACCTGCCGTACACTCCGGGACGACCCTGCTCCCGACCGAGCCGGCCGATCGGCGGCTGTCACCTGCCCGTGTCGAGGTTCGCGCGTCCGTTCATGGATCCCGTCGCCCTCTCCGCCGCCGCGCTCCAGGCGTTCGTCGCGCTGGCCGTCATCTTCGTCGTTCCAGGGCTCGCCCTCGGTCCGATCCTCGCGCCCGGCGCCTCGACCCCGCTGGGGTGGATCGGGCGGGCCGTCGGCGCCAGTCTACTGACGACATCGATCTGCTGCACCGTGCTTGCCTGGTTCGGCATCCTGTCGGCCCCGTCAACGGTTGGAGTGCTCCTCGCCGTCAGCGCGCTCGGGCTCCTCGCTCGGGCGACGCTCGATCCGCCGTCCCAGGCTGCCGACGCTCCGTGCCGTCCGCTGGTGGTTCGGAGCCGGAGCCGGTGCCGTCCTCGCCGCGGTGCTCGTCGTGATTCCCTCGCGCTCGTCGGTCGGCGAGTCGCTTCTGCCGTTCACCTCGACGGTCTGGTACTACGCCAACCTCGCCAAGGTCGTCGCGGTCGGCGGCAACTTCCCGGCGACCCTCCCTGAATGGGGCACCGAGCGGCCGTTCCAGACCGACTACCTGCCGGTCACGGCCCACACGGCGGCGACGCTCCAGCTGCTGCCCGGGGACCTGCTCGCCCAGCTCGAGGTCTACCGCCTCGCGCTGCTCGTGGTCGGGCTGATCCTCGCCACCCTCCTGTTCCGGCGCTGGGTGAGCAGCTGGCTCGCCCTGCTCGGGGCGATCCTGCTGTTCGCGACCGTCCGGCTCGAGTTCAAGTACCTCGCCTATAAGCCCGAGACGTTCGCGCTCGACCTCGCACTGTTCGGGCTGTGGCTCGTCGACCGGGCGATCGTCGAGCGGACGCGTCGGCTCGCGCTCACCGCGGCCGCAACCGGCGCGCTCGTCTACCTCGCCCACGCCGAGGTGTTCCTCGTCTACCTCGCGGCCGTCGCCGGGATCGTCGTGGCGCGCTCGTTCGTGGTGGCGAGGACCCGGTGGCGCTGGCTCGGGATCGGGATCGCCCGCGGGTTCTGGCGCCGGATCGGGCTTGCGTTCGGGATCGTGGCCCTCGCTGTGGTCGGCGGGACGCTGGCCAACGGCGCCCTGACCGGCTCGTTCCGGATCGTCGGCTACGTGACCGCCGATCGAACCGAGACCGACGCGAGCACGGCGACCGAGGACTTCGTCCCGGAGGAGATCCCTTCGGGCTGGAGCTTCAGCGGCGACCCGACCTGGGACTTCTACGTCGCTGCCGTCGCCCCTGCCGAGGTCGGCCAGCCGGCGCCGCATCAGTTCCTCGACTCGCGGCTGCTGCCGCGCTCGATCCTCGTCGTGTGGGCCGGGCTGGATGCCCGTGAACGTGCAGCGCTCGTCGTCCTCCTCGGCCTGCTCGTGCTGCCGATCGTCGCGTGGCCGTTCATCGATCCGCGCCGTCGCCGGGCGGTCCTCACCTGGACCGTCTTCGGCATCGCAATCCTCGCCGGCTCGTATCTCCTGTTCGCGTTCAGCCACACCTACGTGCCGCAGCGGACCGGCCCGCGCCGGGTCATGCCCTATGAGCTGTTCATCGCCGTCGGGGCAGGCATCTTCCTGCTGTGGGGGTTCGACCGGCTGGCCGCGCCCGGCTGGCGGGCCCTGCTGCCCCACCGCGGCGCGATGCTCGCGGCGGGGACAGCTCTCGCGATCCTGTGCACCGGGATGGTCTCGGCCGGCCCGGTGACCGCGCTCGACGACCCGGACCCCGGGCTGACTCCGGCGGGCTACGAGGCATACCGCTGGATCGACGAGAACACCGCACCGGACGCGAGGATCCTGACGAACGCCTATACCGACGGCGCCCTGACCGCGCTGTCGCACCGGGTCGGGATCGTCGATGGGCGAGCGGTCTACCTCGAGAACCCCGCGTTCCTCCACGAATTCGACGGCCCTCGCGCTCGGCGCCCGGGTCGTCTTCAAGGACCCCAACGGGACCGGCGCCCGATCGTTCCTCGATCGCGAGAAGGTCGACTACCTGCTCGTCGTCGGGCCGACCGGGAGCGGCAACGACATCGGCGGCTACCTGCCATTCGAGACGGATTCGGTCGCGCTGACCGCAAGCCCCCGATACACTCTGGTTCGGACGTTCGGCGACGGCCGGCTGTCCCTCTATCGCGTCGCACCGGGCGGCTAGCCCGGTCGGAGCTCGCTCTCGGAGGCGTCCCGCTGTCCCATCGCACGCCACCCGCTCGGAGCCGGCCGTGACCGTGGCCGGCGCGAGTGAGGCGCGGCCCGGCCCGATCGACCTCTACCGGGCGATCTGGGCCGCGCTGACGGCCTGGGCAGCGCAGCGCTGGGTCCGGCCCGCGGTCGAGGTCGGGTTCATCGCCGCCTGGCTGATCCTCCGGATCGCCGGCAACCAGCCGACGCTCGATCAGGCCTGGACCGCGGCGGCGTTCGGCCTGACGCTCCTGTCGCCGGTGTCGGGGCTGGTGGTGCTGGTCGCGATCGCGCCGTGGGACGAGCCGCTGACCCTCGGGCCCGCCCTCGGGTTGCGCAACCTCCTCCCGCTCGCGCTGGCCGCGTCGGTCGGCATCCGGATCCTGTTCCGGCCGCGCTCGATGCCGTGGTCGCTCCCGACGCTGCTCGCCTTCGGGCTGCTCGCGATCACGCTACTGCTCGGCGTCGGGTCGATGTACTACTGGAACGGGCGGGCAATCGGCTGGGTGAGCGCCACGTCCTGGCTCTCGGGGTTCGGCGCGGCGATGATCGTGATCCTCGTTGCGATCTGGCTCGGGGCGAGAGGGGAGCGCCGGCCGCTCTGGGTGGCGGTCGCCTCGGCGACCCTGGCCGGGTTGCTCAGCCTTGCCGCCTACCTGGCGCCGAACCACCTCCACGAGCTGACGATCCAGGCCCTGCTCTCCGACAAGGACTTCGGGACCCGGCTGGCGGGGGCGATCGGATCGCCGAACGCGATGGTCTCCCTGCTCGTCGCCCCGACCGCGATCTTCGCGGCGGCGCTCGTCCTCGCGCGTGACCGGCGGCTGCGGCTGGCATCTGCGGTCCTGCTCGTGCCGATGCTGGCGGCCCTCTACCTGACGTACTCGCGGTCCGCGATCCTGGCGGTCTTCGCGATCGCGGTCATCGTCCTGTGGCGCTGGCGACACCGCGTTGGAGTGGGGCTGCTGATCCTGGGGATCGTGGCCGGAGTGGCGATCACGCCGTTCTACCTCCGAGCCCGAGGGGAGCTCGTCGGCGGTGCGGCTAGCGTCATCCCGGGAACTGTGCTCATCGCGAGCGACGAGCAAAGGGTCACGGCATGGGGCGCGGCCGGCCGGATGTGGCTCGACCAGCCGCTCCTCGGTCACGGCTTCCGGAGCTACAAGATCCTCGCCCCTGCGTACGGCGACCAGATCCTCGGTTCACCACATAACGAGTGGATCCGGCTGTTCGCCGAGGAGGGGATGGTGGCCGGACTCCTCGGCATCGCATTCGTCCTGGCTGTGGCCTGGCGCCTGGCTCGAATCCCGGGTTGGTTGGCCGCCGGCGCGCTCGGGGCGTTCGTCGGGTGGGCGATCACGGCGACGTTCAACAATCCGTTCCTGTTCCTCCAGGTGAACGCGATCGCGTTCACCGTCGCCGGGATCACGTTGGGGTTCGGACGGGGCCCAACACCCGTCGCCGAGGCAGCTGCCGAGGAGCAGCCGGCAGCCTCGGATCCCCGGTAGCGGCAGACGAGTCCGGTCCCGCGGCAGCCTCGGCAGCTCCCGCGGAGGAGGAGGCTGCCTCCGAGGCGCCTCCGGCGGTTGAGCCAGCACCCGTGGCCGAGGTCATGCCTCCCGTCGGCGGATGCCGCCCCCTCGCCCGAACCGCTTCGGCCGAGCCTCCGCCTCCCTCCGCACCGGAACCGGCTGAACCCGGCGGAGCCCACCTGATGCCGAGCCTCCTTCGGATCGTCGGCGCGCTGCTCGGGCTCCTCCTCGTCTGGCTCGCCGTTCGGCGCCTGAGGCGCGCGGGCAGCGGCAGCCGCGTCCCGGCGACCGGGCTGCTCGTCGTCGGGCTCGGGCTGATCGCGATCGCCGCCGTGCCCGACCTCGTCCGGCCGATCCAGGACATCCTCGGGCTGTCGGGCGAGCCGCTCGGCCGGCTGGTCACGGTCCTCGTCGTCAGCGTCGCGATCGCCTACTTCCTGGTCTTCTACGCGCTGGCTCGGGCCGATCGGGCCAACCAGCGCGTGAGCCGGCTCGTCCGCGCGCTGTCGATCGCCCAGGTCGAGACGTCCCGGCTCGGTGGTGGGCGGCTGGGCGGGGTGCTCGTGTGCATCCCGGCGTTCGAGGAGGCCGACAACCTGCCGGGCGTCCTGGCCGAGATCCCGGCCGAGGTCGCAGGCCTGCCGACCCACGTGCTCGTGATCGACGACGGCTCGCGCGACGCGACCGTCGGAGGTGGCCCGAGCCCACGGCGCCGACGTCGTCAGCCACCCGGTCAACAGCGGCCAGGGCGCCGCCCTCCAGACTGGCTACCTGGTCGCGGAGCGGCTCGGCGTCGATGTCGTCGTCACCCTCGATGCCGACGGGCAGCACGACCCGGCCGAGATGGAGCGGCTCGTCGAGCCGATCGTGGCCGGAACGGCCGACTTCGTCGTCGGCTCGCGCCGGATGGGCGACTACGAGAAGGAGTCGCGTGGCGCGGGACGCTGGGATCAGCCTCTACACCCGGCTGATCAACCTCCTCGGCGGGACCGAGGTCAGCGACATCGCCAACGGCTACCGGGCGATCCGGGCCTCGCGGCTGTCGGAGATCGTCTTCACGGAGGACCAGTTCCACAACCCGGAGCTGCTGCTCGGGGCCGCGCGCGCCGGCCTCCGAGTGGTCGACGTGCCGGTCACGATCCGCAAGCGGGCGTCCGGCGAGTCAAAGAAGGGCACGAACCTGCGCTACGGGCTGGGCTTCCTCCGGGTCATCTTCAAGACGTGGCTCAGGTAGCGCGCGTCGATCGTGGGACGATCCCGTCTCTGTTCCGCGGTCGTTGCCGCCAGGTGCAACCTGGGCCTGCGGCACGAATCGGACGCAGCGAACTCGCGATGAGTCGACTTGCGACCACGGTCGGTGGCCACGTGCGGGTCGGTCCTAGAGGCAACCTCTGGTTCGACGGCGACCCGACAGAGCTCGCGACAAATCTCCGCTGGGTCGAGAGGCTAGTCCGAGTCGCGAGGAAGATGCGTCGCGAGCCAACGTCGCCAAACCACGTGCGGCAGCGTCTGGGATTGGCCTCGATCAAGCGCGCACCTGGCCCCAGCGTGCGTTGTATGGGCGGGCAGGCGGGAGGCGTCATCGGTGGCTTACAGGCCGAGTTGAACGTGTTCAGTCAGGCGATCGAAGCGGAAGAGCGTCCGGTCAGATGGCGCACCCGACCAGCGGCCCATCGGGCCGAGCTGGCGGTAGCAGTCTGCCACTCGGGGTCGATTGTTTGACATCGCATTCGCCGTGGTTGCTGTCGCCTCAGCGATGCTCCTGTTGTACATGTCGCGCCAATCTGACGTTCGTCGCCGATGAATGGGCGTTCATCGACGAGCGAATGACTCCGAGCATCGACACGTACATGCGCCCACACAATGAGCACTGGAGTCTGTTCCCGTAGTTCTGATCTTTCAACTACTGTTTACGCCCTGGTCGGTCTGCGGTCACACATTCCGTATGCGGTCGTCCTTGTCGCCCTGCACTTGCTGTCTGCGCTTGCGATCTATCGACTCGTCGCTGTCCTGGCAGGAAGACCGACCGCGCTCTGCCTGTGGCTTCTGGTGTTTCTCCTTTAGGGCCGGCTCATGAAGACCTGTTTTCGACCTTCCAGATCGGCTTTGTGGGGGCGACGGCAGCTGGACTATGGGCTGCTCCTGGTGGTTGAGACAGGGTCGGGACGACGCGCAGTCATCGCCGCGGGACTGCTGTTGAGCGTCGCCGTCGCAACCCAGGGGTAGGGTTGTTCTTCCTCGCTTCCGCGTGGGTACTAGTGATCTCCGAGTCGAATGGCAGGCGTTTCCTTGGATTGGTCGTGACCGCCTCGGCGCGTGTACGCACTCTGGTATCTGGCAGACGGACGCACCGCAGCAACAGGCATCGACCTCACCCCGGCGAGCCTTGCTGGATTGCCAGAGTTCATCTTTCTTGGCGGTGGAGCCGTCTTCGCGGCAATTCTTGGAATGAGCCAGGGGTTTGGTCAGATTGCGTTCGCGACGTTCGCGTTGGCCACTACGTGGGCCTGGCTCGGTGACCGCCCAAAGAGCTACATTGCGCTCGCCGCGCTGGTCGGGCATCTTCGTCGAATATGCGTTGATTGGCCTGGCTCGGCAACAGTTTGGAAGTACTCAGGCGCTCGTGTCACGTTATATCTACCCTGGTTCTGGTTTGGCGCTGATTGGCCTGGCGGCGTTTCTGGGACTACCCCTGACGCGGCGTGCAGAGATTTGGCGGCTCGCGCTGCCGCTCGTCGCTGTTCTGATCGTCGCAATCAATCTCCACTCGCTCCGAGATGGACGGAACTGGTTCCTGATCCTGGAAAACAGACTCGCGCCACGATCGATGCAGCCCTTGAGTATTCGGGACTCGCCCATGTGCCCGACATCCGGTCACTATTTCCACTCCCACCGTGGGGCGACTCAACCAGATCATCCGATCGGCCGGATCTCCACTCGGAGATGTTCTGGTCCCGGGCTCGCCGCCGGAGCCCACACCCCAAGAACGTGACGCGGCTCTGTTTCGAGTGGCGGGCGCCGGCTTCACCGTCGCCCGCCTGGGCAAGGCGGTCGTTCCGGCAGAAGCTTTCCCTTGTGATTTTCCAGGAGCACGACATCAAATACGCCCAACCGAGCAACGGGTGCGTGGACATCATGATTACCGGACCGGATCCCTTCCTGACGGTCGAGATCCCGAGTATGGCGGTTCGGCCACACGGGTTTCTGATGAGCCCGGCCTCGCACAGGTGTTCCTCGCTCGCTACGAGCTCCCGCAGGAAGGCGATTCCGTCCAGGTGGAGTTGCCCGCCGGAGTTGAGTTCGCAGTCAAGGTCCCCGAGCTTGATGACGCCGAGCCATGGCACGTGCGATACGATCCGCCGCCTCGTGCGACCCACGCCGCCTTCTGCCTTGCGCCAGAATGATGCGTACGCACGATCCCGGAAGGACGGTGGCACGGACGGGGGTTCAGTTCTGTTGGCCGTCGACGCTACGACTGGATGACATCTAGATCCACACGATCAAGAACGAAAAGAGGGGATACCACTCCGGGAGGTGCCTTTCCTCCTTCGTGAATCCACATCTCTCGGTTTCTTCGTCGTCTTTCTGGGCAGACCGCAGCGACACGGTACGCGGTTTGTTTGCCGCCCTCCTCGATCACTGCTCCGAATACGACGCATGACTCAGGCGCGACGCTGGGCGGCCGCGCCATCGATCTGAGCGTGGTCGCAAACCTCCGCGCTCGATACACAACCGATCGAGGACGCGGTTGTTGACACGATCCGAGCAACCTATCGAGAAGCCTGGATCCGACGACCGCCGAGCCGGCGGCAGGCATCGCGAAAATGCTCGGCGGTCGGATGATTGCCTCGGCCTTCAGTTCGTCGTGCTGGTCGTAATCGGCCGCGCACTTGGACCGATCCAATACGGCATTCTCGCCTTTGAATTGGCCGTGTTCCTCTACGTCGGTCTCGTTGCGGACTTGGGGCTTTCGACCGTTGGTACGCGGGAGTCGCTCGAGGGGTTGCGCAAGCGGAGTCACACATTTTCGCCCTGCGACTGGCCGCCTCCGTCGGCTCGGCGCTCATCGTCGCGATCGTCATTCTGCTGTTGCCGATCCGAAGTGAGCAGCAGGCGGTCGGCCTCGTGCTCGCTGTCGGGCTGCTGTTCTCCGGCTTGAACATGCGTTGGTATCTGCAGGGCAGGGAACAGTTCGGTGCGATCGCTCTGATCGATTTTGTGGCGACGGCGGTCCAGCTGGCAGCAGCGCTGCTGCTCGTCAACAGCCCGGATGATCTCGTCCCTGCGGCTGCAGTGATGACGATCGGCCCGGTGGTCGGGGCAATCCTCTCATTGGGGTTCAGCTTTCGAGTTGGGCTGCGCTCTAGGATGGTCGCCCCCACGCTCCTCCTGTTGCGAGTGGCGCTGCCGCTCGGAATAGCGTCCTTGCCACCCAGATCTACTACGGTGCCGACTCGATTTCTCCTCGGCGTGTTTCGGTCGTCGGCCGAGGTCGGCTGGTACAGCGCTGCATATCGGATTGTTCTTGCATGTCTCACTGTTCCGTTCGTCACTCACGCCGTGGCGCTCCCGATCCTTTCGCGACTGCTCGCTGAGGATGGACCGAGGTTCGAGACGCGCTGTCCGGCCTCTGTCGGGGCCTGCTGGTTATCGCCCTTCCGCTGGCAGTTGGTACAACAATCATGGCCGAACCTCTCGTCACAAGCCTATTCGGCGTTGCATTGCTCCGATCGGCTGCGCCGCTCGCGATCTTGATTTGGTCGTGTGTCACGGTCTCTGCGAACGCGCCGTTCGCTGCAATGCTTCTGGCCAGTAGTCGTGACAGGACCTATCTCAGGATTACCGTGGCGGGGAGCGTGATAAACGTGAGCGCAAATCTGATCGCCATTCCGACCTTCGGGATGATCGGGGCCGCAACAGTCACGATGGCAACGGAAGTGTTCGTCTTCGCCTTCATAGCCTTGTGCCACTGCGGCGTCTCGCCGCCCCGATCCTTCTGGACGCCTTCCGTCGAGCCATTGTGCCAACTGTCGTGATGGCACTGGTGATCCTTCCGATCCGCGACTCCCTGCTGGCCATCCCGATCGGCGTGGTGGTCTTTGCGCTCATCGCGGCAGCTACTGGGGCCCTCTCCGTGGGAGCTTTTGGGCTTTGGTCAGCGAAGGTCGGCGCCAGCGATCTCGGACTGAGTCGCCACGCACGCACACTGGCTCGAAGTGATCGGTACGAGGAGGAAGTCTGATCGCTACTACCAAGGCCGCCGGTTGAACCTACTTGGTTGGCTGGAGGTAGTTACGCCAGGGTGTCTGGAAGTCGGCTGCGGCGCAAGGGGAACGTGGATTGGTTGCGCGAGCGGGGCGGCAAGCGAATCGTCGGCGTGGAAATTGATCAAGCCAGTATCGCGATCGCCGCCCCGCTCTACGACGTCTTCTATCCGCAAGCTATTGAGGTCGCGCTGCCGCTCTTGGATGAGAAGTTCGATCTGATCCTTTGTCCAGATGTGCTCGAACATTTGGTCGACCCGTGGAGTGTCGTGCGGACATTCCGGGATGTGGCTCACCCAGAGACTGTCCTCGCGATTTCGATCCCCAACATCAGGTTCTACCGGGCCCTCCTACGAATTGCCTTCGGCTCCGGGTTTAGATACGAAGACGAAGGGACCTTCGACTCAACCCACCTCCGTTGGTTCACCCGTGGGAACTTGAGTGAGCTCTTGACCTCGACAGGATGGACTCCCGTCAGATGGGGTGTCTCACCGCCGGTCCGCTTCGCCTTCCTGCGGTCGTGGCTCGCTCGCCTGACGCGAGGCCTAACGAACGAATACCTCGGGTACCAGTGGTATGTGATCGCGGTCCCGAAAGCTTGATTTGTCGGAAGCTGCGCTTAGGGACCGTCTGGTTGACCCGCCCATCGCTCACGCGAGACGAGACTCTCAGGATCCTTCGGGGGACGGCACTCTGCGAGGCAAGATCAAGAGGAGCCTTAGGCGACGCCTAGACGTGCAGCTCCGTCCGGTGCCAGGCCTCGATCCGGCGGCCGCTGAGCACGTTGATCCAGCCCATCGCGAACGCCAGGTTGACGATCGCGAACGCCCGGGCGAAGGCGAACACGCGCGGCGGGCGCCGGCCGGCCGACGCGAGCAGCTGACCCAGCCCGGCCGCCAGCGCCCCGGCCGCGATCACCGACCACCACCACCATCGCCGGCACTGAGCCACGGGCTGCCTCGACGAGGCCCGCGACGAGCGCGACCAGGACGAGCCACGGCGTCGCCCAGCGCAGCAGCTTGTGCGACCAGATCGCGAGCGCGACACGGGGGCGTCGCCAGGGCGCGAGCCGGAGGACCATCGACAGGTTGGCCCGGATCCCGCGCGACGCGGTCCGGCTCCGGTTGCGGAACTGCTCGCGGAGGCCGCTGATCGGCCGGTCGGTCGCGACCGCGTCGGGGACGTAGAGGACCGCGCCGCCGGCCTCGCGGACGTAGAGCGGGAGGAGGTGGTCCATCGAGGCGGTCGGCGGGACCGGCCGGAAGCTCGAGCGCCGGACGGCGAGCAGCGCTCCGGTCACCGCGGTCAGGCAGTCGGCCCGGCTCTCGAGCTCGCGGACCCGTCGCTCGTAGCGCCAGTAGAGGCCCTCGTTCGAGGAGGTGGCGGTCGCCCGCTCGTCACGCCACTCGAGGCGCCCGGTCACGCAGCCCACCCGCGGGTCGCGGAGGGCCTCGGCGAGCGCGGCCAGGCAGCCCGGCCGGAAGCGCGTCTCGGCGTCGGTCAGCACGACGACGTCGCCGACCGCGGCCGCGAACAGGGCGTCCTGGGTCGTCGTCTGCCCGCCACGCGGGAGCGCCAGGAGGTGGAGCCGGGGCTCCCTGGCCGCAAGGTCGGCGACGATCCGCTCGGTCGCGTCGGTCGAGCCGTCGGATCCGATCAGGACCTCGACGAGCCGGAGCGCACCGACCCGTCCTGGGCGAACACGTCGGCGATCCGCGCGGCGATAGCGTCGGCCTCATCGTGGACGGCGATCGCGACCGAGACGGATGGTTGCGGGTCGGTCTGGCGGGGTCGCCACGGTGCGAACCGGGCGAGGATCGCGACCACGACCGGGTATCCGAGGTAGACCCAGGCCAGGAGCCCGACGGCCGCCCACAGGATGATCGCGCTGAGCACGCCGTAAGGGTACGCGTCGGCCGTCAGGACCGGGCGTCCGCGGGCGTCAGCCCCAGGGCAGCCCCGGCCAACGCTCCTGCCAGCGTTCGACGAGACGAGCGGCCTCTGCGGGGCGGGTGTGGGCCTTCACCAGCTCCGTGCCGGCTCGGCGGAGGACGAGGGCCCGGTCGGGGTCGGCGACGAGCGCGTCGATCGTGGCGGCGATGCCAGCCGGGTCGGCCGGAAGACGGGCGACGGCGCCGGCCGCGATCGCCTCCTCGAGCGCGCCGGTCGGCGTGGCGAGGACGGGGATGCCGGCGGCCATCGCGTCGAGGACGACCTTTGGGAAGCCCTCTGCGGTGGACGGGAAGACGAAGACGTCGGCGGCCGCGAGGGCATCGAGATACGGAGCCCGCTCGGCGATGAAGCCGAGCCAGTCGACCCGATCCGCGACGCCGAGCCCGGCGGCCTGCGCCTCGAGGCTCGCTCGGGCCGGGCCGTCGCCGATCATCGCGAGCCTGACGTCGGCCGCCCCGCTCGCCGGCGCGGCGGCCATGACCGCGAGGGCGGAGAGCAGGCGGTCGACCCCCTTCCCGTCGACGAGCCGTCCGGCCCAGGCGAGGCGGAGGTGACCGGCCTCCCGCGGCCAGATTCGATCTGTCGTCGACCGGATCTCGTCCGGCTCGACGAGGCTCGTGACGATCCCGCCTCCGGCGAGCCGGCGACCGACGACCACCCGATCGCCACCGACCGAGCTCAGCCGGCCGAGCCCGTCGTAGGCGAGCCCGACGACCCCGGCGCCGATCCGGCCGAGCCCGCTCCGCCGCTGCCCGGCGACGACCTCTGCGGCGCTCCCGGCGACGTAGCCGAAACGTGGCTTGCGGGCCGTCACCGCGAGCGAACGCGGCGAGCGCCGCGTTCGAGGCCGGGACCTTGATCCAGACGAGATCCGCGTCCCGGATCACGGGGCGCAGGATGCCGGCGTTGCGCCGCGCGATCGCCGGCGCGTGGCGCAGGTAGCCCGCGATCCCGTCGAACGGCTCCGTCCCGACCACGTTGAGCTGGGGGTCGAGCGCGAGGGTCGGCGGCTGCTCGGTCGCCGGACGGAGCGGCACGCAATGGTCGATCCGCTCGACGAGCGGCTCACCCGCTGGCCCTGTCACGTCGAGGACCGCCGCGAGGAACCGGTGGAACGTGGCGTTCGCCGGATAGACCCGGCCCTCCCACGACAGGTGCGGGTTGTCGTCGATGACCGCGACCCGGATCCCCACCGTCAGAGCTCCTCGCCGGGGTCGTGCTCGCTGATCACGAGCTCGGCCGCCTCGTCGCCGCCGCGCAGTCCGGTCAGCTTGCCGGTCCGCCGGCCGCGCAACCGGTCAACCGCTGCCAGGCCGGCTCGGCGCAGGGCAACGAGGTCGCTCCGGCGGATGACCAGTGTCTCGATCATCCCCCGGCCCGACAACCTCCGGAACGCGACCAGCGTCAGGCCGGCGGTGAGGATGTACGAGATCGACGAGCTGGCCGCCGCGCCGTTGATCCCGTAGCGCGGGATCAGGATGAGGTTCGAGACGATGTTCGCCGCGAGGCCGGCGACCAGGATGAGCGTGCCGGTCCCCGGCTTGCCCCGCCCGACGATGTAGCGCGACAGCACGGCGACCACGCTGTAGGCGACGACCCCGGGCAGGATCAGCCGGAGCGCCACGCCGGCGTCGGAGAACCGCGCGCCGTAGAACGCCCGGACGAGCCGGGGTCCGAAGATGAATGCCGGAACCGCGGTGACGAACGCCACGGCGAGCGTCGTCCGGGTCAGGACCGAGGCGATCCGGCCGGCGTCCGACTTCGGGTCGACCGCCCGGCTGAACATGACCGTCCCGAGCGAGTTCGGGATGTACCAGAGCGTCTCGGCGAGGCCGCTCGTCACCGAGTAGATCCCGGTCGCCCGGACGCCGACGATGATGTTGACGAGGAACGCGTCCGACCGGAACTGGAGCCGTTCGGCGATCGTCCCGAAGATCGCCCGGCTGCCAAAGTTCAGCTCCTCGGCGAGGAGCGTCCCCGACGGCCGGATCGAGAACGTCCCGTCGCGCCGGGCCACCCAGCAGATCGCGATCGTCGTGATCCCCAGTGCGATGAGGTTCAGGACGAGCGCCACGTCGAGGCTGAGCCGGGCGAGGGCAGCGACGCTGACGGCCAGGACCAGGAGGAGACCACGGCGCAGGACCCGGATCTGGTTGAAGGCCAGGATCCGGCCGCGTCCGAGCAGCGCGAACAGCCCGATCGCGAAGAACAGCTCGCCCGGGATCGCGAGCGCGGCGAACAGGAACTGCTGCGCCGACAGGTTGGGAATGAGGACCACCAGCGGCCCGTCCGGGCGGGTGTCGGTCGGCAGCCCGTAGAGCCAGCAGGCGAGGACGACGCAGAACCCGCCGACGCCGGCCGACCAGATCAGGGCGTTCGCGAATCCACGCCGGGCGGTCTCCGGGTCGCGCCGGCTGACCACGCCCAGCGCGCTGTCCATCCCCCAGCCGGCGATCAGCGCGGCGAGCTGCGAGGTGAGCAGGACGAGCGAGAAGCGGCCCTTCGCCGAGGGCCCGAGCAGCCGGGCGAGGGCGACGTCGGTGGCGAAGATGATCATCGCCAGCGCGAACCGGGCGACGATCGTGATGACCGCGTCGTGGATGAGGGGGGCGTGGGGCGGGGCGGCGCCGGGAACGGTCGGCGGCGTCCGCGATCCGGCGGCGTCTCGCGATCCGGCGGCGTCTCGCGATCCGGCGGTGGTTCGGCGCGAGCCCCGCCCGGAGTCGCGCCGTCCGCCGGGCCGCTCACTCGGAGCCGGACGCCACGTGGGGCACGATCGCCGCCAGCGCCGGGTCGGCCAGCGCGGCCCGGAACCAGGCGGTCGTCCGGCCGATCCCGTCGGCCAGTGGCACGGCGGCGCGGTAGCCGAGCCGCTCGGCGGCCTTGTCGACCCGGCTCACGTTGCGCCGGACGTCGCCCGCCCTCGCCGGCAGGTGGCGGACCTCGATCCGATGCCCGACGGCCGCCTGGATCGCGTCGGCGAGCTCGTTCACGGTCGTCTCGACGCCCGTCCCGGCCTGGAACAGCTCGCCGGCCACGACGTCCTCGGGGGCGTCGAGCGCCGCGCGGACGGCGTCCGCCAGGTCGTCGACGAACACGAAGTCGCGCGTCTGCAGTCCGTCGCCGTGGACCTCGATCGGCTCGCCGGCAAGCGCCGCCCGGAGCCAGGCCGCCACGACGCTCCGCTTGTGGAGCGAGCGGGGACCGTACGCGTTCGAGAACCGCAGCGCGCAGGCGGCCAGGCCGTAGGTCGCCGCGTAGGCCTGGCAGTAGGCCTCGCCGGCCAGCTTCGACGCCCCGTACGGCGAGACGGGGTGGGGGAGGTCGCGCTCGTCGGCCGGCGGCTCGTGGTCGCCGGCAGCCGCGTTCGAGCTCGCGAACACGAACCGGCGCGCGCCGGCCAGGCGGGCCGCATCGAGCACGTCGAGCAGCCGGCTGACGTTGGCCTCGAACGTCCCGATCGGATCCGTCACCGAATCCGGGATCCCTGCCCGCGCTGCGAGGTGGACGACGGCATCCACGCCCTCGACCGCGGTCTTGATCGCGGCGCGGTCGGACAGCGACCGGACGATGAGCTCGTGGGGAACGCCGTCGAGATAGGCCCGGTTGCCCATCGACAGGTCGTCGAGGATGCGGACTCGGTCGCCGGCACCCGCCAGCCGGGCGGCGAGGTTGGACCCGATGAACCCGGCGCCACCGGTGATCAGGACGGTCCGGGTCACCGGTGGCGCCCCGCTCCGATCACCGGACCGCTCCGATCAGGAGCCGACGGCGACGACGCTCGGACCTCCCGGGACCCATCGGACGTGCCTGACGAACGCGCCCTGGTCGATCGCGTCGCGCCGGTCGAGGATCTTCATGAGCATCGTGTCGATCAGCTCCTCGTTGAGCAGCCGCGGCTGGAGCCCGAGGTCGAGGAGCTTCGAGTGACGCGCGTTGTAGTAGTGGTCCTCGGCTTCCTTGCGCGGGTTCGGCGGATGGTCGATCGAGACGCTCCAGCCAAGATGGCCCGCGGCCTCCTTCACCCGTTCGGCCAGCTCGAGGACGCTGAACTGCTCGGTGAACTGGTTGAAGACACGGAGCTCGCCGGGGTCGGCCGGGTTGATCGCGGCCAGGTTCACGCACTGGATCGTGTCCCGGATGTTGAGGTAGCCGCGGGTCTGGCCGCCCCGCCCGTACACGGTCAGCGGGAAGCCGACAGCGGCCTGGGCGCAGAACCGGTTGAGCGCGGTGCCAAAGACCTCGTCGTAGTGGAAGCTCGTCGCCAGGCGCGGATCGAGCGCCGACTCGTCGGTCTCAACGCCGTACACCACGCCCTGGTTGAGGTCCGTCGCGCGGAGCCCCCACATCCGGGTCGCGAAGTGGATGTTGTGGCTGTCGTGGACCTTGCTCAGGTGGTACATCGAGCCCGGGGTCTTCGGGTAGAGGAACGTGTGCTGCCGGCCGTTGTGGTTGACGGTCAGGTAGCCCTCCTCGATGTCGATGTCGGGCGTGCCGTACTCGCCCATCGTCCCGAGCTTGACGAGGTGCGTGTCGGGGGAGCGGTCACGGATCGCGTAGATCACGTTGAGCGTTCCGACGACGTTGTTCGCCTGGGTGTACGTCGCGTGGCGGACGTCGATCATCGAGTACGGGGCAGACGGCTGCTCGCCGTAGTGGATGACCGCATCGGGGCGGAAGTCGTCGATCAGCGAGTCGACGAAGGCGTAGTCGGTCAGGTCGCCGACGTTGACCTCGATCTCGTTGTCGGTCACCTCGCGCCAGGCGCGGACGCGCCCGTGGAGGGTCGGGATCGGGAACAGCGGCGCGACGCCGAGCTCCATCTCCCACTGGCGCTTGGCGAAGTTGTCGACGATCGCCACGCGGTGACCGGCTCGCGAGAAGGCCATCGCCGTGGGCCATCCGAGGTAGCCGTCGCCACCGAGCACGAGGATGCGCAAGGCCACTCTCCCTCCCCTTGGTTGGCCGACCTGGAATGGCGGGCGGCCAGCGCCGTCGGGCTCCGAGGGAGTCTACAACGGTGTCCATATCGGCGTGACCGACGCGCGGGTCGGGTGCTACCCTCGTCCAATGCTGGTCAGGCAATTCGCGCTCGACGGCCTTGGGCACCTGTCCACGCTCATCGCCGACGAAGCGACCGGCCTGGCCGCGGTGATCGACCCACGGCGGGACATTGACGTCTACCTTGCCGCCGCCGGTGAGCGTGGCCTGCGGATCACCCATGCGGTCGAGACCCATCTCCACAACGACTACGTGTCGGGTGGCCGCGAGCTCGTCGCGGCGACCGGCGCCGAGCAGGTCATCGGCGCCGGCGCCGAGATGGGCGTGCCGCACCGGCCCGTCCGCGATGCCGAGGCGTTCCAGGTCGGCGGGCTGCGGTTCACCGCGCTCGACACGCCGGGTCATACCCCGGAGCACGTCGTCTACGCCGTGACCGACACCTCCCGGGCGGACGAGCCGGTGATGATGTTCACCGGCGGCTCGCTGCTCGTCGGCTCGGTCGGGCGGACGGACCTGCTCGGCGCCGAGCGTGCGCTGCCGGGCGCCCGGGCGATGTTCCATTCGCTCCACGACGTCATCCTCGGCCACCAGGACTTCGTCGAGGTCTACCCGACCCACGGCGCCGGGTCGCTCTGCTCGACCGGGATCTCGTCCACGACCCACTCGACGATCGGGTTCGAGCGCCGGCACAACCCGCTGCTCCAGCCGCGGGACGTGGACGAGTTCGCGCGGGCCCTCCTGTCCGGCCAGCCGACGTTCCCGCCGTACTTCGCCCGGATGCGCCCGACGAACCAGGCCGGACCGCGGGTCCTCGGCGGCGTGCCCGAGCCGGTCTCGATGACCGTTCCGTCGGCCCGTGAGGCCGTCGAGCGCGGCGCGCTGCTGATCGACCTCCGGCCGCCGAGGCTGTACGCCGCCGGCCACGTGCCCGACTCGCTGTCGATCCCCTCGGACTCGTCGTTCGGGACGTGGCTCGGCTGGGTCGTGCCGGAACCGGACCGGCCGCTGATCCTGATCCTCCGGTCAGAGGCCGATTGGGACGACGCAGTTCGCCAGGCGATCCGGATCGGGTTCGAGTCGATCGTCGGCTACGTCGATGGCGGCTACGTCGCGTGGAAGGCGGCCGGGTTGCCGACCGAGACGAGCGGGATCCTGAGCGTCGACGAGCTGTCCGCGGCGCTGTCCGCGGGCGGGCCGGACGCGCCGATGCTGATCGACGTCCGCCAGGCGTCCGAGATCGAGTCGGGTCACGTCCCGGGCGCGATCCCGATCGGCGCCGCCGATCTCCCGGAACGCCTGGCCGAGTTCCCGCGCGACCGCCCGATCGCCACGATCTGCGCCGGCGGCTTCCGGTCGTCGATCGCGGCGTCGCTCCTCAAGAACGCCGGGTTCGAGCGAGTCTCGTCGGTCGCGGGTGGCATCTCGACCTGGACCGCCGCCGGGCTCCCGGTCGAGCACGGTGCCGCCGACGCCCGCCTGCCCGAGCCCGTCGGCGCCGCCGCCGGCCACCACGGAGCCTCCGGCCACTCGCACTGAGCTACCCGAGCTGGATCCCGACCGCGCTCAGGAGGGTCGAGCCGAGCAGCACGACGTCGAGGACCACGACGAGGCCGACGCAGGCCCAGGCGAGCACGTTCAGCCGGCGCCCGTTCGCGTGGTGGCCCATCAGCCGGCGGTCGTTGACGAGCACCACCATGAACACGAGGACGATCGGCAGGAGCAGGCCCTGGAGGTTCTGCGAGCCGATGATCACCGGCAGCAGGTCGATCCCGGGGATGAGCACGACGAGCGCGCCGACGACGAGCACGAGCGTGTAGATCGTGAAGAACGCCCGAGCGTCGCCGAAGCGCTTGCCCAGCCCCGACTCCCAGCCGAACGCCTCGCAGATCACGTAGGCCGTCGACAGCGGCATGATCGTGGCGGCCAGGACGCTCGCCCCGAACAGCCCGATCGCGAACAGGAGCTCCGCCAGCCGGCCGGCGACCGGCTCGAGGCCCACCGCCGCGTCGGCCGCCGACTGGATCGAGCCGCCCGGTGGCGTAGATCGTCGTCGCCGTCGCCACGACGATGAAGATCGCGATGACGTTCGTCCAGACGGCGCCGCCGACCGCGTCGGCCTGCTCCAGCCGGAGCTCCTCCTCGTCGATCCCCTTGTCGGCGACCGCGCTCTGGAGATAGAACTGCATGTACGGGGTGATCGTCGTCCCGACGACGGCGACCATCAGCAGCAGGATCGCCGGTGACGGATCGATCTGCGGCGTGACGAGCGCCCGCCCGACCGCGCCCCAGTCCGGGCGGGCCAGGATCGCCGCGGCGATGTACGACACGAACACGAGCGCGACCCCGAGGAAGATCCGCTCGACGGTCCGGTAGCTGGCGAAGACGACCAGGCCCCAGATCAGGAACGCAACGAGCGGCACGACGATGTAGCGCGAGATGCCGAAGATCTCGAGCGAGGCCGCAGCCCCGGAGAACTCGGCGACCGAGTTGGCGACGTTGGCGACCAGCAGGACCAGCATCGCGAAGGCGGTCCAACGGACCCCGAACCGGTCGCGGATCAGGTCGCTCAGCCCCTGCCCGGTCACCACCCCGAGCCTGGCGGCCATCTCCTGCACGACCGCGAGGATCACGATCGTGATCGGGAACAACCACAGCAGCGACAGGCCGGTCTTGGCGCCCATCACGCTGTAGGTCGTGATCCCACCGGCGTCGTTCCCGGCGATCCCCGAGATGAGCCCGGGGCCCATCACCGCGAGGAACGCGACGACCCCGCGCCGCCCGCGGAACCGGCCGCGCAGCCGAAGGCCCTCTCCGGATACGAGCCGATCGCGCAGCCGGGCCGGCAACCGGGGCCGGCCGGGCGCCGCGATCCGTCCGCGCACCCGGACCTTCGGGCGCGGACCCGGAATGGCGTCGGTCGCCTCGCGCGCGACGCGGCGAACCGGCGGCAGCTGCGGCATCTCGATCTGGACCCCGACCCGACTCGACCCGGCCGGCCGCTACGAGCGCGCGAAGAGGCGCGGGAGGCGCCGCTTCCAGGCGTTCGGCACGACCGTGTCGATCGCGTCGTCGACGGTGACGATCCCGGCCAGCCTGCCCTCGTCGTCGACGACCGGCACGGCGAGCAGGTTGTAGTGGGCGACGACCTCGGCGACCTCGTCCTCGTCGGCCAGGACGCCGACCGCGACCGGCTCGCGGATCATCACCTCGGAGATCGGCGTGTCGGGCGGGGCGACGATGAGGTCGCGCAGCGAGAGCACGCCGACGAGCCGGCCGTCGTCGTCGACCACGTACACGTAGTAGATCGTCTCGGCGTCCGGCTCGAGCTCGCGCAGCCGGTCGATCGTCTGGGCCGCGGTGAGCGTGGCCGGAACCGCCACGAACTCTGTCGTCATGATCCCGCCGGCGGTGTCCTCGGGATAGCTGAGGAGCTCCTGGACCTCGGCCTTCTCGTCGGACTCCATCAGCGCGAGGATCTCGGCGCGGGCGTCGTCCGACAGGTCGGCGACGAGGTCGGCGGCGTCGTCCGGGCTCATCTCCTCGAGGATGTCGGCTGCCCGCTCCGGGGCCAGGTCCTCGAGGACCTCGACCTGAGTGTCCGGCTCCATCTCCTCGATCGCGTCGGCCACGGCCTCGTCGTCGAGCGAGGCGAGCACCCCGGCCCGGTCGCGCGGAGCGAGCTGGTCGATGATCGTCGCCAGGTCGGCCGGATGGAGCTCGGCCAGGCCCTGGTGCGGAACCCGCAGCTTGATCGAGGCGATCGACGTCTCGACCGGATCGACGTCCTCCCAGTCGATGTAGCGCTCCGGGACCGGCCGGCCGAGCCCGCGGCCGAGTGTCCGGAAGCCACCCTCGACCCCGAGCCGGCGGAGCAGCCCGGCGGTCCCGACGTCGACCGCAACGAGGCGCAGGGCGCCGTCGACCTCGTCGAGCCGCAGGTCGTTGACCCGGACGACCTTCCGGCCGTCGATGTCGACGATCTGCTTGTCCATCAGGTCGGCCCGGAGCAGGATCTCGTCCGGCCGCTGGCGGAAGCTCTCGATGTCGACGGTGGCCGTGCGCAGGCGGCCGCCGGTCGCGTCGAGCGACTCGACCGACGACCAGGGCAGGAAGATCCGGCGTCGCTCGGTCTCGACGACCACGCCGGTCACCGGCGGGTAGGCGTCGCCGACGGCAACGATGAGATCGGCGACCTTGCCGATCGGCTCGCCCTGCCGGTCGCGGACCGGCCGGCCGATGACCTGGCTCAAGTACAGCATCTGCCACCTCGCGGCGGGGTCCGACCCGCTCGCCGGTGGCGCGCCCGGTGGGCGCGGACCGTCAGAGGGCGGTGCGGACCGTTGTGATCGCCCCGCTCGGGCGGGGACTTGGTCCTGGCTCCACGAGTGGAGTCATCCTCCGATGCTGGTTGGACGGCCCGCGGCAGACGCGCCATGCAGAAGCGCGGCTACCTCCTGGACCGTGGCCGAGTGTAGTCGTCGGTCATTCGGCCGGTCAACCGCACCCACGGTCCCGTCTTCCACGCTGAACGACGTACCCCGGTGGTACCACCCGCTGGGGGTCGGTGGTACCAAGGATGAGGCGCCCGAATCGGGTCGCCGATGGGACGATGCAGCCGCGATGCGGGTCCAGTCCGACAGCCGATCCTGGCTCCGGGCTCGCCGGCTTCGAGCGCGCGATGTGACGATCCGGCGCCCATGGGGGGACGCATGATCGCGACTGCCCTCGAGACCGGCGAGCCCGCGACCGCGGCTGGGCCGAACGGACCCGTGCCGGACCAGCCCGCACCTGGGCCGATCAAGCCCAGCTCGGCCCCGATGGCGAGCTCGCTCGGAACGACCCTCGTCGCGGTCGCCGCGCTCATCGGCTACGCGGCGGTCCAGTTCGCCACCGGCGTCCACGACCCGCTCGGGGTCGGGCTCGCGGCGGTTCCGCTGTTCTTCGCGGCGGCCTTCCTGCCGCGCTGGCGGGCGATCGCCGTCGGGCTCGGCACGATCTTCGTGACCTTCCTGCCGGCGGCATTCGACCCGAGCCCGTGGACGCTCGTCGATGCCGCGATCCTGGCCGAGCTGTCGATCCTCATCGTGGCCGCGATCGCTCTCCGTGCAGCGATCCTCCGGGCCGCCGCGGCGACCGCCCGGCAGGCCGCCCACGAAGTCCTGGTGACCGATCGCCTCCAGGCCGTCCTCGGGATCGCCGAGCGGTTGACGACGACGCTCGATCGGGACGCGATCCTGCGCACGATCGTGACCGAGGTTCATCGAGCTCTCGATGCCGAGGGCACGACGATCCGGATCCTCGGCGAGGACGGGGCGGCAGTCGTCGCGTCGGCCGGGATCCCGGACGAGGTCGTCGCCCGGCTGCCGGTCCTTGCCCCGGACGAGGGCTGGTTCGGGGATCTCGTCCGTGACCGGAGGCCGATCGTCGACGACGGCAGCCTGACACCCGAGAGCGAACGGGCCCTGTACGGCGGGATCATCGAGGTCGGCTCGTCGATCGCGGTTCCGCTGGTCGTCGACGATCAGGTCATCGGCGCCCTGGCGGCGTTCAACCCCGAGCCGCGGAGCTGGTCGCAGGCGGACGTCGAGTTCACCGTGGCCGTCGCGACCCACGCCGCGATGGCGATCCACAACGCGGACCTGTTCGCCCGAACCGAGAACCGGGCCGCCCAGCTCGCGGTCCTCCAGGCCGCATCGGCCCGGATGAGCCGCCAGAACACGATCGAGTCGGTCGGCCGGGCGATCGTCGAGGAGATCGGCCAGATCATCGACTACCACAACTGCCGCGTCTACGTGATCGAGGAGCCCGACGACGTGATCCCGATCGCGTTCGAGGGGCGGGTCGGGACGTACGACGATGTCGACATGGAGCTGCTCCGGACGAAGCTCGGCGAGGGGTTCACCGGCTGGGTGGCCCAGCACGGCGAGCCGATCCTCGTCCACGACGCGAACCTCGACCCGCGGGGCGCGACGATCGCCGGCACCGACGACGTCGACGAATCGATGCTGTGCGTGCCGATGCGCTACGACGAGCGGATCATCGGGGTGATCACGCTCTCGAAGCTCGGCCTGCGCCAGTTCCGCGAGGACGACCAGCGGCTCCTGACGATCCTCGCCGACCAGGCGGCGACTGCGGTCGAGACGGCCCGCCTGCTGAGCCGCAGCGACCGGCTCGCGACCGAGTTGCGCGGTCTGCTCGACATGAGCGGCGCGCTCGCCCAGAGCCTCGACCCGCGCGAGGTCGCGATGCTGATCGCCCGGCACATGGTCGAGGCGATGGGGGTCGACGAGGCTGCGATCAGCTGGTGGGATCGGCCGGGTGCCCGGCTCCTGACCCTCGCCTACTGGCCGCCGATCCCGAGGAGGAGCTCCAGGAGGAATTCGCGCTGGCCGGCTACCCGGACACGATCCGGGTCCTCGAGCAGCAGGTCACCTCGATCATCCGCGTCGCGGACCCGACCGCCGACCGGGCCGAGGTCGACTACATCCGATCGGAGGGCCACGCCGCCTCGGTCATGCTGCCGCTCGTGGCCAAGGGCCGTGCGATCGGGCTCGTCGAGCTGCTGAGCCGGACGGACATGGTGCTCGACGAGCCGGCCCTCGAGCTCGCCCGGACGATGGCCAACGAGGCCGCGATGGCGCTGGAGAACGCCCGCCATTACCAGGACGCCCGCGATCTCGCCGACCGCGACCAGCTGACCGGCTTCTTCAACCACCGCTACCTGCACGAGCGGCTGGGCGAAGAGATCGTTCGTGCCCAGCGCTCGAAGCTGCCGCTGGCCCTGCTGATGATCGACCTCGACGACTTCAAGCTCGTCAACGACACCTTCGGGCACCTGTTCGGGGACCGGGTCCTGGCCTGGACCGCCGAGCAGATCCGATCGACCCTGCGGACCACCGACGTCGGAGCGCGTTACGGCGGCGACGAGTTCGCGATCATCCTGCCGGACACCAACCGCGACGCCGCCCAGCATGCCGCCGATCGGATCGTCGTCGCGCTCCATGAGCGGTCATACACGAGCCACGAGCACGGATCGATCCCGGTCGGGGCGTCGATCGGAGTCGCTGCGTTCCCGACCGACGGCCGGACCGCGCGCGAGCTCATCGCGACCGCCGACGTGGAGATGTACCGGGTCAAGCTGGCGGCCGGCGGCGCGCTGACGCCGAGCGGCGCGCCGGCGTCGGTCGGGCTGGTCGGCGGACTGGTCAGCGTCCGCGAACCCGAGCGCAGGCCGACCGCTCGTCCGCGGCCCACGGAGCGCGTGCCGGAGCCGGACCCGATCGGCGACTGACGGCCCGGGCGGCTCGCGCCCCGCCCGCGGCGAGGCGAAGCCACGCCGCGCCCGGCAGGACCTTCGTACCGTACCCGTCAGCCAAAGGTACCCCCCTCGCCCGGTAGACGAACGTTCGTTCGCACTTCATCCTCTGAAGAACGTGGCCGGCACCCTCCGCTCCCCGCTCGAAACCCTCCCGAGCGGGCCCGCCGACCCCAGGCTCCGCTCGACCTGGCGGCTCCTCGCCGGCTCGTTCACCCTGCTCGGACTGGCGGGGCTCGCCGTCCTCCTGGTAAGCCGGCCGCTCGGCCTGATCGTCCTCGGGTCGGTCGCGGCAACCGGCGTCGCCGCGGTCATCCACCAGCGTTCGGTCGCCCAGCTGGCGGCCGATCACCGCTCGGAGGCGGAGCACCTGGCGCGGATCCTCCAGGGGCTGTCCCGCTCGGGCAACCCCGACGAGATCGTCGAGGCGCTCGTCGCCGACCTCGGCAGCGGCACCGGCGCCGACCACATCGTCGTGGTCCGGATGCGACCCGACGAGCCGGAGCTCGAGGCGACCCTGGCCGGGCCGCGACCGGGCGACCGCGCATCGACCGTCCGCCTGCCCGGTGTCGACCCGATCGGCCGCGCCGCCGACCACCGAACCGCTCACGGCGGCCCTGGAGTCGCGGGTCTCCGCCGAGCTGGCGCTCACGAACACGTTGGCCGTAACGCTCTGGGGAGACGGTGGACCGATCGGCGCGATCGTTCTCGCCCGGCGTGGTGACGATCCCTGGCCGGCGGCCTCGCGCCGCATCCTCCAGGCGGCGGCAATCGAGGCGACCGCCGCGCTGAACCGGGTCGATGCACACCGAAGCGCCGAGGTCCGGGCCGCCACCGACGCCCTGACCGGCCTGCCAAACCGGCGCTACTTCGACGAGTTCTGCGCGCTGCTCGCCGGCCGTCGCCGGGTCGACGACGCGGTCGGCATCCTGATGGTCGACATCGACCACTTCAAGCGGATCAACGACCGCTTCGGGCACGAGGCCGGCGACGACGTGCTGCGGGCCGTCGGCGGGGCGATCGCGGCGGCCGTCCGCGAGGGTGACGTGCCGGCCAGGTTCGGCGGGGAGGAGTTCGTGGTCCTCCTGCGCAAGCCCTCGGGCCGGACCGCGGTCGACGTCGCCGAGCGGGTTCGGGCGGCGGTCGGTGAGCTCGACCTGGGCGCGATCGGCCCGAGCTCCGTCAGCGTCTCGGTCGGAGTGGCCGTCCAGGACGAGCCCGACGAGCCGATCGCCGACCTCCTCGCCCGGTCGGACCGGGCCCTCTACCGAGCCAAACGGCTGGGCCGCAACCGGGTCGAGACCGCCTGACCCGGGTACCCTGCGTCGGTGGCCTCTCGCGACGCATCCCACCCACCGCTGCCGCTGGCCGTCCTCGGCGCCCTGTTCATCGTCTCGCTCGCGCTCCGGCCGCCGCTCGTCGGGCTCGGTCCGCTCCTGCCGGGGATCCAGGCAGAGCTCGGCGTGAGCCACGCGGTCGTCGGCCTGCTGACGACGATCCCGGTCCTGTGCATGGGCATCTTCGCCCCGCTCGGGCCGGTCATCGCAGCCCGCTACGGGACGCGCCGGACGCTCGCGATCTGCGTCGCCGGGATCGCCGTGTTCGGTCTTCTCCGGGCCGCCGCGCCAGGCATGATCGCGGTCGTCGCCACGACCCTCGGCCTGGGGCTGGCGATGGGGACCGCGGGCGCCCTGATGTCGATCGTGGTCAAGGAGCGAGCCGCGTCCCGGCCGGCGCTGGCCACCGGCGTCTACGCCACCGGGATCGTCGCCGGATCGCTCGTCGCGGCCGCCGCGGCCGTCCCGCTCGCCCTCGCCCTGGGTGGCTGGCGGGCCGCGATGGTCGTGTTCTCGATCGCCGCGATCGGCTCGCTCGTCGGCTGGCTCGCCCTCCTGCCGCGGCACCCGACGCCGGAGGCGCCAGCCGAACGGGTCGCGGCACCCGCGCTGCCCTGGCGGAGCCGTCTGGCGTGGGGTCTCGCGGCCGTGTTCGGCCTGCAGTCGCTGCTCTACTACGCGACGATCTCGTGGCTTCCGGATGTCTACATCGAGCGCGGCTGGAGCGAGGCGTCGGCCGGCTCGCTGATCGCGGCGATGCACCTGGTCGGCCTGGTCATCGGCCTCGTCGTGCCCTGGGCGGCCGATCGGGTCGGCTCGCGCCGGGCGCAGATGGCGACGGTCGCCTCGGTTGCGCTGATTGGCTACCTCGGGATCTGCGTGGCGCCGGACGCGGCGTTCCTGTGGGCGCTCTTCCTCGGGTTCGGGCTCGGTGCGGTCTTCCCGCTGTGCCTGACCCTGCCCGTCGACATCGCTCACCGCCCGGCCGAGGTCGGTGCGGTCGCGGCGCTCATGCTCCTCGGCGGCTACCTGATCTCGGGCTTCGGTCCGGTCCTGCTCGGGCTCGTCCGCGACGCCACCGGCGACTTCTCGACCGCGACCTGGCTCCTGGTCGCGCTGGCGGCCGTCCTCGTCGGCGCCTGTCTCAGCCTGACCCCGTCTCGGCTCAAGCGGGGGATTGCGCCGCTGCCTACCGCCGGCGTTGCGGGGGAGCCCGCCTGACCCGGGGCCCGGCTACCATCGCCGGGTGACCGCCGAGGACGACATTCCGACGCTCTCCAACGGCGAGCTGGCCCGGATCTTCCACGACATCGGGGACATGCTCGAGGTGAAGGGCGAGCTCGTGTTCAAGACGGTGGCCTACCACCGCGCGGCCGACGCGATCGCCCACAGTCCAGTCGAGCTCGTGCCCGCCTACCGGGCGGGCAAGCCACCGCAAGATCCCCGGCGTCGGACAGGCGATCAGCGACAAGATCGACGAGCTCGCCCGGACCGGCCATCTCGCGTTCTACGACCGGCTCGTGGCCGAGGTTCCGCCGAGCCTGGTCGAGCTGCTGCGGGTCCCCGGCGTCGGGCCGAAGACGGTCAAGATCCTGTACGAGGAGCTCGGGATCGAGAGCCTCGAGGATCTCCGCCAGGCGGCCGAGGCGGGTCGCCTCCGATCGGTCAAGGGCCTGTCCGAGAAGACCGAGCAATCGATCCTCGAGGGGATCGCGGCGCTCGAGGCGCGCGAGACGCGGATGCTGCTCGGGACGGCCGAGGAACTGATCGACACGCTGATCGCGGAGCTGGCGGACACGCCTGGGCTGGTCTCGATCGAGCCGGCCGGATCGTTCCGCCGGCGACGCGAGACGATCGGCGACCTCGACCTGCTGGCCGAGACGAGCGATCCGGCTGGGCTCATCGACCGGTTCACCGGGCTCGGCTCGGTCGACAGCGTCCTGATGTCCGGGCCCCACAAGGCGGCCGTTCGGCTCCTGCGCGGCCCGCAGGTCGACCTGATGGTGATGCCGCCGGGGACGGCCGGGACGTACCTGATCCACTTCACGGGCGCCAAGGACCACAACGTCAAGCTCCGTGGTCGCGCCCGGGACCGAGGCTGGAGCCTGTCCGAGAAGGGCTACCTGCGGATCGGAGAGGACGGCGAGCCGCTGACCGGCGACGCGGCCGAGCTGCGGACGTTCCCCGACGAGCCGGCGGCCTATCGATTCCTCGACCTCGACTTCATCGAGCCCGAGCTGCGCGAGGACCGGGGCGAGATCGAGGCGGCCGCGGCCGGGACGCTGCCGACGCTCGTCGCCGTGGCCGACCTGCGCGGCGACCTCCACTCGCACTCCGACTGGTCCGACGGGGTCCACCCGATCGAGCAGATGGCGCAGGCCGCTCGCCGACGCGGCCACGCCTACCAGGTCCTGACCGACCACAGCCAGTCGCTGGCGATCGCCCGCGGGTTGACCCCAGACCGGGTCGAGCTCCAGCGCGCGATCATCGCGGCGCTCAACGACCGCTACGCGCCCGAGGAGGCGGCCGGCACGGCGCCGCCGGCCACCCCTCGCGAGGGCTTCCGGCTGCTCCACGGCTGCGAGCTCGAGATCCGGGCGGACGGCAAGCTCGACTACGAGGACGAGCTGCTCGCCCGGTTCGACCTCGTCGTGGCGTCGCTCCACGTCGGGCGGCGCCAGCCGCGCGCGCAGCTGACGGCCCGCGTCCTGACCGCGATCCGGAGTCCGCATGTCGACGTGATCGCCCATCCGGCCGGCCGGATGATCCAGACCCGCGAGGATCTCGACCTCGACTGGGAGACGATCTACGCCGAGGCCGCCCGAACCGGCACGGTCCTCGAGATGAATGGGTCCGACCATCGCCTCGACCTGTCGGACGAGCGGGCCCGCCGAGCGCTCGCCGTCGGCTGCCTCCTGTCGCTCGACTCGGACGCCCACCGGATCGAGGAGTTCCATGACCTCGACTGGGCGGTCTCCCAGGCGCGCCGGGCGTGGGTCACGCCGAAGGACGTCCTCAACACGAGGTCCCGCGACGACCTCCTGGCCTGGGTCGCGGCGAAGGGCGAGCGCCTCTAGTCGCCGTGCCAATTCGGCCGACCGGGGGTCACCATCGGCCGTACCATTCGGCTGCCGGATCGAGCTACGGCGTTTGTGCCATGAGGGGGGCAGCGATGCACCGCCGCCTGACCAGCCTGCTGGCGTCCGCCGCGATCCTGGCCGCCGCCTGTCAGCCCGCGTCGCAGATCTCGTCGGCACCGAGCGATCCGGCCTCGCCGACTTCTGCAGCGGCCACGTCCGCAGCGCCGACCCTCGCCCCGACCCCGATCGACTACGACGAGCTGCTCTACGCCGCCACCTACCAGCCGTCGACCGGGACTCCGGGCGGCGAGGTCGTGCTTTCGAGCTGGGGGCCTGCCGTAAACCAGCTCAACCCGTATTTCGCCAACGCCTTCGGGACCTACGAGGTCCTGGCGGCGACGATGCGGACCCTCCTCCTCGTCACCAGCGACGGCCACTACAAGCCGGACCTGTCGGCCGAGCCGATCACCTACGCCGACAACGTCGTCCAGGATGCCGATGGCAAGGGCGGCTTCACCGTCCACGTCACGATCCGGCCAAACCTCAAATGGTCGGACGGCGTGCCGTTCACCCTCAACGACATGGTCTATACGCGGAAGGCCGTGCTCGATCCGGCCCAGGTCGGGATCAGCACGCTGAGTTGGGAGGAGGTCGACCGGATCGACGTGACGGCCGATGGGCTCACGGCCGATCTCCACTTCAAGGAGCCGTTTGCCGGCTGGCTCGGCCTGGTCGGTGGCTCGTACATCCTGCCCGAGCACTACATGAAGACGATCCCGATCAAGGACTGGGCGGCCAAGAGCTACCCGGCCACTCCGGCCCTGGCGGACGCCCCAACGAACGGCCCGTTCCAGTACGTGACCGCGACGAGCGACACGATCAAGCTCACCCGATCTTCCACCTGGAAGGGACCGGCGGCAGCCTGCGGAGATCGCGCCTGCCTGGACGCCCTGACGTTCCGCTACTACCCGGACAAGGGCGCCGAGATCTGGCGTTCAAGGCCGGCGAGACCGACGTCGCGCTCGGACTCGCGCAGACCGACTACGACGCGATCAAGGACGTCGACCCGACCTTGGGCCGGGCGATCCTGGCGCCGGCCTGGGTCTACGAGCACCTCGACTTCAACCTGTCGGGGCAGGGCCCGGGCAAGGGCCACCCGGCGCTCCAGGACATCGTCCTGCGGCGGGCCGTCGAGCAGGCGATCGACAAGAAGGCGCTCTGGGCGACCGTGTTCCCGGGTTCGCCCTATCCCGATGACAACCCGTGCACGAACGCCACCCCGACCAACTACTGGCAGCTCCCGGACGCCGAGTGCCTGCCGTTCAACGTCGACGCGGCCAACGCTGCGCTCGATGCCGCCGGCTACCGGCTGGGCGCCGACGGCATCCGGGTCGATCCCAAGACGAGCACGCCCCTCACGTTCGAGAACTGCACCCTCCAGACCGGCTTCCGCGAGCTCGGTGCGGAGTTCCTCGCGAAGTCGCTCATGGCCATCGGGATCAAGCTCAACCTGAGCTTCGTCGACGGCACGACGGTTCTCTTCGCGGCCTGGCCCGATCTGGCCGCCGACACGAAGTGCAACCTGGCTCACGGCACGTACGACCTGGCGGAGTACGCCTACATCCTGAGCTTCGACCTCTTCGGCAACTACTACTACTCCTACCATTCCGAGCAGATCCCGACCGAGGCCAACAAGGGCAACGGCTACAACAACCTGCGCCTTGACGACCCGGACATGGACGCTGCGATCGACGTCCTCCGGAAAGCGATTAACCCGGCCGACCAGGTCCAGGCGACGTACAAGATCCAGGATCTCTACATCGCGAACGTGCCCGAGATCGTCCTCTACTACCGAGCCGAGGCCCGGGGCGTGAACGTCAAGCTCCAGAACTTCCTGAAGAACCCGTCGACCGCGACCGACATGTGGAACATCGAGGACTGGTGGCTGCAGCCGTAGCCGCGCCATACACTCGGGACCATGCCCAGCTGCCCGGTCTGCGGCACTGACAACCCGGACCGCGCGCGGTTCTGCCTGGAGTGCGGCCAGCGCCTGACCGACCGTCGGCCGGACGCCGTCGAATCGCGGCGGACCGTGACGGTGGTCTTCAGCGACATCGTCGGGTCGACCGCCCTCGGCGAGACTCTGGACCCGGAAACGCTCCGGGTCGTGATGTCGAGGTACTTCTCGTCGATGGAGGTCGTGCTCGTCCGGCACGGTGGGACCGTCGAGAAGTTCATCGGCGACGCGATCATGGCGGTCTTCGGTCTGCGGACCATCCACGAGGATGACGCCCTGCGGGCGGTGCGGGCGGCACTCGAGATGCGCGACTCGCTCGCGGCACTCAACGACGAGCTCCTCGCCGAGCGCAACGTGACGATCGCGATCCGGACCGGCGTCCAGACCGGCGAGGTCGTGGCCGGTGACCCGTCCGCGCGCCAGACGCTCGTTACCGGCGACGCCGTGAACACTGCCGCCCGGCTCGAACAGGCTGCCGGGGCTGACGAGATCCTGGTCGGGGAGACGACCTGGCGGCTCATCCGCGACGAGGTCGTGGTCGAGCGAGTGCCGGCGATTCCCGCCAAGGGCAAGGCGGACCCGGTCCCCGCCGTCCGGCTGCTGTCACTGCGCCCGTCGTCGAGCGCTCAACCTCCGTCTCCCGCCTCGCCTCCTCGTCGGTCGCGCTGCCGAGCTCGGCCGGCTGCGCGAGGTGTTCGACCGCGTCGTGACCGATCGCCGCACCGAGCTCGTCACGGTGCTCGGGCCGGCCGGCGTCGGCAAGAGCCGATTGGTCGCCGAGCTCCTCGCCGAGGCCTCCGGCGGGCGACGATCTTGCGCGGGCGTTGCCTGCCGTACGGGGAGGGGATCACGTACTGGCCGTTGCGCGAGATCCTCCACGCGGCCGCCGGGATCCGCGACGAGACCCACCGGCGGAAGGCCAGCGGAAGCTGGTGGACCTCGTCGGGTCGATCCCGGATGGTTCGCTCGTCGCGACCCGGCTCGCCAGCGCCATCGGCCTGAGCGCCGAGGCGGCCCGTCGCGAGGAGATCTTCTGGGCGGTCCGCCGGACGCTCGAGCACCTGGCCGCGGACCGACCGCTGCTCCTGGTCGTCGAGGACATCCACTGGGCCGAGACGCTGTTCCTCGAGCTCCTCGAGCAGCTGATCGAACTCAGCCGTGAGATCCCCCTGCTGATCGTCTGCCCGGCCCGGATCGAGCTGCTCGATCGGCAGCCAGACTGGGGTCGCGAGCGGCCCGGGGTGACGACGATCGTGCTCGAGGGGCTGCCGGGCGACGCCGCTGCCGAGCTGCTTGACAGCCTGCCCGGTGGCGCGGGGATCCCAGCGGGCCTGCGGGCGCGGATTCTCGCCAGTGCCGAGGGCAATCCGCTGTTCGTGACCGAGATGGTGGGCATGCTCGTCGAGGACGGTCTGCTCGGGACCGAGGAACGTCCGGGCCTGCTCGCGGTCGACGCCGACGCGGTCAAGGTTCCGCCGACCATCCAGGCCCTCATGGCCGCCAGGGTCGACGGCCTCCCGAGCTCGGAGCGATCGCTCGCTCAGCGGCGTCGGTCGTCGGCCGGGTGTTCGAGCAGGACGCGCTCGTCCAGCTCACGCCCGAGCCGGCCCGACCGGACGTGACGGCCTCCCTTCTCGCGCTCATTCGCCGCGAGCTCGTGACACCGGAGCCTGCCGAGCTCAGCGTGGAGGATGCCTACAAGTTCCGCCACATCCTCCTCCGCGACGCCGCCTACGAGGCCCTCCGCAAGACCGACCGGGCCGACCTCCATGAGCGGTTCGCGGACTGGCTCGAGCGAGCCGCCGGCGATCGACTGATGGAGCTCGAGGAGATCGTCGGCTATCACCTGGGCCAGGCGCACCGGTATCGGACCGAGCTCCGCGAACGCGGCTCGCGCACGGACCAGATCGGGTACAGGGCCGCCGACCACCTCCATGCGGCGGCGAAACGGGCACGGGATCGGGGGGACTCCGCGGCCGCTGTCGGCATGTACGCCCATGCCGGGGCGCTTCCGAGCCGCGACCCCGCCGAGCGCGCGGCACTGTTGCTCGACTACGGCCTGGCTCTGTTCGATATCGGGCGCGGGTCCGAGGCGGGACATCGCGCCGAGGAGGCGCTCGAGCTCGCCGATGCGGCCGGCGACCGCCGATCCGCCTCGATGGCCCGATTGCTCCGGCTCGACGCCAGGCTGGCCGACGGCTCCCTGGCCAGGTTCGACCCGGCGATCGCGTCGGAGCTCGATGCTGCGCTGCTCGACGCCGAGGCATCGCGCGACCCGGGAGCCCTTGCCGAGACGTGGACATCCGTCAGCGCACGATCCTGGAGCGAGGCCCGCCACGTGGACTCGTCCAGGGAGCTGCGGACGGCGCTCGGCTACGCCCGGCTGGCGGGGGATCTGCGGCGGATCCTCGACATCGAGCTCAACCTGCTGGTCCATACGTTCGCCGGGCCGACTCCGGCCGACGGGGTCGTCATCGAGGCGCAAGACCTTGCCGACCGCGCGCTGTCGTACCCGCCCCTGAGGGCCGAGGCCCAGGAGATCCTCGCCGTGTCGGAGGCGATGCTCGGGCTGTTCGACGAGGCACACGGTCACGCCGAGCAGAGCCTGACGATCCTGCGCGACCTTGCCCAGTTCGGCTCGCTGGCCAACGGGTGGACGTACGAGGCGTGGGTCTACCGCCTCGCCGGAGACCTGCCCGCGGCCGAGGCTGCGCTGCGCGAAGCGCTCGCGATCGCGATCGAGATCGAGGATCGAGGTCTCGAGAGCTTCGTCTCGTGCCGGATTGCCGAAGTGCTCGTCGCGCAGGAGCGGTTCGATGAGGCGGAGTCGTTCCTCGCGGTCGCCGAACGGTATCCCATCGGCGCCACCGAGACGCGGATCGTCGGGGCGCGGGCGCGGATCCGGGCCGCGCGCGGGGATCGGGCCGCGCTGGCCGACGTGGACGCGCTCATCAAGATGGTCGACGGCAAGCCGTGGCTCAACGTGGCGACCGAGGCGTTCCTCGATGCGGCTAACGCCATGGCCTCGCTCGGTTCGCGAGCGGACGCCGAGCGGTACGCCCGCGCGGCGCTGGGCATGTGCCGGACCAAGAACGACATCGCGCTTGCGGCTCGAACCGAGGAGCTCCTGGCGCGGATGGCCGCGAGCTAGCCGTCAGTTCCCGTCAGCGCGTAGATCCGCGTCGATCCCGTATCGGACGAGATGAGATACACCGCCAGGAGCTTCCCGGTCGCCGGGTCGAGCCGAAGCAGGGGCGACGATGGCCACTGTTTGTGGACCACCCTCGTCTCGGTCCACTGTCCGCTCGACGTCGTCGTGTAATACCAGAGCCCGTACCGGCCGGTGACGAGCACGTGCGGTCGCCCGGTCGACTCGTCGATACTGGAGCGAGGTTTCGCCGACCTTCCGCGTGATCCGGTGCGCCGTCCACGTGCCGCTCGCGTTCGTGGCGTAGTAGGTGCCGATGTCCGTGTACGAAGGTCCGCAGGCGGCCGGCTCCAACCTGTGCCTCGTCCACACGATGTGTGGCCTGTTCCCGGCGTCGAGCGCCAGGGCCGGCAGGCTGTCGTCCTTCGTGCTGACCGGGATCCTCAGGCTCGAGAATCCGGAGCCGTTGAATACGGCGTAACGGATCCCGCGGGGCGTCGGATAGGCGATCCGGGCAAGGCCGTCCGAGCCGATCCGGAGCGACGTTTCCTCGAACGCCTGCGGGATCAGATAGCGGTGGTACGTGGTTCCGTTTAGCGTCTCGTAGTACGCCGGTCCGACGCCGCCCTTCCGGACGATCGCGTGGATCGTGTCACCGTCGACGCGGAATGCCTGGAGATGGTCGCCCGGCGGCCCGATCCGGACAGGATCCGACCAGCCGGCCCCAGGCTGGTTCCGGGTTCGGTAGTAGACCCCGACGTCCGTTCCGTAGCCGCCGCCGCACCCTCCGTCGGGGGCGATCCGCGAGAACGCGACGTAGACGACGTTGCCGCTGAAGCGCAAGTTGCGGATCGAGGTCCTGGCGCTTCGCTGGGTGGGCGAAGAGCGTCCCGGTCCATGAGCCGTCCGGGTTCGAGACGAAGTAGCGGATGCTCTGTCCGCACTCGGCCGCAATGTGATAGCGGCTGGCCACGTCGATCCCAGCGGTCAGCTGGTAGCACCCGGCGACCTTGCTCACCTGGCGAGGAGCCGTCCAGCCGGCGGGTGGGGCTGGAGGCTTGACGGAGTTCGAGTTGGGGGTGGGCGTCGGAGCTGATCCTGTCACCGAACCGCCGGCCGGTGCCGGCGTCCCCGCGGACGGGGCGGCTGGCGACGTCGGCGCGGGCGTAGGCGCCGGGGTTGGCGTTCCGCTCACGACGGCCAAGGTGGATGGAGTGGGAGCTGGCGTCGAGCCGACCACACCCGCAGGTTGCGTCGGCGTCGGCGTCGGCCCGCTCGTGGCACAGGCGCCGACGATCAGTACCACCCCGGCGACGAATGCCCCGAGTGCTCGAGGTCCGCGACCCATCGGTTCCCCCTGTGCACGGCGCCGGCGGGACAGTGCCCGAATGTCAGGCGTCGGCTCCTAGACGCGCGACGAGCGAAGGTGTGTCGGTTCGGTCACAGGCGGTTCGCCGCCGCGACCGCCCGAGCGCTCCACCAGGCCAGGTCGTCGGCGGCGCTCACCCCGGTCGGCAGGGTGACGTTCGCGTCGGCGTCGAGGCCCTTGCGCCAGCCGCGCAGGAGCAGCCCGACGAGGATCGCCAGGTCGACCTGGGCGGCCCAGTCACCGATTCCCGGATCGAGGCCGCGCTCGTAGGCGGTGCTCTCGATGATCGACCGGTAGCGCTCCAGGACGGCCTCGGGTCCCTCCGGCAGCATCGCGACGTTCGAGACGAGGAACCAGCCGAGCTCGAGGGCAACCGGCGCGAAGGTGGCCATCTGCCAGTCGATGAGCGCGATCCCGTCGACGAGCGAGGCCACGTTCGACAGCTTCAGGTCGCCGTGCAGCATCGTCGGCGGGAGCGACCCGAGCGCAGTCACGAGGGGCGTGGGATCCGCCGCCAGTGCCGCCACCAACCGCCTCGCCGCGACGGGCGCTCGGCGGTCGAAGGCGTCCCAGCCGGCGAGGAACCGCTCACCCACCGGGTTGCCTTCGGCGCGGTACCGCTCCGCGGCCGGGCGACTGAGGAGCAGGATCCGCTCATCGATCGGGCACCACGGAACGCTCGCCTGATCCGGGAGGCGCCGGCCGATGACATGGAGCCGTGCGGCGGCGCTCAGGACGCTGACGAGGAGCGACCGGCGGATCGCCGGCTCGTGGCTGGGACGTTCCCAGGCGATGAGCTCGTCGGACAGGTCGGGCATGAGGATCGCCGCCCCGTCACCGTCGGCGGCCGCCCCGAGGTACGGGCTGGCCAGGCGGACCCAGCTGCCATCCGGGCTGGTCGAGGCGAGCGAGCTCGCGAACCACGCCTCGCGGAGGCTGTCGTCATGCGTGGCGCGGACGATCCAGTCGAGCCCGGCCGAGGTCCGCTTGAGGACGAACCGCCGATCGCCGCGATCGATCAGGCTGAGCGTCGACCCCGACCAGCCGTCATGCGCGAACGGCTCCTCCGGCAGACCGTCGAGATCGGCCACGGCCAGGAGATCGACGAGCTGGCGGTGCGCCCAGGGTCGGCGCGGGTCGACGACCGGCCTCGAGCTGGTCACGGGGGCGCGTCGGCCTCCTCGTCCATGTAGACGACGTGCGAATCCGGACAGTTGCGGGTGAGCACGACCACGAGCGGAGCATCGGCGGAGGCGTTCTCCTCGACGTGGATCTCGCCGGCCGGGATGTAGACGAAGTCGCCCGCGTCGGCATCCATCGTCTCCTCGAGTCCGGTCGGTCCCCAGGTGTAGCGGGCCCGCCCCTCGAGCACGTAGATCGACGTCTCGCACGGACCGTGATGGTGGATCCGGGTCTTCGCGCCAGGGGCGGTCGTCACCACCGACGAGTAGAGACCGACGGACCCGGTCGTCCGCGCCGACACCGCGATCGATCGCTCCATGTCGCTGGTCTGGCCAACCGAGGTCAGCCGCTGGGCGGGGGTGACGCGAACGGCCATCCGATGCTCCTCCTCGGGTGGCGATGATACGGGCCGCCGCCGACGGCTACCCTGCAGCCATGCCGCGCTCGCTGTCCGATCTTCCCCGGTTCGCGCTGATCGACGAGCCGTCGCCGCTTGCCCCGTTGCCACGGCTGTCGGCCGCGCTCGGTGGTCGGGCCGAGCTATGGGTCAAGCGCGAGGACCTCCTCCCGCTGGCCTTCGGCGGTAACAAGCTGCGCAACCTCGAGATGCTCGTCGGGGCGGCGCTGGCCGAGGACGCCGATTGTCTCGTCACGGCCGGCCGACGCTGGTCGAACCACTGCCGGCTCACGGCCGCGGCCGGGGCGGTCGCCGGGCTCGACGTCCAGCTCGTCCTGTCGGGACCGCCGACCGACCCGCCGAACCCCGGCCGGCAGCTCGACGAGCTCCTCGGCGCGACGGTTCACCAGGCGGCGACGGCGGATCGAGCCGAGCGCGACGACCTCGTTGCCCGGATCCTCGCCGACCTCCGGGCCTCCGGGCGCCGTCCGTACGCCATCGGCGTCGGCGGCGGCGGGGTCGTCGGCGCGGCGGGCCAGGTCCGGGCGGCGGCGGAGGTGCTCGGCCAGGCGCGCTCCCTTGGCGTCGGGGTCGATGCCGTGGTCCTCCCGTCGGCCACCGGCGGGACCCAGGCCGGGCTCCTCGCCGGGCTCCGGGCCGGCGGCTCGACCGCGGCAGTCGTCGGGATCGCCGTGGCCCACCCAGCGGACGAGCTCCGGCCGACGATCGAGTCGCTCCTGGCCGGGCTCGGCGACCTGACCGGCGTCCCGGTCGACCCGGCCGAGATCGAGCTCGACGGCGACTGGCTCGGTCCGGGCTACGGCCGACCGACGCCCGCGGCGGACGAGGCCAGCCGGCTCCTGGCCAGGACCGAGGGCATCCTCGTCGATCCGATCTACACCGCCAAGGCGCTCGCCGGGCTCATCGCCGCTGTACGCAGTGGCCGGTTCGACCAGCGGACCGTCCTGTTCTGGCACGCCGGTGGCCTGCCCGGCCTGTTCGAGCCGCTCGACGGCGGGTCGCCTGTCGCCTGAGGCGGTCGCGTACCATCGGCGGCGATGGATCACCGGCGCGCCCACCGGCGCGAGCTCGTCATCCTCGCGATCGCCGTCGTCGGGTTGTCCCGTCTCCTCGACGGGCCGCTGGTCTGGCTGGTGGCCGCCCTGCTCGCGGCCGCCGTGGCGGTCGGGGCGGCCGCGTACATCGCCGACGGTCGCGCTCGCGACGCGCCGGTCGAGGGCGTCATCATGCCGGCGCTGGCCGCGGCGGCCACGCTCGGCGCGATCCGGATCGTCCCGCTCGGCGTCCTCCTCGTTCCTGCGCTGGCAGCCGCCTGGGTCCTGATCGACCGGACGCTCGCCTTCGAGGGGAGCATCGCCAGCAAGGACACCGAGCCCAGCCCCGACGACCGGACGACTGCCCTCGGCTACGCCATCGTCATCGCCTTCCTCGCGTTCGTCGGCATCGCCACGTTCATCCAGGGTGGGCTCGTGGAACCGCCGCCGAGCCCGGACTCGCCCGCCGCGGTGCCGCTCGACGAGCAGGCGCTCCTCCTGCTGGCCCTGGCCGATGCGTTGGTCGCCGGCCTGCTCGGCTTCCGAGTGTCGGTGCTCCGCGAGCGCTCGCTGCGCGACGCGCTCTGGTCGGCAGCGACCTATGCCGCAGTCGTGGCGATCGCGGCGGCCGCCGTCCGGGCAGTAGCACTGCCCCGGCTGCTCGGCCCGGCGCTGCTCGCCCTCGTGTTCTTCGTCTGGGACGGCGTCCACGGCGCCCCGCCGACCCAGCGGCGCGACCCGCGCTGGATCTGGCAGATCGCCCTGCTCGTCGTGCTGGGCGGCGCGGTCGTGGCCTGGAACCTCGCCCTCCGCCGCTGAGGAGCGGTGGGGCGCCTGGCTCCTCACTCGCGTGCCGACTTCGAGCCGAATCTGTGCACCTTGGCCGTCGTTGTCCCAGGCTGCTCGCTGCTGCCCCCCGCTGGTCGTCGTTGTCCCAGAAAGGGAGAACCAGGCGCGACCAGTGCTCGCGTTGACGGGACGGCCGGATGGTGCTACAAACCATTGCCCCCGGAAGTGGCGCCCGTACCCGCGCGCGGGCTCTGCGCGCCGCCACCGACCGACACCGAGCGTGCGCCTCGATTCGGCGCCGTGAAAGGACGAACCCGCCCGTGACCTTCCAGGATCTCGACAGCCAGGCCGCCACGGCGGCGAGCTCCGTCCGCCTCAAGCGCGGCCTCGTCGACCAGGCGATCGCCCAGGCCTCGGCCGCCGAATGGTCCGAGGCGGCCGAGACGAACCGGAAGATCCTCGAGATGGGCCCGGATGCCGAGGCCGAGAACCGATTGGCCAAGGCGCACTGGGAGCTCGGCGAGCTCGCCACCGCCCGCGAGCATTACCAGACGGCGCTCGCCCTCGACCCGACGAACCGGATCGCCGAGCGGAACATCGACCGCCTCCGCATGCTCCTCGTCGACGCCGGCGAGAAGACCGTTCCGGCCCAGGCCGGGAGCAAGGCCCCGGTCTCGATCTTCGTCGAGGAGACCGGCAAGACCGGCTTTGCGTTCCTGACCGACCTGCCCGACCCGCGCAAGCTCGCCCAGGTCAACCCCGGTGACGCGGTCGAGCTGACGCCGGAAGGCAACCGGCTGATCGCGATCAGCAACGGGATGCGAATCGGGGTCGTCGAGCCGCGGGTCGCCGCCCGCCTGCTCAAGCTCATCGCCGATGGCAACAAGTACTTCGCCGGGGTCACCTCGCTCGGCGACAAGGACGTCCGGATCATCATCCGCGAGGTCTACCAGGACCCCCGGAACTACGGCAAGGTGAGCTTCCCGACCGCGGCCAAGTCGACCGACCTGCGGCCGTACACGAAGGGGACGCTCGTCCGCGAGGAGATGGACCTCGAGGAGGATCTCGAGGACGACGAGGAGGACGAGGAGATCGAGGACCTCGATCGCGTCCTGCCCGCCGACGTCACGACCGACGAGGCGTTCGTCGAGGAGCCCGACGAGCTCGACGAGCCGTAGACCCGCTCGGAGGCGTCCGCCGCGGCGTTTCGGTTACGGGCTGAGCCAGGTGTAGTACGCGGTCTGTCCTGGTCAACTCATGCCTGGACCAACTCCACTCGCGCTCGACGAGACGTCCAGACGTCGTCCCCGAGTCGGCAACGCGATCGACAGGTCGCCGTCACAGCCACGGTCGGACCAGTTCCGGATCCGGCCCATGCGCCCTCGCGGATCAGCCGAGGAACAGCTCCTGGAGCAAGCCTCGGCGACCTCACGGTCGCGCGTGGCGCTGCACAGGAAGCTGAAAGCTCTTCGTGGTGCGCCGCGTAGGCGTCCACGACCGCCGCCCCCGTGCCCAACGCGCTGACCGCCACGACCTGCGGCGGCGCGAGGGTCGGGTGCCGCGCCTTCGAGGCTGGCGGTTCGCTCATCGTGCTGCTGAAACGGGACGCGGCGCCCTTTGTTGCATCACCCGCCGCCGTCGACCGTCAGGCTCGCCCGTCGACCTCGATCGGCGGTCTGGCCGCGGCACGGATCACGACGGGCCCGGCCGAGCCTCCACAGCGGCTCTGGCAACCGAAGCGGCGAGCGCCCGGACATCGTCGGCGCTCGACGTCAGCACCGCGGCAGCGCTGCCTCCGTTCGGCCATGGCCGGCCAAGGACCTCCTCCGAGCGGGCGAAGACGAGGCTCTCGAGTCGACCGTACGACGTGCTGACCAGGCGGACGAGCCGCTCGACCTCGGTCGTCGGACGGCCGATCAGCGCCAGGGTCTTGTCGACCTGGACCGTGTGCTCGCGGATGTGCGAACCCCAGCGACCGATCCGGAAGCGCAGATCGACCGGCAACCCTGACCAGCGCGCCGGGATCGCCAGCTGGTCCTCGGTCAGGCTCGCGAACCGGCCCGTGCCCAGGTCCACGAGCTCGTCGAGCCGGGCCATGATCTCGCCCGTGCTGCCGGCGGCCTCGGCCTCCTCGCCCGGCTCCTCCGGCATCTGCGAGTCGTCCACGCGCGCCGGGAGCGGCCCGGGAGCATGGCCTCGCTGGAGCCACCAGGCGGAGTACCAGCCATAGCCGCGCTGGCCGCCGACGACGTGTCCGAGGGTCTGGCGGACGGTCCATTCACCGCCGCCCGGGTCGGCGTCCAGGTCCTTCGCCCGGAGCGGTGCCAGCGCGCCGCGCAGCTCCCAGCGTGCGGCCGTGGCCGATCCGAACAGGGCGACGGCCGGCCCGATGCCCGGGCCTTCGCCGGCGGTGGCGCGCCCATCGACGATCGCGTCGGCGGCCGTCTCGATCCGCTCGTGGATCCGATAGAAGCCGTAGCGCACGTCGGTGTTCTCGACGTAGCCGGGCTGCCACTCCCAGACCGTCTCGAGCACCGCGTCGGGCACGGCAAGCAGCGCGTCGAGCGCAGCCAGGAACGCGGCCCGGGCGGCCAGGATCGGCGTCGCGACCGGAAGGGTCGGCCCGGAGGTCAGATCGAGCAGGGGATCGTTCATCGGGCCTAGGCTAGCCATCCACGCCACGTCCCGCCAGCCCGATCCGGAATCGATCGAGACGCCCGAGCGCTCGTCGCGTCTCGGCGGTCGTGATCTGGCGTCCTCCCCATTGGGCAAGCTCGAAGTCCGCGGCGAGGAGGTCCAGCTCGAGCGTGCCGGCTCCGCTGGCTCGCAGCCTCCGGGCATGCGCTGCGGGCGTCTCGGCCGGGTCCCGGCGGAGCGCCTCATCGGGCTCGACCGCCCGGAGGGCGGCCCGGTAGGCAGAGACCGCGTCCGCCGGCCGTCCCCTCCGCCTCAGGCGTCGCAGCCGGCCGGCGAGGTCGAAGCCGGCGGACGGTTCCGCCTCGACCGGCCCGAACGCGCGCGACCGCCGATCCAGGCTGGCCCGCCCCGGCTCGCCGGCGTTGTTCCGCCAGGCCCGGGCGAGGAACAGGAGGACGGCCACCACCAATCCGATCGCGACGACGGTCAGGATGACGTTGAACACCGGCGAATCGGGCTCGGCGGCCAGCACTCCGCCACCGCTCGGCTCCTCGGGGGTCGAACCGGCATCGTGCTGCGGCCAGATGACCGCGATCAGCGCCAGGAAGCCGAACGCGATCAACGGCGCGAACGTGTAGATGCCCGCCCGACGGAGAGCGCCCCGCCGGGACGGGACGAGGATCCGGGCGACGACCGCCGCGACGATCAGCAACGGAAGCGTCAGCGGCCAGGCGATGAGCGCCGCAAACAGCCGCTCGAGACCGTCACCGACCGGCAGGGCGGCCAGCCCGATCGCTGCCGCCGACCCGATCAGGGCGACGAGCCACGGCCGGTTGGCGAGCGGATCGAACCCGGCCCCGGACGCCTCGAGCTCGGCCCGGGCGAGTCCGGTCGACGCCAGGCCACCGATGACGAAGGCGATCGTCGGGAGCGCGGCCGACTCCCGGAACACGGTCCGCATCGGCTCGCTGAGCGCTCCGGCGAACACCCAGGCGCAGGCCAGCCCGATGAGACCGGCGAGGAACGGGCGGGCGGCCTGGGCGGGATCGTGGAGGGCGCCGGCCCGGACGAACCCGCGGAGCGCGGCAAGTCCGAGCACGATCGCACCCGGATCGCTCGCGATGGCCCCGCCGGGGTCGCGCCCCAGGACGGCCATCGACACGGTCACCGACAGGAGGACGCCGACGGCGGCCCCGGCGACGAGCAGTCCGACGATCACCGTCAGGCGAGAGGCCGCCAGCCGATCGAGGCGCGCGGCGGTCAGGCAGGTCGCTCCGGCCGCGACCATGAACACGAGCGGGCTCAGCGGGGCGTGCACCCGCGCAACCGAGTCGATCAACAGGTAGAGGACTGCGACCCAGCCGCCCTCGGCCAACCCGACCGCGAGCGGGAACGCGAGCTCAGCTCGCGACATCGAGGTGGCCCACGGTGCGCCAGTCGCCGTCCATCCGGACCGGCCTGGCCGACAGCCGGAGCGCCCGCGAGCGGCGGGCGTGGGCATCGGCATCCGGGCCGATCGCGAGATGGAGGACGCCGAACCCGCTCCGGGTCAATCGGCGGGCGACCGGCAACCACGGTTCCGGATCGCGGGCCGAGACGATCACGATCAGCGTTCCCGGCCGGACCATCCTCGCGAGCCGGCCGAGGAGGTGCTCGAACGGCGCCGACGGATAGGGGCTGATCCGGGCCAGCAGGTCGCCCGCCCTGGCCGCCTGTTGCTCCGAGGCGCTCGGAGCGAGGAACGCGAACCGGTCGGTGGTCCCGGTGAACGCGGCGACAGCCAGGCCACCGGCGGCCCCCTCCGCCTCGAGTGCCCGGGCCAGCGACGCCGCCACGACGCACAGGGTCTCGGCGAGGTCGTCGTCGTGGCGGCCGGTCCAGCCGGACTCGCCGGTCTCGATGTCGAGGGCGACCACGACGTCGCGATCGCGGGACGGATCGAACCGCTTGACGACCGGGACGCCGAGACGGGCCGTGGTCCGCCAGTGAAGGTGGCGAACGGGGTCGCCCGGAGCGTACGGGCGGACGCCCGCGAACCGGCTCGGGTCCTCGACCAGGCCGCGTAGCGCCCGGAGGTCGCCGCTCCGCTCGCGGGCGGCCTCGAACCGGCGGACGGGCACCGTTCGCGGACGAACGATGAGCGTCGCGCGGATCTGGCGATCTTCCTCCGCGACGGTCTCCCCCAACAGATCGCCGACCGACAGGGCGACCGGCCCGAACCGGTAGACGCCGCGCCGTTCCGCCCGGAGGTCGATCGACCTCACCGATCGCTCGTACGGTCCGAGGGTCCAACCGTTCACGAGCGTCCGTCCGCCGAGCGACCAGCCGTGGCCGCTCTCCTCGTCGTAGGGTCGAAGCTCGGGCGGCAGCGGCTCCTCGGCGTGCAGCCAGGGCAGCGGCAGCAGCTTCCAATTCCAGGCCGTCAGGACGAGATGGGCGTCGTCGCCGCACATCACCCGGTCCGGCTCGAAGCGACGCTCGAGGCGGAGCCGGCGGAGCGCCCGCCCGGCCCACAGGCCACGCAGCCACATGGCCGCCAGGACCACGATCCCGAGCATCACGAGGATCGCGATCCCGAGCACGCCGCCGACGAGGATGAGCACGCCCCCGAGCACCGGGCGGAGGTCGATCTCGCTCGCAGCGATCGCCGCGGTCAGACTCGGGTCGTCGTCCTGCTCGGGCTCTTCGCCGGTGTCGGCAGCCTGGTCACCCGACAGCGCTCGCCCGGTCCGGAAGCTCATCCGGCCCGCTCGTGGCTGGTGTCGACCGGGACCGGAACCTCGGCCACGACACCGGCCAGGATGTGCTCGGCAGTCGCGCCGTGGAGCGAGCTGTCGAGGTCGACCCGCAACCGATGGCCGAGCACCGCCGGGACCGTCGCCCGGATGTCGTCGGGCAGGACGAAGTCACGGCCGGACAGGAACGCCGCCGCCTGGGCGGCCCGGAACAGTGCGACGCTCGCGCGCGGGCTCGCCCCGAGCTCGACGTCCGACCGGTCGCGGGTCGCGGCCACGATCGCGACGAGGTAGTCGGTCAGCTCGTCAGCGACGCGCACGATTCTGGCGCCCTCGCGCAGGGCGGCGATCCTGTCCGCCGCCAGGACCGTCGGCACGGCATCGAGCGGCTCGGCGGCCAGCGCATAGCGGCCAGCGATCCTCCGTTCGGCCATCGCGTCCGGATAGCCGATCCGGAGGCGGAGCAGGAACCGGTCGAGCTGGGCCTCGGGCAATGCGAACGTGCCCTCGTACTCGATCGGGTTCTGGGTCGCCAGGACGATGAACGGGTCGGGCAATGGCCGGGTCACCCCCTCGACCGAGACCTGCCGCTCCTGCATCGCCTCGAGCAGCGCCGACTGGGTCCGCGGGGTCGCCCGGTTGATCTCGTCGACGAGCAGGACGTTGGTGAACACAGGGCCGGCCACGAAGCGCAGGCTCATCCCGCTCGTCGGCGTCCCATCGAGCACGCTCGCCCCGGTGACGTCGCTCGGCAGGAGGTCCGGCGTCCCCTGGATCCGCCCGAAGCCGAGCCCGAGCGCGCGAGCGAAGGCGCGGGCGAGGAGGGTCTTGCCGACGCCTGGCACGTCCTCGATCAGCGCGTGACCCTCGGCGAGCAGGGCGATCGCGAGGAGGCGGAGCGGTTCCTCGGCGCCGACGACCGCCGGGGCGATGGCGTCCTGGAGCGCACGGAACGCCCGCGCGCCGTCAGTCGCCGGCGCCGGAGCGGGCCGTGCGGCGGCCGGCTCGATGCGGCCGGCAAGGTCGGCGCTGGGCTGGGCGTCGGTCACCCAAGGCCTCCGTGGCGGGCGGACAGGTCGCCCAAGGGTACGTCCAGCGGCCGACCGACGTTCACTCGCCGGAACGGCCGGTCTGTGGCAGGATGCCGCCCATGGCGGGTCGAGAGGTTCCGATCCGGAGCGAGCCGGGATTCTCGCTGCCGGCGTTCGGGCGCCTGGCGCCGCCTCCACCCCCGGAGCTCGTCGCCGCCCGGATCGAGGAGCACTCGAGCCTCGGTGACGTGGTGGTCGACCTCCATGGCCGGGGTGGCTGGATCGCCCGGGCCGCGGTCGACCGCCAGCGCCGGGCCGCCTCGCTCGAGACGAGCCCGCTCACCCGGCTCCTCGCCGAGGTCGTTCTCCGGCCGCCCGACGTCCGCCACCTCGACGCCGCGTTCCAGGCGATCGCCGCGGCGCCCCGCGAGCAATCCGCGCTCAAGGTGTGGCTCGGCGAGAAGTACGCCAGCCGCTGCGCGACCTGCGGCCGGAGCGTGGTGCTCGACGAGATCGTCTGGGAGACCGTCCAGGACGCCGGCCCGCGGCCGGTCCACAAGCACTACCGCTGCACGGCCTGTCGTGACCAGGTCGGGGGCGGCGACCAGCGCCACGGCTCGATCGACGAGATCGACCTCACCCGGATCGCAGCGACCGACCCGCGCGGCCCGGCCTGGCGCGCTGTCCGCGATCGGTTCCCGACGGTCGATGGCGACGACGCCCTCGTCGAGCAGCTGCTCGACCTCCACACGCCGCGCCAGCTCGTCGGACTCCATGCGATCCTCGAGCGGATCGAGGGCGACCTGCGCTCAGCCCCGGTCGAGGCCGCGATGCGGCTCGCCCTTCTCCACGCCCTCCTGCCGGCCTCGCGGCTCAATGGCTACCCGGGCCGGATCGCCAACCTCCGGATCAGCGGCGGCCGGATCCGGCTGCCCGCCGGCGGCCAGTGGCGTGAGCGCAACCCGTGGCTGGCGTTCGAGGATGGATTCCGGATCGTCCGCGGCTTCGTGCAGCGCCTCGAGGGGGCTCCGCTCGGGCTGATGACCGCGCGGTTCGGCGAGGACCTCCAGAGCCTGACCGAGGGGATGGCCAACGTCGTCGTCCGGCTCGGGACGCCGTCGTCGTATCGAGCCCTCGAGGCCGAGGCGGATGCGCTGGCCCGCCTGCCGAACCGGCCGCGGGTCCGGCTCGTCCTCGGCCAGCCACCCCAGCGCCCGAACGTCGAGCGGCTGTCGTACGCCTATTTCGCGACCGGCTGGGTCCTCGGCCGCGACGCGGCCTCGCTGCTCCCGCTCGAGGCGGTCTTCGGTGGGTCCGGGCGGGCGCCGTGGGGCTGGCAGTCGGCGGCGATCCGGCGGGCGTTCGACGCCACGGCGCCGCTCCTCGCGCGGGACGGCCGAGCCGTGCTGATCCTCGAGCCGGGCGGTCCGGAGGGCCTCGTCGCCGCCGCACTGGGCGGGGTCGCGGCCGGCTACCGGCTCGTCGGGGCGAGGCTGGCCGAACCCGGCGAGGAGATCGGCGGCACGGTCGAGTTCGTCCCGCCCGGCGCCTCGGTCCCGGTCGGGCCACGGACCCGGAGCAACGTCGCCCTGCCCCACGTGCCCGGCGGCGCCGGCGACCCGGACGTCGTCCCGGGGCGCGGCCTGTTCGCTCCGCCCGAGCGGTTCGACCGTGGCCGTTCGTCCGAGGCGGATGTCGCCCGGACCGTGACCGACACGACGGTCGAGATCCTCCAGGCGCGCGGCGAGCCGGCTCGCTACGAGCGACTCCTCGGCGAGATCCTCGTCGGCCTCGACCGAGCCGGCCAGCTCCGGCGGCTCGTCGCGACGCGCGGCGGGCCGAACGACGGCGCCGAGGGCGACGACCTCGCGGAGCAGGTCGAGGCGTGGCCGCCGGGCGAGGGCTCGATCGAGGCGCCGGACGCCGACGACCCGTCGGGAGGATCGCGCGATCGGCCAGTTGCCGGACATGCCGACACCGGAGGCCCAGCCGGCAGCCGGGGCCCTGTCCGAGGAGCGGCGAACGAGCTCGCCGCCCCAGGCCGACCCGGCCCGACGCTCCGGGCGCGAGGCGGCCACGGTCGCCGGCGACCAGGTCGAGCGCCTCCTGGCGATCATTCGCGACGAGCTCGGACGGCCGACCCACCGACGGCTCCACGAGATCGAGCCCGGCCGATGGTGGCTGACCGACGCCGCCGACATCGCAGCCGCAGCCCTGCCCCTGGCCGATCGCGTCGAGTGGTCCGTGTTCAGCCTCCTGTCGACCGCCGGGCGGCTGTCGGAGGCGGCCTTCAATGAGCGGATCGCCGCCCTGTTCACCGGTCACGACCTGCCTGACGAGGCGCTCGTCGCGGCCTGTCTCGACAGCTACCGGAGCCTCGCCAGCACCCCCGACCGGATCGTCACGTCCGATGACCTGCTGCGCCGATCGCACGAGCACAGCGAGATCGTGGCGGACCTGGTCGATACCGGGCACCGGCTCGGGATGCGGGCCTGGATCGCGAGTCGCGAGCAGGTCCGCCGGGTCCGCGGCCGCCACCTCGCCGAGTGGCTCGACGACAGCGAGCGGCGCCAGGGTCCGCCGCGGGTCGGGCGGGCCCGCCCAGACGACGTCGACGAGCTGGACGTCGTCTGGCAGGTTCGCGGCCGGGCCAGCTTCCTGTTCGAGGTCGAGTGGACGGCGATGCTCGGTGAGCCGCTCCTGCGGCGGGCAGCCCTCATCCCGGCGGCCGACGACATCGTCCGCTTCCTGGTGGTCGTCCCGGAGCGGACGGAGCTGCTCCGCTACAAGCTCGAGCGCTCACCGCTCCTGCGAACGGCGATGGAAGAGGGCAACTGGCACATCATCAAGGCGAACCACCTCCGGGCGTTTGCCGCCCACGAGACGCTGACCCTGGCCGACCTCGAGCCGTACGTCGGCCTGGACCCGGCGATCGAGCACCGCGGCGGCGAGCAGATGCCGCTGTTCGCGGGCTGAGACCGCGGGCCGTGTACCCTACCGGCGCCGGTCGCCATCGCCGGCCCGGGCCGATCCCACCCGCTCATCAGGAGGCACCTCGGTGACCCAGCTCGATCCCGGCTCGCCGGTCAACGTCCTCGCCGACAGGTTCTGGGAGTCGATCCTGGCCGAGAACCCGACCACGGCCACGATGTACGGCGACGAGCGGTTCGACGACCGGCTCGAGGATCCGAGCACCGCCGGCCGGCTTGCTCGCCGGGCGCTCATGGAGACGACCCTGGCCGAGGCCGAGGCCATCGACCCGGACGTCCAGCCGCTCGAGGACCGGATCACCCTCGACATGATCCGGGTGGTCTGCGAGCTCGGGCTGGTGCAGGACGACCAGCGGACCGACCTCCTCCGGGTCGTCGACCAGATGGCCGGTCCCCAGACGCTCCTGCCCCAGCTCGTGATGTTCCAGGCGGCCGACACGCCTGAACGGCTGGCCAGGTTCGAGTCCCGCCTGCGGGCGTACGGTGACTACATGGCCGCCAACCGGGAGCTCCTCGACGAGGGGATCGCCAGCGGTCTCACCGCGCCACGGATCGTCACCGAGCGGACGATCGCCCAGCTCGAGCGGCTGCTCGCGGCCCCGGCCGAAGAGTCGATCGTCACGACGGCGGCTCGGGTCGCCTCCGAGGCGGATCGCGCCCGGATCGAGAAGCTCGTCCGGGAGGTCGTGCTCCCGGCGGATCGGGCGTTCCTCGAGGCGCTCCAGGACCGCTACCTGGCCGCCAGCCGCGAGGACCCCGGCATCTGGTCGGCGCCCAACGGCGACGCACTCTATCGGACCCAGATCCTGGCCTGGACGACGCTCGACATCGACCCGGCCGAGGTCCACCGGATCGGGCTCGAGGAGCTCGAGGCGATCGAGACCGAACGGCGGGCGATCGCCCGCTCCGAGGGCTACGGGGACGACACCGCAGCGTATCGAGCCGCGCTGGCCACCGATCCGGCCAACGTCCCGACGACCGCGGAGGCGCTCCTGACTCGCGCCCGCGAGGACATCGACCGGGCGATGGCCGCCGCGCCGGCCTACTTCGGGCGCCTGCCGCGGGCCGGCTGCGAGGTCCGCGCGGTCGAGGCGTTCAAGGAGCGCGACAGCCCGTTCGCCTACTACATCCCGCCGACCACCGACGGGTCCCGCCAGGGGATCTACTACGCCAACACCTACGACCTGCCGAGCCGGACGTACAGCAAGCTCGCCTCGACGACGTACCACGAGGCGGTCACCGGGCACCACTTCCAGATCACCCTGGAGATGGAGAACGACAACCTGAACGTCTTCCGCCGGCTCGGCTCGCGGATGGTCGGCGGAGCCTACGTCGAGGGCTGGGGGCTCTACTCCGAGCGACTGGCCGACGAGATGGGCCTCTACCGGAGCCAGGCCGAGCGGTTCGGCATGCTCGACGGGCAGGCCTGGCGGGCCGCCCGGCTCGTCGTCGACAGCGGCCTCCACGCGCTCCGCTGGCCGCGCCAGCGCTCGATCGATACGCTCCTCGCGGCGGGCCTGACCGAGACCGACGCGGCGATCGAGACCGACCGCTACATCTGCTGGCCCGGGCAGGCCCTGACGTACAAGCTCGGCCAGCGCGAGATCGAGCGACTGCGGGCCGTCCTCGCCGAGCGCGACGGGCCCGACTTCGACCTGCGCGCGTTCCACGACGCGGTCCTCGGGCACGGCTCGCTGCCGCTGGCGACGCTCGCCCGCGAGCTGCCGAACTGGGTGGCGACCCCGGCCTGACCGACGATCAGCCGCCGGCGGCGCGGATCGTCGCCGCGACCTCGGGATGGCCGGCGCGGTCGGCCAGCTCGGCCGCCGTCAGGACATCGTCGTTGCGGGCCTTCGGATCGGCGCCCCGGTCGAGGAGCAGGGCAACCGTCGTCGCGAGGCCGTTCTGGGCCGCGCCCATCAGCGGCGTATAGCCGTGTCGCTGGGGGCTATTGATCTCGGCCCCGCCCTCGATCAGGAGTCGGGCGGCCTCCTCGTGCCCTCCCGCGACGGCGCTGTGGAGCGGCTGGACGTACAGGCTGCCGGTGGCCCACAGATTGGGGTTGGCGCCCCGGGCGAGCAACAGCCGGACGACCTCGGCGCGTCCGAAGAACGCCGCCAGGTGGAGCGCCGTGAAGCCGTCGGCGGAGCGCTCGTCGACCGGCTCAGGGATCGGTTCGGCTCCGTTCGTCGCGGCGAGGGCAGCCGCTTCGCGTTCGACCGCGCGCTCACCGTCGGCCTCGTCGAGCAGGGTCCGCAGCCGGTCCGCGTCGCCGACGATCGCGGCCTCGTAGCGGTCGAGATCCGTGCCGGCCGCGCGGATCCGCTCGACGACCGGCCATTGACCGTGGTACGCGGCCACGGTCAGCGCCGACAGGCCGTCCGCGTCGCTCGCGCCGGCCGCCGCGGGTCGCGCCGTGAGGATCGCGTCGACGGTCGCCAGGTCGCCGGACTTGATCGCATCGAACAGGGCGGTCGCGTCCATGCCGGCGATCCTGACACAACGACCGGTGGCTGCGTCGCTGCGAGCGTTGGAACCCTCGGTTCGCGGAGTCGATCGTCGCCGAAACCGCGGACTTCGTCGATCAGACGCACACAATCCACGGATATCGAATTGACGGCGTCAGAGGCGCTGTGCCAAGATTGCCCCCGGCGCGTCCCGTATCGCGCAACGGTTCCGCCCCGTGCTCCAGCGAGGCGACCCGCCACCCAGTGAACCCGGCCGCCCAGCGCAGCCGTCGGTCCCGTCCTCGGAGTGATCATGACGACCGAACCCGCCGCCCGAGCCGTCCCCGCCCTCAAGCGCGATCGCCAGATGGCGATGTACCAGCGAGCCCTCCGGACGCTGCCCGGTGGCGCGAACTCCAACTTCCGGGTCTGGGGCGACGACACGATCTACCTCGATCGGGGCAAGGGGGCCCGCGTCTGGGACCTCGACGGTAACGAGTTCATCGACCTCCGGATGGGCTACGGACCGGTGATCCTCGGTCACGGCGATGACCGGGTCGACGATCACGTCAACGAGCGAATGCGGCGCGGGGTCAGCTTCTCGTTGACGACCGAGGACGAAGTCCGGGCGATGGAGCTCATCTGCGAGATGACCGGCTGGGTCAAGAAGGCGCGGATGACCGTGTCCGGGACCGAGGCCACGATGCACGCCATGCGGATCGCCCGGGCCTATACCGGCCGGACGAAGATCGTGAAGTTCGAGGGCCAGTACCACGGCGTCCACGACTACGCCCTGATCAGCGTCACCCCGGACGACGTCAGCGAGCTCGGCGACAGCGAGAACCCGGTCGGGCTGGCCTGGGGTCGCGGGATCCCCGAGGCCGTGGCCAAGACGATCATTCCGGCTCGCTACAACGCCCTCGACGTCCTACGCCGGATCTTCGAGCGGGACGGCGATGACATCGCCGGGATCATCATCGAGCCTGTCCTGGGGAACGCCCAGGCGATCCTTCCGCAGCCGGGCTTCCACGAGGCGATCCGGGCCCTTGCGACCGAGTTCGGCTCGGTCCTCATCTACGACGAGGTCAAGACCGGCTTCCGGTTCGCCCGTGGCGGCGCCGCCGAGTACTTCGGCGTGACGCCCGACCTGGCCACGTTCGCCAAGGCGATCGGCAACGGCTACCCGGCGGCCGCCTTCGGTGGCACCGAAGCGGTCATGAGCGTCCTGCCCGACCACGTGAGCCACGGCGGGACGTACGCCGGGAACCGGGTCGCCGCAGCCGCCGCCGTGAAGACCCTGACGATCCTCAAGGAGACCGACGCACTCGATCGGATCCACGCGACCGGTCGGGCGATCCAGGCCGGCCTCGGGTCGATCCTCGAGCGGCGTGGGCTGGCCTACAGCTTCACCGGTCACCCCGCGATGTTCGGCATCTTCTTCGCTGAGCAAGCGCCGACCGAGTACCGCGACTGGTACGACTCGGACCACGAGCTCTACGACGCGATCGCGATCGGGATGCATCCACGTGGCGCGATGCCCGAGCCGGATTCGCGCGAGCCCTGGTTCCTGTGCGAGGCCCACTCCGAAGGCGACTACGTCGATCGAATTGTGTCGATCTTCGCGGACTCGCTCGACGCCGCGCTCGAGGCGCGCGCGCACGGGGCCGCCGCGCTCCACGCGGACCAAGACCACCACGGCTGACGAGGACGTAACGATGGCGATGGCACTCGACGGCAACGCGGTCCGCTCGGTCGATCGGGCCGCAGCGCTCCTGCTGGCGCTCGGCGACAGCCAGGGCGAAGCCGGGGTCACCGAGCTCGCCCGTCGTCTCGGTCTCCACAAGTCCACTGCCTCGCGCCTGCTCGCGACGCTCCAGCGGCGCGGTCTCGTCGAGCAGGACGACGAGACCGGCAAGTACCGCCTTGGGCTCGTCGTGATCCGGCTGGCCGAACGCGCCGAGCGAACGCTCGACCTGCGCGGGATCGCGATGCCGGAGCTCGAGCGATTGGCCCGGCTGACCCGCGAGACGACCGGCCTGGGTGTGCTCGACGGGGACCAGCTGCTGACCGTCGCCCAGGCCGACGGTCCGAACCTCATCGCGGTCGGCGACTGGACCGGTCGGTCGGTCCCGCTCCACTGCGTCGCCTCGGGCAAGGTCCTGCTGGCTGCCCTGGCCGAGCGGGAGGTGCTCCGGATCGTCCGGCGCGGGCTCGTTGCCCACACCGATCGAACGATCACCGAGCTCGAACCGCTGCTCGAGGAGCTGTCTCGGATCCGTCGACGCGGGTACGCCACCGCGATCGGCGAGTACGAGCTCGGGCTCAACGCGCTCGCCGCGCCGGTGCGCGACGCGCGTGGCTCGGTGATCGCCGCGGTCGACATCTGGGGTCCGGCGTTCCGGGTCACCCCGCGCCGCATCCCGGAGCTGGCCGGGCAGGTCCGCGAGTCCGCCGCCGCGATCTCGGTCAGGCTCGGCGGCGCCGTCGCCTGAGCTCGCCGACCGGTCCGAACCGGCTAGGCTTAGGGCGATGACGCCGCCCGACATCAGCGGTCTGACGAACTACCTCCAGGCCCACGGGCTCGGGGTCGTCCTCCTGCTGGTCCTGGCGTTCGTCGCCTTCCGGCTGGTCCGCCCGCTGGTCCACCGCGGGCTGATCCGCGTCCTTCGCCCGCGGGAAGCGTCCGCCGAGCTGGCCGAGATCACCGCCGAGGAGGCGGCCAAGCGCGCCTCGACGCTCGAGGACCTCCTGTCGACGGTCCTCCGGTTCACGATCATCCTCGTGCTCGTGCTGGTCATCCTGACCTGGCTCGACCTGCTCCCGGTCATCGCCGGCCTCGGGGTGATCCTGGCCGCGCTGACGCTGGCCGGCCAGAGCATCGTCCTCGACTACCTGATGGGGATCCTGATCGTGGCCGAGGGGCCGTACTACAAGGGCGACTGGATCCAGGTCGGCGGGGTCGAGGGTGAGGTCGAGGAGATCGGGCTGCGCCGGACGACGCTGCGCGACAACACCGGGACGGTCCACAGCGTGTCGAATGGCGAGATCCGGATCGCCTCGAACCTGACCCGGGTCTATGCCCGGATGCAGGTCGACATGACGGTGGCCGTTGGGACCGACCTCGACCTCGTGACCCGGGTCGTCAACGAGGTTGGCCAGGCGATGGCCGACGATCCGGCCTGGAAGGACCGCCTGCTCGAGGTCCCCACGCTGACCCGGGTGCCGGCCCTCGGCGATCTCGGGGTGACGATCCGGGTCGCCGGCAACGTGCGTGCGACCGACCGCTGGACCGCCCCGACCGAGCTACGCAAGCGGCTGCTCGCGGCGTTCCAGGCCAACGGGATCGAGATCCCGATGCGGGGCCAGGTCACGTTCGGGGTGCCGGCGACGTCGGGTCAGCCGCCAGCGGGCGGTCCGGTCGGGGGAGCGCCGGGTGGCGGCGGCTGAGGGTGGGTCGTGGCTCGGCGGCGGCTCGGCCGCGTAGAATGGCAAGCCGTCGTCAGCAGGAGGTGGTCAGGTGAGCGTCGAGCCCTCGTCGCGGCCGGAGATCGAGAACCTCCTGGCCGAGGAACGGACCTTCCCGCCCACGGCAGCCTTCACGGCGCAGGCCAACGGCACGGCCGACCTGTACGCCGAGGCCGAGGCGGACTTCGAGGCGTTCTGGGCGAAGCGCGCTCACGAGCGGCTCAGCTGGTTCACGCCGTTCGAGACGACCCTCGACTGGGACCTCCCGTTTGCGAAGTGGTTCCTCGGCGGCGAGCTCAACGTTGCCTACAACTGCCTCGACCGGCACGTCGAGCGTGGCCTCGGGGACAAGGTCGCCTACCACTGGATCGGCGAGCCGGGCGACACCCGGACGCTGACCTACCGCGATCTCCTGGCCGAGGTGAGCCGGGCCGCCAATGCACTCCGCGAGCTTGGCGTCGGCAAGGGCGACCGGGTCGCGATCTATATGCCGATGATCCCCGAGCTGCCGGTCGCGATGCTCGCCTGCGCTCGACTCGGAGCGGCGCACACGGTGATCTTCGGCGGCTTCTCGGCCGAGGCGCTGTCCGATCGGATCAACGACGCGCAGGCCAAGGTCCTGATCACCGCCGATGGCGGCTGGCGGCGGGGCAAGCCGGTCGGGCTCAAGCACCACGCCGACGAGGCGCTCGCCAGCACGCCGTCGATCACCGGCACGATCGTCGTCGATCGCCTCGGCGAGGGCGCCCACATGGTCGACGGGCGCGATCACTGGTGGCACGACATCGTCGCTCGCCAGTCGGACGTCTGCCCGCCGGTCCCGGTCGAGTCCGAGCAAATGCTCTACCTGCTCTACACGTCGGGCACGACCGCCAAGCCGAAGGGGATCGTCCACACGAGCGCCGGCTACCTGCTCCAGACGAGCTTCACCCACGAGGTCGTGTTCGACGTCAAGCCCGACGACGTCTACTGGTGCGCCGCCGACATCGGCTGGGTCACCGGTCACAGCTACATCGTCTACGGCCCGCTCGCGAACGCCACGACCGGAATCCTCTACGAGGGCGCTCCGGACACGCCCGACTGGGATCGCTGGTGGCAGATCGTCGAGGACTACAAGGTCTCGATCCTGTACTGCGCCCCGACCGCGATCCGGGCCTTCATGAAGCAGGGCGAGGCCTACCCGGCCAAGCACGACCTGTCCTCGCTCCGGCTGCTCGGGTCGGTTGGCGAGCCGATCAACCCCGAAGCCTGGCTCTGGTACCACGAGAACATCGGCCGCGGCAAGGCGCCGATCGTCGACACCTGGTGGCAGACGGAGACCGGCGCGATCCTGATCAGCCCGCTCCCCGGGGTGACCACGACGAAGCCCGGTTCGGCGACGTTCCCGCTGCCGGGGATCGCGGCCGACGTGGTCGACGCGAAGGGCGACAGCGTGCCGCTCGGTGGTGGCGGGTACCTCGTCCTGAAGCGGCCGTGGCCGTCGATGCTGCGCGGCATCTTCGGTGATCCGGAGCGCTACCGGCAGACGTACTGGAGCCGGTTCCCCGGGATGTACTTCGCCGGCGACGGTGCCAAGCGTGACGCGGACGGTTACCTGTGGCTGCTCGGCCGGGTCGACGACGTGATGAACGTGGCCGGCCACCGGATCAGCACGATCGAGATCGAGTCCGCGCTCGTCGACCACAAGTCGGTCGCCGAGGCGGCCGTCGTCGGCAAGACCGACGACATCACCGGCCAGGCGATCTTCGCCTTCGTCATCCTGCGCGCCGGGCAGGAGCCCTCCGACGCCCTGGCGGTCCAGCTCCGCGAGCACGTCGCGTACGTCATCGGACCGATCGCCCGACCGAAGTACCTGATGTTCACGCCGGACCTCCCGAAGACCAGGTCGGGCAAGATCATGCGCCGGCTCCTGCGCGACATCGCCGAAGGCCGGGTCCTGGGCGACACGACGACGCTGGCCGATGCAACCGTGGTCGACGTGATCCGCGACAAGTCGGGCTCCGCCGAAGAGGACTGACGTGCCGTTCGACTTCCTGAAGAAGGGCAAGCCTCCGGCTCCGGAATCCGGCCCGCCCGCCAAGGCGCCGTCGGGCTCGGAGTTCCCGGCGGTCACGGCCAAGGGCATCCCGTTCGACGGCCTGACCGAGGAGTGGCGGCTGGTCGGCGCGATGCAGCTCGAAGGGCGCCTGTCCGACGCCCTCAACAAGCGCGACACGATCCCGATGGCCGAGGTGTCGTGGGCGCCGATCGACGGCTCGGAGCCGTTCAGCCCGGCGCCCGGGCTCAGGTCGATCGACCCGTACGACCTGATCATCGTCCTCGCCGGCGACGGCACCCTGCCGCCGATGACCGAGGAGGAGAAGGCGGCCCACCGGGTCCACAAGATCAGCTACGACGTGGCCCTCGAAGTGCCGCCGTTCCGGGTCGTTGGGACCGTCTACCTGTTCCCCGGCTCGGAGCCGGAGCGGCTACTGGATCGGGCCACCGAGATGTTCGTCCCGGTGACCGACGCAATCGCCTACTTCGGCGATCGGCGCATCTCGGGCACGGAGGTCGACACGTTTCTCGTCAACCGGCGCTACCTGCGCGGGGTCGAGCAGATCGACCGGCACACGGGCGAGGCGCCGCAGCGGTTGCCGGGCGGCTAGCCCGGCGAGCCGATCCGGGTTTCGAGGCCCGGCCCCAGACCCGACCCTAGACCCGGGCGGCTTCCTTCGCCCGGCCGAAGAGCTTGAACGAGCCCTTGGTCGCGGTCGGCTCCGGCTGGGCCTCGCTCCCGAGGAGCCGATCCGCCAGCGCGTCGAAGTCCTCGGTGACCTTCTCCCGCGGGAACTGCTCGACGACCGCATGACCCTCGTTGGCCGCGCGGACGAAGAGGAGGCCGCCCGACCGGATGAGCGCCATGGCCGGCATACCGACGGTGCGCTCCATGTCGGCGACCGACACGCCGCTGTTGGCCCGGTTGACGATCATCGCCAGCTTGTCGCGGACCCCGAGCTCGACCGCCAGGCCGCTCAGCTGGACCCCGGCGCGGAGGGCCGGGACATCCGGAGTGATCGGCACGAGGATCCGATCCGCCCGCTCGAAGATCTCCCGGTTGACCGCCCCGTACGACGGGTGCATGTCGACGATGATGAAGTCGTAGCCCTTGCGCGAGAACGACAGCGCCTCCCCGACCCGGACCGGATCGAGGTTCCCGTTGTCGAGCGGCTGGGTGGTCAGGACCGCGACCTCGAGCCCGTTCGGATGGTGCGTCGCGAGCTGGGCGAGCGTGCGCAGGTCGTGGCCCTCGCCCAGGTCGTCCTCCCAGGCGTCGTCGACCGTCTGGACCTGGTCGAGCCCGAGCGAGTTGGCGATGTGGCCGGTCACAGTGTCGGCGTCGACGAGCAGGACGCGCTGCTGGCGCCGGATCTGGAGCGTCGTGGCCAGGTTGATCGAGATCGTCGTCTTCCCGACGCCGCCCTTGGGGTTGAACACGGCCACGATCGTGGCGCGCTTCGTCCAGGCCGCCGAGTCGAGACCCCGGTCCGACTCGATGATCGGTCCCTTGCCGTCGTCGACGGTCTGCGACCGGATGAGCATCGCCTCGACCCGCCAGCGGAGCGAGTCGGCCGAGTACGGTCGGGTGAAGTACTCGTCGTTGATCGTCGCCTTGGTGGTCGTCGCGGTCAGCTGCTCGAGGTTGCGCGGCGAGACGACCATCAGGGCGGGGATGTCCCGGCCGTTCTCGTGGAGCAGTGAGTAGTACTCGAGCGACTGGTCGAAGTCGCGCTCGCCGTCGAGGACGGCCAGGGCGAAGTCGCGCCGGGACTCGAGCATCGTCGCGAAGTCTTCCGGAGACGAGATCGCGACGGCGTCGTAGCCGGCGGTCGCAAGCTCGCGCTCAACGGGCGCGAGCTCCTCACTCGGAAGAACGACGGCGATGGTCTGGCGAGCCATCGGCGCGCGGTGCGGTCCGGCGGCTGCCGGACCTAACCCTCAGACTCTGGATCGCGGGCAGAGACGTTCACCACGCCGTCACCGGTGCCGGTGACGCGGGCCTCGAAGCCCGGCAGTGTGGGGATGGCGTCGGGCAGGGACACGTCGGCCCCATGCGCCACCTTGAAGACGAACTCGCCGTCGGGCCCAGACGACACGCCCACCGACTGGACGCCCTGGACGCGCCCGAGATGGCGCTTGAAGCTGGCGATGCTGGCGACGCTGACCAATCCGGTGACCACGACCTGGCTGGTCGCGGCGGCCTTGGGTGCAGCCGCTCGGGGCGTCGGCGCCGCCGAGCCGGCCGGCGGGACGAGTCCTGCCAGGCGCGCGGCCAGTGCGTCGTCGTCGATCGTCTGGATCTCGTCGTCGGACGTGTCGGCAGCGGCCGCCGCGGCCTCGGCCTCCGCCGCGCCGAGGTCCTGGCTCATGCCAAGCGCGGCAAGGCGTGGGTCATCGTCGCCCGAGGACGTCTCGGTCGCCGTGTCGCCCTCCCCGGCGGCCGGCGCCGGCGCGGTCTCGGCGGCCTGGTAGGCGGCCTCGATCGCGGCCATTGCGGCCTCTACCGCAGCGGGATCGTCCTGGACGGCGTAATCGACGCCGTCGTCGGCGCTTCCGCCGATCAGGTCGCCGGCAGCCCCTTCGGGCGGCACGGTCTCGGTCGATTCGGCGTCGACGGTCTCGGCGCTCGCCTCCGCAGCGTCGTCCGCGGTCGCTTCGACCGTGGCCTCGGCGACAGGCGTCTCGTCCTCGACGCTCGGCTCGGGTTCCGCAACCTCGATGGCGGCCGCTCGGTCCGTCGAGGCCGTGAAGCTCTCGTCGAACATGTCGAGCGGGGGCGGATCGGGCAAGTTCTCGGCCATCGCCGCGAACTCGGCGGGGTCGTCCTCGTTCCGGAGCCGCTCGAAGAAGCGGTCCATCTCGACCTCGAAGCCAGCGACCCGGGCCTGGACCTGCTCGACCTTGCGCTCGATCCGCGCGGCGTGCTCTTCGAGCTCGACGTCGAGGTCGGCCTTGCGCTGAGTGATCTTGCGGTCGGTGTCCTCGCGGATCCGGGCGAGCTCGGCCTTCGACCAGTCGCGGATGTCGACGATGTCCTCGTCGGCGCCCTTGCGCAGCTCGGCCGCCTCGTCGGCAGACCGGGCATGGACCTGCTCGATGTGCGTCTTGGCTTCGGCCTGGAACTGCTCCATGGTCGCTGCTCGCGACGCCTCGGCCGCGGCCTGCATCGCCCGGGTCAGGTCCGCCAGGAACTTCGTCGGCTTCCGCGGAGCGGCGTCGGCCTTCCCAGGAGCTGGGACAGTGGGGGCGGCAGTGGGATGCACGGAGGCTTCCTCGTGTTGTCCGGCTTCGGTCGGCGGGGACGGCGCTGGCGCTTCGGCCGAATTGGACACGGCGTCCTGGACGGGCTCCGACGTCACCGCTTCGGCGATCGGAGCCTCTTCGGCATCCTGGGCCTCGGCGGATTCGGCATCGGCCGGGCGGTCCGCATCCTGCGGTTCATCCGCGCGCTGGCCGTTGGCCTTCTCCTCCGAGCTCCACGGGAGCCGGAAGCCGGTCCGTGATTCGGTCGCTGCCATATCGTTCGGTCCCCTCCGGGTGAAATCCCTGGACCCGATCTCCGGGCGTGTTCGCATCGTATGAGCGGGAGTGGGTGCGGTGGAGTGCGCTAGTGGTACCAACCGTTGGACCCGGTGGTACCGGCGTGTGGGTCGTTGACGAGCGTCACCGGCCCGTCGGTGCCGGCGAACACCGGAACTCGGTGCCGCCTGACACCGGCATGTTTCGCGCACGCCTGTACCATCTGGCTGTGGATCCCCAGCTTGCACAAGAGGGCATTCCGACCCCGGTCACGGACCGGCTCGGACGACGCGTCCACGACCTGCGGATCTCGGTCACCGACCGCTGCAACTTCCGCTGCACCTATTGCATGCCCAAGGAGGTCTACGGCCGGGACTTCGCGTTCCTGCCTCGCGACCAGGTGCTGAGCTTCGAGGAGATCGCCCGGATTGCAGGGCTGTTCGCGGCCGAGGGGGTCGAGAAGCTCAGGATCACCGGTGGCGAGCCGCTCGCACGGCATGACGTCCCGACCCTGATCGCGATGCTCGCGGAGCTGCGGACACCGGACGACCGGCCGCTCGAGCTCACGCTCACCACGAACGGCTCCGCACTGCGGGCCCTGGCGCCGGCGCTTCGGTCGGCCGGGCTCGACCGGGTCACCGTCAGCCTCGATTCACTCGACGAGACGACCTTCCGATCGATGAACGGGGTCGACTTCCCGGTCGAGCGCGTGCTCGACGGGATCTCGGCCGCGCGAGAGGCCGGCTTCGGGCCGATCAAGGTCAACATGGTCGTCCGAAGGGGGATCAACGAGTCGTCGGTCGTTCCGATGGCGCGCTGGGCCAGGGCAGAGGGCCACATCCTCCGGTTCATCGAGTACATGGACGTCGGACACTCGAACGGCTGGCGGCTTGACGAGGTCATCCCGGCGGCCGACGTCGTCGCCGCGATCGGCGCGGAGATGCCGCTCGAGCCGGTCCCGCCGAACTACCCGGGCGAGGTCGCCGATCGCTGGCGGTACGCGGACGGCGGGGGAGAGGTCGGCGTCATCGCCTCGGTCACCGCGCCGTTCTGCGGGGCATGTACCCGAGCCCGGATCTCGGCCGACGGCCAGCTGTACACCTGCCTGTTCGCGGTCAAGGGCACCGACCTGCGCGGGCTCGTCCGCGGCGGTGCATCCGATGGCGACGTCGCCGTGGCGATCCGGGCCGTCTGGTCGATCCGTGCCGACCGCTACTCGGAGCTCCGATCCGAGGCGACGATCGACCTGCCGAAGGTCGAGATGTTCGCGATGGGCGGGTAGCCAAGGCTCGCTTGTCCACCGGTCGTCCACAGACGGTGGAAAGTCGTGGACACGCTCGGAGGGGCTTGGCCGAAGTTCGTGGACAAGCGCGTTGACCCTCGCCGGGCGCGACTCGTAACGTTGGTCTTGCCCGAAGGGGCCGTCAGGGACCCGGGCACTGGAGATCGCATCAACGGTGTCCTGCCTCTACCGGTCGCTTCGGGCGCTTCGCGTTCCTGAGCCCGCGATCTCACCATCGCGGCATGGGACGTCCGGGGGGATGTGACCGGCATCCCGGTGTCGGTACTCCCCCCGGGCGAGCGAGGACAAAGCCCGGTTCGTTCGTACCGGGCTTTTCTCTGTGCCCGGAGCCGGCGGTCCGACCGTCTCGCAGGCGCCGCTCTGTCATGTCTTCGCCCTGAGTTCGCGGCGCCCACGAGCCGTCCGGGCCGCCGGAAGGGCGGGCACTGGACGCGGCCCGCGACGTGTGAGGCTGAGGCCGCGACGCCCGAAGGCTGAGCCCGCGACGGGTCGACCGGCACGTAGACTTGATTTATGGACGACGTCGACCGCTCCCGGCCGATCCCACCGGTTGAGCAGCCGGCGCGACTGGCCGCGCTCGAGGCCGCGGTCCGGGCCCGGACCGCGCTCGTGCCGGAGGTCGGGATCGTCCTGGGGTCGGGTCTCGGAAGCCTCGCCGACGATCTCGTCGATCCGGTCGCGATCCCGTTCGCCGACCTCCCGGGCTGGCCATCCGCCACCGCCCCGGGTCACGTCGGCCGGCTCCTGCTCGGGCGGCTCGAGGGCGTCCCGGTGGCCATGCTCCAGGGCCGGCTCCACCTCTATGAGGGAAACGATCCTGGCCTCGTCGTCCAGCCGGTCCTGCTCATGGGCCGGCTCGGGGCCTCGGTCGTGCTCCTGACCAATGCGGCCGGAGGCGTCGACCCGGATTACGGCCCGGGCACCCTGATGATCATTGGCGACCACCTCAACCTGACCGGCCGGAACCCGCTCCTCGGACCGAATGCCGACGAGATCGGTCCACGCTTCACCGACCTGACCGATGTCTGGAGCCCTCGCCTGCGCGCCCGCCTGCGCGAGGCCTTCGCGACCGAAGGCGTTGGCTACGAGGAGGGGATCTATGCCGGGTTGCTCGGCCCGACGTACGAGACCCCGGCCGAGGTACGGATGCTCCGGACGCTGGGCGCCGACGCCGTCGGGATGTCGACCGTCCTCGAGGCGATCGCCGCGCGCTGGGCCGGGATCGAGGTCTGTGGCGTGTCGCTCGTAACGAACGCCGGGGCGGGCTACAGCGGCCTGCCGCTCAGCCACGAGGAGGTCCTCGAGGCGGGCGCGCAGGCGGGCCCGCGACTCGCGACCGTGATCCGCCGGTTCGTTGCGGGGCTGGCCGCGAGCCGCTGACGCGCGCCCGGCCGCGTCTAGCGGACCGACAGCTCGCGGCCGGCGGCCCGGGCCGCCTTCGACTTCTCGGCCCAGGCGCCCAGGACGTTGTCCTTGTGCGGCCGGATCGGGCAGTGCTCATCGCGGTTGCCCATCTCGTCGCAGTAGCCGAGCGCGACACACTTCGGGGCGAGGAACGAGCCGAGGAACGGCGAGACCGTGAAGATCTCGTGGCGGATGAGCTGGAACAGGCGCCGGATCTCCCACTGGGCCATCGTGCACAGGCGCAGTCCGCTCATGTGGATCAGCGCGCGGAGGTTGGTGGTCATCACCAGATTGGTCCGGGTCGCGTTCGGGAACACGAACCGGGCGTCCTCGCCGGGCACCCCGGCCGCGACCAGGTCCCCGTAGAGCTCGAGCGAGCCCTCGATCTGGTCCTCGTAGCGCTGGCGCAGCTCCGGATCGCCATCGGCCAGGGTGGAGGGCAGCATCGTCGAGGCGCCCTTGAACTTGACGTAGCGCTGGCTCTGCTGGTCGAACGCGACCCCGGCCCGGTGCCGGACGAGCTGGTGCGACAGCGTCCGCGACACGCCGCTGATCCCGAACGTGAACACGATGTGCTCGATCGTCGAGCCATGGCCCGACTCGATGACGCCCTGGATCAGCTTCTGTTGCTTGAGCGGGTCGATCTCACCGTCGACGGCCCGGCGGAAGATCTCGTCCGGGTCGAGCTCCGAGTAGCAGGTCCGGCAGGCGGTGTAGATCAGCGGGACGTAGAACCGGTCAACGATGTCCCGGTCCGGGAACAGGAGCGTCGCCTTCATCCCGAGGTCGCGGCGGCCCGGGTTCTTCGGGATCCCGGTCTTCTCGCGCACGGGCGTGGTCTCGGCGGCCATGGACGCCCAGTCTAGCGTGCGGGGCGGCATGCCGTTCACGACCCCTCCGGGAGCGTGCCGTCGAGGGCATAGGCGAGGGCTTCTTCGAGGGTCAAGGCACCGCCCTCGGCTTCGAGCTCGGCGCGGCGCTCGGGGGTCGCGTCGTCAGGCCCAGGCTCGATCCAGGCTCTTCCCCTCGAGGCGATCTGGGCCCGAACCAGCCCGGTGCCGAGGGTCTCCTGGATTCGGCGGGCGGCACCCCACAACCGGATGCCGCGCTCCTTGTCCCCCGACGCCAGGGCCAGGGTCGCGAAGTCGTCGACGATCAGCGATTGGCCGGTGATGTCGCCGGCCTCCGAGAAGTGGCGAAGCGCGTGCCGGAACGCATCCTCGGCAGCCGGGAAGTCCTCGAGCATGACGTCCGCGACGCCCATCATATGGAGCGACCAGGCCTCCATCGTTCGGTCGCCGACGGCCTTGAATGCCGCCCGTGCCTCCTCGAAGATCGGCAGCGATGACTCCGGTCGATCGGCGAAGGTCTCGGTCCCGCCCATCGCCCACAGGACGTTGCCGATCCCGCGCTGGTCGTCAAGCTCTCGGTAGATCGCGAGCGCCTCGGCGAGCAGCGGCCGGCCGTAGGCCATATCGAACGACGGCTCGTGGGCGGTGTTGTCCGTGTCGATGTTGTAGGTGAAGGCCAGGTTGTAGAGCGCGTTGGCGATTTCGCGCCGGTCCCCGACCTCGCGCCAGATGTCGGTGGCAGCCTGGTAAGCGGGGATCGCCGCGGGGAAGTCTCCCTGCCAGTAGGCGATCCCTCCGAGCGCCTCGAGGAGGTGGGCGTAGGCGACGGGGTCGTCCTTTGCCCACGGCCGGGTCGCGAGGTCGTCGAGCCGACGGCGGGCCTCGGCGAAGTGGCCGCGCTTCTGCCAGAAGCGCCAGAGCTGGTAGGCGAGTCCGAGCGCGGTGGCCGGATCCGGGGTGTCGATCGCCCAGGCCATCGCCGAGCGGAAGTTGTCGTGCTCGCGCTCGAGCCGCTCGAGCCACCGCTTCTGGTCGGCGCCGGCCAGCTCGGGCGCCGCGGCTCGGCTGAGATCGAGGTAGGCCTGGGCGTGACGGCGCCGCAGCTCGTCGACCTCGCCGCGCTCCGTCAATCGCTCGAGGGCGAAGTCGTGGATCGTCTCCGGCATCGAGAACCGAATCTCGCCGTCCGCCTCTGATCGCCGGATGAGGCTCTGATCGGCAAGCTCGGCGATCCCGTCGAAGACATCCAGGCCGAGCTCCTCTGCCGGCCCGCAGACCTGCTCGGCCGTCTCGAGATCCCAGCCACCGCTGAAGCAGGCGAGTCGCTCGAGGAGGTGCTTGCTCGGGCCGTCGAGCAGGTCGTAGCTCCAGGCGATCGCGCCGCGAAGGGTGCGCTGTCGCTCCGGGACGTCCCGCGCTCCCGAAGCGAGCAGCTCGAACTGGCGCTTCAGGCGGGTCAGGATCGCATCGGGCGGCAGCAGTCGGACGCGGGCTGCCGCAAGCTCGATCGGCAGCGGCATCCCGTCGAGCCTGGCGCAGATCCTGGCCACGGCAACCGCATTGGTCCGATCGAGGCTGAAGCTCGGGCGGGCGGCGATGGCCCGCTCGACGAACAGGCGGATGGCTTCGTAGGCGAGCAGCCGATCGGGCTCGATCGCCCGTGCGGTCGCGCCGGCTCGGCCGATCCGACCTTCCGGCGTCAGCCGGTCGAGGTCGGGCGGGACGGCCAACCCGTCGAGCGGGAATTCGTGCTCGCCGGACAAGTGGAGGATCGCCCGGCTGGTGACCACGAAGCGCACTCCTGGAGCCGCGCGGAGCACGTCGCCGATGATCGGACCCGCCGCAGTCAGCCGCTCGAAATTGTCGAGCACGAGCAGGACCCGTTGCCCTGCCAGCAGCGCCTTCAGGTCCTCGAGCGGCGGCCGAGTGCCGCTCTCGACGATCCCGACGGCACGGGCGATCGTGCCCGGTACGAGAACCGGATCGTCGACCGGCTCGAACGGGATGAAGAACGTCCCGTCCGGGAACTCCTCGGCGGCGGCGTGGGCGAGCTCGATCGCGAAGCGGGTCTTGCCCATCCCGCCCGGGCCGCTGACCGTCAGCAGGCGGGCCGTCCCGAGCAGGCGTCGCGCCTCGGTGAGCTCGCGCTCGCGGCCGACGAACGTTGTCAGCGCCATCGGCAGGTTGTTCGGTCGGGCGTCGATCGTCCGAAGGGCCGGGAAGTCGTTGACCAGCCCGTCGACGACGAGCTGGTTCAAAGGTGCCGGCTCGGGGAAGTCGCGCAGGCGGTACGTACCCAGCTCGCGCCAGCTGACGCCGGGCGGGAGGGCTTCGCCGACAAGACCGCGGGTCACTGCCGAGACGAGCGCCTGGCCCCCGTGTCCCGCGGCGGCGATCCGGGCGGTGCGGTTGATGTCGATCCCGACGTAGCCCTCGCCGACCTGGGTCACCTCGCCCGTGTGGAGTCCCATCCGGACCCGGACCGGGTGGCCCTCCGGCCAATCGCCGGCGGCGAGCCCGAGCTGGCTGTCCACCGCCGCTGCGACCGCCTCGGCGGCGCTCGAGAAGACGACGAAGAACGAGTCGCCCTCGGTGCCCTGCTCCCGGCCACCGTGAGCGGCGAACGCGCCCCGCAGGATCTCGCGGTGACGGGCCAACAGGGCGGAGTACGTCCCGGTCCCGAGGTCCTGCTCGAGGCGGCTCGAGCCCTCGATGTCGCTGAACAGGAACGTGACCGTTCCGCGTCGGGCCGGGATCGGCTCGCGTCATCTCGGCTGGGTTCCCGGGCTGCGGGTCAGTGGCGGTGCTCATCGCTCAGCTCTCGAAGTCGTCCGGCCACCACCCGGAGAATGGCGATGGCCATCCGCGGCTGTGACTCGAGGAGCTTCTCGAACTCCCACGAGGCGATCGCCACGCAGGTCGTCGGCCCGTCGCTGACGACCGTCGCGATCCGCGGCCCGCCGTCGAGCAGGGACAGCTCGCCGAAGAACTCGCCCGATCCGAGATGCGCAATCGTCTCGCCGTCCCGAACAACCTTTGCTCCGCCGGTCGCGATCAGGAAGAAGCCAGTCCCGATCTCCCCCTGCTGGACGATCGTACGCCCGTCCGCGAAGTCGACCTCGATCGCCCGCGCCGCGATCGCCGCGAGCCCATCCGGGCCGATCCCCTTGAAGAGCTCGACCGTGCCGAGCAGCTTCATCTTGTGGTCCGTCGAGAGGCTCATGGTCGTATACGATGGCAGAACGCGGGTGCCAGCGGGAAGACGCTTCCCCGGCCACGCCTGCTCACCCAGAGGCTGCTGACCCATGGCGGGATCGGACGAGATCGTCGACACGATCGCAGGGTTCGCGCTATTCGCGGACCTCACGACGCCAGAGCTCAACGAAGTCGCCCACACGTTCGAGGAGCGCTGGTTCCCGGCTGGCGAGCGGGTCATCCGCCAGGGCCTGAGCGGCTCAGGCTTCTACGTGATCATCGAGGGACGCTGCTCGATCCGGGTCGACGGCGAGGAACGGGCCACGCTGTCCCGTGGCGACTTCTTCGGCGAGGTCTCGATCCTGCTCGGCGAGTCGCCGGTCGCCGACGTGGTTGCGATCGACACGCTGCGTTGCCTCGTCCTGGCGGGCCAGGCGGTCGAGCCGTTCCTGACCGGCCATCCACAGGTCATGTATCGGATGCTCCAGGCGTCGGCCCGTCGCCTTCGGAACGCGAACCGGTGGCGGAGCTGAGCAACCGGCCGTTCCCGCCCGGCGACTATCCGGTCGTCGTCGTCGGCAGCGGCCCGGGTGGCATCCAGGTCTCGTACTCGCTGCGCCATCTCGGCGTGCCCCACGCCGTCATCTCGGCCGACGACCAGCCCGGCGGGATGTTCCGGCGCTGGCCATTCTTCCAGCGGCTGTTGTCGTGGACCAAGCCATACGCCCCAACTCCGCACGCCACGCGGGCCTACGAGCGCTACGACTGGAACAGCCTGGTCCCGGACGAAGATGCCTATCGAGCTATCCAGGCCGAGTTCATGGATGGCACCACGTACTTCCCGTCGCGTCCGGACATGGAGGCCTCGCTCCGGGCGTTCGCCGAGCGGACCGCGCTCGCCATCCGCTATGGCTGCCGCTGGGAGTCGACCCGTCGCCTCGACGATGGCCGGTTCGAGCTGACCACCTCCGACGGCACGTACACCGCGGGGACGCTGATCGTGGCCGTCGGCGTCGCCGAGCCGTATCGGCCGGACACGCCCGGGATCGATCTCGTCGCCCACTACGCTGACACCAGGGCAGCCGAGTCGTACGCCGATCGCCGGGTGTTCATCATCGGCAAGCAGAACTCCGGGTTCGAGCTGGCCTCCGGGCTGCTGTCGTGGGCCCGCCGGATCGTGCTCGCTTCGCCGAGTCCGGCCAAGCTGTCGGTCAACACCCACTCGCTCGTCGGCATCCGGGCGCGCTATCTCCAGCCCTACGAGGATCACGTGCTCGGTGGCGGTGTCGGGATCCTCGACGCCTCGATCGAGTCGATTGAACGAGCCCCGGGCGGGGATGGCTTCATCGTCCGGACCCGGCCGTCGAGCGGCGGTCCGCCGGCGGCCTTCGACGCCGACGAGGTGATCGCCGCGACCGGGTTCGTCGCGCCGTTGCGCGACCTTCCGGCGCTCGGCGTCGCGACCTTCGGCCAGAGCCGGCTGCCGGCCCAGACCGCCTTCTGGGAGAGCGCGACCGTCCCAGGGATCTTCTTCGCCGGGACGATCGGACAGGGGGCGAAGGGCCTCCAGAAGCACGGCCTCCCGGCCAACTCCGGCGCCGTGCATGGCGCCCGCTACAACGCGCGCTGCCTCGCCGCGCACGTCGCCCTGACCCGGTTCGGGGTGGAGCCGGAGCGGCCGTCGATCCGGCCGGCCGACCTGCTCGACTTCGTCGCCGCCGAGCTCACCAACGGGCCCGAGATCTGGAACCAGCGGGCGTACCTCACCCGGATCGTGGGATTCGACCCGACGGTCGGGATCCGCGACGAGGGGATCTCCCCGCTGGCGACGTTCGTCGACGGCGAGGGCCCCGACGCGCTCGCGATCACGCTCGAGACCGACGGCTCGGGTCAGGTCTACCCGGTCCTCTACCGGCGGATCGACGGCCAGCTGTCCGAGCATCGTCTCGATCCGGACCCGCTGCTCGACTACCAGACCGAGGCGGCTCGCAAGGCGATCGGCGACGTCCTGGCCGGCTTCGGTGCCGGCGTCCGATGATCGGGGCCGGGTCGAGCGTCGACGATTGCGGCCGGGTCCGGACGGGCCGCGGCCGGGATCGGGTGGGCGGGGCCTGACCTGGAGACAGCCTTCCTGGCCGGGATCGCGGCCGGTCTCGGCGTCGCCGTCCCGTTCGGGGCGATCGCGGTCCTGATCGTCGAGACGGCCATCCGGCGTGGCCGCGTCTTTGGCTGGGCGGCGGGTGCTGGCGCGGCGACGGCCGACTTCGTCTTACGCGACGCTCGCCGCGCTGTTCGGGACGGCGCTGGCCGGGCTGATCGCCCCGATCCAGGTCCCGCTCCGCTGGCTGTCGGTCGCGATCCTCGTGGTCATCGCGGCGCGCGGCATCGCCGGGGCCGTGGCCGGTGCCCGGCGCGCACAATTGGACCCACACCTCGAGCGACTCGACGAGGCCTCGCCACGGCGGACCTACCTCCAGTTCGTGGCGCTGACGATCGTCAACCCGGCAACCGTCATCTACTTCGCGGCCCTGATCCTTGGATTGCCCGCCGTCGGGGCGGGCTCGGGCGAGAAGCTCGCGTTCGTGGTGGCAGCCGCCCTCGCCTCGCTCGCCTGGCAGCTCCTCATCGCATCGGCTGGGTCTCTCCTCCATCACCGGGTCTCGGCTCGGGCGACCGAGCTGCTCAGCCTGCTCGGCTACGGCATCGTCCTGCTCATCGCCGCCAACATCGCCCGGGGGCTCCTGGCCGGCTAGACGCGGATCCGGGCGAGACGCTCCGCGGCGGCGTCGAGCGTCTCGTTCTTCTTCGGGAACGCGAACCGGAGCTTGTCCCGGCCGAGCTCCGGCCGTGAGTAGAACGACGAGCCGGGGACCCCGGCGATCCCAGGGTCGGCGATAAGCCGCCGAGCGAACGTCACGTCGTCGTCGTCGGTCAGATCGCCGATGTCGGTCATGACGTAGTAGGCCCCGGCAGGCCGGTGGACCCGGAACCCGGCCGCCTCGATGGCCGGCACGATGCGGTCGCGCCGCGCCCGGTAGTCGTGGGCGAGCTTGGCGTAGTACGTGTCCGGGAAGTGGAGCGCGACCTCGGCGGCGGCCTGGAGCGGCGCGGCCGCCCCGACGGTCAGGAAGTCGTGGACGCGTCGGATGCCGACCGACAGCTCCGGACTGGCGATCGTCCAGCCGATCCGCCAGCCGGTGACCGAATAGGTCTTCGACATCGAGTCGATGGAGATCGTCCGCTCGGCCATCCCGGGCAGGGTGGCCATCGGGACGTGCGCGCCGTCGAACACGATGTGCTGGTAGATGTCGTCGGTCAGGGCGACCGCGTCGTGCTCCTGGCAGAGCCCGGCGATCAGCCCGAGCTCGTCGCGCGAGAAGACCTTGCCGGTCGGGTTGTGAGGCGAGTTGACCACGATCGCCCGCGTCTTGCTGGTGAACGCGGCACGGAGCTCGTCCGGGTCGATCGCCCAGTCCGGCTCGTGGAGCGTGACGTAGCGGGCCGTGGCCCCGGACAGGATCGCGTCCGGCCCATAGTTCTCGTAGAACGGCTCGAAGACGACCACCTCGTCGCCCGGGTCGATGACCCCGAGCATCGCCGCGATCATCGCCTCGGTTGCGCCGCAGGTAACGGTGACCTGCGTCTCGGGGTCAATGACCCAGTCGGGGTGGAAGTGAGTCGTCTTGGCCGCGATCGCGGCCCGCAGCGGCTTCGCGCCCCAGGTGATCGCGTACTGGCTGATGTCGTCGTGGAGCGCCTCGATCGCCGCGGCGCGCAGCTCCCATGGGCTCTCGAAGTCGGGGAAGCCCTGGGCCAGGCTGACCGCACCGGCATCGACCGCCAGCCGGTTCATCTCGCGGATGACCGACTCGGTGAAGCTGGCGGCACGGGCCGAGATCCGTCCGGTCACACGAGCCTCCTCGGGATGCGTTCGGCCCAGTCTCGCTGGAAGAATGGCTCGCCGTCGAGGTCGATCTCGAGCCGGACGGCCATCCGGAAGTCGGTCTCGGTCGAGGTGGTCTCGCCCGACGCGCGGATGACGATCCGGTGACCGTCCTGGTCGAGCCGGTAGTCGACCGCGTTGGCCATCCGGGCATGGGCCGGGTCGACGTCCGAGGCGGTCATCTCGAGCCGCTCGCCCGCGTACACGACCGTTCCGTCCGGGACCGTCGTCTCAGCGGCGTCGTTCGTCGACACGGTTATCGTGCCGGCGATCACATCCTCGAGAATCCGCCAGGCCGGCGGCTCGGACGAGCCACCGCCCACCTCCTCGAGTCCGGCCGGGGTGGTCTTGAACGCCGGCGTCGGGAGCGAGCCGTCGCCGGGCGGGATCGTCGGCAGCAGGAGCCGCGATCGAGCGCGATGGATCGCGAGCTCGCCGGGGAACGGCGACGGCCACAGGACCGGCCAGTAGCTCGAGGCGACCGACAGCCGAATCCGATGGCCCGGCGCGAATCGATAGCCGGCTGCCCGGAGCGGGATCCGGACCTGGTCCACTCGCCCGGGCTCGAGCGGCGCGGGGGACGAGTGCGACGCGCGATGGGTCAGGTTGAGGACGCCGGCGGCGACCTGCGCCGCGGTGCCGTCCGGCGCGACGTCGGCGAGCCGGACGACGATGGTCGCGACCGGCATCGACGCCTCGATCGCGAGGTCCGCCGTGGCGAAGCCGAGGATCTCGATCGGCTCGGTCAGCGGGGCGCTCGTGTACGTCGGGACGAGGGCGTCGTCGAGACGGACGTCCCGGGCGAGGCCGTTCGGCGATCCCCCCGCGCCCCACGACAGGGCCATCCGCGTCCCGGTCGTCGCGCGGTGCGGGAACCGATCCGCTCCGCCGTCGGTCGACGGATCGGTGACGAGCCGCCCGGCCAACGGCAGGTCTCCCGCGTCGAGCCACAGGCTCGTCTCGCTCGCGCCCGGCGGCGGGAACGACGGCTCGCTCCGCCAGGCGCCCGGCCAGGCCGCCGGGAATGGCTCGGGCGGGGCGAAGTCGCGCCGGAAGAACGTCAGCGCCGGCTCGTCCATCACGCCGTTGTCGATGCCCTTGAGCCAATGGTCGAAGAACCGGACGAACTCGTGGAGCCAGTCGAGGTTTGGGCCGGGATAGGCCTCGTCCGGGTAGTCGTGGACCCAGTTGCCGACGAGTGCTCGGCGCGGGGCGTTGACGCAGCGTTCGAGCATTCGGAGCGCCGGGTCCACATAACCGTCCATCCAGCCGGCGATGAGGAACATCGCGGCCTCGATCGCGGCGTAGTCGGGCGCGAGCGAGCCCTGTCGCCAGTACGGCCCGTCGTGCTGCTCGACGAAGCCACTCGAACAGCCAGACCGGCGTCCGCTCGAGTCGCTCACGCCACTCATCGAGCCAGGCTTCCCCGCGGAACGACGGCCGGCCCGGCAGGGCGTTCATCCCGACCATGCTTACCGCGTACTGGCTCAGCTCGGAGACCGTGACGCAGCCGCCGACATAGTGGACGTCGTCGGTGTAGCGATCGTCGGTGGCGTACATCGGGACGATCGCCCGGAGATGCGGCGGCCGGAGCTTGGCGACCTGGATCGCGGTGAACCCGCCATACGAGATGCCCCACATCCCGATGTTCCCGTTGGACCAGGGACGGGCGGCCAGCCACTCGACGGTCTGGTAACCGTCCTGGGTCTCCCGCGCTGTGTACTCGTCGGCGGCGATCCCTGGGCTGCTGCCGGTACCACGGACGTCGAGCCGGCAGAGCGCGAAGCCCCGGGCGGCCAGCCAGCGACCCTTGCGCTCGTCGCTCGGGCGGTGCCAATCGTCCTTGCGGTACGGCAGCATCTCGAGGATCGCCGGGAACCGCTCGTCGGGTACGTCGGGGCGGGGGACCGGGTGCCAGATGTTGGCGCTCAGCTCGACCCCGTCGTCCATCGGGATCCGGACGTCGAGCTCGACGACGACGTCGTGGATCGGCTGAGAGGCGGGCCGTGGGTCGACAGGCATGTCGGCGAGTCTACCGACCGACCGGCCTCCGCCGGCAACCGTCTCGTGCCCGGGCACGCACCGCTACCATCGAGCCATGCCCGATCCCGACGACGCCGGCGCGGAACGAGGATCCACGATCAGCCCGTGGCGGCGACACAGCCGCCGGACGGCCTACGAGAACGCCTGGATCGAGGTCCACCACGACGAGGTGACCCGGCCCGACGGCCAGCCCGGGATCTACGGCGTCGTCCACTTCCGGAGCCGGGCCGTCGGCGTCGTCGCGATCGACGACCTGGACCGGGTCGTCCTCGTTGGCCAGTTCCGGTACACGCTCGACCGGTACTCCTGGGAGATCCCCGAGGGCGGCGTCCCGTTCGACGAGGATCCGCTCGAGGGCGCCCGTCGCGAGCTGCGCGAGGAGACCGGGATCGAGGCGGCCACCTGGCGGGAGATCGCGACGTTCGACCTGTCGAACTCGATCACCGACGAGACCGGGTCGCTCTACCTCGCGACCGACCTGACCGAGGGTGCCGCCGCGCCCGACCCGACCGAGGATCTCCGCCTCCGGCGGGTCCCGTTCGACGAGGTCATGGCCATGGTCGACCGCGGCGAGATCCCCGACGCGATGAGCCAGCTCGCACTCGAGCGTGTCGCTCGGCTCCGCGCGGCCGAGGGCGCTCAGTAGGTCTCGACCCGGACCGGCGTGAGCGCGAAGTCCCGGGTGTTTCTCGTCAGGACCGCCGCATCGAGCGAATCGGCGCAGGCGGCGATCAGTGCATCAGGCAGGCCGAGACTCCAGCCGCGCGCTCGCGCATCAGCTCGCCAGCGACCGGCAGCTCGAGCGTGAACGGGAGCGGGCTGGACGAACTCGATCACCTGGAGCAGCGCCTCGAGGTCGGGATCTCCGATGAGATGGGCGCCAGTCCATGCCTCGCAGACCACGATCTCGTTCACGAACACCTCGTGACCGTCCTCGAAGATGGTTGCGAACCTCCGAAGGGCGGCGGGATCGTCGCGGAGATGATCGATCACGAACGTCGTGTCCAGGACATAGCGCAAGGGTCAGTTCTCCTCGATTGGCCCAGTGGTCTCCGCCCGGCGCGCCCGGACCCAGGCGACGACCGCTTCGGGTGTGGCGAATTCCGGGTAGTCCTCGGCCTTCCACGCCCCAGCCGTTCGCATGACGACCTCGCGAAGTTGATCGCGCCGGAGACGTGCCTCGACCGCCTCGGCTACGTACGCACTGCGCATCCGCGGTCCCGCAATCCGGTCGACCTCGGAGACGAGTGCCTCTGGCAGGACCAGGTTCGTGCGACGACCCATGCGCACATGATTGCGCACGATGATGCGCATGTCAAGATGTCGGCGGCGCCTCGCCCGGGTGAAGCGACCGGCCAAAGAAGTCGATCAGGCGACGTTCGTACTCGGCCGGGTGGTCCACGATCGCTCCGGCGTGGCTCGAGCCCTCGACGATCCAGGACTCGACCAGGGCGCCGGACGCGGTGCCGGCCTGGATCAGCTGGTCGGCGAAGTGGACGTCAAGCCGCTGGTCGGCGGTGCCGTGGGTCACGAATACGTGGCGACCGCCGAGCCGCGCCATCGCCGCGAGCGGGCTCCTGGCCCGCAGCCCCGGACCGTCGAGCAGGCGGCCGACGAGCAACCCGCCGGGCAGCAGGACCGGCGGCAGATGATTGCGTCGGAGCTCGGCCCGGGTCGCATCGTCGATGTCGCCGTAGCCGCTGTCCGACCACACGGCCGGGATGCGCGCCTCGTCGCCTGCTGCGATCATCACGCTCGCCGCCCCGAGCGAGATTCCGAACAGCCCGACCGCTCCGGTGGCCAGACCGCGATCCGACACGAGCCAGTCCCAGGCTCCGAGGACGTCGGCGCTCTCGAGGACTCCCCCTGTGTGACGACCGCCCGTCCGGCCCGAGTCGCCATGGTTGCGCAGGTCGATCGCGAGCACTGCGAAGCCGTGCCGGTGGAGCATGCCGGCGGCCAGCAGGATCCAGCCGTCACGGCGACAGGCCGTGTAGCCGTGCACGACGACGACCGCTGGGGCAGCCGGATCGCCGGCGACCGGCATCCACCAGCCGGCGATCCCGACCGTGCCGGTCCGGTCGGGGAACGTCACCTCCTCGTACCCGGGCAGGAGATACGGAGTGCAGTCGACGTCGGCCGCGGAGAACTCCGCGGGCGTATCGGTCGATCGGAAGATCGGTGAGCTGGCCGGAACCTGGGTGATCCGGTCGTAGAGCACCGCGCACAGCGCGAGATAGCCGACGGCGGCCAGCGCGACGAAGGCGACTGCGGCGACCACGGGCTCGACCACGTCCCACTCCTCGCGCTTCAGTCGCTGGCCGGCGATCCGCCATCGATACTAGCGTCCGATCGGAGGCAGGACCGTAGAGCATCGCCGGAGCCCCGGGACGCGACTGGGACGCGATCGTCGTCGGTCTCGGCGGGATCGGCAGCGGTGCCGCCTACTGGTTGAGCCGGCGACTGGGCGATCGCGTCCTCGGGCTCGAGCAGTTCGAGCTCGGCCATGTCAACGGCGCCAGCCAGGACCACAGCCGGATCATCCGCCTGTCCTACCACCGACCCGAGTACGTCCGGCTCGCGCGCCGGGCCTATGCCACCTGGGCCGAGCTCGAGGCCGAGGCCGGGGTCCAGATCGTCACCCGGACCGGGGGTCTCGACGTGGCCCCGCGCGACGCCGGCGATCCCGCTCTCTGACTACATCGCCAGCATGACCGTCGAGGGCGTTCCGTTCGAGCATCTCGACGGCGCCGAGATCGTCCGGCGCTGGCCGCAGTGGCGCCTCGGCGACGAGCACCACGGCCTGTTCCAGGCAGGACGCGGGGCTGGCCGACCCCAACCGGGCGAACGCGGCGCACCAGCGCCTGGCCCGGGCTCACGGCGCGACGCTCATCGACCGGACGCCGGTGACGGGGCTGCGCGACGCCGGCGGAGGCGAGCTCGAGGTCGTGACCGCCGAGGGGACGGCGTTCCGGGCCGGCCACGTCGTCCTGGCCGCCGATGCCTGGACGAACGGGCTGCTCGCGTCGTTCGGCCGGCGGCTGCCGCTGACGATCACCAAGGAGCAGGTGACCTACTACGCCTGCCCTCGACCCCGAGGACTTCGCGCCAGATCGGTTCCCGGTCTGGATCTGGATGGACGAGCCCTGCTTCTACGGCTTCCCGACCTACGGCGAGGCCGGGCCGAAGGCCGCCCAGGATGTCGGCGGCCGGGACACGACGCCGGCCGACCGCACGTTCGAGATCGACCTCGACGCCCACGCCCGGGTCGACGCGTTCCTCGCGGCCCACCTGCCGGGGGCCGTCGGGCCGGACATCGCCACGAAGACCTGCCTGTACACGCTCACCCCGGACCGCGACTTCGTCCTCGATCGGGTCCCGGAGGCGCCCGGCGTGCTCGTCGCGTCTCGGCGCGGCCCACGCCTTCAAGTACGCGTCGCTGTTCGGGCGGATCATGGCCGAGCTCATCGTCGACGGCACGACGCCATCGGCTCGTGACATCGCCGGCTTCCGGATCGACCGGCCGATCCTGCTCGAGGATGACCCGCCGACGTCGTTCATGGTCTGACCGGAGCCGATCTCGGCGAGGGTCGCGGACCTGGCCCCGGGTGCGCGGAGTGCACGCTGCGGATCGCCATTGACCGCGTCCGATGGCCTGTGCCACAGTGCGGACCATTCCGGGGACCCGGTGGGCGAGCGATGGATCGCCGGTCCGTCGCGCGCCGGAGGAGGAACCACGATGCGCCTGTCCATCCCCGCGCGGCTGGCCCGACTCGCGATGGCGGCCGGCCTTGCCCTGAGCGTCGCGGCCCCCTCGGCCGTGCCTGTGGCGGCGGCCGACGACAAGGTCCTCCGGATCGGCACTCTGCAGGACCTCGATTCGATCAACCCGTACGGGACGATCCTCGGTGTCGGCTACGAGGCCTTCGAGCTGAGCTTCGATCAGCTTGTCGGGTTCGGGCCGAACGTCGAGCCGATTCCGGCCTACGCGACGTCGTGGGAACGCAACCCGGACGGCAAGTCGTGGACGTTCAAGTTCCGGCCGGACCTGAAGTGGTCGGACGGCACACCGGCGACGTCCGCGGATGCGTGCTTTTCCTGGCAGCTCGCGGTCGACGCCCAGAAGGACGGCTCGTACATTGGAGCGGGTTATATCGACTATTGGCTGGGCAAGGATGGGGCCCGGGTCACCAAGGTCGAGTGCCCGGATGCCACGACGATGATCGCCTACACCGACGACGCGTCCAACCGCATCCTCCAGTCCTACGTCCCGATCCTGCCCAAGCACATCTGGGGCAAGAAGACCTACACAGAGATCGGCGACGACAAGTTGCGGACCTCCCCGCCGACGGGAGCGGGCTCGTCGGGACCGGCCCGTACCAGGCCGTCGAGTGGAAGACCGGCGAGCACGTCCGGTTCAAGCACAACCCGAACTACTGGCGGGGCAAGCCGCTCGGGCCGGACGAGATCATCATCCAGTTCTTCGGCACGAACGAGACACGATGGTCCAGGCGCTCAAGGCCGGAGAGATCGACTACGCGCACAACGTCAGCGCCGAGCAGCTCAACCAGCTCAAGACCGAGCCGAACATCAAGACCGTGAACGGGGTCGCGAACGGCTGGACGGAGCTCGGCTTCAACACCTACGGGACCGGGACGGGCAAGACGATCAAGGGTGGCGGCCCGTCGACGAAGGCGCTCCTCGACCAGAAGTTCCGCGACGCTCTCGGCTACGCTGTCGACAAGCAGAAGCTCATCGACAGCGTGATCGGCGGCTACGGGACGATCGGCACGACCCAGATCCCGCCCGCGATGCCGTCCTACACCGGCGAGCCACCGTGGCACACCGATCCGGCGAATCCGCGCACTTTCGATATCGAGCTCGCCAAGCAGAAGCTCCTCGACGCGGGATACCTCCTCGACGCCTCGGGCAATCGCCTTGACAAGGAAGGCAAGCCAATCAGCCTCAGCCTGGTCATGCCCGACTCTGATCCGGCCTACGCCAAATCCGGCCAGTTCATCAAGGACTGGTTCGCGGAGCTCGGGATCAAGGTCAGCCCGATTGTCCTCGACAGTGACACGCTCGGCGACCGGATGCTTCCGCCGGAGGCCGGCGAGGGCAAGTACGGCCAAGTACGACCTGTTCATCTGGGACTGGGCCTGGACTCCGGACCCGAACGACCCGCTGAGCGTCTTCCAGTGCAACCAGATCGGCTCGTCGTCCGACAGCCAGTACTGCGATCCGGAGTACGACAAGCTCTACCAGCAGCAGCTGTTCGCGAAGACGCCCGAGGAGCGCAAGGCGATCCTCGACCAGATGCAGCAGATGTGGTACGAAGGCCGCTCCGTATCACATCCTGTACTACGACGACAATCTCGATGCCTACCGCACCGACAAGTGCGCCGGCTGGCAGAACCAGCCGCCCGACGGCACGCCGTTCTTCAGCTACGGGACGCTCGCCGACACGCTCCTGATCGACGCGGCATCCGCGCCGAGCCCGACGGCGGCTCCGACGAGCGCCAGTGCCGCCTGGGGCTGGCTCGGCCGCGCCTACGCGCCGCGCCGGGCGCAGGCGACCAGACATCGAGCAGCTCGGCGCCCACTCCTTCCGATCGTGATCGTCGTGGTGGTCGTCGCGGCCGCGGCCGGCTTCCTCGCGATGCGGCGGCGAACGAGCACGGCCGGGGACGAGGACGACGAGTGATCGTCGGCGACCGCACGTTCCGCCGACGCCGGCGACCTGACGCCTCCGGTCCGGCGGATGGGCGCCGCGCTACCTGGGCGAAAGCTCATCCAGGCGATCCTGACGATCGTCCTGATCGTCATCCTCAACTTCCTCCTGTTCCGGCTGATGCCCGGGTCGCCCGGAGCGCGTCCTCTGCGCAATCCCGCACCTGACGGCCGAGCTGCGCGATCGACCAGGCGCGCGCGCGGTGGGGCCTCGACAAGCCGCTCCTCCCCGATCAGCTCGTCGACTACGTCGCAGGCGACGGCCGCCGGGCGACCTCGGGCTACTCGTTCAAGTTCCGGGGCCAGCCGGTGATCGAGGTCATCGCGTCGCGCTTCTGGCCGACGATCATCCTCATCGGGTTGGCCGAGCTCATCGCGATCGTCGTCGGCCTGGCGCTTGGTGCTACAGCCGGCTGGAAACGCGGCGGCACGGTCGACCGGGTCGGCAACGGCGTCAGCCTGATCCTGTACTCGATGCCGTATTTCGTGATCGGCATGCCGCTGATCATCATCTTCGCGGCCGGCCTCGGCTGGTTCCCGACATCCGGGATGCTCACGCTCGGGGCGCACTTACCAGTCGCCGATCGACCAGCTGCTCGACTTCCTCCGCCACCTCGTCCTGCCGCTCGCGACGGTCAGCCTCGGCCTCATCGGCGGCTACTCGATCCTCATGCGCTCGTCGATCATCGAGACCCGGAGCGAGGACTACGTCACGACCGCCCGGGCGAAGGGCCTGACCGAACCGGTCGATCCTGCGCGACCACGCCTTCCCGAACGCCCTGCTGCCGACGGTGACGTCATCGCGATCAACCTCGGCTACGTGGTGGCCGGCGCGATCACGGCCGAGATCGTGTTCAACTGGCCCGGGCTCGGCACGCTGACGTCGACGCCCTCCAGAACCGCGACTACCCGCGTGCTCCAGGGCATCTTCCTGCTCCTCTCGGTCACCGTGATCCTCGCCAACCTCGCCGCCGACCTCATCTACGGCCGCCTCGACCCGCGGGTCCGGCAGTGAGCGCCACGAGCGTCCCGATCGACGTCCGCGGCGAGCGCTGGCGGCTCCGCGCCGCGGAACACGCGCGGACGTTCGCCCGGCGCTTCGGCCAGCGGTCGGACGGGCGTCGTCGGCCTGGTCGATCCTCGCTGGTCTTCATCCTCCTGGCGCTCGCCCCGGACTTCTTCGTCGGGCCGCTCGAGACGGCCACGACCGCGACCGGCACCGCGCTCGAAGCCCCGTGCGCCGCCCACATGTTCGGGACCGACGAGCTCGGCCGGGACATGCTCAACCTGACCGTCCACGGAGCGCGGATCTCGATGACGATCGGGCTCCTGGCGACCCTGATCACGATCCTGTCGGCGCCGTGATCGGGATCGTCGTCGGGCTTCCTCGGCGGCTGGATCGACACCGGGCTGATGCGCCTGACCGACTTCTTCCTCGTCCTGCCGACGTTCGTCCTGGCGATCATCCTCGCCCCGATCATCCTCGACATCCTCGGCGCCGACGCGGAGATCTTCGGGATCAGGCGACGCTGATCGTGATCGTCGTCGTCATCGGCATCACGAGCTGGGCGAGCACGGCCCGGATCATCCGGGCCCAGACGCTGTCGGTCAAGGAGCGGATGTTCGTCGATCGGGCCAGGGTCATCGGCAGCGGTCCCGGCCACATCATGCGCCGGCACATCCTGCCGAACGTCACCAACCTCATCGTCGCCAACACGGTCCTGACCTTCGCCGCTGCGATCTTCACCGAGACGACCCTTGCGTTCATCGGCCTGGGCGATCCGTTCCAGCCGTCCTGGGGCCAGCTGCTGATGCGGCCCGGAGGCTCGGGCGCGCCCGGGCTCGGGGCCTGGTGGTACATCGCCCCTCCGGCGGTCTGCGTCGTCCTCGTCATCCTCGCCTTCACCCTCGTCGGCAACGCGCTCGACGACGTCATGAACCCGAAGTCGGCACGGCCGCCGATGATGCGGATGCCGACCGGCCCGGACGAGACCGGGAAGGTCATGGAGGATGTCGAGCTCGAGGCCGCCGAGCGCGATGCCGAGATCGAGGCTTGCCCGCGAGCATGGCCGACGCACGAGGGCCGTGCTGCGGAGGTCGACGAGGCGCCGTCTCGACTACCAGGCGATCGAGCGAGGCCGCCGCACGGCAGGAGGCCGATCCGCGGCCGGCGCCAATGGCCGCTCCCGAAGCAGGCCGACCCGGCCGCGCCGCTCCTCGCGGTCGAGAACCTGCGGACCCACTTCAAGCTCGAGACCGGCTGGGTCAAGGCCGTCGACGGGGTCAGCTTCCGGCTCAACGACGGCGAGGCGCTCGGCCTGGCCGGCGAGTCGGGCTGCGGCAAGACCACGACCGCCCTGTCGCTCGTCCGGCTGCTGCCGGCCAACGCCCGGATCCGCAAGGGGAGCAGCATCGAGCTGTTCGGGATCGACCTCGTGCCGAAGACCGAGAACCAGCTCCGGCGCTACCGCTGGCGCGAGATCTCGATCGTCTTCCAGGGCGCGATGAACGCCCTCAACCCGGTCCAACGGATCGGCGACCAGATCGCCGAGCCGATCGAGGTCCGCCTCGGGCTGTCGCGCGACAGCTCGCGCAAGCGCGGCTGCCGAGCTGCTCGAGCTCGTCGGGATCCCGCGCGGGCGCGCCGCGGCCTACCCGCACGAGCTGTCGGGCGGGATGCGCCAGCGGGCGATGATCGCGATGGCCCTCGCCTGCGACCCGGCGATCGTCATCGGCGACGAGCCGACGACCGCGCTCGACGTCATGGTCCAGGCGCAGATCCTCGAGCTGCTCGAGCGTCTCCGACGCGAGCTCGGCCTGTCGCTCATCCTGATCACCCACGACCTGTCGGTCATCGCCGAGACCTGCGACAAGACCCTGATCATGTACGCCGGCAAGGTCGCCGAGGAGGGTCCGGTCGCGCGGGTCTTCCGGGCGCCGCGACACCCGTACACGCAGAAGCTCCTCGGCGCATTCCCGAACATCCACGCCGACCGGCGCAGCCTCGAGACGATCCCCGGCTCGCCGCCGGACCTGCGCAACCCGCCGGTCGGCTGCCGGTTCAATCCGCGCTGCCCGGCGGCGATGGACATCTGCCGTGAGGTCGAGCCGCCGGAGGTCGTCTATCCGGACGGCGTGCGCGTCGCCTGCCATCTCCACGTCGCGGGCCGCGATGGGGCCGTCGCCGTCAGCTCGGCCGATGTCGTCGGGCGGCCCGCCGTTCGCAGCGGGCGGTCTCGAGCTCCCGGTGGTCCAGCCGGCCGTCCAGCAGCCATGACCGAGCTGGTCCGGCTCGAGGGTCTCGAGGTCCACTTCCCGGTCCGGGCGGGCTTCGTCGACACGCTCGCCCGACGACCGCCGATGTACGTCCGAGCGGTCGACGGGATCGACCTGACGATCGAGCGCGGCGAGGTCCTCGCCCTCGTCGGCGAATCCGGGATCGGGCAAGACGACGACCGGCCGGGTCATCGTCAAGCTGACCCGACAGACGGCGGGCAAGGTGATCGTTCGACGGGACCGACGTCACGGACGTCTGGTCGGGCGACGCGCTGCGCGCCTACCGACGCCGGGTCCAGCTCATCTTCCAGGATCCCTACGAGACCCTCAACCCGAAGCAGACGATCCACGACTTCGTGGCCGAGCCGCTCGAGGTCAACCACCTCGCCTCGTCCCGCGCCGATCTCGAGGCGCGCGTCCTCGCGGCGCTCGAAGCCGCCGGCCTGCGGCCCGCCGCCGAGTTCGCATTCCGCTACCCGCACGAGCTGTCCGGCGGCCAGCGCCAGCGGGTCGTGATCGCCGGCGCGCTGGCGATGGGTCCCGAGCTCGTCGTCGCCGATGAGCCGGTGTCGATGCTCGACGTGTCGATCCGGACCGAGCTGCTCCGGCTGATGCTCGACCTGCGCAAGGAGCGCGGGCTGACCTACCTGTTCATCACCCACGACCTGTCGCTGGCCTGGGTGATCGCCGACCGGATCGCCGTCATGTACCTCGGCAAGATCATGGAGATCGGCCCGTCCGAGGAGCGTGATCAAGGAGCCGCACCACCCGTACACCCGGGCGCTGGTCGGGGTGTCGCCGTCGCCCGATCCCGTCGACGACGCGGCCCGCGCGGCGCGGGTCATCCTCAAGGGCGAGACGCCGAACGCCGCGGCCATCCCGCCGGGCTGCCGGTTCCACCCGCGCTGTCCGCTGGCTTTCGACCGGTGCAAGGTCGATGAGCCGCCCCTGTTCGACGTCGGCGACGGGCAGCCAGGCCGCCTGCTGGCTGGCCGAGGGTGGCAAGGAGCTGCCGATGCTTCCAGACGCGAGCCGACGGTGGCCGCGTCGCCCGAGGCCGTTGCGGCTGGCGGGAGCCGTGACCACGGACGTCGTCGCGGGCGGGTCGACCGCCATCGACGCCGCACCGTGACCGACCCGCCGCTCGGAACCGACCAGGTCGCCGAGCTGCTCGAGGCATCGGCGACGACGATCCTGACCGAGCTCGAGGCGCTCGGTCCCGAGGCCCGCTGGCGTCCGACGCCGGGCGAGTGGTGCGCGAACGAGTGCCTCGGCCACATCCTCGAGGCGGAGCGGCGTGGCTTCAACGGCCGGATCAGGACGATCCTCGCCGGCGATCGGCCGGCGCTCCAGGGCTGGGACCAGGTCGAGGTCGCGGCCGCCCGGCGGGACCACGAGCGTGAGCCCGGAGAGCTGCTCGCCGAGTTCCTCCCGCTCCGGGCCGACAGCATCGAGCTGGTCCGAACGCTCGGTCCAGACGATCTGGCCCGACGGGGGTCCACGAGCGGGTCGGCGAGCTGGCCGTCGGCGACCTGCTCGGCGAGTGGGTTCACCACGATCGGAACCACGTGAAGCAGATCCTGTCGGTCAGCCAGGCCCGGGTCTGGGCGCAGATGGGCAACGCCCGCCGGTTCGTCGACCTGGACGCCTGACGGGGCCGATGCCGTGGACGGCGCTGCAGTCCTCGATGCGATCCGGGTGTTCGTCGGCCTGCTCGGCCTGGCCGTCATCGTCGCGATCGTCGTCCGCCCGCTCCGCCTGCCCTACTCGGTCGGACTCGTCCTCGTCGGGCTCGGCGCAGGGCTCATCGAGACGATCGCGATCCCCGGCCCGCTGCCGGCGATCCCGCCCGAGGTCGTCCTCGTCGTCCTGTTGCCGGGTCTCGTCTTCGAGGCCGGCTATCGGCTCGACCTGATCCACCTGCGCCGCTCGTTCGCCGCGCTGTTCCTGCTCGCCGCGCCCGGGCGTGCTCATCTCGGCCGCCGTCGTGGCGGTCCTCCTGAACGTTGTGACCGGGCTCCGGCTGGATCTCGCGTTCATCGTCGGGGCGATGGTCTCGGCGACCGACCCCGCCGCGGTCGTGGCGACGTTCCGGCGGCTGACGGTGCCGCGCCGACCTGGCGACGATCGTCGAGGGCGAGAGCCTGCTCAACGACGGCACCGGTCTCGTCGTGTTCGGGATCGCGGTCGGTGCCCTGACCGTGCCGATCGATCCCGAGCGCGGCCGTCGCTCACGTTCGTCGTCGCCGATCGTCGTCAGCGCGGCGATCGGGCTCGTCGCCGGGTTCGTCGCCGCCCGATTGATGGCCCTCGTCGACGACCACCTCATCGAGCTGACGATCTCGGTCGTGCTCGCCTATGGGACCTACCTGCTGGCCGACGGGTTCCACGAATCGGGGATCATCGCGACCGTGGTCGCCGCGGTCGTGCTCGGCAACTACGGCCGCCGCGCCGTCCATGAGCCCGACCGGAGACGACGCCCTCGACACGGTCTGGGAGTTCCTCGCCTATCTCCTGACGGCGCTCGTCTTCCTCGTCGTGGGACTGGCCTTCCCGATCGCCGAGCTGCTCGACTCGCTCGGCTGGATCCTGTGCGGGGTCCTCGGCGTCGCTGGTCGGGCGGGCGCTCGTCGTTTACGTGCTGCTCGGGCTGGGGACACGCCTGCTGCCGACTCGCCGGGGCCAGCCGGCGCCGGGCTGCCGCTCGGCTGGCTCCACGTCCTGTTCTGGGCGGGGCTGCGCGGCGCCGTTGCGGTGGCCATGGCGCTGGCCCTGCCGGTCAGCGTGCCCGAGCGGACCCTCCTCCAGGAGATCACGTTCGGGATCGTCCTGTTCACGCTGATCGTCCAGGGCACGACGGCCGGGCTCGTCGTCCGCCGGGCCGTCGGTGCCCCCGGCGCCTAGCCCGGCTTCGCTGCAGCTCCCATCCCGAGCAGGATCGCGTCCCGCCAGACGCGGCAGAGCAGATCGACGAGCTCGAGCCGGTCAACGGCCGCCTCGAGCGTTGTGCCGACAGCGACGGCGCCGTGACGCTCGAGCAGGACCGCCATCGCCGGCGGCTCGATCCCGTCGGCCAGGCTGGCCGCGATGGCTCGCGCCAGCTCGGGACTGCCCATCGCCATCTGCGGCACGTACGGCAACCGTGGGAGCAGGAAGGCGGTCTCGGGCAGGGTCGCCGGATCAGGCACGTGCCCGGCGAGCGTCAGCGCCAGGGAGCTTGGCAGATGGGCATGGGCGATGGCCGTCACGTCGGGCCGCGCCGCGTAGATCGCGCGATGGATCCGGATGTCCGAGGTGGGCTGCAGATCGGGTCGGTCGGGGTCGACCGGGGGAGCCTCGGGATCGATCGGCACGCGGAGCAGGTCGTCCGGCGTGAGCTCATCCTTCCGCCGGCCGGACGGCGTGACGAGGAGCCGATCGGCGAGCCGGATCGAGAGGTTGCCCTCGGCCGCCACGACGAGCCCGCGATTGCCCAGCCGGCGACCGGCGGTCACGATCGCCGATCCGGCGGAGTCGAGGCTGGCCCTGTTCACCGGCCCATCATCGAGCATCGCGGCCGACCGGCGCGCGAGGGCGACCGGCCACCCGGCCGACCGAGGGCCGATTGGCACGTCCACCGGCCATGGCCGCGCGGTACCATCACGCCACTCGACTGCCGGAGGGAGCCAGATGTCCGATCACGGTGATGGGCGTCGATCGCGCCGGGAGTGGCGTGGCGCCGAGTTCATCGGCCTCATCCTGATCGCGATCGGGATCGTCTATCTCCTCGGCAGCCTTGGGATCGTTCGCGTGGCTTGGGGCGTGATCTGGCCGATCCTGCTGATCGGGATCGGAGGGCTCATCCTGTACAGCGCCGTTCGGCCGTCGCGCCGGACAGCGTCGAGCGCATCGGTCCCGCGCGAGTCCTCCGCACGGCTCGAGCTGGACCTGAGCGTCGGTGCAGGACGCTTCCGGCTCGAGGGCGGTACCTCGGCCGACAGCCTTGTCGAGGTGCTGTCGACGAACGACGACATCGCGACCCGGATCGAACGGGCGGACGATCGGGCGCTCGTTCGCCTTCGCCAGGACTTCGCCTGGTGGCCGGACGCCTGGCGCGGCGGCAGCGAATGGACCGTCCGGCTGGCTTCCGATGTCCCGACGTTGCTGACGATGAACGCCGGGGCCGGCGACTTCTTCGTCGACCTGTCGAACGTGCTGGTCGCCAACGCCCGGCTCCAGGTCGGGGCCGCCCAGGCTCGAATCGTCCTGCCCCGTCCGCGAGGCACGGTCGAAGTCCGGGTCGGGGGCGGCGCGTCGCAGCTGACGTTCGTGGCGCCGCCCGGGGTGGAGTACCGGGTCGAGACGAGCGGCGGACTGATGTCGGTCGACGGGCGAACGGAGTCGCCCGGCTATGCGACGGCGAGCGACCGGGTCCTCGCCCGGTTCAGCGGCGGCGCCGCGTCCGTGCGGATCGAGTAACCGACCCGACGAGCCGGCTGGAGGCTCGGGCGTTCCAGGTCGTCAGGCGGTTGTCGTCGCGGCCTGCACCGGGAACCGCTCGGACAGCGGTCCCTCGCTCGACAGCGCCTCGCGGGCGAGCTCGTACGCATCGGCGTGGCGGCCGACGGCGGCGAGCGCAGCGGCCCACGCCCGGAGCACCTCGCGCAGCCTCGGGGCCGGGGCGTTGGTGCGGGCGAGCTCGGCCGCTCTGGCGAAGGCGACGAACGCCTGGTCGGGCTGGCCAACCGCGAGCCGGGCGCGGGCGAGCGTCGTCCAGCTGTCCACGGCCGCCTTCGAGCCACCGGTGGCCTCGGCCCGCTCGATCGCCGCCTGGGCGAGCTCGAGCGCCCGCTCGGGCTGACCGGCGGCGAGCGCGACCTGGGCCTCGGTGTCGGCGAGGTGGGCGAGCAGCCGGTCGTCGTCGTGGCGGCGACCGATCGACTGGGCCTCGCGCACGAGCTCGGCGGCACGATTGGTGCTGCCGATCGCAAGGTAGGCAAGGGCCAGGTTGTTCTCGAGCATCGCCGCCTCGAGGTCCGCCTCGGCCGCCCGGAGCAGGGTCAGCGCCTGGCTGCCGTAGCGGATCGCCGCCTCGTTGTCGCCCGCACCGCGATAGCCGTTGGCCAGGTTGAACAGGACGAGCCCACGCCGGCGGTCGTCGAGATCGGCGCTCATGGCTCGCGCCTCCTCGAGATAGCCGACTGCCGCCTCGTGCGCCCCCCGGTAGGTTTCGGTTCCCGCCAGGACGACGAGCAGCTTGAGCTCGAAGTCCGGCGTCACGATCAACCCCGCCCGAACCTCGGCGAGGAGCCCGGCGAACAGGCTTCGGGCTTCGTCCGGGTTGTCCTGCAGGTGCTGGGCCGTGGCCAGCCAGTAGATCGACTGGGCTCGATCGGCCGGTCGATCGAGTCCCGCAAACAGCTCGGCCGCCTCGCTCGCCGCCCGAATGGCGTCGATCGGACGGTCGATCCGACAGGACGCCTCGGCCAATGCTCGGAGCAGCTCGGCCTTGGTGCCTGCGTCTGGTTCGGCGTCGAGCAACGATCGGTAGGCGTCGGCCGCCGAGAGCGAGTCGCCGGCGACGAGCTTGAGGTCCGCCTCGAGCCGGGACCAGGTCGTGTCAGGGTTTGCCAGGAGCTCGGCCGCGGTCGTCCCGAGCCGGCCGGCGATGAAGTTGAGGGCGGCCATCGATGGCTTCGCGGCGCCCGTCTCGAGGGCGCTGATGTAGGCCTTGGTGTAGCGGCCCTCCGCCAACCGCTGCTGGCTGAGCCCGGCGCGCCGGCGACGCTCCCTGATTCGGCTTCCGATCGACTGGGCGAGGGCCGAGTCGTCGACCACGATCCGGCGTCGCCTGGTGGTGGTGCTCATGTGGCCGAGTGTACACCGCCGTCAATGCCAGGTTGACCCGGACGAAGTACTCGCCAAGGGGCACCCCGAGGCGATCGGTCAGGAGGACGAGGGCCGCCAGCGAGGGCACGGTCCGGCCGCGCTCGACCGACGAGACGAACGAGCGCGTGAGAGGTCGACCGACGTCAGCCTGGCTCAGGCCGCGGGCGAGTCGCAGGCGCCTGAGCTCGAACCCCAGGGCACGCGCGAACGGCGAACCGGGCGCCACGATCGAATGTTTAGCAATAGTTGACATCCGCATGCCGGACAGCCTAGCATCCGGGCCTGCGTCCCGCCAACCCCAAGCGGATGGGCTGTTGGTCCACCCGGGCGAGGGCGCGAGGAGGGTTCGAGCATGGCGCGTCGTCGTTCGATCTTCGTGTCGTCGCTCTTCGCGACGCTTCTGTCGCTGGCCTACGCGGCGATCGCCCTGGCCGGGGACGGTCCATCGCCGGGTCTCCGCTAGGCGAGGCCCAGGGCCGGCGGGCCGCGTAGGAATTGCTAATTAGTTGACCCTCGCCTATGATCGAGGCTGATCTTCACCCGCGGAGACGTCCGTGGGGCTATTGGAGAGCGCGTTGGTCAGCCCACGACAGGTCGAGCCGACCGAGGATCGGCCGCCGTTGGCGGTCGATCCTCGAGAGTTGCCCGTCGACATCGGCGACGCCCAGGTCGCCGAGCTGACGCACGACGTCAACAACCTGCTGACGGCGATCTACGGTCACGCTCAGGTCGCGCTCGACAGCGAGAGCCTGCCCGAGTCCACCCACGAAGACCTCGTCGACATCCTGCGTGCCTCGCGACAGGCCGCCCTGTTGATTCGCCAGCTGCTGGCGCTGCGACGGCCGGCGCCGAGGAGCCGGACGGTTCTCGACCTGCGGACCGTCGTTGGCGCCATGAGCCGGATGCTCTGGCCGCTGATCGGCGAGGACGTCGAGCTCCGGACCGAGTCGGGCTCGCGTCCGATCCGGGTCGAGGCCGATCCGGGCGACATCGAGGGGATCATCCTCAACCTCGCGATCAACGCCCGCGACGCCATGCCGTCGGGCGGCGTGCTGACGCTCCGAACCGCGGTCACCTCCGGGGCCGGCGGACGGCGCGCCGCGCTGACCGTGGGCGACACCGGCATCGGCATGGACCACGCCACGCGAGCGCGCGTGTTCGAGCCGTACTACACGACGAAGGGCCCCGGCCGGGGTGGCGGGCTGGGGCTCGCCTCGGTCGCGGCCACGGCCAAGCGCAACGGCTGGTCGCTGCTGGTCGACACGGCACCGGGCGAGGGGAGCCGGTTCACGGTCAACCTGCCGCTGGCGGCTCGGCGGGTGGTTCCCGGCTGATCCGGGCGCCCTTCGGCGCCGCTACCATCTGCCCGTGATCCCGGACCCAGCCCAGGGCCTTGTGGTGCCCGCGGCGACCTTGGTCGACGACGGCCGCCCCGAGCCTCTCGGTCAGAACCGCGACTTCCTGACCCTGCTGATCGGCCAGGGGATCTCTGCGGTCGGCGACGCGGTGAGCTTCACGGCAATGCCACTCCTGGTCCTGATCCTGACCGGCTCCGGTCTGGCGATGGGCATCGTCGGCGTGCTCCAGACAATCCCTGACCTCGTGTTCGGGATGGTGGCCGGCGTCTTCGCCGACCGCTGGGACCGACGCCGGATGATGCTGGTGGCCGACGTCGGCCGGGCCATCCTGACGGCCATGATCCCGCTGTCGGTGGCCGTCGGGGCACCGACCCTGGCTGTCGTCTTCCTCGTCGCTGCTCCGATGAGCATCCTGCGATCGTTCTTCCTGGCGGCGTACACGGCGTCGCTGCCGAGCCTCGTCGGCCGGGCACAGCTCGGTCGGGCGAACTCGATCTTCGAGGCGATCTACAGCTTCGGCTACATCCTCGGTCCAGGCCTCGCCGGGATCCTCGTCGCGACGATCGGGGCGGCCCAGACGATTGCGATCGACGCTGCCTCGTATGCCGCCTCGGCCGTCGCACTGTTCTTCATCCGACGGCCGCTGACCGCCCAGCGCGACCACCCGCCGCTCGACCTGCTCGCCGAGATGCGGGTCGGCATCGCCTACGTCCTGCGTCATCGCGCCCTTCGCGACGCGATCGCGTTCTGGGGGCTCGTCAGTTGGATCAGCGCCGGGCTGGTGCCGGCCGTGACGTACTACGTCGTGGAGGAGCAGGGACACGAGGCATCGGTCCTCGGCCTGATCCTGTCCGCCTACGGCCTCGGGGCGTTCCTCGGAGCGATTGTGACCTCTCGGCTGCCGATGCGGCGTGCCGGCCGGCTGCTGCTCGGTGGCAACGTCGCCCGCGGGCTGGCCCTGGTTGTCCTCGTCGCGAGCGGCTCGGTCGGGGCGATGACTGCCTCGGCGCTCGTCGCCGGGGTGGTCGACTCGGTCGTCCTGATCACCTACATCACGTTCCGCGCCGCGGCATCCACCGACGATGTGATCGGGCGAGTGGGCGGAACGGCTCGCACGATCTCGCTCGGTCTCCAGCCGATCGGCTTCATCGCGGCCGGGTTGCTGATCGACGCGTTCGGTGGCGGCGTCACGCTGGTGACGATCGGCCTGGCCCTCGTCGCGATGAGTGGCCTGTTCGTGCTGTCGGGCCCACTCCGGAACGCGAGCGCAGCGAGCCGTTAGCTCAGGCGGCGATCGGCACGACGTCTCGGGCGCCGACGATCTCGGCGTGCGCAACGTCCATGCGGATGTTGCAGGCCGAGCAGGTGAGCCCTTCGTCGAGCTCCTCGACGGTCGCCGGGACCCGCGCCAAGCACCAGGGGCAATCCAGCTCGACGACGGCATTGGCGGCGTTGGAACGGAACGGCTGCGGTCGGTTCATGGCCCGAGTCTCCGCCGGCCGCGTGCCAGCTAGCGTGTCACGGTCCATCGCGCCTCCGTCTCTGGCACGATGCCCGCGATGGATGCCGCGATCGAAACGGCCAGCCTGGTCAAGCGCTACGGTCGGACGACGGCGTTAGCCGGCCTGTCAATGCGCGTGGAGCATGGCGAGGTCTTCGGCTTCCTCGGCCCGAACGGGGCCGGCAAGACGACCTCGGTCAAGCTGTTCCTCGGGTTGACCGGGGCAACATCGGGCTCGGGCACGCTGCTCGGTCGCCCGCTCGGCGATCGCGAGGCTCGCCGTCGGGTCGGCTACCTGCCGGAGCTGTTCCGGTATCAGCCGTGGATGCGAGCCCGCGAGGTCCTCGCGTTGCACTGCGAGCTGGCCGGGATCGGGCGGCCGGGACGGACGGGGGAGATCGACGCGGCGCTCGACGCGGTCGGGCTGGCGAACCGCGCCGACGACCTCGTCGGAACGTTCTCGAAGGGGATGCAACAGCGACTCGGCCTCGGCGCGGCGCTGCTCGGCAAGCCCGACCTTGTCCTCCTCGACGAACCAACCTCGGCGCTCGACCCGGTCGGTCGGGCCGACGTCCGGCGGATCATCCGGGCCGCGCGTGACCGCGGGACGACCGTCTTCCTGAACTCGCATCTGCTGTCCGAGGTCGAGCTGGTCTGCGACCGGGTGGCGATCGTCGACGCCGGACGAGTCGTGGCGGCCGGGACACTCGAAGAGCTGCTCGGCGAAGACGCCGTGCGGATCCGGGCGACCGGCCTGGACGCGGCCGCCCGGGCGGGCCTGGCCCGGTTCGGCCCGCTGACCGACGACGGCGACTGGCTCGCGATCCGGCCGATCGACCCTGCCCGGATCCCGGAGCTCGTGGCCGCAATCGTCGCGTCGGGCGGTCAAGTCCATGCGGTCGAGCCGGGGCGAGCGTCGCTCGAAGAACGTTTCCTCGGCATCGTCGCCGAGCCCGCCGCTGGATCGACGTGAGCGGTCTCCGGCTCGTCCCGACGATCGTCCGGCTGACCCTCCTGGAGGCGCTCCGGCGGCGAACCCTGTGGGCCCTGGTGGCGCTGACCGTGGTCATCGTGGTGCTCACCGGGCTGGGCTTCGAGTACCTCGTCAGCCAGGCTCGCGAGCGGGGCACCGGCGAGCTTCGGCTCCAGCTGGGGGTCAGCCAGATCCTCATCCTGTGCGCGTTCATGTTCAGCTTCATCCTCGCGGCGACCGCCGCGTTCCTGTCGGCCCCGGCGATCGCGGCCGATGTCGAGTCGGGCGTGCTCCTGGCCATGCTGGCGCGGCCGCTCGGACGGGGGACCTTCGTAGTCGGTCGCTGGATCGGGCTGGGGATCGTCGTCGCGACCTACGGCGTGGTCGCCGCCCTGCTCGAGATCGGAGCGATGAAGCTCGCCTCCGGCTACGGTCCGCCTGATCCGCTCGCCGCCGCCGCCGGGCTCGCCGCCCAGGGACTCGTCGTGCTGACCGTGACCCTGCTCCTTAGCAGCCGCCTGCCGGCGATCGCCAGCGGTGCGGTCGCCGTGGTCCTGTTCGGCCTGGCCTGGGGGATCGGCGTCCTCGGGGGCGTGGGCGCCGCGCTTGGCGTCGACTCGCTCGGGACGGTCGGCTCGATCGCCCGGTTCATGTTCCCGTCGGACGGACTGTGGCGCGCGACGATCTTCGCTCTCGAGCCACCGGCGGTGATCGCCGCGATCAGCTCCAACCGGTCGCCCGAGATCCTCCAGGCCAACCCGTTCTTCGCCGCGACCGGCCCTGCCGCCGCCTACCTCGGCTGGTGCCTGTTGTGGGTCGTCGGGATCCTCGGCCTGACGATCCTGTCGTTCCGGCGCCGGGAGCTCTGAGCCCGACAGGCCAGCCCAACCGGCCACGTGCTCCGCTCACGCCTTCGTCCGGGGTCGGTCTGGTCCGTATACCCCATGGTGCGGAGCGCTGGAGTGTGGGAAGGTCGTCGCCTGTGAACGAGTCGACCGCGCGCCGGCGGATCCCGGCCGTGCTCATCCGCTCTCTTGGTGCGGTCCTCCTGGCCGTCGGTGCCGTCCTGCCGCTCGGAGCCACCCTCGCGCCGGCTGCGGCCGCCGCCTCCCCGGTCAACCCGAAGGTGGTGATCGTCAGCGGTCCGGTCGGCAGCTCCAACCGCCACTACAAGGCCGACGCGGACGCGCTGGCCAAGGTCGCCCGGAAGTACACCAAGAACGTCGTCCTGATCAAGACGCCGAATGCCACCTGGCCGGCCGTCAAGAAGGCCGCCCAGGGGGCGTCGATCTTCGTGTACCTGGGGCACGGCAACGGCTGGCCGTCGAAGTACCGCGACGCGCTCTGGCCGTTCAGCCAGAACGGCCTCGGGCTCGATCCGCCAAGCGGAGCGAACGGTTCCGCGCACGTCTACTACGGCGAGGCCCAGGTCGCTTCAGAGATCCGGTTCGCCCCGAACGCCGTCGTCCTGCTGTTCCACCTGTGCTACGCCTCGGGCAACACGGAGCCCGGCCTGCCGACCGGCACCCTGGCCGACAAGAAGCAGCGGGTCGACAACTACGGAGCGGGCTTCTTCGCGGCCGGGGCCCGGACGGTCATCGCCGACGCCTACGACGCGAACACCCCGTACATGAGCCGCCTGTTCACCGCCAGCACGTCGATGAGCAAGCTGTTCCACGGCGTGCCGACCTACCACGGCAACGACATCGCCTGGGATGCGTTCCGGACGACCGGCGCCAGGATCGTGATGGACCCGACCAACGTCGCCAAGGGCCCGTATTACCACTCGATCGTCTACGACCCGGGCCTCACCGCCAAGCTCGTCACGAGGACGGCCTATCCGGCGACCGATGTCACCCCGGCCGCGCTCGTCGTGCCCGGCGCCGCTACCGTGGCTGGCGCTGCCGACCTCTTCGCCGACCCGGGCCTGACGACGCCGGTCGGGCCCCTCGCGATCGACAGCCGATTGCGGGTCCTGGCCGAGGCGGCGCCGCTGCCCGACGGCTCGCGGGTCGTCCAGGTCCGGCCGCTCGCCGGCGGCGAGGGCTACGTTCGGGCCGATCTCCTCCACCCGGCGGACAGCACCCCGGCGACCCTCTACAACTACGATCCGCCCGGCACGCTCATCGGTCCGAACGGCGACTACGTCTTCGACACGTTCCGGGTGATCGTCCGGGCGTCCGAGCCGCTCGACGGCACGATCACGATCCGCAACTCGGCCGGCGACACGATCAAGACGCTCAGCGCGACCGACGCCTGGTCGACGTTCGACTGGGACGTTCGCGATGGCGGCGGCACGCTCATCCCGGACGGCCACTACAGCTGGTCGTACGCCGGGACCGAGCCGTGGGGCAACAACCCCACCGCGTTCACGAAGGGCGGCGCGTTCGACCTCGATGCGACCGACCCGGCGACGACGTCGGCGGTCTCGGGGACGCTCGATCCGAGCGGCTGGTACACGACCGCGGCGAAGGTCACGCTGACCGGCAAGGACGCGTTCAGTGGTCTCCGGGCGACGTACTACAGCCTCGACGGCGGCAAGAAGACCCGCTACAACGCTCCGCTCTCGATCGCTCACTCGGGCGACCACGAGCTCGACTACTGGTCGGTCGACGTGGCCGGGAACGTCGAGCGGACCCGGTCGGTCGAGGTCAAGGTCGACCTGACCGCGCCGCTGACCACGGCCCAGCTGACCGGTCCGGTCGGCGAGCCGGGCTTCTTCCGCGACGACGTGACCGTCGGCCTCCAGGCAACCGACGCCCAGAGCGGGGTCGCCTCGACCGAGATCGCCCTCGACGGTGCCCCGCTCGGGCCGTACGGCGGACCGATCGTGGTGTCGGCGGCGGGGCTCCACCAGGTCGCCTTCCGCTCGACCGACGTGACCGGACGGCGCGAGCCGACCCGGACGGTCGCGTTCACGATCGATCGGACCGCGCCGACCCTCGGGGCGCCGGGTTCGGTCGTCCCGTCGACCGGCCAGTTCTCGCCGAACGGCGACGGATTGGCCGACAGTGTCGCCCTGACCCACGCCCTCAGCGAGAGCGGCGCGGTCCGGCTCGATGTCAGTCCGGCCGGGGGCGGGCCCGCGGTGCGGACCGCGACGTTCCCGGTCGGCGTGGCCGGTCCCGGCTCGATCGCCTGGGACGGCCGGAACGATGCCGGTGCGTATGTCGCCGACGGCGACTACACGCTGACCCTGACGCCACTCGATCGCGCCCGGAATGCCGGACCGAGCCGGACGGCCGCGGTCAGGGTGTTCGGGTCGTTCGTCGGGCTCGCGCCTTCACCGGCCCGGTTCTACCCACAGGACCGTGACGCGCTCACGCCGCGGACCCAGGCGACGTTCACGCTGAAGCGCCCTGCCAACGTCGTGCTGACGATCGTGAACGGCGCCGGCGCGACGGTCCGGACGGTCGCCGGGTCGTACCCCGCCGGGCCGGTCGCGATCGCCTGGGACGGCCGGAACGACGCCGGTGGGTTCGTCCCGCAGGGGACCTACCGGATCCTCGTCGCGGCCACGATCGGCGGCGTAGGCGAGACCCACCAGGCGTCGGTTCGCGCGGCGGCGTTCGACCTGACGACCTCGGTCACGAGCGCCAGGCGGGGCCGGAAGCTGACCCTCACCGTCGTCACGAGCGAGGGGCTGAAGAGGAGGACGAAGCCGAAGCTGACCGTCCGCCAGCCCGGCCTGGCCGCCTACTCCGTGAAACTGAAGAAGATCGGGCCGACGACCTGGCGAGCCACCTGGCAGCTCAAGCCGGGCGGCCGCTCCGGGAAGCTGACCCTCAGCGTGACCGCCACCGACCGTGCCGGCGGCCGCAACCTGACCTCACGGACGATGCGGATCCGGTAGACGCGCCGGTCAGCCCCGTCCGAGCAGGCGGTCCAGCCAGGATCGCGGACGCGCCACCGCATCGCCGGCGGCCTGCTCGTCCTCGTCGAGGTCGTCGACGGCGATTCCGACGCGCTCCTCCGAGACCCCGTCATCCGCATGGAGCGGGTTGTCCTCGATCGCCCGCTGGGCGTCATCGCCGACCATCCCCGGGTTGGGTGCGCTTCCGAGTGCCATGCTGGTCGTACCTCCGCCCGTCATCTTGGCACAGCGGCGCCAGCGGGTCGCCGGGCAGGGTAGCCGACTCCGGGTTGCCGAATCCGCCGAATGCTGACAATGCGTGTCAGCTATCGGGCCCAGACTCGACGAGCATCTCGTGAGCGACGGAGGGACGGATGGGAACGAAGGTCCAGGTGGTGATCGACTGTGCAGATCCGGCACGCCTCGCGGCGTTCTGGGCCGAGGCGCTCCACTACGAGATCCCGACGCCGCCACCCGAGTTCGCGAGCTGGGACGACTGGGCCCGAGCCCAGGGCATCCCCGAGGATCACTGGAATGACGCCCGAGCGCTCGAGGATCCCGACGGCAGCGGTCCGCGGGTCTTCCTCCAGAAGGTGCCCGAGTCGAAGGTCGCCAAGAACCGGATGCACCTCGACCTGAACGCCGGCGGCGGGCACGCAGTCCCGGTCGAGGAGCGACGCAAACGGGTAGACGCCGAGGTCGCCCGACTCAAGGGGCTGGGTGCGACAGACGAGCGTGGCGCGATGGACCAGCGCGGCGAGTACTGGGTCCGGATGAACGACCCCGAGGGGAACGAGTTCTGCGTCCAGTAGAGGGTCAGCCCGAGTTCGTCGGCTCTGGCTCAGACGTTGGCAGTCGGCCTGCAGACGGGCGATTTCTTGTCAGGTGCACGTCAGGCGGTCGCACGTCAGCGCCCGCATCGCGTTTCCTTGACACCGGACCGTTTCAGGAGCCTCTGACAAGGATCCGCCGCCGAATCCGGCCGAGACGTCGACCAACGCTCGTTCTGAATGTCACGTGTCGAGAAACGGCTTCCGGCGACTCGTCGCCGAACGATCAGGTGACACGGTCCGCTGGGCCGTTGCTTCGGTGCCTTGACCCGCGCCCGGGCCCACCACTTGACAAGTGACCATTTGGTCACATATTGTCGGCGGCATGGACGACGAGGTGTTCCGGGCGCTGGCCGATCCGACCCGCCGCCTGCTGCTCGACCGGCTGTTCGCTCGCGACGGTCAGACGGTGGGGGAGCTGGCCGGCGGGTTGGACATGACCCGCTTTGGGGCGATGAAGCACCTGCGGATTCTCGAGGCCGCCGGGCTGATCGCCACGAGGAAGGTCGGCCGGGAGAAGCTCCACTACCTCAACCCCGTTCCGATCCAGCTCATCGCCGACCGGTGGGTGAGCAAGTTCAGCGCGCCCTGGGCGTCCGCCCTGAGCGCCATGAAGAGAGACCTGGAGGCAGACATGATCGCGACCCGACCGACGCACGTCTACGAGGTCTACATCCGGACGACGCCCGACCGCCTGTGGCGGGCGATCACCGATGGGGCCGACACCGCTCGTTATTACTACGGCACGATCGTCAGCTCGACCTGGGAGCCGGGCGCGCCACTGACCTACGCCTACCCGGATGGCTCGCCGGCCGCCGAAGGCACGGTCCTCGAGGTCGATCGGCCGAACCGCCTCGTCACGACGTTCCATGCCGTGTGGGACGAGGAGACGAAGGCCGACCGGCCGCATCGGATGACCTGGGAGATCACCCCGATGGGTGAGACCTGCCGGCTCGTCGTGACGAGCGACGACTTCGACGGCGAGACGGCGACGTTCCGGAGCTTCCAGGGCGGGATGTCGGTGATCCTGTCCGGGCTCAAGACCCTGCTCGAGACCGGCGAGCCGCTGTCGCTCGGCGGCTGAATCCGCCCTCGGACGGGCCGGGCTATCCTCCGGCGATGGATCGAGCTGCGACCTCGCCGGAGGTGGCCCGTCCCGCCTATGACCCAGGTCTCGCCCGGTGCGCCTGGGCGGGTGCCGACGGACCGCGACCCGACCCGTTGATGGTCGTCTACCACGACGAGGAGTGGGCCGTCCCGGTCGCCGACGACACCGAGCTCTTCGAGCGGCTCGCCCTCGAGAGCTTCCAGGCGGGCCTGTCGTGGTCGACGATCCTGCGTAAGCGCGAAGCGTTCTGGGCCGCGTTCCGCGGCTTCGACCCGGCGGTCGTGGCCGCGTTCGGTCCCCCGGACCGCGAGCGGCTCCTCGCCGACCCGGGGATCGTCCGGAACCGCCAGAAGGTCGATGCCACGATCGCCAACGCGGCCCGCGTCATCGACGTTGCCCGGGAACGCGGCTCATTCGCGGCGTATCTCGCCGGGCTGGTGCCCGGGCCACCGGTTCCGCTTCCGGTCCACACGACCCACGGTGAGATCCCGGCCCGGACGCCGGTCTCCGATGCCCTGTCGGCCGACCTGCGCCGACGCGGCTTCGGGTTCGTCGGCTCGACGATCGTCTACGCGTTCATGCAGAGCGTGGGACTGGTCGACGACCACCTGCCGGGCTGCTTCCGCTACCGCGGTTGATCCCTAGACGGGGCTTGCCCCATGGCGGCCGAGTCCAGCCTGGTAGCCGATCAAGGCGGCCTCCACCCGGCTGCGCACCCCCAGCTTGGACAGGACGGAGGTCATGTAGTGCTTCACGGTCTTCTCGGCCAGGCTGAGGCGCTGCCCGACCTCAGCGTTGCTGAGCCCCTCCGTGACCAGGTCAAGGACCGCCCGCTCGCGGTCGGTCAGCTCGGCCAGCGGGTCGGTCGCGGGCGGCTCGTGGCGGTTTAGCGCTGCCCAGGCCAGGGTCGAGCTCACATAGCGCTCACCGCGCGCGACACGACGGAGGATCGCCACGAGCTCACGACCCGCGACTCCCTTGAGGACGTAACCTGACGCGCCCGCGTCAATCGCGGCGACCAAGTCATCCTCGTCCTCCGAGACGGTGAGCATTACGACGAGGGTGGCCGGACTCGCAAGATGAGCCTCGGCTGCCGCTGCGATGCCGCCACCGGGCATCGTCACGTCGAACAATGCGAGATCGGGTTGGTGATCCCGGACAAGACGAATGGCTTCCCGGGCGATCGACGCCTCACCAACGACGTCGAGCCCGGCCGACTTCAGCGTGCTGACGACGCCGGCGCGATAAAGCGGGTGGTCGTCCGCGACGACGACGCTCAGTGCTTCGGTCATTCCTGGACTCCAACATTCACGGGCAGGGCGAGTCGGACGACCGTGCCCGGGCCATCAGTTCGACGCGCGATTTCGAAGGAACCGCCGAGGAGCTCGGCGCGCTCGCGCATTCCGGCGACACCGAGCGCGTGAGACCGGATCGTGCCCGAGTCGAAGCCCGGCCCACGATCGCGGACTTCGAGCCGGACGTCGCGCGGCGTTGCCGCGATCACGACTTCGACCTCCGCTCCGGCGGCGTGCCGGGTCGCGTTCGAGAGCGCTTCCTGGAGCACACGATAGGTCGCGATCTTCGTGACGACCGGGACCACGGGCAGCGGGCTCGCGACGGTCGACGAGATGGACTTGCCCGTTCGTCGCTCATGCTCGCGGATCGCTCGCTCGGCAACGTCAGCGAGCGACAGGTCGTCGAACGCCGGCGAGCGGAGCCCGGCGGCGATCGAGCGAAGGTCGTCGAGGGCACTCCCGATGGCCTCTGACACGCCGCCCGCAGCATCGAGCTCGTCGAGTCGGAGCAGGGCGAGCGCCATCGTCTGGGCTGGTCCGTCGTGGAGGTCGCTGCCGATCCGGCGCAAGCCGCTTTCGTTGAGCGCGGTGGTTCGCTCAGCCGAGCGGCGGAGACGGTCGTGGAGGCCGGCATTCTGCTCGAGGAGGCTGGACAGCTCGGCGACGCGTCGGCGGAGAGCCTGTTGCTGCCGCTCGATCATGTCACTGCCGCCCTTCACGATCCCGGCCAGGAGGAGGTAGGAGACCAGGGCAGCGAGGGCGAGGACCGTCCAGGATCCCAGGCGTGCCGACGCGACCTCGGCGTCGATCTCGTCCGGGAGCTGGTAGAACTCGGTGACGCCGATGATCCGCGGACCGCCGCGTTCGCGAACCGGCACGTACGTCTCGACCAACCTCGGCCAACGCTGGCGCTCGTAGGTGTTCTCGGGCCCGCTCAGGTCACTGATGTCGGTCGCGACGGCCCCGGCCAGGGCGTGTGCGAGGCCGCCCTCCGGGCTCGAACTGTCGCCCGATCAGCTCGCGGTTCGGCGAGTAGGCGATCACGCCACCGGGCGTCCAGACGCGGAACGACACGATCCGCTCGCCGAGCTGGGTGTCCGACAGGAGGTGGTCGAGCGCGTCGACATTGGCGGCCGTCAGCGCTCCGTTCGTCGACATGATCTCGACCTGCGGCTCGACGAAGCTCTCGATGTAGAGGGCCGTGATCGACGCGGTCCGGTCGAGCACGCCCTTCTCCAGCTCGGAGCCGACCCACGCTCCGACCGCGAGGCTGGCGACGACGACCACGAGCAGGTTGGCCAGCAGGAAGCGCCGGGCAAGGGACATGTGTCCGACGCGGGTCGTTGGCTGGACGTCGATCAGCGTGCCGAGCGTCGCGGTGTCGGTGGTCACACCTCGTACGAGTCAGACCAAGGTCTGAAAGGTTTCAGCCCCGTGGTCCGTTGTGGACGCCTGTGGACGGCCGCAACCTCGTCTCAGCGAACCAAATCGCCAGACCAGTCGACCCAGGGAGAACGCCATGAACAAGATCCGCATCAGCCTCGTCGTCGCAGTGGCCGCATTGGCCGTCGCCGTCGGCAACAGCCTTGCCGGACCCGCGGTTGGGCCCAGGCCCCGGACACGATCACGCTCGCGCGTGAGCTCCAGTCGGTCGACGACCGGGCGGCCCGCCCGACGACCGAGCCGGGCGACGACAACGGCGCCAGCGCGACCGCCGAGCCCGGAAACGACAACGGCGCGAGCGCGACGGCTGAGCCCGGTGATGACAAGGGCGGTCGGGGCGAGCTCGAGCCCGGTGACGACAAGGGCGCCGGCGCGACTGCTGAGCCCGGCGACGACAAGGGCGGCGCCACGCAGTGACCGCTGAGCGCCGACGCGACAACGGCGGCAGCTCCAAGACCAGCCATCGCGCCGACGACAACGGTGGCAGCTCCACGAGCGGCCACGGCGCCGACGACAAGGGCGGCAACGACCACGGTGGCCACGGCAGCGACGACTGATCGCCGGCTACCCTCCCTCACGGCGGCTCTGCCAACGCGGAGCCGCCGTCTTTCATGTCCGGCTCAATTAGCCGGTACGGGCGCCGGTCCCGTCAGGGGATCGGCGCCGTCGAGACGAGGGTGCTCCACATGAACGGGTCGGTCGCCGGCGTCTCGGCGTTGAACACCGAGCGGAACACGGCCCCTGAGACGGTCTTCGTGCCGAGGCTGCCGTGGAGGGTCACGCTGATCAGCCGGCCGGAGACCCCGACCTTCGACAGGTCGAGCGCGTCGATCGGCCCGACGTTCGTCCGCGGGTCGGCGCCGAACACGGCCGACAGCTGGTCGAGCGTATAGGCGGCGGTCTGCCACGACGCGCGTGGGGCGCCGGCGTCATACGGCGTGCCGTCCTCGGCGCGGTCGGCCGAGCCACGGAGGTACGACACGGGCCCGGCGACGATCTTGCCGGTCAGCGGAAGTGAACACGTTCTCGTTGTCCTCGGTGGCTCCGCCGCCAGTCGAATGGAAGAGCGTGTTGGCGATCCTCGTCCCGCTCCGGACGACCTGCCCGGCGGTGTCGGCAATCGCGGCGTTCGTGGCCGCCTTCTCGGCGAGCGAGCCGCGGTACACCTGGGTCCGGCCGTCGTCGTACAGGTCCCACTGGCCGGTCTTCGGATGGAGTCGGTGTCCGGCGTAGCTCCGGGCGGCGATCGCCTGGGCGCGGAGCGCCTCGACCGGCCAGGACGACGGCATCTCGACCGGGACGACTCCCCGCAGGTAGAGGTCGAGCTGGGTCTCGTTGATCGCGTCGACCCCGGACTTCGTCGAGCGCAGGCGGATCACGCCGCGATAGCGGTCGAAGCTCCCGGGCTTCGACCAGACCTGGATCCGGGCACCGGCCGCGGTCCCGGCGCGAACGCGCACGAGGCCCGACGAGCGATGATCGAGGAGCAGGCCGCCCGATTTCGAACGCACGACGAGGCGGAACCCGGCACCCGCCTTCGTCACCCGGAGCTGCGCGTCGCGGGGAAACGTGGTCGCGATCCTGTCGATCGTCCACGAGCCGCCGCGGCCGTAGAGCCTGAGCGGCCTGGCGGCGGACGGCTTGAACGACTGGAGGACGAGGATCCGGACCGGGCGGTTCGGGTCGGTCGCACCGAGCGTCGTCCCCTGGTAGTAATGAGCGAGGATCGTCGCCGCGTCCTGGCCGGCCAGCGCCCGACCGCGCGCCCCGTACTGCGACATCCCGACCCCGTGGCCGTAGCCGCGGCCGTAGAACATGATCGGCTCCGATGGGGTCGCGTCGGGCGCGACGGACACTGGCGCGGCGGCACCGACCGTCGGTGCGAGTGACAGGGCCCCGACGACCAGGCCGATCGCCGCGAGCAGCACCAGCCGGGTCCGGCCACCCCGCCCGCCAACTCGTCGCCGCCGGCTCGCGCGGACACCGGGCCGGGTTGCGCGGACGCGCGGATGGAGGGGTCCCTGGTCGGGCACGGACAAGGCGCTTCTCCTGCGGGAAGGCTAGCACCATGGGCCATCCCGGGGCCCCTTGGAAACCACCCGACGGGACCAGACCCGACCGACCCGAACGGCCCATGACCGTGCGACCGGTTGACCGTCGTGCCTGCGCCGTCCTTGGGGTCCTCGAGCGTCCCGCTGCCGCTGCGGCCTGCTCGGGGGCCGGTGTAGCCTGTCGGCCGTGGACGCACTCCGGACCGAGAGCCTGTCCAAGCACTACGGTCACCCGCGCCTCGGGCCCCGCGCAGGCTCGGAGGTCGTCGCGCTGACCGACCTGTCGATCCAGGTGAACGTAGGCGAGATCTTCGGGTTTCTCGGCCCCAACGGGGCAGGCAAGAGCACGATGATCCGGCTGCTCCTCGGCCTTCTCCATCCCAGCTCGGGCAGGGCCGAGGTGCTCGGGCTCGACAGCCAGGCGGCCTCCGTCGAGATCCGCGGTCGGGTCGGCTACCTACCCGGCGGGATCGCCCTGTACGACGGGATGACCGGGCTCGACCTGCTCGACTACCTCGGCCGGCTGTACGGCCGGCCACCGATCCGTCGGGCCGAGCTGCTCGACCGGCTCGAGCTCTCGGAGCAGACGCTCCACCGTCCGGTCCGCGACTACTCGCGCGGGATGCGCCAGAAGATCGGGATCATCCAGGCTCTCCAGCACGACCCCGAGCTGGCCATCCTCGACGAGCCGACCGAGGGCCTCGACCCGCTCATGCAGCGGGCGTTCTACGAGGTCCTCGACGACCTTCGCGCGGCCGGCCGGACGATCTTCTTCAGCTCGCATGTCCTGTCCGAGGTTGAGCGGGTCTGCGACCGGGTTGCGATCATCCGGTCCGGCCGGCTCGTCGCGCTCGAGGACGTGAGCGCGCTCCTCGCCCGGCGCAAGCGCCGAGTCGAGCTCCGCGTTAATGGCCTGCTGCCGGATCTGACCCGGGTGCCGGGGGTCAGCGGGATCTCGTCCCACGACGGCCTCCTGACCTGCCAGCTCGAGGGGGACGTCGGGCCGTTCCTGATCGCGATCGCCGGTGCGCCGGTGGTCGACCTGACGATCGAGCCCGCCCACCTCGAGGAGGCCTTCCTGGAGTTCTACGAGGGCTCGGCGTGAGCTGGCAGCTGTTCCTTCGCACGTGGCGCGCCCAGCGCATCAAGCTGCTCGCGGTGGCGATTGCATTGACGATCTGGGGCTCCCTGATGCCGGTCATCTACGAGGCGTTCAAGGAGCAGATCCAGGTCCTCCTCGGGACCGGTGCGATCCCGGAGCAGTTCGTCCAATTCGGGGGCGGCGACCTGTTCACCCTGCCCGGGACCATCGCCCTCGGGTTCATCCATCCGATCGCTGTCGCCCTCGCTCTCGTCTTCGCGCTCGGGTTCGCGGTCGCCTCGGTGGCCGGCGAGCGTCAGCGAGGCACGCTCGAGGTCCTGCTCGCCCGGCCGTTGTCGCGCCGCCGGCTCTACCTGACCCTGCTCGTCGCCACGATCGTGTTCGTGGCGATCGCGATGGCCGCCCAGGTTCTTGGCACGCTGATCGGATCGACGCTCAGCGGCGCGCTGGCCGAGCTCCGGCCCGAACGTCTCGGGCTGATGTGGCTGAACGGGTTGCTGGTCTTCGCGGCATTCGGCTCGGTCGCCCTGGCCGCCTCGGTCTCGTTCGACCGACTCAGTCCGGCCCTGGCGTTGAGCCTGGGCTTTGTGCTGGTCTCGTACTTCCTCGAGATCATCGGCTCGCTATGGGTCGATGCCCGCGGACTCCAGCCGTACTCGCTGTTCCACTATCTCGACCCAAAGGGCGCGCTCAACGGGACGATGACGGCCGGCGATTGGCTCGTTCCGATCGGCGTGTTCCTGGTCGGACTCGCCGTCTCCCTGACCGTCTTCCCGCGACGAGACCTGGCCGCGCCGAGCTGACCCGGGGCTGGCCTACTTGACCGTCAGGATCCCCTGCATCCCGGGATGGACGTCGCAGCGATAGATGTACGAGCCGGCGGCCAGTGGCTCAATCGCGAATGTCTTCGTCGTCGGGCCGGGGAAGACCTCCGAGCGGAAGATCGGATCGGCGTTCGGCAGGGCGATCGCCAGGTCGTGCCCCTCGGAGGTCTGGCTCTCGAACGCGATCTGGAAGGGCTTGTTGGCCGGGGCCGAAGCGTCCTTTGTGATGAACTGCGCGCCCGAGGCCACCAGCCTGACCACGCTCGGGTCGATCGACGCCTGCGCTGGCCGGGGGAGACGACGAGCAGCCCGCGACGATCAGCGACGCGGCGAGCACGCTCAAGATGACCGCTCCTCGCCGAGCCACCTGGTCGCCGATCCGCGACCGCGGGAATTCTCAGCGAACGGCGAGGATCTTGAACCGCATCCGCCCGGACGGGATGATCGCCTCCACTTCGTCGCCGACCGCTCCGTCGAGGAGCGCCGCGCCGATCGGCGAGCCCGCCGAGATCCGACCGGCAGCCGGGTTGGCCTCGCTCGAGCCGACGAGGGTGAACGTCTCCTCGTCGCCGTGCGGTCCCTCGACCACGACCGTCGAGCCGAGTCGCGCCCGCCCGTCGGAGGCGCCCTCGTCGATGATCTCGACGTGGCGGAGGAGATCCTCGATCGCCTGGATCCGGCCCTCGGCGAACGACTGCTCCCGGCGAGCCTCGTGGTAGTCCGAGTTCTCCTTGAGGTCGCCGAGCTCGCGGGCCGCCGCGATCCGGGCGACGATCGCCGGTCGGGCCACGGTGATCAGCTCGTGGAGCTCGGCCTGGAGGGCGGCCTGACCCGATGCCGACAGCCGCGTCGGCGGTCGCTGCGCCTTGCTCCCCGTGGTCGGCCCCGCCGCCCGCGCTGCGCGACCGGCCGAGGACGTGGCCGGCGCTCGAGGCGAAGACGTCCGGGGCGGGCCGGTCTTGAGCGCTGTCCGCGAGCGGAGGACGCCGCTCGTCGTTCCCCCGGTCCTGGCCTTGGCCGCGGCCGCCCGTCGCTCGGCATCCGTGACCGGTTCGGCCGCCTCGTCCGCGAGCAGGGCACCGGCCAGCCCGTGCTGCTTCCGGACCCGATCGGCCCGCTGGAGGTTGGCGAACGGCAGCACGATCGTTGGGTCGTGGAGCGTGGCCGCCACTTCGGCCGGGACCGCCGCGGCGAAGGCGTCGAGCAGGGCGTCCTCGTACTCCTCGGCGGCATCGGTCTCGGCCCACCAGACGCGGAGCCGGTCGAGGTCGGTCAGCGTCTTGAGCCAGTACCCGCCGGCGTATGGCTTGCGATCGCCGAGCGGGGTCCGGACGAACGCTCCGACCCGACTGCCGATCGAGGCGTTCGACATGCCGACGTACAGCACGGTCTGGTCCGGCAGCCAGAAGGCATGAAGGCGGGCGGACAGGTCACGACCGGTCGGCCGGACGCCGTCGAGCGTCAGGGTCGGGACCCGCTCCAGCCAGCGCCCGACCACGTTGAAGTCGACTGGAGCCGCCGCGAGTGGCGCGGCCAGCTCCACGACGTAGACACCGGGCTTGTTCGAGCGGACCGGGGTCCCGAACGTCGCCGGCCCGTCGGCCATCAGGCCGACCGAGCGCAGGAGCTCCGGACCGCTCGGAGCGCGCTGGCCGGGGGGACGACCGTTGTCAGACAGCGTCCGCGTCCCCGTTCACGAAGCGGTAGGCCGCCCAGCCGAGGGCGCCGCCGACGATCGGGCCGACGATGTAGATCCAGAGCTGGCCAAGGTCCTTCTGGCCGATGACCGCCGAGGCGATCGACCGGGCCGGGTTCAGCGACGAGCCGGTGAACGGAACGATCGCGAAATGGATCACGAGGAGGGTCAGTCCGATCGCGAAGGCGGCCTGGCTCGGGGCCTTCCTGGTGACGGTCAGGATCACCACGAGGAAGATCGCCGTGAACACGGCCTCGATGATCACCGCCTGGATGTCGTTGATGCCCTTGCCCGGGAGCGTCTCCGTGTCGGCGACCGCTGCCTGGCTCGACATCGTCAGGACGAATGCCGCCGCTCCGATCCCGCCGATCAACTGCGACACCACGTACCCCACCCCCGTGACCCAGTCGAGCCGTCCGTCGAGGACGGCGGCGACCGTCACCGCCGGGTTGTAGTGGCCACCCGAGATCGCCCCGAACGCCTGGATCCCGACGAACAGACCGAGCCCGAACCCGAAGCCGATGATCACGAGATCGGGGCCGCCGGGGAAGGCGTGGGTCGACAGGATCGCCGTGAACCCGATCAGGAAGAACGCGAACGTGCCAAGCAGTTCGGCGAGGAGCTTCTTCGTGTCGACTACTCGCCCCTCCTTCCCTTGACCGCCGCGGCAGTGGGCCGTCGCGCCGGGGCTAAGTCTAGCCGGACCCCCGGCCGTCACGAGGAGCGGACCGTCTCCGACGGCGCACACCCGGGTCGCGCCGTATAGTCGTGCCCGATGTCCCGTCGGAATCTGGTCGGACCGCTCCTCCTTGCCGCGGTCGTGGCCGCCGGGCTGTTCGTCGTGAGCGGCGTCCCGGGATCAGGCTCCCCGGCGGGCTCGACCGGCCCGACCGCGACCGTCCCGGCGTCGGGCGTGGCGGCCGCCACGGCAGGGAACGGCGACCTCGGCGGATCGGGACCGACCCCGACCCCTGGGCAACCGACGCCCTCCTCGACTCCCGGCCCCACGCCGACGCCGACGCCGACCCCCGGCCTGCCGGCCGGCACCGAGATCAGCCCTGACGTTGCCGCCCGACTCCAGCGGAGCCTGGACCGCTTCGCGCGGGTGAACCGGCTGCCCGGGTCGAGCGTCTCGATCAGCTGGCCGGACGGCCGGAGCTGGACCGGCACGACCGGCTACGCCGACGTCAAGGCGGGTCGGGCGGTCACCGCCGACACGACCTTTGCGATCGCGAGCATGTCGAAGACGTTCACCGCGGCGCTGATCCTCGGTCTGGTCGACGACGGCAAGCTCGGCCTCGACACGAAGGTCGCCACGATCCTGCCGAACGTGCGCCTTGGGAAGCCGCCCCGGCCGATCCCGACCGCCGTCACCGTCCGGATGCTGCTCGACCACACGAGCGGGCTGGCCGACTTCTTCTTCGGCCAGGGGGTCGACAAGGCCCTCGATGGCCGATCGTGGCGCCACCTGGACGGCCGATCGGGCCCTGGCCTACGTCGGCAAGGCAGTCGGCACGCCCGGCCGATCGTGGCACTACTCGAACACGAACTACCTGCTGCTCGGGCTCGTGGCCGAGCAGGTCGGCGGCGCGCCCTTCGCCGAGCTCGTCCGGGATCGCCTGGTCGATCCACTCCGCCTCGAGCACGCCTACATCCAGGGCGCCGAGCAGCCACGTGGCCCGCTCGCGCACGGCTACTACTACAACCGGGCGGGGCCGTCGGCCAAGCCGATCGACCTCGCCGATGCGCGCGGGGCGATCGTGCCGTTCACCTCGGTCGTGACGGCGGCCGGGTCGGCGGGCGACGTCGCCGCGACCTCGTCGGACCTGGCGGCCTGGGCCAGGGCCCTCTACGGCGGCAAGGTCCTGCGCCCGGAGACGCTCAGCCTGGCCGTCGGCGACACGAAGCAGACCGCCGCCTACCGTCCGTACGTGCCGTACGGACTCGGCGTCCAGGTGACCGTCGTCGACGGTCGGCGGGCGTACGGTCACAGCGGCCGGTTCATCGGAGCTCGCGGCGAGCTGCGCTACCTGCCCAAGTCCGGGCTGGCCATCGCCGTCCTGACCAATCAGAACGGGGTCGACCTCCGCCCGCTGACCGCCAAGCTCGTGTCGATCGCCCTGCCGAAGCCGCTCGCCGATGCCTCGCCGTCGCCTTCGGGCCCGGCGCCGACCTCGACGGCCGCGGCGCCCTAGCTTCGCGGCCAGCGCAGGGTTTAGCCGACTGCCTTAGCTCGCCCGGCGGCCCGCGGGCCTGGTCCGGATCGGCTTGTGATGGGCGTGGTGGGTCCGCCCGTCGGGGCCAGATCCACCGTCACGGCCGAACCCGCGGATCGGTCGTGACGGGATCGTCTTGTCCGGCTCGAACCCCTCGACGACCCGGAACGGGATCGCCTTCTTGAGCAGCCGCTGGACGGCACGCAGCAGCTCGACCTCGTCCATGCACACGAGCGAGATCGCGATCCCCTTCGATCCGGCCCGGCCGGTCCGCCCGATCCGGTGGAGATAGTCGAGCGCCTCGAACGGAAGCTCGAAGTTCACCACGTACGGCAGCTCCTCGATGTCCAGCCCGCGCGACGCCACGTCCGTCGCCACGAGGCAGGTCACCTCGCCGCGCTTGAAGTCCTCGAGGGCCCGGGTGCGCTCTGGCTGGCTGCGATCCGAGTGGATCGCGACGGCGTTGACCCCGCGCCGATCGAGGTACGAGGCGAGCCGGCTGGCGGCGAGCTTGGTCCGGGTGAACACGAGGACCTGCTCCATCTTGTCGCGCCGGATGAGGTGGATGAGCAGATCCTCCTTGCGGTCGCGGTCGACCGGGTAGAGGACCTGCTCGACGCCCTCAGCGGCGGTGTTCCGGGCGGCCACCTCGACGGTCGCCGGGTCGTGCAGGAACTCCTTGGACAGGCGCCGGATCTCGTCCGAGAACGTCGCGCTGAAGAGCAGGTTCTGGCGTCGCTCCGGCAGGAGGGCGACGATCTTGCGGATGTCCGGGATGAACCCCATGTCGAGCATCCGATCCGCCTCGTCGAGGACCAGGATCTCGACCTGCGACAGGTTGACCGTGCGCTGCCCGACGTGATCCATCAGGCGGCCAGGGGTGGCGACGAGGATCTCGACGCCGGCCCGCAGCTCCTTGATCTGTGGCTCGATCGGAACGCCGCCGTAGACGACCGCGCTGCGCAGCGGGACGTGCCGGCCGTAGGCCGCCACGCTGTCGGCGATCTGCATCGCCAGTTCGCGGGTCGGCGTGATCATCAGGGCGCGGACCGGGTGACGCGCGGGCGAGAAGCTCGAGTTCGCCTGGTCCTTCAGCCGCTCGAGGATCGGCCAGGTAAAGGCAGCCGTCTTGCCGGTCCCGGTCTGGGCGGCGGCCAGCACGTCGCGGCCGGCGAGGACGAACGGGACGGCCTTGTCCTGGATCGGGGTTGGTTCGGTGTAGCCCTCGTCCGCAACGGCACGAAGGATGTCGGCCGACAGGCCGAGATGGTCGAAGGTCAAGCAGGCTCCTGGCGCCCGTTGGGCCGGAGCCGTGCGGGCGGATCGTGATTGCCGACGCGGATCGGGCTGTGTCGCCCCGCGTGTCCGGTCAACGGACCGTGCGCGTCGTTTCGGAGCGGAGCATAGCCGATCGGCCCGGAACGTCACGAGACCCACGCTCGGACGAGCTCGGGTCTCCGCTGTTCTGTCTGCAATTCCGCGCCGCGGACCCCTTGCCCGGACGCGTCTCAGAAGCCCGCCCGAGTATCCGTGCTGATGTTCCCCGAGTAGGGGATCGTGGCGAGGTTCGTGGCTCCGCGCGATGGATCCGCCGTCATCGGCAGCGTGGCCCCGCTCGTTCGCGGGTCGTCGCTCCGGCCGGTTCGTCCCGGTCTGCTGCGGTCGATGCGCATCTGGTCGCGAGCCTTCGCCGGGTCCGTTGGGGCGGGCCGTCGATCGGTCGTCCGCGGACCTCTCGTAGCCCAAATGCTACGCCGTGTTGAGCCGCCGGACAAGTCCACGGCCGGGTCGTCGTCGGCGCCCGGCGGCGGAATCGAAGAGCGCCGGAGCGGTGAGACTCCGGCGCTCTCAGATCCCCCCAAGGGATCCATCGGTCACGAGGCCAATCGCGGTCGATGGGGCGCGAGGATATGCCGGCCATCCCCGTCCGGCGAGGGTTCAGGGGTGCTGCCGGGACCTTTCCGGTGCGTCGGGGCACCGGCCGGGGGTGGGTCCGGTCGAGTCGGCGGCGGTCCGCTGCGGCTGGTGGCGGTCGGGCCCGGCCGACGGTCAGCGGGACCGCGACAACCGCTCGCCGGGCGCCAGGATCGCCGTGCGGACGTTCGGCGCGATCTCCGCTGCCGCGGTCCGGAACTCGGACCCGGGCAGCAGCAGCCGGTCGGGGCGAACGAGCCCCAGGCCCTTCGGCCAGAACGTTCCCCAATGGATCGGCACGGCGACCCGCGGCTGGAGGAGGGCCACGGCCTCGGCCGCCATCCGCGGGTCCATGTGGCCGCCGCGCAGGTTCGGTCCCCAGCCCCAGACCGGGACGAAAGCGATGTCGAGGTCGGGGATGTCGGCCATCCCCGGATAGATCGCGGTGTCGCCAGCGAAGTAGATCCGGCGCCGGCCGGTCGAGATCACGAAGCCGAGTGCCGGCGCGGTCGGTCCGAACGGCGGTCGGAAGCCGCTGTGCTCGGCCCGGATCATCTCGATCGTCAGCGAGCCGTGGCTCGTCCGGTCGCCCGGGACGTGCTCGTCGACGTCACGATGGCCGGCGGCCCGGAAGATCGAGCCGGAGCCGGCCGGGACGATCAGCCGAGGGTCGCCCAGCCGGCGCAGCGAGGGCAGGTCGAGGTGGTCCTGGTGGAGATGACTGATCAGGACGACGTCGATCGCCTCCACCTCGCGGTGGGGGATCGGGGCGACCTTTCGGTCGAGCGGGCCGATCCGCTGGCGGATCGCCGGATCGGTCAGGATCCGGATCCCATCGAGCTCGATCCGGACGGTGGCGTGACCGAGCCAGTCGATCGTCTCGTCCATCGGGCGAGTATGCCCGAGGCAGTACCATGCGGCGACGCAGAGGAGCCCCCAATGGCCACCACGACCCTCCCCGACCGCCTCTACTTCACCGGCGACGACGAGGCCGACCGACTCCTGGTGAGCGAACCGCTCGCGCTCCTGATCGGGTTCGCGCTCGACCAGCAGGTCACCGTCCAGAAGGCCTTCAGCGGGCCGCTCGAGCTCAAGCGCCGGATCGGGACGCTCGACGCGGCGTCGATCGCGGCGACGGATCCGGAGGCCCTCGACGCGGTCTTCCGGCAGCCGCCGGCGCTCCATCGCTTCCCGAGCTCCATGGCCAAGAAGGTCCGGGCCCTGTGCGCCGCGATCGCGAGGGACTATGGCGACGATGCCGCCCGGGTCTGGACCGAGGCGCGCGACGGCAAGGACCTCGAGCGGCGGCTGCTCGGCCTGCCCGGGTTCGGGGAGATGAAGGCGAAATCCCTGATCGAGATCATCGGGCTTCGGCTCGGCGTCCAGCCGCCCGGCTGGGAAGATGTCCGTCCGACCCATCCGACCCTCGGGGGTGTCGACTCTGCCGAGTCGCTCGCCCGCTACCAGGAGGGCAAGCGCGCCTACAAGGCATCGCTCAAGGCCGGGGGCGGCTGAGCTCGCGCGTCGATGGCCGAGTGGATCTACTTCATCCATCCGCTGCGCGAGGACTTCGCGGCGACGATGACCGATGAGGAGCTGGCGGTCTGGTCGGTCCACTTCGAACGGTTCGAGCGCCTGCTCGCCGAGGGCACGATCATCCTGGTTGGTCCGACCCTCGGCCCGACGAACACCGGAATCACGATCTTCGAGGCGCCGGACGAGGCCGCGGCGCGGCGGATCATGGACGACGATCCGGTGCTGGCCGGCGGCTACGCCCGCGGCGAGCTTCGACCGTTCCGGGTATCGCTCATGCGCGGGCGCGACGGCTGATGCCCGTCGGTGACCTCCGGCACCAGCCCGGTTGACCGCTCCTCGGTCGGGTCCCACGATGGGCCGGCTCATGGACCACCGCCGGCCGTTGCTCATCGGGGCGCTCGTCGTCGCGATCGTCGTCATCGCCGGCTCCGCCCTGGCGCTCGGCGGTGGACCGCCAGGCCCCGGCTCGACATCGCCCGGTGCCCAATCCGTCGGCTCGATCGGGCCGGCCAGCCCATCGCCGTCCGTGCTCGCAACCAGTCCGGCTTCCCCTGGGCCGGTCGAGCCGAGCCCGGCTCCCGCCTCGCCATCCGGCCTCTCGGCGAGCCCGGCTCCGTCGCCGAAACCGACCCCGACCCAGACCGCCACCACCAGCCCAGTCCCGGCGCTAGTCCCGCCGCCCCAGGCGGGCCCGTTCAAGATGGACATCTACCGCGACGGCGACTTCACGAGCGAGAAGCGGCCGATCTGGTGCGCGCCGGCGGCCCTCCAGACCATGATCAACATCATGTCGCCGGGCGCCGACCGGACCCAGGCGACCCAGAAGCTCCTCCACTCGATCGCCCGCAAGCTCGGACCGGCCCCCGACAAGGGCTCTGAACCCGAGGGGATGGCGAGGACCCTCGAGTCGCTCGGGTATGGCCGGTATCGGGTCATCGCCGCCCCGACCCGGAGTGCCGCGTTCAAGGCGGCCGCGACCGCGCTGCGGATGACCGGCCGGCCGGTCGCGCTGCTCGTCTGGCGGGGCGCCCACAACTGGGTGCTGTCGGGCTTCCGCTCGACCGCCGACCCGGCCCTGGGCCCGGACTTCAAGGTGACCCATCTCTGGATCGAGGACGTCTGGTATCCGCGGATCAGCAACATCTGGGGCAAGTCGCGTCCGCCCGACTCGCTCGTCCCGGTCGGACGGATGCCCGAGGACTACCTGCCCTGGCGACGCCCGACCGGCCGCTATCCGGGCAAGGACGGCAAGTTCGTCCTGATCGTGCCCGTCGCGGGCGGCTGACGATCCCGGCCTACCCGGCGGATCGGTGTAGGATAATTGCAGACGCAACTATTGATCTTGCGGAGCAGCACCATGGACGAGCCTATCCGCCGCGCCCTCGCCCGCGGCCACACGATCGACATCACGACCACCGGGCGGAAGACCGGCCTGCCCCGCCGGATCGAGATCGTGTTCTTCAACTTCGGCGGCCGGATCTACATCTCCGGGATGCCCAACCCGCGTCGACGGCGGAGCTGGCTGGCCAACCTCGAGGCGCACCCGGACTTCACGGTGCATCTCAAGGGTGCCGTGACCGCCGACCTGCCGGCAACTGCCCGTGAGATCACCGATCCGGTCGAGCGACGCGCGATCCTCGAGCAGGTCGCCCGCGCCTGGAACCGGACCGACGTCGACACGATGGTCGCCGCCAGCCCGCTCATCGAGGTGACCCTGCCGGCCCTGGCCGCCTAGCCTTCGGGGCCCGGCGTCAGCTCCGGCCCCGGACGAGCGTGGCGAAGAGGTGATCCAGGGTCGCCAACGGATCGTCGGTCAGCCCGGTGTGCACGGCCGACGGCTGGACGATCGTGCTGCTCGGCGCCACCAGCCAATGGAAGCGCTCCGGCCGACTGAGCCGGGCGATCGGGCCGGCCGCCGGGTCGCCGGCCGCGATCCGCGGGATCGCCTCGAGGTGGTCGAGGACCTCGGTCGGATCACAGCCGGGGGCGAGCGACGCCAGGACGGCCCGATCGAGCTCCACCCGGGCCTCGAGGAACCGCCGCGGCCGCGAGTGGAGGACGATCCCGGCGTTGAACATCTCGCCCCGCTCGACCCGCGGGACGACCCGGACGATCGCGTATTCGAACGGGCTAGCGCGCGACACGGGCACGCTCCGCCTCCTCGACGAACGCGCGGGGCGCCGCCAGGCGGCGGGTGAGGTAGTCGACGTAGGCCCGTCGCTGGTTGGCGGCCCCGTCGCCCAGCCAGACGTCCGGGATCGCAGCGACGACCGATTCGAGGAGACCGGTGGTGACCCGCGGCGCGAGCCGGTCGTCGGCGTCGACGATCGAGCCGGCGTACGGCAGGAGGACGTGATCGACGATCCGCTCGAACGGCCGGACGGCATGGGCGGCCGGGTCGCGCCACGTGTGATGGATGTACAGCGCCGCTCCGTGATCGATGAGCCACAGCCGTCGGTGCCAGACGAGGAGGTTGACGTTCCTGGCGGTTCGGTCGACGTTCGTGATGAACGCGTCGAACCAGACGATGTCGGCGGCCAGGCTGGGCTCGGGTGCCTCGGCGCCCGGCCGCCTCCCGGCCGCCGGATCGAACGGCAGCGCACCGGGCAGGAAGTCGATCCCGATGTCGAGGCCCACACTCCGGACGAGCAGGTCCTGGATCTCCGGGTCGGGCTCGGCCTTGCCGAGGGCCGCATCGAGCTCGACGAGGACGATCTCGGGAACGGTCAGTCCAATCGCCCGACCGACCTCGCCAGCCACGAGCTCGGCGATGAGCGCCTTGGGTCCCTGGCCCGCGGCGTGGAACTTGACGACGTACAGCCCGTCATCGTCCGCCTCGAGCAGGCCGGGGAGCGAGCCGCCTTCGCGGAGGGGCGTGACGTAGCGAGTCGCGCGGACCGTCCGCAGGGCCAGCGCGGGGGCGTCGACGACCGTCGCCATGCGGAGAGCGTAGCCGAGCCGGTTCGGGGAATTCCGGACCCGGTCGGTCAGGGCGTTCCGCTGAACGTGTCGCAGTCGTCCGGATCGCCGGTCCGGTAGCCGGTCAGGAACCACTTCTGGCGCTGGGTGGCCGAGCCGTGAGTCCACGAGTCCGGGTCGACGCTGCCTTGAGTCTTCTCCTGGATTCGATCGTCGCCCACCGCCGCGGCGGCATCGAGGGCATCCGCGACCTGGCTCTCGGTGACCGGCTCGAGGTAGCCCGTCTCGGCGGCATGACTTGCCCAGACCCCCGCGAAGCAGTCGGCCTGGAGCTCGGTCCGGACCGACCGGCTCGTCTCGCCGGTCCCGCCCGACCCGCCGGCCAGCGAGCCGGCCAGGTCCTGGACGTGATGTCCGTACTCGTGGGCGAGGACGTACGCCTCGGCCAACGGGCCGCCCTTGGCTCCGAAACGCGTCCGCAGGTCGTTGAAGAAGCCGAGATCGATGTAGACCCTCGCGTCCCGCGGGCAGTAGAACGGGCCGGAGGCCGCGCTGGCGAACCCGCAGCCGGTCGAGATCTGATCGGTGAAGAAGCGGGTCGGGGCCGGTACGTAGCGGTGGCCGGTCTGGCTGAAGTCGGTGGTCCAGTAGGCCTGGATGCTGTTGATGTAGCCGAGGATCCGGCAGTCCTCGCGGGCGTTCGCGTCGGCGCCGGTCTGGCACTCCGTGTAGAGCGTCGTGCCGGCCGGGCCGACGCCGCCCTCGTCGCCGATGACCTGCCCCGACAACGCGCCGAGATCGCTCGGGGAGCCGCCGAGCAGGACGTAGGCGATGACGAGGATCAGGCCAATCGCGCCACCGCCGCCGCCCAGCGCGACCCCGCGACCTCCGACCCGGCTGCCCCGAACGTCCTCGACCTGGGATGGGTCGAGTGAGGCTCCGGGTTTGAACGTCATCGACTGCCCTCCTCCGCCGAGGGTACCCCGGGTCAGGTTCCGCCCGACGGCCGCTTCGATGGCGGTGGTCGGCCGACCGGTCTTCTCACAACCGTATCGTGATAACCGTATCGCGAGGCGTACGATCGTGGACGTGCGATCGCAATCGCCGATCCGGCACGTCGTCGTGATGGGGCTGATGGGCTCGGGCAAGACCACCGTCGGCCGGGCGTTGGCGACCCGCCTTGGCTGGCCGTTCGACGACAGTGACGATGCGCTCGCGACGACGATCGGGGCGACGGCGCGCGAGATCAGCGCCAGCCACGGGACGACGCGGCTCCACCAGCTCGAAGCTGCCCACCTGCGAGCCGGGCTCCGGTCACCCGATCGAAGTGTGATCACCGCCGCTGCGAGCGTCGTCGACAACCCGCGCTCGGTGGCCGCACTCGAGGAACCCGACGTGCTCGTCGTCCTGCTCCGGGCATCGGTGGCGACGCTCGTCCGGCGGTTCGAGCGCGGGACGCATCGACCCCTGTTGGGCTCGGATCCCGAGACGATGTTCCGAACCCAGACGGAGCTCCGCGGGCCGACGCTCGAGCGTCTTGCCGACTTCGTGGTCGACGTCGATGCGGCCGACTCGCCGGAACGGCTTGGCCGGGCCGCCCGGGCGATCGCGGAGCGCGTCCGCGGCTGAGGCCGCGACGGGCGGACGGGAGGCTCGGAACTCGCCAGAACATGACAGTTCCTGGCAGGTTCCTCCGGTAGGGTTCGGACATCGACCGAGCGCTGGACACGATCGTCCAAACCGGAGGTTCCGTCCTCATGCACGACCTGGAGCTGGCCCGTCTCATTCACGAAGATCGCGAGCGTGAGATCGCCCGGAATCTCCGCGTCTACGCCGTCCGCGTCGCCCAGAAGGATCGTGACGGCGCGTTCGTCCCGGGACACCCGACGCGGCCGGCGACTCTCGCGGGTGCGCTTCGGCTTATGCCCACCGAGCGACGCAGCACCTAGTCGGGCGTGGCCCTGCCCGGCGGCTCGTAACGGGCGGCGACCGCCCGGCTGACCTCGATCATCAGCTGGCGGACCTCGGGCGGTTCGAGGACCTCGACATCGGGCCCGGCCGACAGGAGCTGGACCGGCACCTCCTCCGGCCAGTCGAGCCGAAGCCGGAGCCGCAGCCAACCCTCGGGGTCGTCGTCGGGCAGCCTGACGGCCGCTTCCACCGCTGCCCCTCCGACGGCCCGCCGGAGCCACCAGATCCGGTCTTCCGGAACCCGGACGGTGACCTCGATCCTGGGTGCGTCACGCTCGTAGGCAGCGCTCGACTCGGCCCAGAACGCCGCCAGGTCGAACCCCTCCGGCCGCTCGAACCGCTCGACGAGCGGCCGCGCTCCCGTGACCCGGCCGACCCGGTACGTCCGCGGGCGAGTCGTCGGCCAGCGCGACGACGTACCACACGCCGGCCTTCAGGACGAGCCCGAGCGGGGAGATCGTTCGGACGACCGTCCGATCGCCGCGTTCGTAGTCGATCTCGACGCGCTGCGTCTCCCAGACCGCCTCGGACAGGACGCCGAGGTGGGGCACGGCCTCGCCGGCCTGGAACCAGCCGCTCGCATCGAGATGGAACCGCTCGACCAGGCGGGAGGCACGCGTCCGCAGCTCGGGCGGCAGCGCCGCCAGGACCTTGAGCCGCGCGGCGGTCACGACCGTCCCGAGCCCGAGCTCGGCGGCCGGCCCGGGCAGCCCGGACAGGAACAGGGCCTCCGCCTCGTCGGGCGTCATGCCGGTCAGCCGCGTCCGGTAGCCGTCGACGAGGCGGATCCCACCGTGGGGCCCACGCTCGGCGTAGATCGGCACACCGGCCTCGCTCAGCGCCTCGACGTCCCGATGGACGGTCCGAACCGAGACCTCGAGCTCGTCGGCGAGCTCGCCGGCCGTCAGCTGGCCGCGGGTCTGGAGGAGCAGCAGCAGCGACACCAGCCGGGAGGCACGCATCGCCCACGAGGATACCTCGATACATGACGAAAGACGTCATGAATATCGTTCAGAGTCGCAGCACCCGAGAGAGATTGCCCGATGCCTCCTTCCCCATCGACCACGACCCTTGAACACGACCGTCGACCCGGCTCGGACTACCCTGACGACATGAGCGTCGATCACGATCCCGGACCCGAGCCTGGCCGGCGCGCGCGCTGACGACGTCGCGACCGCGGCCGCCGAGCCGATCGAGGTCAGAGGCGGGGGCACGATCCGGATCGGGACGGCTTCGTGGACCGACCCGACGATGGTTGCCGCGGGCGTCTTCTATCCAGCCGGAGCCGACACCGCCGAGGAGCGGCTCCACTACTACGCCGAGACGTTCCCGGTGGTCGAGGTCGACGCGACGTATTACGCCCTGCCCGCCGCGCGGACCGCCGAGCTGTGGGTCGACCGGACCCCGCCCGACTTCACGTTCGACATCAAGGCCCACGCGCTGATGACCGGGCAGGGCACGGAGACGAAGCGGCTGCCGAAGGTCATCCGGGACGAGCTCCCCGACGACCTCAAGGCGAAGCCACGGATCTACGCCAAGGACCTGCCCGCCGAGCTCCAGGATGCCGTCTGGGCGATGTTCCGCGAGGGTCTCACCCCGCTTGTCGAGCGCGGCCAGCTCGGATCGATCCTCCTCCAGTACCCACGCTGGGTCTTTCCGTCGTCGGAGAGCCGGGCCGCGATCGAGGAGGCGGTCGAGCGCCTCGACGGCTGGCAGTGCTCGGTCGAGTTTCGCAACGGCTCCTGGCTGAACGAGAAGAACGCCGAGCGGACGATCCGCTTCCTGGCTGATCGCGGGATCGCGTTCGTCATGGTCGACGAGCCGCAGGGCTTCAAGAGCAGCGTCCCGCCGGTCACTGCGGTCACCTCGGCCGACCTGGCGATCGTCCGCTTCCACGGCCGGAACGCGGCCACCTGGGAGGCCAAGGGGATCACGCCGGCGGAACGGTTCCGCTACCTGTACTCGCGCGAGGAGCTGAGCGAGTGGGTCCCGCGGATCCAGCAGGCCGCCCGCGAGGCCAGGGACACCCACGTCCTGATGAACAACTGCTATGCGAACTACGGGACGACGAATGCCCGTGAGATCGCCCGGCTCCTCGAAGACCTGACCAGCCAAGGCTAGACTCGGCCCGTGCCCGCGAGCCGCTCGGCCGACCCATCCGCCTTCCCGCTGGTCGACCACTGCCGGTCGCTGCCCGGCACGACCGAGGACATCAAGTGGGAGAACGATCTCGTCTTTTCGGTCGGCGGCAAGATGTACGCGATGTTCGACCCGGCCACGCCGGACACGCCGAGCCTCAAGTGCGACGCGTTCGACTTCGCGCGGCTCACGACGCTCGACGGCATCCGGCCGGCGGCCTACCTCGCGCGAGCCGGCTGGATCAGCTTCCTCCGCCCCGATGCCCTGCCGCTCGATGAGACCCTCGCCCTCCTCACGAAGTCGCACGACCTCGTGCTGGCCAAGCTCCCGAAGAATGTCCAGGCGCAGCCTCGCCTGACGGGCGCACGACCCCTCCGGGCCTGTGGTCGGGCGGTTCGGCACTGGTCAGCGCTCGACCGAGAGGCCACGCTGGCGAGACGTCAAATCACGTGCTGGCCGGCGTTCGCCGGCGAGGAGGAACGATGCCTGAGACGATGACCCGACCACCTCGGATCGAGGAGTTCCGGATCAACGGCGAGGAGCTGCTGGCCAAGGCGCGCGAGCTCGTCCGCGAGGGGAACGTCCGACGGCTGTCGATCAAGAACGAGGACGGCATCGTCCTCGCCGAGTTCCCCCTGACGATCGGCCTCATCGGCGCCGTGCTGCTGCCGGTCTGGGCCGCGATCGGGGCGATCGCTGCGCTGGCGACCCACTGCACGATCGTGGTCGAGCGGGTGGAGGAAGGGTAGGCCCAGGATGATGACCATCGATTCGATCGTCGAACGCGCCGACGAGACGCTATCCGCTCGACGGGTGTTCGGGGAGCCGGTCGTCAAGAACGGCACCACGGTGATCCCGGTCGCCAGGATCATCGGCGGGGCCGGCGGTGGGGGCGGTGGCGCCCGCGAGGGGACACTGGCCCCGGTGACCGGTGACGCTCCCGGCGAGACGCCAACGCGCGTTCCGGGCGGCGCTGGCTTCGGTCTCGCCGCGAGGCCGGCCGGCGTCTACGTCCTCCAAGACGACAAGGTCCGCTGGGTCCCCGCCCTTGACGTGGGCCGGGTGATCGTCGGGATGCAGATCGTCGCGATCGTCCTGCTCCTGACCGTTCGCTCGATCGTCAGGTCGCGCGCCGCCAGGGCCTGAAGCCATCGGGGTGCGTCACTGCCCGCCGACTCGGGTAAGCGGCGCATCCCGTCAGCCGGTCTCGAGTGTTCGGCTGTTCGCGTCGTAGGCGCGCTGGAGCCAGCTGACGACCTCGTCGTCAATCGCGTCCGGCGACGTGAGCCCGATCCGGTGGGTGACCGAGCTGTTGCCCATGCTTCGGGCTACTTCGAGCCGGCCGACGGCGGCCTGTCCGTCGAGCCGCAGGCCGAGATCGACTCGTGTCTTCGTCGTCGGCTCGATCGAGGCGAACGTCCGCCGTGGTGACACGAGGGTCACGAAGCCCTTGCGAGTCTGGATCGAGACTTCGCCGAGCCCGGGCGCCAGGCCGAGCAGCGCGTCGAGGATCGGCCGGAGCGCCGGTCGATCGGCGTACTGCCCGTCGACCAGCTCGTCCGCCCCTGCGACGAGGTAGTCCGGGTACCCGAACGTCTCCATCACCAGGAGCATCTGCGGGTAGCCCGTCACGCCCTGCTCGGTCAGCCACGACCGGAGGCTGGCCTCGTCGGCGGGGTGGTGCTCCCGGATCTTCGAGCTCCAGGCGTCGACACCCTCGCCGGTCCGTCGCTCGAGCAGGCCGGCGATCCAGTCGGAGCGCTCTCGCCACGACCGGTTCTCGGTCATCGCCGCCTCCCGTCGCAACCGGGCCGCATGCGCTCGGTCAGTTCGGCAGCGTGCCCGGGCCGCCGGGCGCGCCGCGGTCCCGGAGGAACCGTTCGATCTCGGAGATCAGCTCGTCACCGGCCGGCAGGCGCTCCTCGTCGACCATCGACTCGAGCCGCGCGACGTACGCCCGGGTCGACTCGTCGGCCGCCGTCGCCAGGTCAAGCCGCGAGCGGAGCTGGCGGGCCTCCTCCTGGAGCGCGATCGCCGGGACATCGACCCCGAGATGGCGCTCGATCGAGCGCAGCAGGGCGAGGGTGGCCACCGGGTACGGACCGGACACGTAATGGGGGACCTGGGCGAAGTAGCCGAGCGCCGGTGTGCCGGCGTCGGCGAGGGCTCGCTCGAGGATCGACAACGCGGCCGCGGGCACTCGCAGGATCCCGGCTGGCCCCGGTCGGACGTCCGCCTTGAGCAGGCCCGGCGCCGACTCGGTGCCGATGATCGGAACTGACCGGGTGTGCGGGACCGCAGCTGGAATGGCCCCCAGGCTGATCCACTCGGCGACGCCGAGGCGCCCGACGATCTCCACGATCGACGCGGCGAACTCGCGCCAGCGGAAGTCCGGCTCGGCCCCGGTCAGGACCAGGATGTCGCGCTCGGCGAGCCGGACATGGCGCATCGTCAGCTCGGGCCAGGTGAGCTCGGCCAGCCGGCCATCGACGATGTCGAGGGTGGGCCGGCGGGCCCGGTAGTCGAACAGGAGATCGCCGTCGAACGTGGCGACGACCGCTCCGCCGAGGGCCAGGTGTTCGGCCGCGGCTGTTGCGGCCGTGCCGCTGTCGACCCAGCCGTCGAACGCGGCGACGACCGTCGGCGCCACGAGGTCCTTCGGCGCGTCGAGCTGATAGAGGCTCACGAGCCAAGAATAGGCGAGGTTCGGCCGGCGGGCGGGCTACAGCTTCCGGGCCAGGACCTGACCGTGACGGACCGGCGCGAACCCGAGGCTCTCGTAGAGCCGGAACGCGCCGGTCGGATTGTCGGCATCGACCCCGAGCGCGGCCGTGTCGAGGCCCCGCTCACGAAACGCCTCGAGCGAGCTGACGATCAGCGCGCTCGCCACGCCCCGCTTGCGCCACGGCCGCCGGACGCTGATCCGGTCGAGCCAGCCACGGTTCATGCCGAGCGCCTCGTTCTCGGCGGCCGACACGCTGTTGACGATGACGCCGGCGACCTGGTCTCCGGCCCAGGCCACGCGCCACAGGGTCGTGTCGAGATTGGGGTCGCCGAATGTCCTGTCAAAGTCGGCTTCGATCCACTCCCGTTGGCCCCAGTGGTCCTTGAACGCGTCGGCCTCCGCGTCGAAGATCCGATGGTGGTCGGCTGCCGTGACCGGGCGGACCTCGAGCCCGTCTGGCAGCACCCGGGCCGGGATCGGCAGGTCGAGCCTGCGGTCCATCTCGGCGAACCAGCGGATCGGTTCGTAGCCGTCGGAGCGGAGCAGGGCCTCTGCTCCGACCTGGCCGTCGAACAGCCAGGCCTGGAAGCTGTGCCCGACATCGCTCGGGTGGCCAGCCGCGATCGCCCGAAGTCGATCTTGCTGAGCACGGAGGAGGGCCCCGCCGATCCCGCGGCGCCGGATGATCGGGTCCACTTCGCCGCTTGTGACGTATGCGTAATCGCCGTCCCGGATCGCCCAGCTCGCCCGCGCGTAGGCAACGATCCGCCCGGCGTGCTCGCCGACGATGAGGTCGCGCGCCGGATCCTCGTTGACGGGATGCGCGAGCTCGTTCGCCAGGCCTTCGATCGTCGGGATGTAGTCAAGGCCGTCGGCGGCCAGGGCAGCGAGCCCGACCGCGACGATGCCGGGCAGGTCGGCCTCGCCTCGAAAGTGGCGGAACCGCAGCCCCGGGATGTTCGGAGCCTTGGGGACCCGGATGGTTTCTTCCCTCCCCTCGATCATGGGCGTCACCCCCATCGAACCGTCACGGTCGTTGGATCCCGGATCATGCCCCACCCACGTCGCGTCGGCGTCACGTGTCGCGGTCGAATCGCCAGGAGTCGATGTCGCGGATCGGCTCGTAGCCAATCTCCTGGTAGATATGGTTCGAGGTCGGATTGGCGAGGTCGGTGAACAGGAAGAGGAACGACCGTCCGGCATCCAGCTGGGCCTGGCTGGCGCCCGCGACGCAGGCGGAGGCGTAGCCACGGCCGCGCAGCTCGGGCGGCGTGTAGACGGGCCCGACCCGGGCGCCGTTGGGCGTCCGCGAGCCGACGACGGTCAGCGAGACGGGTACCGGGTCGTCCCACAGGAACACCCCGCCCAGTGCGATCCGCCGGTCGATGAGCTCGGGCCTGATCGGCGGGGTGCTCGGCGGGAGTGCCTCGCGGAGGAAGGCCGCATACCAGTCGATGACGAGACCGCGATCCTCCGGGCCGGCGACCCTGAGCCGACCGCCGGCTGGGCGCGCCGGCGGCCGGACCGCGGACAGCCGAAAGATCCGCTCGCGCATCTCGAGGATCGGCGTCCGCCCCGCCTCCGCGCCCCAGTGCTGGGCGAACGAGCCGGCATGGTCGGTCGGGCCCAGGACGCCCGGCAGGTTGGCGCCCGCCAGGGCTTCGGCCAGGGCGGGTACGGCGTCGCCCCGGTCGACCTCGGACAACACGAGGTTGTGGGGCGGCGTGCGGATCGCCGCGAGGACGATCGGTCCCGACACCCGGACGACGAGGAACTCGATCGAGTCGTCCTCCGCCGGGCGGACACCCGCCATGAGGTTCGAGCAGATCCCGAGGATGAGATTGTGCTCCGCCTCGCGCTCGACCAGGAACGCGCCCGCGGCCTCGATGAACTCGTCGACCGTCGCGAGTCGCTCGACCGTGGCCACGGCGAGCCTCAGGCCAGCTCGAGTCCCGCGGCGCGGGCATCCTGGGCCAGCGACCCGAGCGCCTCGTCGTCCGTGACGGAGCTCCGGATGATCGACATCACCCGGTCGACCCCGGCCTCGCGGTAGCCGGCCAGGAGATCGACCCGGGCCTGGCCGGGGGCCGGCAGGAGCTCGCTCCAGATGTGGACCGAGCGGGCCAGGGTCGCCGGGTCACGATCGATCTCCTCGCAGCGCGAGTCGATGACCGGTCGCGCCTCGAGGACCTCCTTCGGCAGCATCCCGTCGAGGTTGAGCTCCTCCGCATGACGGGCGGCCAGCCGCCAGGTCACGTTCGGCCCGTTGCCGCCGACCATGATCGGGACGCGCGGCTGCTGGATCGGCTTCGGAACGTTGATCGCGTCGCGGACGCCCGAGAACCGGCCCTCGTACGTCGCGTGGTCGTGCTTGTCGCCGGCGAGCATCCGGACGATGACCTCGAGGTCGTCGCCGAGCCGGGCGAGTCGTTCGGCGGTCTCGGGGAAGCCGTAGCCATAGGCCAGCCACTCGTCCTGCTTCCAGCCGGCACCGATCCCGAGCTCCATCCGGCCACCGCTGATCACGTCCATCGTGGAGATCATCTTGGCCGTCAGGGCGGGGTTACGGAAGGCGGTGCAGATCACGATGTGCCCGATCCGAACCCGCTTGGTGAGGGCGGCGAGCGCCGACAGCGCGGTGAACGACTCGAACGTGATCTCGTCGGTCGGACGGGGCACGGTGTGGAAGTGGTCGAATAGCCAGATCGACTCGAACCCGAGTCGTTCGGCCTGGAGCGCGACCTCGGTCGTGCGGCCCCAGGCAGCGAGCGGCTCCCAGCCGTCGTACTCGCCGACCCATCCCTGCGGGACGATGACGCCGATCCTCATCGCGTGCCTCCCTGCCTCGCTCAGCCGTCAGCCCGGATGATGCGCCGATCCCATGACTCGCGAGCGGCTATCCTCGGGCCAGGAGGTCCCGTGATGGCTACGACGCTTCGACGGAACGATCGGCTGGTGGCGACGATCGGGCCGTTCCTCTCGTTCTTCCAGGGTTCGTTCGTCAAGTGGGGCGGTGATCCGTCGATCGCCAATTTCGCGGTCGGCAACCCGCAAGAGATGCCCCTGCCGGCCTACGTTGACGCGCTTCACAAGGCGCTGGCTCCGCAGGACAAGGACTGGTTCGCCTACAAGATGAGCGAGCCGAACGCACAGGCCGCGGTCGCCCGCAGCCAGACCGCGCGAACGGGCCTCGACTGGGATCCGGCCGACGTCGCGATGACGAACGGCGGATTTGCCGCGCTCGCCGTGACGATGCGGGCGATCCTCGAGCCCGGCGACGAGGTCATCTTCCCGTCGCCGCCGTGGTTCTTCTACGAGCTGCTGATCGTCGCCGCCGACGGCGTGCCGGTCCGGGTCCGGCTCGAGCCCCCGGCCTTCGATCTCGACGTGGCCGCGATCGAGGCCGCGATCACGCCCCGGACCCGGGCGGTCCTCGTGAACACCCCGCACAACCCGACCGGGCGGATCTACCCGCTCGAGCAGCTGCGGGCGTTGGGCGACATGCTCGCCCGACGGTCCGCAGGTCGCGACCGGCCGATCATTCGTGGTGAGCGACGAGCCGTACAACCGGATCGTGTTCGACGGCATCGACTTCCACAGCCCGGCCGAGGTCTACCCGAACACGATCATCACCTACTCGTACGGCAAGACCCTGCTCGCTCCCGGGATGCGCATCGGCTACGTCACGGTCCCGCCGACGATGCCCGACCGCGAAGCCCTCCGCTCGGCCATTCTGCTGAGCCAGATGGCGACCGGCTATGCGTTCCCGAACGCGCTACTCCAGCACGCGATCGAGGATCTCGAGCGGCTGTCGATCGACATCGGCGCCCTCGAGCGCCGCCGCGATCGACTCGTGCCCGCGCTCAGGGCAATGGGCTACGAGACGACGATGCCGGAGGGCACGTTCTACGTGATGGCCCGCTCGCCGATCCCCGACGACATGGCCTTCGCCGATCTGCTCGCGAGCCACGGGGCGCTCGTCCTGCCCGGGACCATCGTCGAGGTGCCGGGCTGGTTCCGGATCAGCCTGACCGCGTCGGAGGAGATGGTCGAGCGCGGCCTGCGCAGCTTCGCGTCCGCCCGCGAGGCCGCCGGCTCCGCCTGACCGCCGGCTCGCTGACCAACGAGCCGACGGCTCGGCGGGACCGCGAGCCTTCGCCCAGTCGACCGACGCCGGGCTGTCCCACCAGCCTAGACAGCCGCCCGCAACGTCGGGGCGACACCCTACCGTGGGCCGGGCCGGAAGCCGGGTGACGCTCGTGATGCCGGCGGTCCGACGAACGACCGAATCCCGCACAGAGGCTGCTTGATGATCCGGACGACGCCCTTCCACGAGCGGCTCGGGCCGCTCAACGAGACGGGCCTGTGGGAGCACTGGTCGAGCTACCTGACGGCGACCCGCTACCAGTCGTCCGACAAGTTCGAGTACTTCGCCATCCGCAATGCCGCCGGGCTGTTCGACTCGTCGCCGCTGTTCAAGTACCGGATCCACGGCCCCGACGCGGAGCGCTTCCTGGCCGGGGTCCTCGCCCGCGATATCCGGACCTGCCAGCCGGGCCACGCCCAGTACACGCTCTGGTGCGACGACCGCGGGTTCGTCGTCGAGGACGGGGTGGTCCTCCGCCATGGACCTGATGAGTTCGTGCTGACGGCGGCCGAGCCGAACCTGGCCTACTTCGAGGAGCTCGTCGGCCGGCTCGACCTCGGGATCGAGGAGATCTCCGAGGACTGGGCGGTGCTCGCCGTCCAGGGGCCACGCTCCCGCGACCTGCTCGCCTCGCTGGCGCCGACGGTTGCCACGCTGGCCTACTTCGGCCTCACCTCGACGACGATCGCCCGCGTCCCGGTCCATGTCTCGCGGACCGGCTTCACCGGCGACCTGGGCTTCGAGATCTGGGCCCCGGCCGCCGATGCGCTGACCGTGTTCGACGCGGTCTGGGCGGCCAGTCGCGGGCAGGGGATCATCCCGATCGGGATGACCGCCCTGTACATGGCCCGGATCGAGGCAGGGCTGGTCCTGCTCGACGTCGACTTCCACTCGAGCCGGTTTGCCTGGACCGACGCGGACCGGACGACCCCGATCGAGCTCGGCCTCGGCTGGATGTTCCGCGACCTGGCGAACGACGACCGGGCGTTCATCGGCCACGAGGCGATCCGGCGTGAGATCGCCGACCGAACCTCGCGCTGGAAGCTGACCGGGCTGGTCGTCGACTGGCGCGACTACGACCGGATCTACGATGCCGCCGGGCTCATCCCGCCGAAGGACCACACCCCGATCCAGGACGAGTACTACATCTACGACGACGAGCTCAACCAGCTCGGCTATGCGACGAGCCAGATGTACTCGCCGATGCTCCAGCGGCACATCGCGCTGGCCCGGGTACCGCTCGATCGGCTGACGCCCGGTTCGCGGGTCAAGCTCGAGCTGGCGGTCAACCACCGCTACGAGTACTTCGACGCGTACGTGACCCGGTCACCCCTGTTCAACCCCGAGCGAAGGACCGCCTGACATGCCGAAGACCAGGACGAGCACCCCGCGGGGCCGGGCGGCGAGTTCGAAGGGCGGCGCCGCCCCGCCGCCCGGCCGAGCCGCCGCGACCGGCCGAGCGACGAGCTCCCGATCCGGGCCGGCGGTTCCGAGGCTCGGCGCTACGACGCGATCGTGATCGGTGGCGGGCACAACGGGCTGACGAACGGCGCCTACCTCGCCAAGGCCGGGCTGAAGACGCTCGTGCTCGAGCGGCGCCACCTTGTCGGCGGAGCGGCGATCACCGAGGAGCTCCGGCCGGGCTTCTGGTTCACGACGTTCTCGTACGCGCTCAGCCTTCTCCGGCCGGACATCGTCCAGGACCTCGAGCTGGTCAAGCACGGCTTCATGCCGATCCTCATGCCGACCACGTTCTGTCCCAAGGAGGACGGCGACTACCTCCTGCTCGGCCAGGACCACGGCGAGAACCTCAAGGAGATCGCCCGGCACTCGAAGCACGACGCCGACGCGTACGACGCGTTCAACCACGACGTCAACCAGGTCCTCCGGGTGATGAAGCCGCTGATGGACACGGTCCCGCCCGACATCTTCAGCGACGACCCCGAGGAGCTCATCGCGCTGGCAGCGCTCGGGTCGCGCTTCCGCAAGCTCGACAAGAAGGTCCTCCACGACGCGGTCCGCCTGCTGACCGGCTCGGCGGCCGACTTCCTCGACGACTACTTCGAGTCGGACATCCTCAAGGGCTACCTCGCGTCGTCGGCGATCATCGGGACGAAGGTCGGGCCGTACTCGCAGGGCTCGGGGCTCGTCCTGCTGTACCACATCCTCGGCGAGCACGACGGCGAGATGGGGGCCTGGTCGTTCCACAAGCGCGGCAATGGCGGCTTCACCCAGGTCCTCGCCCGGGCCGCCCAGTCGTTCGGGGTGGAGATCCGGCTCGAGTCGCCGGTCGACCACGTGATCACGAAGAACGGCCAGGCGACCGGGGTCGCCCTGACCGACGGGACCGAGTTCCACGCGCCGGTCGTCGTCAGCGCGCTCGACCCGCGCCGGACGTTCCTCGAGCTCGTCGAACCGCGCGAGCTGCCGACCGATCTCGTCGAGACGATCCAGCGGTTCCGCTTCCAGGGCACGTCGGCCAAGGTCAACTTCGCGCTCGACGCGCCGCCGAGGTACCCGGCGCTCGGAGACCGCACGGACCAGTACCGCGGCTTCACCAACATCGGGCCGTCGATGGAATACCTCGAGCGGGCCTACGACGACGCGAAGTACGGCTGGTACTCGAAGCGGCCGTATCTCGACTGCGCCGTCCAGTCGATGGTCGACCCGGACATGGCGCCGCCCGGCAAGGCGGTCATGAGCTGCTTCGTCCAGTACGCCCCGTACCACCTCCGCGAGAGCGACTGGGACACCGAGAAGGACAACCTCGGCGACACGGTCCAGGCGACGCTCGAGTCGTTCTTCCCCGGCTTCGGCGACCTCGTCCTCCAGCGCGAGGTCCGGACGCCGCTCGACATCGAGCGGACCGTCGGGCTGTCCGAGGGCAACATCTTCGCCGGCGAGTTCCTCGCCCCGCAGATGTTCTTCTTCCGGCCCGCCCCCGGCTGGTCGCAGTACCGGACCCCGATCGATGGCTACTACCAGTGCGGGTCGGGCACCCACCCCGGCGGCTGCGTGATGGGCGCGCCGGGCAAGCTCGCGGCCGGCCAGATCCTCAAGGACCGGGAGCGGGCCGGCGCCGGGGTCTGAGCCGGGCGCAGCCAGGACCTTGCGCGGGTTCCGGCCGGCGGGCGCGACGGCAAGCTCAGGTCCGGCCGCGGCGGCTCAGGTAGTCGTGCCAGAGGAGGCGGGCGGCGACCGAACGCCAGGGTCGCCAGGGCTCGCCCAAACTCGATCATCTCGCGCGGACCGGGCCGCCGGTCGAGGCCCTTGACCTCGGCGACCGCCTGGGCCAGCGCGATGTCGTCGATCGGCCAGACGTCGGGCCGGCCGAGGACCATGAGCAGGTAGACCGCCGCCGTCCAGGGCCCGATCCCTGGTACGGCGATGAGCGCGGCGTGGACGGCGTCGTCGTTGAGCCCGGGCAGGCGGTCGAGCACGAGCGTCCCGTCGATCACGGCCGTCGCGAGCTCACGGCCGTAGCGCGCCTTCTGGCGGCTGAACCCGATCGCGAGCAGTTCGGCGTCGCTCAGCTCAAGGAACCGGTTCGGGGTGAGCGGGTCCGCCGCGACGCGCAGCCGATCGAAGGCCGCCTGCGCCGAAGCGAGCGAGACCTGCTGCTCGAGGATGATGTGGACGAGGGTCGGGAACCCGGGCGCCCGATCCCAGAGCGGCGGCGGACCCCAGCGCGCCACGATCGCGGCCAGGTCGGGATCGCGAGCGGCCAGCTCGTCGACGGCGATCGCCAGCGTGGCCTCGTCGAGCCTGTCCACCGCGTCGATGACCGCGACGCCGCCGGGATCCACCGACCCCGAGGGCGTCAGCCTGAGGGGCTGCGGTCGCCGCCCGTCTCGAACGACGACAGGACGAACAGGAAGGCGACCATCGGTCGGGCGAGCAGGATGACGAGCAAGGCCTGGAACGCGCCGACGCTTCCGGTGAGGGCCGCCACGGCCGAGGTCACCAGCGCGCCGATGTTGAGGGCCAGGACGATGAGGATCCAGTCGCGCTGCATCCGGATGTCGAGTTGGCGGGCGCGCCGGATCAGTACGGCGGCCGCCACGATCATGTAGACGAACGCAAGCGCGCCGCCGATCCGGATGCTCCTCTCGACATCACCGGTCAGTGAGGTCAGCGGGATCATCGAGACGGCGAGGAGGATGTTCGCGAAGCAGAACTCGACGATCTGGTGCAGCCGGTACCGGTCGTGCGTCGACAGGCCCTCGCCGCGGCGAAGCGCGGCGACGAGACCGGCCAGCCCGGCGAGGCTGGCGCTCAGCGCGGCGATCGAGAGCAGGAACGGCGCATCGGCGGTCATCCCGATCAGGATGCACGACGGCGGGTCCGAATGGAACGCCAAATCGGCACGGGGACCAGGCCCGGCACGACAACCCGACTCGCTCGCCCGGCGCTACCCTTGCTCGATGCGTAAGGCCGAGGAGGACACGATCCCGGCGATGGCCGGCATCGACGTCCCGTATCGGGTCGTGCGGACGGAGCCGGCACGGAGCGCCGAGGAAAGCGCGGAGCTCCAGGGGATCGAGCTCGGGTCGCTCCTCCGGACGATCGTCGTGCGGCGGGGCGAGGATGACTACGTGCTCGTGCTCGTGCCCGGCGGCCGGCGGTTCGACTGGCCGAAGCTCCGCGCGCATCTCGGCGTGAGCCGGCTGTCGCTACCCGACGCGGACGAGGCTCGCGAGGCGACCGGCTACGAACGCTGGCGCAATCACGCCGTTCGGAGCGTCGCGGGCCTGGCCGGTGATCGTCGACGCCTCGGTGGCCGACCGGCCGACCGTCGCGATCGGCGGCGGCCTCCGCGGGGTCAACGTCCATCTCGCCCCGGCCGACCTCGTCCGCGCGCTGGACGCGGCGGTCGTCGACGTCAGCCAACCGGAGGGTGAGCCGGCGGCCGCCGGCTGAAGCGAGGGCAGCGCCATGGAGATCGCGAGCGGGATCCGGAGACTCGGTAAGGGGCTCGTCAACGCCTACCTCGTCGAGGAGGCCGGCGCGGTGACGATCATCGACGCCGGCGTGCCCGGCTACTACGGCGAGCTCCCGGCCGAGCTGGCCGCGATGGGCCGGTCGCTGGGCGACGTCAAGGCGCTCGTGCTGACCCACGGCCACAGCGACCACATTGGCTTCGCGGAGCGGCTGCGGAAGGAGCGCAACGTCCCCGTCAGCGTCCACGAGGCGGACGCCGCCCTCGCCCGCGGCGAGGTCCCCAACCCGGCCAAGGGCCTCGGCCCGACACGGATCCGGCCGCTCATCGAGTTCCTGTGGTACACGATGCGCAAGGGCGGGCTCCGGATCCCGCGCCTCGTCGAGGTCTCGACGTTCGGCGACGGGGCCACCCTCGACGTGCCGGGCGCCCCGCAGGTGATCCTCGTGCCGGGTCACACGCCAGGCAGCGCCGCGCTCCACGTCGCCGAGCCGGAGCGCCCTGTTCATCGGGGATGCCCTCGCGACCTACGCCGTGACGACCGGCGCGTCCGGGCCGCAGGTCGCCCCGTTCACCGCCGACCGCGCGCAGGCCGTCGCGTCGCTCGCCCGGCTCGAGGGCATCGAGGCGACGCTCGTCCTGCCCGGCCACGGCCAGCCCTGGACCGGCGGGGTGGCCGAGGCCGTGCGGCTCGTCCGCGCGTCCGCAGGCGGCGGCCAGCCATGACCCTGGGGTCGGGGCCCCGTCAGCCGAGCAGGCGTTCGCGGAGCCAGCGGAACTTCACGACGTCGTGGAAGCCCTCGCCACCCTCGTGGTCGTTGAACTGGTACTCCTGGATCTCCTTCGGACCGCCGTACCGGTTGAACGCCGCGTAGACCGTTGACGGCGGGCAGATCTCGTCCATCAGCCCGACCGAGAACAGGGCCGGGGCGCTGGCCCGCCGGCCGAGGATCGACACGTCGAAGTAGGCGAGGGTCGCCAGCGCCCGATCGACGTGGTCGCGGTGGGCCTTGAGGTAGCGGCCGATCTCGGCGTACGGATCCTCATCCCTGAGCGTGAGCGCGCGAGGGAAGTCGCTCAGGAACGGGACGTCGGGCATCGCCGCGATCAGGCCGTCGGCGAGGCTTGCCGCGGCGATCGACAGACCCCCGCCCTGGCTCCCACCGGTGACAGCGACCCTCGTCTGGTCGACGGCCGGGTGGCTCCGGACCGCCTCGACCGCCCGCACGGCATCGGTGTACACGCGCCGGTAATAGTAGGTCGCCGGGTCGAGGATTCCCTGGGTCATGAACCCGGGCTGGGCCGGCTGGCCGGTCAAGTCGGGGTCGGGCGTGTCACCGACCGCCCAGCTCGAGCCCTGGCCGCGGGTATCCATGACAAAGTGGGCGTAGCCGGCCGCCGCCCACAGGATCCGCTCGTGGGCGAGGCCTCGGCCGCCGCCGTAGCCGAGGTACTCCACGACTGCCGGGATTGGACCGCCTCGACCGGCCGGCAGGTGGAGCCAGGCGCGGATCGGCGATCCGCCGAACCCGGCATAGGTCACGTCGAAGGTCTCGATCGCGGCCAGGCCGTTGTCGATCGGGGCGAACGTCGCGCCGAGGTCGTGAGCGCGGGCCTCGGCCAGGGTCGTCGACCAGAACCGATCGAGATCCGCCGGTTCGGGCAGATCGGGCGAATAGGCGCGAAGCTCGGCGAGCGGTAGGTCGAACTGGGGCACGTCGCGCTCCCGATTGGTGGTGGTGCCGGTCGACGACCGCTAGTCCACGCGTGGGGTGAGGATACGTTCCGGGGGGTTGGCGCCGCTATGAGTCCACGCGGGCCAACTCATCGGCGCTAGCATGACCGCCATGGCACGCGGTCGGCAGGCTCGATGAACCCCGTCGCCCAGGCGGCCGCGCTGCTCGCCGCAGCGATCCACGTCTTCATCTTCGTCCTCGAGAGTGCGCGGTTCGCCGAGCCGACGACGTGGCGGCGCTTCTTCGTCGAGTCGCAGCGCGACGCCGAGCTCCTCCGGCCGATCTTCTTCAACCAGGGCTTCTACAACCTGTTCCTGGCGATCGGCGCGGTCGGCGGCGTCCTCGTCCTCAACCTCGGCGACGTCGAAGCCGGGCGGGCGCTCATCCTGTTCGCCTGCGGCAGCATGGCGCTGGCCGGGCTGATCCTGATGTTCACCGACCGCCGGTTCGTCCGGGCGGGTCTGGTGCAGGCCGGGCCGCCGCTCGTCGCAATCGTGTTCTGGTTCCTGTAGGGTCCGATCGCCTTCGGTCAGCGACCCGGCGCCCAGTCGCGGTCGAGGGCAAGGGCCAAACGCTCCTGGCGGGTCAGCCTCCCGAGACGAGCGGCCTCGAGGGTCAGCTCGACGAGCGCGGGCTCGGGGATCGCCTCACCGGGGCGGAACGTCAGGTAGCGGACCTTCTTCAGGTTGAGGTGCGCGCCCTCGAGACGCCGATCCGGATCGGCCATCAGGGTCCCGAACTCGAATCCGAGATGGACGTGGATCGGCTCCGGCGCGATGTAGGCGAAGAACACCGTCCGCCGGCCGACCGGCAGGTCGTAGCCGATCAGGTTCCAGCCGAGGCGTACGCGCTCGAGCACGTCGGGGACCGCGCGCTTCACGACCGCGCGGAGGGTCTCGGTGGCCTCCCGGATGTCGGGTGAGAACGGCGCGAGGAAGTCGTCAGGTGGGAACGTGTCCACGGGGCCAATCTTCTCCTGGGATCACGACAGGACGTGTCCAGTTGTGCGGCTCGATCGAGCCTTCTCCGTCAACCCGGAGCCGGCGCCGGCGGGCCGACGCGGAGGATCGTCTCGCCGCCGAAGGCCATTCCGTCCGTGAGCTGATAGACGTCGGCCCTCTGGTTCCAGGCCGCGAACCGCGAGTCGTTGTCGTGTTCGTGATGGCCCTCGCCGGTCGCAAACAGGACGACGATCAGGTACTGCGTCGCCCCGTCGACCGATCTCGACGAGATGTCCAGCTTCGACAGCGACGCGGTCAGCATCACCCCCCGGGCGTTGAAGTCCTGCCAGATCGGCAGCTCGTGCTCGCGAAACCCCTGCTCGAACTCGTCCACCATGTCGTCGGCCACGCTCAGGACGACCGCGACGGTCTCCATGGTCCACCCCTCTCCGGCTGCTCCTCGTCCGAATCCTGATCAGCGAACGCTACGACGTCTCGCGCTTCGGCGAGAAGCACAGGGCCTCGCTCGCCTCGTCGGTCCTAGGGTTCCCGCCCGTTCGATCTCGACCCGTAGACTCTCCGTGTGCTCGCGAGTGACGTCGTCGAGGTGCTCGATCGGCTGGACGATGCCGGGATCGACGCCTGGGTCGACGGGGGCTGGGCCGTCGACGCCCTGCTCGCCGAGCAGACCCGACCGCACCGCGACCTCGACCTGATCGTCCGCGAGGACGACCGCCCGGAGATCCGCGAAGCCCTGGCCCGCGACGCGTTCGCGGAGGTCCCGGGTGGGCGCGACATCAACTTCGTCCTGCGCGACGCGCGCGGCCGCGAGGTCGACATTCACGCGATCCGGTTCGCCGAGTCCGGCGACGGCATCTACCGGATGGAGTCGGCGCCGACTGGGTCTTCCCGGCGGCCGGCTTCGAGGGCCGCGGCCTGGTCGACGGTCGCGAGGTTCGCTGCCTGACCGCCGACGTCCAGATGCTCTGCCATGCCCACGGCTACGTCCCGAGCGAGACCGACTTCCACGACATGCGCCTGCTGAACGCCCGGCTCGGAACGCGCCTGCAGTCGCCGTACGACCTCGACGTCGAGCTGCGCGAGGCGATCGACGAGGACCTGCCGATCCTGTTCGAGCACCAGCGAGACCCCGAGGCGAACGAGATGGCGGCGTTCCCGGCTCGCGAATGGGGCACGTTCGTCGCCCACGAGAGCCGGATCCGGAGCGACCCGGCGATCACGAACCGGACGATCGTCGTCGACGGGCAGGTGGCCGGCAGCATCGTGAGCTGGACGGCGGACGGCGAGCGCGACGTCGGCTACTGGCTCGGCCGCGAGTTCTGGGGCCGCGGCATCGGGACGCGGGCGCTGGCGATCTTTCTCGGGATCGACCCGACCCGGCCGCTCCACGCGCGGGTCGCGAAGCACAACACCGGCTCGCTCCGGGTCCTCGAGAAGTGCGGCTTCAGGATCGTCGGCGAGGATCGCTGGTCGCCCGACGGCGGGGCCGAGTCCGAGGAGTTCATCGTCCGCCTCGACGGCTGAGGCGAGCGGGAAGGCGTCGCCACCAATGGGCTCAGGCACCAGCCTGAGCCCTCAATCTCGCCGGTTGGAAGACCTCAGCTGCAGCCGCTCGTGCTGCCGCAGTTGAGGCACTTGTAGCAGCTGCCGTTGCGGACCATGATCGAGCCGCATTCGGCGCAGCTCGGGGCGTCCTCCTGGACCGTGAAGGCGACCTTGGTCGTGCCGAGCGAGGCGGCGATCGCGCTCAGGGCGTTGCCGTTGCCGTTCCCGTTGGCCTTGCCGTTGCCGTTGGCGCTGCCCTCGGCGTGGCCGTTCGTCACGACCGGGAGCTCGGCCTTCGGCGCCGGGGTCGACACGGCAGGTGCCGGGTCGGCGGCGACGGCGGTCGCGGTCGGCCGATCGGTCGGCGGATCGATGGCCTCGTCCACTGCGGACGGACCTTCCTCGAGATTCGGGGCGGTCGGCGAGGGGGAGGATCCCTCGCCGAAACCGCCGCCGAAGGAGATTGGCGCCGGCGCATCCACGACCGCCCCGCGGTCGACCAGGCCGATCTGCGCCCGTTCGTCAGCCGGCAGGAACCGACTGCCGAGCCAGCGGAAGACGTAGTCCACGATCGACTTCGCGATCGGGATCTCCTGGTTGCCGGTGAAGCCCGATGGCTCGAACCGGACATGGGCGAACTTGTTCACGAGGTCGCGCAGCGGCACGCCGTACTGGAGGGCGAGGCTGACCGACGTCGCGACGGTGTCCATCAGGCCCGACACGGTCGAGCCCTCCTTGGCCATCTTGAGGAAGATCTCGCCGGGCTGGCCGTCCGGGTAGAGCCCGACGGTGATGTAGCCCTCGTGGCCGGCGACGTCGAACTTGTGGGTGACCGCGGTCCGCTCGGCCGGGAGGCGGCGGCGGTGCGGCTTCTTCGCCTCCGCCTGGGCGGTCGCGAGCTGTGCCCGTAGCTCGGCGACCACCCCGGCGTCGGCCCCCTCGTCAGAGTTCTTCTTACCGGTGCTCAGCGGCTGGCTCCGCTTGGAGCCGTCGCGATAGATCGCGATCGCCTTGAGGCCGAGCTTCCAGCCCTCGAGGTAGACCTTCTCGATCTCCTCGGGCGTCGCCGCCTCGGGCATGTTGACGGTCTTGCTGATCGCGCCCGAGATGAACGGCTGGACGGCCGCCATCATCCGGACGTGGCCCATGTAGTGGATCGAGCGCTCGCCGTTGACCGGCTTGAACGCGCAGTCGAACACCGCCAGGTGCTGCGGCTTGAGGTGCGGTGCGCCCTCGATCGTCTCGCGCTCGTTGACGTAGCTGATGATCTCGTCGACCTGCTCGGCGCCGTAGCCGAGCATCTTGAGCGCGGCCGGGACGGTCTGGTTGACGATCTTGAGGAAGCCCTCGCCGACGAGCTTCTTGTACTTGATGAGCGCGATGTCCGGCTCGATTCCGGTCGTGTCGCAATCCATCATGAAGGCGATCGTGCCGGTCGGCGCCAGGACCGTGACCTGGGCGTTCCGGTAGCCGTGCTCCCGGCCCAGCTCGAGCGCCTCGTCGAAGACGCGGCGAGACGCCTCGAGCATGTCGGCCGGGACACCATCCTTCGGAATGGCATACGCGGCGTCGCGATGCTTCGCGATGACGCGCAGGAACGGCTGCTCGTTCTTCTTGTACTCGCTGAACGGGCCGCCGTGGTCGCGGGCGATGACCGAGCTCTGGCGGTAGGCCTCGCCATGCATGATCGCGGTCAGCGCGGCGGCATAGTCCCGGCCCTCCTGCGAGTCGTAGGCCAGGCCGCGGCTCATGAGCAGCGCGCCGAGATTGGCGTAGCCGAGCCCGAGCGGCCGGAACTTGTGGCTGTTCTCCTCGATCCGCGGGGTCGGGTACGACGCGTTGTCGACGAGGATCTCCTGGGCGGTGATCGTCAGCCGGGCGGCGTAGCGATACGACTCGACGTCGAACTCGCCGTCCTCGCCGACGAACTTCATCAGGTTGAGGCTGGCCAGGTTGCAGTTGTGGGCGATCAGCCCCTCGGCGACGAGAGAATGGGTCACCGGCTCGGTCACGTCGTAGACGGTCTCGACGCCATCCGGGACGATCGAGGCGACCGTCGTGGCCCGCGGGTTGCCGATCCCGCGCGCGTAGGGGTGGGCGAGGATCGAGTCCGCGCGGGCCTGCTTGTCGGGTGACAGCGGGGCACCGACGAGCGCGAGGAACCGCCGGGCGGCCTCGCCGTAGACATGGAGCTGGAGGTCCGCGCCGGCATCCGCCGCGCCGTACGGCTCGAGGCTCGGCTGCGCGATCCGGCTGGCGATCCCGAGATCCGACAGGAGGAGCTGGACGCTCCGGACCATCTCCGGCGCGTTCGACACGAGGGTGACCTCCGGCCCGGCCCCGCCGCCGGCGAGGCGGATCGTGGCGTCGGCCGAGAAGAGACCCTGGAGGTAGGCAACCTTGAGATCGTCGGCGACCCGGTGGACCTCGGTCGGGACGTCCTTGCGGGCAGCCGCCGCGGTGGCTCGCAGGCCATAGCGATCCTGGAGCATCCGGACGAGCGCGCTCGACTCGGCGGTCACTCGGAGCGTGCCACCGGACTGGGCCGAGACGCTGGCCCGGCGGCCGGTCGAGACCGCGGTCAGCGCGCCGTCGTCGGTGGTGGCCGTGCCGCCGCGGAGCCCGCGCTCGAGGTCCTCGACGGTGTCCTCGCGGTCGCGCGCCTCGGCGAGCAGCCGGTTGAGCTCCTCGGTCAGCGTCTCGGCGGTCGACTGCTCGGTCGGCCCGAAGGCCAGCGCCGCAACGTCACCGCTGAACACGCCGTCGGCGCTCATCCAGCCGAGGACCTGCCAGCGCCGGACGTCCTCCTCGGGCGAATTGAAGTTGACCGTGTTGCCTGACTCACGGACCTGGATCCGATCGACCTGGGCGGTCAGCTGGTCGACCCGCTTCCAGTCGCCGTTGTCGGTCAGGAAGCGGTGGTCCCCGGTCGCCCGGATCGAGCGGCCGTCCTGGAGCGTCATCCGGTAGACCTTGCGGTCGCCGACGAGAGTGATCAGCGCGGCCCGGTGGGCGGCCATCCGGCGCTGGTCCGTCTCGCTCAGGATGTCCGTCGTGACGTTGATCTTCTCGCCGCGCTGCTGGGCGAGGTAGAGCTCCTCGACGGTCCGCAGGCCGTCCGGCGTGCTGATCCTGGTCTCCGGGGCGAAGCAGGCCGTGTCGTTGAGGAACATGTACTCGGAGCACGGGTTGCTCGCGTAGATCCGGTCGGTGTTCGCGCTCGTGTGCCAGTCGTTGATCGTCGTGTCGTACTGGATCCCCGGGTCGCCGCAGAGGTGGGCGGCGTCGGCCATCCGGCGGAAGATGTCGGCGGCCTTGTAGGTTCCCATCGGCGTGCCGTCGACGACCGCGTGGGTCGTCCAGTCCTTGCCGTCGACCACGGCCTGCATGAACGCGTCGGTGACCCGGACGCTGTGGTTCGCGTTCTGGAAGAACACCGAGCCGTAGGCCTCGCCGGTGAAGCTCGGGTCGTAGCCCATCTCGATCAGGGCCCAGGCCTTCTGCTCCTCGAGCTTCTTCGAGTCGATGAAGTCGAGGATGTCCGGGTGGTCCGCGTCGAGGATGACCATCTTGGCCGCGCGGCGGGTCTTGCCGCCCGACTTCACCACGCCGGCGAAGGCGTCGTAGCCCTTCATGAAGCTGACCGGGCCGCTCGCGGTCCCGCCGCCCGACATCTTCTCGCGGCTCGACCGGATCGGGCTCAGGTTGCTGCCCGCGCCCGAGCCGAACTTGAACAGCATCGCCTCGGTCTTGGCGAGGTCCATGATCGAGCTCATCGAGTCCTGGACCGAGTTGATGAAGCAGGCCGAGCACTGTGGCCTGGCCTCGATCCCGACGTTGAACCAGACCGGCGAGTTGAACGCCATCTTCTGGTGGACGAGCAGGTGGGTGAGCTCGGCCTGGAACGCCCTGAGATCCTCGTCGGTCGCGAAGTAGTGCTGGGTCTCGGCCCAGGCCGCGATCGTGTTGACGACCCGGTCGATCAGCTGGCGGACGCTCGTCTCGCGCTCGGGCGTGTTGAGGTGGCCGCGGAAGTACTTGCTGACGACGACGTTCGTCGCGAGCTGGCTCCAGAACTCGGGGACCTCGACGTCCTTCTGCTCGAAGACGAGCTTGCCCGACTCGTTGCCGATGCTCGCGGTCCGGGTCTCCCAGCGGATCTCGTCGTAGGGGTGGACGCCCGGCCGGGTCCAGCGCCGCTCGAAGGTGAGACCGCGGGCCGGCGTGCCGTCCGGGTTCTGGCCGTTGAAGCTGACCCCGTACGGCCCGTGGTGACGGGTCTTGTCGCGGGTCTGCTTCCTGGCTGCTGGGGTGGTTGCCGCATTCGCGGCGCCGGACTCAGCCATGACCTGGACTCCCTGGTCTCCGTGGACGGCGGCTCGGGCCATCGTTCCTCACTCCTCCGAATCGCTGGGCGGTTGGCGGGGGCTCTGGTGCCGCGGGTCGGCGGCGGTGGCGATCAGGCTCTCCGTCCACGGCGGCGAGCTCGATGGGCTTGGGCGGCGGGCCCGCGACCGGTTTGTTGGATCCGGGCGGGCGAGGCCGGTCGATGCGATGTAGCTGCGACCTTGCCTCCGTTGACTGTCTGACCGGACGAGGATCCGGCGTTCCTTCGGGTCGCCGATCGGGCGATCCGAGCGGTCGTTCCGGCCGCCGTTCCTGGTGGCCGAGCGACCTTCAAACTCTACGCCTGGCGAATATGCGCGTCAAGCCGAAAACACAACATGTAGTGGTCTGGTGAAGTCACGCACCGCTACATGCTGTGGATGTGGACGACTGGGCCTCCGAGCGTGGACAGGTCGCCAGGGAGCGTGGACAGGCTCGGGACGGGGGTGGACAACGTGTGGACACGATGGGTTCTCGCGGTCGCCCGACGCCAGGCTGTTGCGACGGGTCTGCCCGTCTCCGAGGAGCCGCGCGGCCAGGTCAGTATAGAACGGGCGTGCGGTATTGGACCTATCGGGTGGCGGCGATCACCGGCGACGACGCAATGTGCAGACGCACGCCCCACGGCGGCGCTTCGTGCGAGATGCGCCCCCCGGCCGCGTTTCGTGCGAGATGCGTGCCCCCGGCGGCGATCCTTGTCAGATGCACGCGAGGCGGTCATTCGACAACACGCTGCGGGCCTCCGGCGTCGATCCGAACGGAATCCATCCCGCGACGAGCGTGACTCGGGACGATCTTCCTCTCGAGCTTTGGCCAGGGAGCGTCTTCGGGTCGACGAACGCTCGCGTGGTGTGCATCTGTCAGAACTCGAGCTGAAGGAGACGCCGCCTGGGCCAAGGAGCCTGGGCCGAGGATATGCTGCCTGGGCCGAGGGGGATGCCGCTTGGGCCCCGCAGCCTGGGCCGAAGAGTGCGCGGTTCGCGGACTACCCGCTGGCGCCGTCGGGTGCGCTCAGCCTCCCGGGGGCGGCCAGAGCGGTTCGTGGAGCTGGAACACCGCGACCCGGTCGTTGTCGGTGTCGGGAAGGTAGAGCTTCCCGTCATCGGTCAGCCACAGGTACGACGGGGCGATGTCGCCGTGGCCGGCAACGACCTCGGGCCCGAGCCGGGCGATGAGCCGGCCAACCGGGTCGAGGACGTAGACGAAGTTGTCGGTGTCGACGATCCACATCCGGCCGCCCCGGTCCAGGACGACGCCGTTCGTCTGGTCGAGCGCCTGCGTGCCGTTCGAGCCATCGCCGAACGCGGCAACGAACTGGCCCTCGCGAGTCATGACCTGGATCCGGCGATTGGCGAAGTCGGGGATCCACAGGTCGCCCGTTGCCGGGTCGATGTAGGGCACGCCGAGGCGGTCGAACTGGCCGTTGCCGCTGCCCTGGCTGCCGATCGTCCGGACGAAGCGACCCTTCTTGTCGAAGACCTGGATGTCGCCCCGCCCGGGGTCGGCCACGTACAGCCGGCCGGCCGGGTCGAATGCCACACAGCATGGGTTGATGAACTCGCCGTTGTCCTGGCCCTCGTGCCCGATCGCCATCAGGAAGTGCCGCTTTGCGTCGAAGACCTGGACCCGGTGGTTACCGCCGTCGCCGACCGCTATCCGCCCGTCACCTGCGATCGCGACGCTCTGACTCTGATCGCCGATCGTGACCTCGCTGAAGTCGAACTGGCCCGGCTTCGAGCCGTGCGTGCCCCACGACGTCGGCCGCCCCTGGCGATCCCAGATGACAACCCGATCGCTCATCCGGTCAGCGCCATAGATGTTGCCCTTGGCGTCGAGCATCACGTTCAGATACAGGGTCGGCTTGCCGTCGCCCGCCGTGAGGTCCTCGATCCACTCGATCGCGGAGGCCGGCACCGTGGCGGGGGATTCCTGCCCGGCGCCGAGCGCCACGATCCCCGCCGGCGACGTCCCCGCGCTGGTGGCGGAGATCAGGAGCCCGCCCGTGACGATCGGGCTGCCCACCGGCCGGTCCGCGCCGACGAATCGCCACACCTCCTTGCCCGTCGCCGCCGTCAGCGCCTCGACCGCGCCGTTGCTCGACGCGACGACGACCTCGTCGCCGACCGGCACTGGATGGATCCCGAACGAGCCCGGCACGATGGCCGTCCAGCCGAGCTCGCCGGTCCCGCGATCGATGGCCCAGACATTCGTCGTGCCGCTCGGGCCGTCGGACGTCGAGTACACCCGATTGGCGCCAACCGCCAGGCTCGCGAGGCTCGCGCGGTCGGGTGGGACGAACCGCCAGCGCTGCTCCCCGGTCGCGGCGTCGAGGGCGACGACCCGGCTGTCCTTGTTCGCGACATTGACGACCGTGACGTAGACCGTGTCGCCGTCGACTGCCGGTGTCAGGAGCCTAGCCGCACCGGTGGCCGCGCTCCAGCGGATCGCGTGCGTGCTGAGATCGATGGCGTAAACCCGGTCGCTGTCCTCGCCGACGACGTAGGCGACGTTGCCGGCGATCGCGTTGCGGTTCGCCGTCCCCTCGACGTCGACGTGCCATGCCTCGTGGCCGTCGGTCGTCGCCAGGGCCGCGAATCGGCCGGAGCCGATCCCGACGTAGGCGAGGTCGCCGACGACCGTCGGGACCGATCCCACCGCGACCCCCGGAACGCGCCACCGTTCGGCATGTGTCGCGAGGTCGACTGCGTGGAAGACCCCATCATCGGTGGTCACGTAGACGGATCCGTCCACGACGGTCGGGACCGTCAGGATCGGCGCCCCGGCGGCGAAGGTCCAGACCTCCTTGCCCGTGGCCAGGTCGACGACGTGGAGGGTCCCGTCGATGCTCCCATCGAACACGAAGTTGTCCGCGACAGCGGGGCCGCCGCCCATGTCCGACCCGGTCTGGAGCTGCCAGCGAACCTCGGGGCTGCGCTCGATCGCCGGTCCGGGCATCTGGTTCGTTCGGCCGAGGCCGCCCTTGTACATCGGAACGTCCGTCGCGGGGATGGCCGGCGACGATCCGGGCGAGGTCCCCGGCGAGCCGCCGAGACCGGTGACCGCGCCGGACCCGATCGGGCCGAGGCTTGCCCCGTCGCTCCCGGCCGGGAGCGACGAGGATCCACCGGCGCCCGGCGGACCTCCCGCCGACGACCCCGGCGCGGCCGACCCGCGGCCACCGAGGCCCTGGGTGAAGACGAGCGCGCCGCCGACGACGAGGACCGCGACCGCAACGAGCGCGGCGATCGCCGGACGACGATCGAGCGGGCCCGCCACAGCCCGTCCCCGCGGGCTCCGCGCAGCGCTCTGCGAGGCAGCTTCGGCCAGGACGCCGACGACCCGGAATGGGCTCTCAAACCCCTTCAGTCGCATCGACCGGGGCTCGCGGTAGTGGATTCCCTCGATCCGGGCGGCCAGGTGGATGACCGTCTCGGTCGCGAGGACCTCGCCGGCGGCGGCCTGGGCGCACAGCCGCGCAGCGACGTTGAGCGCCGTGCCGCGGTAGCCGCCCTCGACGGGGACGGCCTCGCCGGCATCGAGGCCGATCCCGACCCCGCGCGGGAGGTGCTCGTCGGCGATCCGCGCCTGGAGCTCCACCGCGGCGCGGAGGGCCTGACGGGCGGAAGTGAAGACGGTCAGCGCCTCGTCGCCGCGGAGCTCGACGAGCGTCCCGTCGCGCGCCTCGACCGTCGCCCGGACAATCTTTGCGAACTGGTTGGCGAGCGCCGCGGCGGCCTCGTCACCGTGCTCGTCGGTGTAGCTCGTGTAGCCGCGAATGTCCGCGATGAGGAACGTGCGATAGTCGGCCGGTCGGTCCGGGCCAGGACCACCAGCCTGTGCCGCCCCGGTGTCCCCTGGCTCCGCAGCGGTCCCCACGCGACCACCCTCGACTACGGATCATCGCCGGGCCCCAGTGTAGCGACGGGCTGGTCGCGTTTCGCCTTCGCCGCTACCGCCCGAAGCGGCGGGCGCGTTGCTGGTAGGTGCGGATGGCGCGGAGGAAGTCGATCTCGCGGAAGGCGGGCCAGTAGGCCTCGGCGAAGTGGTACTCGGCGTACACGCTCTGCCAGGGCAGGAAGCCGGACATTCGGACCTCGCCCGAAGTGCGAATGATCAGGTCCGGGTCGCTCGAGCCACGGGTGTAGAGGTGGGCGGCGAGCGCGTCGGCGGTCAGCGAGTCGGCCAGCTCGGCCGGCGGCGTGCCCGCCTCGACGGCGTCGCGGACGGTGGCTCGGAACGCCTCGAGCAGCTCGTCGCGGCCGGAGTAGGCGAGGGCGACCGTGACCGACATCGCGCCGTCGTCGCGGGACAGGGAGGCTGAGCGTTCGACGACGGAGGCGAGCCCGTCGGGCAGGAGGTCGCGCCGGCCGATGACCCGGAGGTGGATCGGGAGCTTCGTCTTGCGCCGACCCTCGGCCAGGGCCGCGATGGCCTCGGCGGCGACCGCGGTGATCTTGCCGACTTCGTCCTCGGGCCGTTCGAGGTTCTCGAGCGACAGGGCCCACAGGGTGACCTCGCGGATCCCGAGGTCGGCGCACCAATCGATGAGCTCGAGCGCCTTCTCGGCGCCCTTCCGATGCCCGACGCCGGGATCGGCGAATCCCTCGGCGGTCGCCCAGCGCCGGTTGCCGTCCATGATCACCGCGACGTGGGCCGGCCTCGGATGGGCCATCACCGCGGCCTCGAGCCGCGTGACGTAGAAGGCATAGACCGGCTTGAGGGCCAGGTCGCGGGTCCGTCGGTAGAGGGGGCCGAGCCGGGCCCGCGCCGCGACTGCTGTCGATGGCCGGGTCCGGCCCGTGGCCAGGCCGGTTGGCGGGTTGCTCGGCGGGTCGATCGGTCGGGTCACTGCGTTCTCCGTGCGTCGACGTCGGCTCAGTGTCGCACTCGCGCTGGCTCGACGCGCGACGGGCGGTGATTGCTGCGCCGGGACTCCGGACGCCAGCCGAGCACCGATCGCTGCTCGAGAAGCCTCGGTCCTGAACTTCGGCGCCGAAACGGCCCAGAAGTTCAGCGCCGAAGGACCGCAGGCAGCGAGAGGCACTCCGATCGAGGGCGTGCCGGCACCTATTCGGCACCGGCCGTCTGCCTGTGGGCCCCGGACGAGGGTAGGCTAGGAGCCGATGAGCCTGCGCGACGAGATCCTTGAGCAGCCGGCCGCCGCCCAGCGGCAGCTCGCGTCGAGCCGGCCGGCGCTCGACGGGCTCGTCGAGCGTCTTCGCCGCAACCCGGTCGACCAGGTCGTGATCGCCGCCCGCGGGTCGTCCGACCACGCCGCGATCTACGCCCAGTACCTGCTCGGCACGGTCCATCGCCTGCCGGTCGCGCTCGCCGCGCCGTCGATCCTGTCGCTCTACGGGGTGGTGCCACGGTTCGGCCGGTCGCTCGTCATCGGGATCAGCCAGTCGGGAGCGTCGCCGGACATCGTCGGGGTGCTCGCCGCTGCGCGCGACCAGGGCGCTCCGACGCTGGCCATCACGAACGACCCGGGATCGCCGCTCGCGGAGGCGGCCGAACACGTGATCGAGCTGGCCGCCGGGCCGGAGCGGGCGATTGCTGCGACGAAGACCTACACGACGTCACTGCTCGCGATCGCCCGGCTGTCGGTCGCCCTCGGATCGGACGCGGCCGCCAGCGACGCGCTCGAGGCGGTCCCGACGGTCATCCAGCAGGCGCTCGCGACGGAGCCCGAGATCGAGCGGATCGCGACCGACCTCGCGTCGACCGATCGCTGCGTCGTCCTCGGGCGGGGATTCGAGTACGCCACCGCCCGCGAATGGGCACTCAAGCTCAAGGAGCTCGCCCAGGTCTTCGCCGACCCATACTCGGCCGCCGATTTCCAGCACGGGCCGGTCGCCCTGATCGAGCCGGGCGTCCCGGTCCTCGCCGTCGCGCCGGAGGGTCGTGCGACCGCCGGGCTCGTCGAACTGCTCGGCCGGCTCCGCCGCGAGGTCGCCGCTGACGTCCTCGTCCTGTCCGACTCGCCGGCGATCCGGGCGGTCGGCACCCGCGCCATGTCGCTCCCGGAGGGCGTGCCCGAGTGGCTTAGGCCGATCGTGTCGATCGTGCCGGCCCAGCTCTACGCCTATCACCTGACCCGCGCGCGAGGGATCGATCCGGAGGTCCCGCGGAACCTCACCAAAGTGACCCTGACCCGCTGACGTGGTGGTCACCTTCCGCTAGGCTGTGGCCTCACTCGACGATCCGAGAGGGCACATGCGCTGCCACAGCTGCGGGAGCGAGGTTCAGCCAGGCCAGCGGTTCTGCCCGGAATGCGGCGCTCGGCTCGATGCGCCCTGCCCGGAATGCGGCGCGACCCTCCCGGCCGGCGCCCGGTTCTGCCCGGAATGCGGCACCCCGACGAGCGCGGGCGCCGCCGGCGTACCCGTGACCGCCGGCGTTCCCGGCCCGGGCCCGGGCGAAGGCACCGCCGAGCCTCCCGGCTCAGCGCCCGGGAGCCAGCTATCGACGGCCGGCGCCGCGGCATCACCCGAGCTGCGGCTGGTGAGCGTGCTCTTCGCCGACCTCGTCGGGTTCACCTCGGCCTCGGAGACGCGCGACCCGGAGGACACGAGAGCCTTCCTCGATGCCTACTTCGAGCACTCCCGCGAGGTGATCGGGCGGTACGGCGGCACCGTCGAGAAGTTCATCGGGGACGCGGTCATGGCGGTCTGGGGCGCACCGGTCGCCCGCGAGGACGACGCCGAGCAGGCGGTCCGGGCCGGCCTCGAGCTCGTTGACGCCGTATCGCAGCTCCCGGGCCGCGACGGGCCACCGGCCCTGCGGGTCGGGATCCTGACCGGCGAGGCGGCGGTTACCGTCGGGAATGCCGGCCAGGCGATGGTCGCCGGCGACCTCGTCAACGCCGCGTCCCGTCTCCAGTCGGCCGCCCAGGCTGGCTCGGTGCTCGTCGGCGACGCGACCCACCGGGCGGCCTCGAGGGCGATCGCGTTCGAGTCGGTCGGTGAGGTCGAGATGAAGGGCCGGGCCGCCCTCAGTGCCTGGCGAGCGCTGCGGGTCGTGGCCGGCCGGGGCGGGGCCCGCAGGTCCGAGGCGCTCGAGCCGCCGTTCGTCGGTCGCGACGACGAGCTGCGCCTGCTCAAGGACCTGTTCCACACGACGTCGCGCGAGACGCGGATCCGGGTCGTGTCGATCGTCGGGCCGGCCGGCATCGGCAAGTCGCGCCTGGCCTGGGAGTTCGAGAAGTACATCGACGGGCTGACCGAGCCGGTCTACTGGCATCAGGGCCGGTCCCCGGCGGTCGGCGACGGCGTCACGTTCTGGGCGCTCGGCGAGATGATCCGGGCGCGGGCGCGGATCGCCGAGACCGATGACCCGGTCGAGTCGCTCGAGAAGCTCCGCTCCGCGCTGGCCGAGTACGTCCCGGACGACACCGAACGACAGTGGATCGAGCCCCGGCTCATGGCCCTGCTCGGGTTGGGCGAGGATCCGGGCGGCGATCGAGGCAGCGCCGGGGAGCTGTTCGCCGCGTGGCGAACGTTCTTCGAGCGCATCTCGGCGCTCGGCACGGTCGTCCTCGTGTTCGAGGACCTCCAATGGGCCGACAGCGGGCTGTTCGAGTTCATCGGCCACCTCCTCCAGTGGTCGCGCAGCCACCCGATCTTCGTCATCACCCTGTCCCGGCCGGAGATCCTCGAGCGGAGGCCCGACTGGGGAGCCGGCCAGCGCAACTTCACGAGCCTCCACCTGGAACCACTCGACGCGGATGCGATGCGGGCGCTCCTCAATGGGCTCGTCCCGGGCCTGCCCGAGCCGGCGATCCGGGCGATCCTGGCTCGAGCCGAAGGGGTCCCCCTGTACGCCGTCGAAACCGTCCGGATGCTCGTGACCGACGAACGCCTCGTCCGCGACGGCGACGTCTACGCGGTGCGCGGCGCGCTCGACCGGCTGTCGGTCCCGGAGACCCTCCACGCGCTCGTTGCGGCACGTCTCGACGGGCTCGACCCGACGGACCGGACGCTGCTCCAGGATGCCTCGATCCTGGGGCTCAGCTTCACCGCCGACGCGCTGGCGACGCTCTCGCGGATGGACCAGGCCGAGGTCGACGGTCGCCTGGGAGGGCTCGTGAACCGGGAGCTGCTCCGGGTCGAGGTCGATCCGCGCTCCCCCGAGCGGGGCCAGTACCTCTTCGTGCAGGCGGTGATCCGCGAGGTCGCCTACGGGACGCTGGCGAAGCGCGAGCGCCGGGCTCGCCATCTCGCAGCGGCCCAGTACTTCGAGACGCTCGGCGACGACGAGATCGCCGGCGTCCTGGCCAGCCACTATCTCGACGCGTATCGCAACGCGACCCCCGGGCCCGAGGCCGAGACCCTCGCCGCCCAGGCTCGGGTCGCGCTCCGCGGTGCGGCCGATCGGGCGAGCCAGCTCCGCTCGTTCGACCAGGCGCTCGCGTTCCTGCTCCAGGCGCTCGGGGTCACCGAGGACCCGGTCGAGCAGACGCAGCTCCGCGAACGCGCCGCCGAGGCGGCGTCGTTCGCCGGACACGGCCCGGAGGCCTCGCGTCTCCTGGAGGAAGCGGCAGCGGGCCATCGGGCGGCGGGCGACCGGCTCGGCGCGGCGAGGGTCTCGGCCGACCGGGCGAGTGCGATGCTGTTCGAAGGGCAGGCGGTCGAGGTCATCGAGCTTCTGACGCCGATCCTCGCCGAGATCGAGTCGAGGGGCCGATCCGCAGGCCGATCCGGTAATCGCGGCGGTCGCGTCGCAGCTGAGCCGGGCCAACATGCTCAATGGGGAGCATCGCGCGCGCGATCGAGCTGGCCGACCGGGCGATCGGGATCTCGGAACGGCTCGGGGAGACGGCGATCACGCTCGACACGCTCGTCACCAAGGGCACGAGCGTCTCGAGCTTCCGCGAGGAGGAGGGCACCGTCATCCTGCTCGGTGCCGTCCGCCTGGCACGGGTCTACAGTCTCGCGACGATCGAGCTCCGCGCCCGGAACAACGCGATCGTGCTTCTCGCATTTCGCGACCCGCGGGCCTCGATCGAGCTGATCACCGAAGGCCTCGAGCTTGCCAAACGGATCGGCCATCGCGGCGCGATGGTCGGGTTCGCCGGCGGGATCATCGTCAGCTCCCACTTCCAGGGCGACTGGGGCGTCGTCGACCGGATGCTCACGGAGCTCGACGACGACGACCTGCCGGTCACGACCGATCTCGAGCTCAGCTGGGTCCGCATGGACCGCGCCGCGTCGGAAGGCGACCAGGCCGGGCTGGAGGCGGCCGTCGTCCGGGCCGAGGCCGATCTCGCTCAGATCACGAACGTTCAGCAGCACGTTGGCCATGTGCTCTCCCTGGCCTGGGTGGACTACGCGGCCGGGAGGTTCGCCGACGGGCTCGCCCGCCTCGCCCGCCTCGCGTTGACCGGCGACGGCGGTGTCGACGAGGCTGAACGGGCGTCGGCGGCGGGGAGGCTGGCGCTTCGGCTCGGCGACGTGGACCGGGCGCGGAGTGCGGCGGCGACGATCGAGGCGACCGGGAGCAGCAACCCGATGATCCAGGCGAAGCGACATGCGCTCGATGCCGGGATCGCGGCGCTCGAGGGACGCATCGAGGAGGCCGTCAGCGGCTATGGCGCGGCGTGCGAGCGACTGGCCGACATGGGCGACGGGCTCGAGACCGCCGTCACCCGGCTCGAGTTCGCCGCGCTCGTCGGTATCGACCGGCCGGAGGCGCAAGCCGCGGCTGCCGCCGCCCGAAAGACCTACGAACGACTCGGCGCCCGGGCGTATCTTGCTCAGCTCGATGCGATCGAAGCCGCGACCGAGTCGGGCGGCCCTGCCACGCTCGGACGAGCGCCAGGCCGAGGAGTCGGCTACAGCCCCGAGTACGCGTGCAGGCCGTTGAACCAGAGGCTGCCCGAGTAGGTCACGAGGACCATCCCGAACCCGATCGACGAGAAGCAGCGCGGCCGGCCGGCCCGCCCACGACTTCTGGTTCCGGGCGTGGAGATAGACCGCGTAGACGAGCCAGGTCACGAGCGCCGCGGTCTCCTTCGGATCCCAGCCCCAGTAGCGCGACCAGGCGATCGACGCCCACCACGAGCCGAGGATGATCATCGTGGCGAAGATCGGGAAGCCGATGATGACCGCCCGGTAGGCCACCTCGTCGAGGACCTTGTGCGAGGGCAGCCAGCTGAACCGGTCGGCCGTCCCCTGGACCAGGTAGCCGACGCCGGCCGCGAAGCTCGTCGCGAAGATCCCGTAGGCGATCGTGGCCATGCCAACGTGGATCGTCAGGAGCGGCGCGTTCTGGAGGGCGGGGACGAGCGGCTTCACGTCGCTCGGCAGGCTGCTCGCGTAGAGCAGGAGCGTGAGGGCGACCCCGAACGGCAGGAAGCCGATCGAGCGGATCGGGTAGCGCCGCTCGAGGACGAGGTAGCCGGCCAGGATCGTGAACCCGAAGGCAACCGTGAACTCGAACATGTTGCCCCACGGACCGCGACCAACCGCCACGGCGCGGGCGACGAGCGACAGGCCGAGCAGGACGACGGCGAGGAGGCCGAGGACGTGCGCGCTGCGCGACAGTGGGCTCGCCGGCTGGCCACTCGCCGAGCCGACGGTCGTGGCCCCGCTCGTCGTTCGATCGACGAACGAGCCGCTGACGACGCCGGCGAAGGCCGGCTCGGGGAGGACCACGACCCGGGGCAGGGCTCGCCGGCCGTTGGCCAGCAGGACGGCATGGCCGACGTGGGCGGCGAAGGCCAGGGCCACGACGATGACCCCGATCGAGAACAGGAGCTGGCCCGCGCTCGCCATCATGCGGCCGCGGCACCACCCGGCGGCGGTCCCGCCGGCTGGAGCGCCCGGGTCTCGGCCTTCTTGTCGATCTGGAGGATGAGCCCGCAGTTCGCGCACGTCCGGACCCGTGCCTGGCGGCCGATCCCGCACTTCGGGCAGGTGACCACGAGCTCTTCGTGGCAGTTCGTACAGATCGTGAGCCCGCTCGGGAAGATCAGCCCGTCGCGGGCGCAATACGGCTGGCCGGTCGGGAAGACCGGCTGGCCGGCCTGGTCGAGCGGAGCGGCGTACGGACCCTCGACGATCGCCAGCTTCGCGCGCGGCTTGCGGATCATGTAGATGAGCCAGCCCAGCGCCATCAGGCTGAGGATGGGTCCGAGCAGGAGGACGAGCAGCGCCAACGGGATGAGCCCGATGAGCGCACCCCAGTCCGGGATCACCAGCTGGCTCAGGAAGTCGAGGATCTGGTTCCAAGCCTGGTTGAGCTGGTCGATGATGCTCACGGCGGCATTCTAGCCGGGTCGGCACGGCGGGCGGGGCGGGCGGCGCGGCAGGGTCAGCCGGGCCGGCCGCGCTTCGGGTTGCCGGTCTTCTTGGTGGCGCCGCGGCCGGGTTGCCAGCGTGGCCGATCCTCGTCGTCCGAGCTGTGGCTGTGGCCCTGGCCTTGAGCCTGTCCGGTCGTCGCCGCGCCCCGTGCCGGCCGCTTGACGCCGATCGCCGGTGCGCTCAGGACCTGGCGGTCGAAGCGCCGCGTGAGCCAAGAGGCGCCGGCCGTGCGGGCGCCGCGACGACGAACCGACCGGCCGAGCTCGATGTCATTGGTCACCACCAGGATCGCGGTCCCCGCTGCATGGGCGGCGTCGGGCGTGCCGCCCGTCCCGATAGCATCGGCCACGAGACGGTCGATCAGGCTGTCGGCGCTGTACCGGCCACTGTGGCGGACCGTCAGCCCGGACGCGATCCGCGTCCCGTGCAGGCCCCGATCGGGCGGGCCGTCGAACACGATCTCGATCCGGATCGCGGCCGGGATCACCGCCCGGAGCCGACCGACGAGCGTGGCCGCCGGCGCCGGCCCACCCTTGCCCCGGCCCAGGGCGTAGAGCAGGTTCGAGCCATCGATGAGCAGCCGCTCGGTGCCCGACGAGGGGATCGGTCGGGACACGTCGATGGGTCACTGAGACCCGCGAGACATCAACGGCCCCGGATCGAGACCCAGATTGCGTCTCGAGCAAACGTGACACCAGACGGGCGGCCCGGTAGCCCAAGTCTTGAAAGGACGGCCCCGGTCGGATCGATACGCAGGAGTGCTCCGGCTCCGTCCGCGGCCCACAGACCCGTTGAATCCGCCGCGCCGGCAACGAGATCGGCTCCGACATTGACGACCTTGCTCTGGCTGCCGACCGCGGACGCGATGTTTACCGATCCGTCGCCGTGCAGCACCCAGACCACGCCCGACGCCTCGGCGATGGCGTTCGTCGTGACGGGCTCGCCCGCGACCGGGACGATTTGGACGTGATTGGTGCCGACCTCGCTCCTCCAGACGGCGGCATCGCTCATGTCTGCGATCCAGAGCGCGCCGTCGGCGAACGTGATGAGGCCGACTCCCGTTCCTGCGTAGGTTAGTGCGCCGTTGAAGCCCGTCTCGGGTTCGGGCGGGATCGCCACCTTGAGCCGCTCGATCGCAAAGTAGCCTGCATTCGTAACGTCTTCGCGGCGTGGGTCGATCTTCAGAACCGAGCCCTCCATCCTGCTTGTGACCCATAGCTTCCCACCGCCAGCTGCGAGGTCGCCGTACGTGAAGGCCGTGTCTCGAGGGGTGGCCGACCCGCCCAAGCTTCCGCCGCTCACGCCTCCGACCACCGAGGGAGGCGTTGATGGGAGCAGCAGCGTGTCCGCCAATCGTGCATCCGACGACGCGATCTTCGTGAGCCGTCCCTGGAGTCCATCCAGAATCCAGACTCCGTCGGAGGCAGCTGAGAAGCCGCTGATCGTTCCCCGAGCGGATGTGGTTCGGACCTCGCCAGTCTTAGGGTCGATCCGCGATACGGTCTGATCGTCGATGTTCGCCACCCAGACCGCGTCGGCCGTACTGACCATTGGGCCGGGGCTGTATCCAACCTGATAGACCGCCACGACGCAGTTGCGGGCGGGATCGATCTTGGCCACGACATCCTTGGTCGAGGCCGGGAGGGTCAGACAGTCCGGCGGCCGGTTGAGGGCATAGACGCCGGTCGCCGCGACGAGGGCGACGACGACGAGCCCGGCGAGCACGATGACGCGGCCCCGTCTGGCTCCGAGCTGGCGGGTCAGCCTGGCCCGGCCCGACGACGGCACGGCCTCGACCCGGTAGAGCGGGATGCCCCCGGCGATCCCCTTGAGCTGCTGGGTGCCAAGGCTCGTGTAGCGGTACGGGAGGTAGGTTCTCGTCAGGGCCCGGACGGTGTCGGTGACGAGGACCTCGCCGGCCTGGGCCTTGGCGCAGACCCGGGCGGCGATGTTGACCGCGCCCCCGACCAGGCCCTCGGTCGTGGCGACCGTCTCGCCGGCATGGACCCCGACCCCGACCCGGATCGGGGCATCGCGGGTCGAGGCCTCGGCTGCCGCGGCGACGATCTCGAGTCCCGCCTCGACCGCCGCCGAGGCCGCCGGGAAGACGACGTAGACCGAGTCGCCCTCGGTCTTGATCTCCGCCCCGGCATGGGTCGCGATCGCCGCCCGGACGAGGGCGCGATACGTCGCGAGGAGATCGGCTGCCGCCTGGTCGCCACGGGCTTCGACGAATGCCGTGTAGCCGCGCAGGTCGCAGAACAGGAAGCCGTTCGTGCCGGCGGCAGCGGAGCTCTGCATCATGGTGCCTGGATCGTGACCCAGACCGAGCCGTCCGGGGCGATCGCTACCCCTGCCGGGCGGCCGCCAACCTTGAGCGTGGCAAGGACGGTGCCGTTCCCGGCATCGACCCGTCGGACCGCGCTCCCCAGCAAGTCAGCGGCCCACACTGTCGTCGCATCGACGGCCAGGGCCGTGGCATGGCCACCGATATCAAAGGTCGTGGGGGATCTCGAAACGGGATTCACCCGGGTGAGCTGGCCGTCGCTCCTAGCCAGCCAGATCGCGTCTTCGGTGACATCGAGCGCCACCGAGCCCGCCGCGCCCCCTAGTGAGAGTGCCGTCGCCGCATTGCCCTCCAGGTCGTAGACGATGGGCTTCAATTCATTGGCGACCCACACTGCGCCGCGCCCCGCGGCAATGGCGCCAAGCCCGGTGGATCCATACGTCGGCGTGTGACCCGTAACGGTCGTGGGCACCGGTGCTTCTACCTGGATGACCGTATCCACCTGACCTTCGAGATCGATCCTAACCACGCGTCCGGTCAGGGAATCCGTAACCCAGCCGTGATCGGCGACGAATGCAACGCCTTGATATCCGGAGAGGTCTGTATCGCCAGTGCCCGGCAAACCCGGTGAAGGCAGCCTTGCCGGGGCCGAAATCCATCGCTTCTTGTCGTTCGAAATCTGTGCAACGAGGTCGGGAACTACTGTTTCCCACCCTCCGTTTCCCACTACGAGGCCGCGTCTGAAGCCGAGGTCCAGAGCCATGACGGAACCCGGCCCCGTCGCGAGTCCGACGGGCAGCCCGCCGGCTGCCGTTGCGCCCGAATGGAGCGTCTGCCGGTCGATCCACGTCAACGTGCGGTCGTCTAGGTTCGCGATCCACACCAGCCCAGCTGACACAGCGATCGCCCCCGGTCGCTGCCCAACCGGATAGACCGCCACGACGCAGTTGCGGGCGGGATCGATCTTGGCCACGACGTCCTTGGTGCTGGCCGGGAGGCGTCAGACAGTCCGGCGGCCGGTTGAGGGCATAGACGCCGGTCGCTGCGACGAGGGCGACGATGACGAGCCCGGCGAGCACGATGACGCGGCCCCGTCTGGCTCCGAGCTGGCGGGTCAGCCTGGCCCGGCCCGACGACGGCACGGCCTCGACCCGGTAGAGCGGGATGCCCCCGGCGATCCCCTTGAGCTGCTGGGTGCCAAGGCTCGTGTAGCGGTACGGGAGGTAGGTTCTCGTCAGGGCCCGGACGGTGTCGGTGACGAGGACCTCGCCGGCCTGGGCCTTGGCGCAGACCCGGGCGGCGATGTTGACCGCGCCCCCGACCAGGCCCTCGGTCGTGGCGACCGTCTCGCCGGCATGGACCCCGACCCCGACCCGGATCGGGGCATCGCGGGTCGAGGCCTCGGCTGCCGCGGCGACGATCTCGAGTCCCGCCTCGACCGCCGCCGAGGCCGCCGGGAAGACGACGTAGACCGAGTCGCCCTCGGTCTTGATCTCCGCCCCGGCATGGGTCGCGATCGCCGCCCGGACGAGGGCGCGATACGTCGCGAGGAGATCGGCTGCCGCCTGGTCGCCACGGGCTTCGACGAATGCCGTGTAGCCGCGCAGGTCGCAGAACAGGAAGCCGTTCGTTCCGGCGGCACCGGAGCCCGCAGTCACCCGCGCTGACCCTCCCTCGCGACCGCCCCCGGCCGACGCTGGCCGGATCGTACGCCCCCAGTCGCCCCGGGTCGATGGCCGGTACGATGCGCCGATGCTCCTCCTCGTCGACCTCGACGGCGTCGTCTATCGCGGTGCGGACCCGGTCCCTGGAGTCGCGGCCGTCCTGGCTGCCCGCGCCGCGGCCGGTGACGACGTCGTCTACGTCACGAACAACTCGATGTACTACCGGGCCGACTACGTCGACCGTCTGGCCGCGATGGGCGCGCCGGTCAGCGTCGAGCGGGTGGTGAGCTCGCCGCGCGCGACGGCGCTGTGGCTCGCGGAGCAGGACCTTCGACCGCGGCTGGTGCTGGCCCTCGGCGGCGCCGGACTCCGGCGCGAGCTCACCGACTGCGGCTTCGAAGTCGTGGCGGCCGGCGAAGCCGCGGCGCGGGTCGCGGAGGAGGGCATCGACGGGTTCGAGGCGGCGGGACGACCGGACGCCGTGGTCGTCGGGCTCGATCCCGACATCACCTACGGCCGGCTGGCGGTCGACCGCCGACGCGGTCCGGGCCGGGGCAAGGTTCATCGCGACGAATTGAGACGCGGTCTATCCGACCGAGCGCCGCCTGATGCCCGGCGCCGGCGCGATCGTGGCCGCTATCGAGGTCGCAACCGGCGTCATCCCGATCTCGATCGGAAAGCCGGAGCCACTGCTGCTGCAGGAGGCCTGCCACGTGGTCGGGGCCGACCCGCGGGATGCCGTGATGATCGGTGACGGGATCGTGACCGACCTCGCGGCTGCGCGGGCGGTCGGCGCCCGCTGCGTGCTCATGCTGACCGGCGTGTCGAGCCAGGCCCATCTCGACGCGCTGCCGCCCGATGACCGCCCGACGGCCGTGGCCCACGATGCGGCCGAGCTGGCGGAGATCCTCGCCGGCCTCGCCAGCTGACTGTCTCGTCGGCTGAACGCTCCGGCTTCGAGCCGCCGCACCACTGGTCACTCAGGGCGTGAACGCTTGTGCTGCGCGCCGCCCGCGCCGCGAGCGTCGACCTCGAGCCGCGCGTGCCTTGGTGCCCTGTACACCGAGCCGCGAGCCGCGCCTGGGTCGATGTCGGCCACCCTGCGGACGCCGATATCACCACTATTGCTAGGGACCGCTCACGAAGAAGCGACCGGCGGCGATCGGACGCTTCTGTCGGCCCGGATATCAGCTCCGTTGCTGAAGCGAGCGACAAGCGCGGTTCGATTCGCTCAAGAGCCAGGCGAAGCCCGTCGCAGCCCGTCTGATAGCAGTGCTGGTGATATTCGTGGACGGAACGGACGGAACGGACGGAACGGACGGAACGGACGGGACTACCCAGACAGCTCCGGCACGCCGGCGGCCCAGGCGTCGAACTCGGCTCGGAGCGGCACGAGCGTGGCGGCTCGGCGAAGGCGACATCGAGCGCGCGGCGATCGATCGTCCAGAGCTCGGGAAGGGTCAGGCCGATGTCCTCGATCGCGCGGCGGTACTCCTCCGACAGGCTGACGTCCGAGACCGTCGCGTCGTCGGTCGACAGCGTCACCGACACCCCGGCTCGATGGAGCCGCGCCAGCGGATGCTCGGCTAGCGACACCACGATCCCGGCCTGGACGTTGCTGGTCGGGCATAGGTCGAGGGTCACGTCGCGGGCGACGAGCTCGGCGATCAGCTGCGGGTCGTCGCTCGCGCCCGGGCCGTGGGCGATCCGCTCCGGATCGACGGCCAGGGCGCGACGGACCTGGGCCGCGCCGCCCCACTCGCCGGCGTGGACCGTGATGTGCAGGCCGCCGGCCCGAGCGACCGCAAACGATCGGTCGAACCTGAGCGGGTCCGGGAAACGCTCCTCGCCGCCGGCGAGGTCCCAGCCGACGAGCCCGGCCGCCCGGAACCCCGTCGCGGTCTCGGCAAGCTCGACGTTGAGATCCGGGTCGTGCGATCGAAGCGCGGTACAGATCAGGCGAACCACGACCCCGGTCCGCATGGCCGCTCCTGTCGCCCCGCGGCAGACCGCGGCGATCCCGTCGGCGAGCGACAGGCCGCGTTCGGTGTGGAGGGCCGGGCCCCAGCGGACCTCGGCGTAACGGACCCGATCCGCCGCCTTCGACTCGACGAGCTCGCCGGCGACTCGTTCGAGCGCCTCGGCGTCCTGGAGGAGGGCGATCGGCAGGTCGAACCGCTCGAGCAGCTCGGCCTGCGAGGACGTCCGTTCGGGCGCGACGAGCGCGTCTCGCATCCCGGCATAGGTTCGCGGCGCGTCGACGCCGCGTGTCCGGGCGAGCTCGAGCGCGGTCTCGACCCTCATCGAACCGTCGAGGTGGAGGTGGAGCTCCGCCTTTGGCATCGTCTCGATCAGCCGGCTCAACGACGTGGGATCGAGCGGACCGGCGGGGTCGATCGGGGTCATGGCGCGATGCTACCCGCGCGACACGGGACGCGACCTGGGCTATCGTCCGCGCGATGAAGCGCGACCCGCGGCCGCCTAGGGGACCCCGTCCGAGCCGAACCCCCCGGAGCCGACCCCGTCCGAGCCGATCCCGTCCGACGGCCCTGAGAGCCAACCCGGCTCGGGCGAAGGGCAACCACGGGCGGCCACCGAGCCTGGCTCGGACGCGGCGGCTGCCACCGAGCCTGGCTCGGACGCGGCGGGGGCCGCCGAGCCGGACGCGACCGACCAACTCGCGAAGGACCGCCGGGTCGAGCGTCGCCGGGTCGCCACGGCCGCCGGCTGGCTCGGGCTGGCCGCGCTCCTCGCGCTAGGGGGAGCCGGGATCGTCAGCGCCACGAGCCGACCGCCGGTCGCCGGCGCCCGACCTGAGCTCACCTGGGTCGCCGACCGTGCGCTCGGCCCGGAGCTCGTCGGAGCGACCGGTGACCTCGGCGTCCTGTCCGACGACGTCGACGCGCTCGGCGAGATCGGGCGAACGGCGCTCACCTCGCTCATCGACCGGGACACCGCCGGCCTGCGCAAGGCGATCGCCGACGGCGAGACTCAGCTGACGACCATCGCCGACGCCACCGACATGCTCCGGGCTCGGCTCGATGCGATCCCCGGGATCGGGCCCGACGACCCGACCCGGATCGGCACGAGCCTTCGCATCCGCTATGACCGGCTCGTCGCGGCCCTGTCGGCGACCGACGGGTTGTCCGAGTCGTGGTCCGCGCTCACCTCGGGCAGCCTTGCCGCGATCGAGCTCACGACAAGCCTCGCCGAGCACGACAAGCAGGTCGCCGATGCGGCCGCGCTGGGTCGGAAGTTCAAGTACAAGCCGGCCCTGGCCCTCCTCGACAAGGCGGACGCGGCATTGGCCTCGTCGCGCAAGCTGCGGGACCGGCTGGCGAACACGACCGACGTCTCGATCCTCACCCGTTGGATCGATCGCAACGCCGCGTTCGACGCCGCGGCCCGCAAGGTCTGGACGACGCTGGTCAAGTCGAAGGGCAAGATCACGGATCCCGTCCGGACGGCGTTCGACGAGTTGCGCGCCGCCCAGGCCGCCCTGCCGCCCGACAGCCGGGCAATGATCGTGATCATGTCCGACGTCGCTCGAGGTGGCCTCAACCAGGCAGTCATCGCGATCGAGGAGGCGCGCGGCCGTCTGTCGACGGCGACCGACGCTCTCGGCGGGGGATAGTCCCGCTACACTGCGGCCAATCCCCGAATCCGCGCCGTCGGCGCCAGTCCGCCCGGAGGGCCAACGCTCCATGCACGTGCGTATCTCGACCGACCAGCCGTGGGACGTCGCCGCAGACGTCCTCGCGATCCCGTTCGTCGGCGATCCGTCGTTCGACGGCCCGCTCGCAGAGCTCGATCGCCGGAGCGGCGGCGAGCTGTCGGCGCTTGCCGCGTTCGGCGAGCTGTCGGCGAAGCGGTACGGTGCGACGCTGGCCGCCGCCGGTGAGCTGCCCGTGCGGCGAGTCGTCCTGGTCGCCGGTGGCGACGCCGGGTCGGTCGACCGCGAGACGATCCATCGGCTCGGTGCATCGATCGAGCGCCGGCTCGGCGGGCGCAAGGTCGGCAGCCTGGCGATCTGGATCGGCGACCTGGCCGGCCGGATCGACGGCGGCGCTCCGGCGGTCGTCGAACTGCTCGCCCGGGGCGTCGTCGAGGGCCACTACGAGCCGAAGGGCATCTACCTCGAGACGGTCGATCGGCGCCGCCGGTCCTCGACGAGCTGATCCTCGTCGTCCCCGGCGGTGACGCCGCCGCCCTTGGCGCAGCCGCCGAGCGCGGCCGGATCGTGGGGGAGGGCGCGAACACCGCCCGGAACCTCGCCAACCGCGCGTCGAACGACGTCAGCCCGGAGGTCCTGGCCGACGAGGCGAGCGCGATCGCCAAGCGCAACGGACTGTCGATCGACGTCATCTCGCCGACCGAGCGGCGAAGCTCGGGATGGGCATGTTCCTCGCCGTCGGCCGGGGCAGCGACAACCCGCCCCGGATGATCGTGCTCCGCTCCGGCAAGGCAGGCCAGAAGGACGCGCTCGGACGCCACCTGGCGATCATCGGCAAGGGCGTCTGCTTCGACTCCGGTGGCATCTCGATCAAGCCGGCCGACCGGATGGAAGAGATGAAGATGGACAAGACCGGCGCCGCGACGGTCATCGCAGCGATCGAGACCGTGGCGCGGCTGGCCCCGGGGACGCCGCTCCTGGCGATCGCCCCGGCGGTCGAGAACATGCCCGGGCCCCACTCGACCCGGCCGGGCGACGTGGTCAAGGCGCTCAACGGGAAGATGGTCGACATCACGAACACCGACGCCGAGGGCCGGCTGATCCTCGGCGACGCGCTGACCTACGCGGAGAGCCTCGGCGCCACCCACCTCGTCGACGTCGCGACGCTGACCGGGGCCGTCGCGCGCGCCCTCGGCCACCTCGTGACGGGCGCCTTCGGGACCCCCCAGCCGTGGTTCGACGAGGTCGTGGCCGCGGGCGGCCCGGGCCGGCGAGCGGTACTGGCAGATCCCGCTCGTCGACGAGTACGTCACGGACATGGACAGCTGGTACGGCGATCTCCAGAACGCCGGCTCGGCGATGGCTCGCTCGTCAAGAGCGGCCTGTTCATCCGCGAGTTCGTCACCATGCCGTGGGTCCATCTCGACATCGGCGGAACCGGCTACTTCCGCAAGGCGTTGCCGTTCGCCGCCCGCGGCGCGAACGGGGTCACCCACGCGACGCTGGTCGAGCTCGCCCTGGCCGGGGCGACCTAGGCTCGGCCGGCGCTCGTTGGTGGTCATGCCGTGACCTTCCTCGGCTACGAGAGCGGGACGGTCTCGGCGCTGGCGCTCGTCCTGTTCGCCGTCGGCGGGATCTGGGGATTCGCCGCCGACCGGATCGCCACCCGCTGGCCGGAGCACGACGTCGAGGCGAGTCCTGCCCGGCCGGCCGCCCGGCTGGAGGACGGTCGTCGTGATCACGTTCGGGCGATCGGGCTGGCGCCTCGGCTTCCTCGGCGGCCCCGGTGCCGGCGACCTCGGTGGCGCTCGACGTCGCCCTCAAGCCCGAGGCGCCGGTCTTCTTCGCGTTCTTCGTCGCCTGGTTCGCGGTGCTCGCGCTGCTGCTCGCCACGGACCTCGACCAGCGGCTCCTGCCGGACGATCGTGACCCTGCCGCTCATCCCGCTCGCGCCATCGCCTCGGTGAGCGGCTTCAACCCGCTCGTCGCGACGCGGCTGGTCGCGGCGGTCGCCGTCGCGCTGCTCCTGCCGGCCCTCCTCTACCTCCTGTCGATCCCGTTCGGGGCGGGCGCCTTCGGCATGGGCGACCTCAAGCTGCTCGTCGGCGTCGGCCTCCTGGCGGGCCTCGTCCGGACGATCGTCGGGGTCTTCGCCGGGACGTTCCTGGCCGGCGTCGTCATCGTCGCGCTCATCGTCCGCGCCGGATCGACCCTGCGGACGTACATCCCGTTCGGGCCGTTCCTCATCCTCGGCGCGTTCTGGGCGTCCTCGTCCGGTTCGGTTCAGGTGCAGGTAGCCCGACCCGAGGTCGGGTGGTAGGATGCCCGCCAGCCGGAGTCGTCCTGGGGCAGTGCCCGCAACGGGGCGGCGTATCACCGGCGGGCGTAGCCGCCACCCGCGCCAGTCGGGCGCGCCAACGGAGTTTGCTCGCAGCAGTGACGATCGCCATCGTGGCCAACGCCAGCCTGACCAGCGTCCCGACCGCCGCCGGCGGCGACCAGCCGACGCCGTGGCGCGCCCGGCGCGCTTTTCCTGCTCCTCCTGCTCCTCGTGCCCCTGCTCGCGAGCGCGGTCGGCATCGTACGGGGCCCCGCCAGACCTACGGTGACGAGCTGTCCGATGCCCAGGCCCAGGCGAAGGCGCTGGCGGCCAAGGTCGCCGCCCAGAAGGCCCAGCTCGCCAAGCTCCAGGCGCTCCAGTCCGACCTGAACGACGACATCGCCCAGACGAAGTCGCACCTCGCCGGGGTCAACGCGGACCTGTCCGCCGTCAAGGCCAAGGTCGCCGCGACGGGCGCCCAGGTAGCGGCGGTCCGGGCGGCCTACAACGCGCTCGTGACCCAGATCGACGAGCTCGATGCCCAGCCCGCCCGGATCGCGACGGCCGAGATGGTGAAATCCAACGAGCTGACCGAGCGCAAGGCGATCCTCGCCGCGCGCCTGCGCGATGCCTACGACCGGCCGGCACATCGCTCCTCGAGACCGTCCTGTCGGCCGACTCCTTCGCCGACGCCCTGACCGACGTCGGCTACTACCTCGACATCGGCGACCAGGACGTCGCCCTCGCCAAGGAGATCCAAGGACGAGGCCTCCCTGGCCACGCTCAGCCAGTCGGTCGCCCGACACCCGGCGGCCGCCGACGACCTGCGCGCCCAGACGGCCGTCCAGAAGGCGAAGCTCGACGCCAAGCTGGCCGACTTCAAGCGCGCCCAGGCCCAGCTCAAGACGCTCCAGGCGGAGACGAAGCGCCGCTCGCCCTGCAGGCCCAGGCCTACGCCAAGCTCAAGCAGAACCACATCGCGGCGGCGGCGGCGCTGGCCAAGGCGGCCAAGGCGCAGCGCCAGGTCAAGGCCAAGATCGCCGAGTCTCCTCGCAGCCGAGTTCGCCGGCGGCAACATCCCGTCGGACTACAACGGCTCGCTCGACTGGCCCATCAAGGGGATCGTCACCCAGGAATTCGGCTGTACCGGCTTCTCGGCCGAGCCGCCCCTCGGCAACTGCGCCCACTTCCACACCGGCATCGACATCGCCGACCCGATCGGATACGCCGATCCACGCCGCAGGCGCCGGGCGGGTCGTCTACGAAGGCCCCCTCTCCGACGGCGCCTGGGTGGTGATCATCGCCCACAGCCAGACCTCGTGACCCTCTACGGCCACGTCGACAATCGCCGCCATCCCGGTCGTCAGGGCCGGTCAGCTGGTCCACCAGGGCCAGGTCATCGCCTACGTCGGGATGACCGGCAACACGACCGGCCCCCATCTCCACTGGGCCGTCCAGCTCAACGGCGACTGGGCCAACCCGCGCCTGTTCCTCTAGCCGGCGGCCGCTCGCGATCGTTCACACCGCTACATCGCCGATGTTCACGAGGCGGTGCTAGCACTCGACGGAGCGCGCTCGATCGGCGGTGAGCCGGATGCGCCGCGGCCGGCGCGGGAGGGTTTCCGCGATGAAGCGGACGATGGCCGTCATCCTGGCCGGTGGCGAGGGTGAGCGCCTGTCGATCCTCTCGTCGGTCCGCGCCAAGCCCGCCGTGCCATTCGGGGGCAAGTACCGGATCATCGACTTCACCCTGTCGAACTGCGTCAACTCGGAGATCGACCAACGTCGTCGTCCTCACCCAGTACAACCCCCGGTCGCTCAACGACCACATCGGCCTCGGCCGGCCCTGGGACCTCGACCGGAACACCGGCGGCGTGAAGATGCTCCAGCCGTACATCGCCCGCGGCCGGGTCGCCGAGTGGTACCGCGGCACGGCCGACGCCGTCCTCCAGCAACATCAACGTGATCGAGCACGACCGGCTCGGACGACGATCCTGATCCTGGCCGGCGACCACATCTACAAGATGGACTACCAGCCGTTCCTGGCCGCCCATCGCCGGCGGCGGGCGGACGTGACCATCGCCGTCCGGCGCGTCCCCCTCGCCGACGCGACCCGGATGGGCATCCTCGCCATGGACGACGCCAACCGCGTCACCGAGTGGCAGGAGAAGCCGAAGCAGCCCAAGAGCGACCTCGCCAGCATGGGCGTCTACGTCTTCAGCAAGCAGGCCCTGCGGCGCTGGCTGACCGAGGAGCGGACCGACTTCGGGGCCACGTCATCCCGGCCATGATCGAGGGCGGGGCGCGGGTGTTCGGCTACCGCTTCGACGGCTACTGGCAGGACGTCGGCACGATCCAGTCCTACTGGGAGGCCAACATGGCCCTCCTCGAGGACCACCCCGAGCTCGACCTGTACGACAAGGACTGGCTCATCCACACCCGGTCGGAGGAACGGGCCCCGGCCCGGATCGGCCCGACGAGCCCAGGTCCATCGCAGCCTGATCAGCCACGGCTGCGTCATCAACGGGACCGTCGTCAACTCGGTCCTGTCGCCGGGCGTCCGGGTCGAGGTCGGCGCGGTCGTCCGCGACTCGATCGTCATGTTCGACTCGGTCATCCGCTCGCGGCGCCGTCGTCGACCGGGCGATCCTCGACAAGGAGGTGGTCGTCGGGCCGGGCGCGATCATCGGGGAGGGCGCCGACCTGACACCCCGAACCGGCAGGAGCCCGCCCGCCTCTACACCGGGATCACCGTGGTCGGCAAGCGGGCGATCATCCCCCGCGGCGTCCGCATCGGCCGCAACGTGAAGGTCGCCGGCGACGTCCGGACGTCCGACTTCGCCCCCCGGGTGGTCCCGAGCGGCAGCGTCGGTCGATCGGCGCGACGGAGCCGAGAGCGAACGCGAGCCCGGACCCAGCCCGTCGCGGACGACCGGGCCGTCGACGCACGACAGTGGCCCGCAGCGTCGACGCCGTCGCGACCGGGCGAACCGGTGGCGGCCGGGGTCGCGCGACCGGCTGACCGCGGCGCCGGCACCTGCGTCTCGACGGGCGGCCGCGGAACCTCGGCTAGACTGACCGCCCATGTCGCCGAACGGATCGGAAGTCGCCGCGCGCCCGGCCGCCTCCTCGGTCGACGCCGGTGCTCTGCCCGTATCGCCGGTCTCGCCGGCCGTCGTCGAAGGCTGGCTCGACGAGCTCGGCCTGAAGCCAACCGAACGGGTCGATCGCGACGGCGTGATCGCCTGGGACCTCGAGCTCGACGGTCGCCGTCGGTTCGACATCCGGGTGACGGTCATCCTCGACCCGGGCCTCGGGCTGATCTCGTGGGTCCACTTCGCCCCGCCGATCGGTGACGGCCTGCGGAAGTCGTACCGGACGTTGCTCCGCTGGAACGACGAGTTCCCGTTCGTCAAGTTCTCGCTGGCGGAGGACGGCCGGCCGACGCTCAGCGACCGAGATCCCGTTGCGCATCCTCGACCGCGACGAGCTCGGCGTTGCGCTTGCCCGCTCGCTGGCGATCTGCGACGCTCTCCTGCCCGAGTCGGCCGGCTGGCTGTGGATCGGCGGACGCATCCCCGACCAGGGCGAGCGCCGGCCGCGCAACGGGGCGCTCTTCGAGCGCTACGCCGACCGCCTGCCGGAGCTGCTCGGATCGTGAAGCGGCACGTCCTGGGTCGACTCGCCCGGCTGGTCGCCGCGACGGCACTGGCGATCCCGGTCGTCCTCGGTCGGGTCGCCCGTCCCGGTAGCCGCCGCTTCGGCCCAGCTGAAGATCGTCGGGACGGCCGACTACGTCGTCCAGCCCGAGCACCACCGGGTCCACGTGACAGTCGACCTGACGATCACCAACCGCGCGCCGGAGACCGTCACGTCGCGCTACGTGTTCGATCGGGCGAACCTCGCCGTCCTGCCCGGCACCACCGGCTTTCGGGCGACCGAGAACGGGACCAAGGTCGGCGTCTCGGTGGTGTCCCGCACGGACCGCTCGACGCTCGTCGCGATCCGGTTCGGCAAGCGCCTCGGGAGCGGTCGCTCCACCTCGGTCCGGCTGAGCTTCGAGCTGCCCGACCCTGGTGGGCCGGCGTCGCGATCGGTCCGGGTCGGGCCGTCGCTCGTCGCCTTTCCCGTCTGGGCGTTCGGCACCCGCGGCCTGTCCGGCTCGTCGGTCGCGGTCCACTTCCCGGCCGGCTACAAGGTCACCGTTGGCGCGGGCCGGCTCGGCAAGCCGACGACCGCCGCCGACGGCACGACGAGCCTGAGCTCGGGCAGCCTCGCCGACCCGTTCGCGCTGTCCGGGTACGTCCTCGCCGATCGCCCCGGCGCGTTCGCCGAGACCGCGCTCGACGTGCCCCTCGACGGCGCCGTCGCCCATCTCACGATCCGCGCCTGGAAGGACGATCCGGGCTGGGCGAAGCGGACGACGACCCTGCTCAAGAAGGCGCTGCCGGCGCTGTCGGCGAGCGATCGGCTGGCCCTACCCGCAGACCGCGCCCGTCGCGGTCGAGGAGACCGTCGCCCGCTCGATCGATGGCTTGTCGGCGTCTACGACCCGGCGGCCGGCACGATCCGGATCGCCTACACCGCCGGGCCGGCGGTCGTCCTGCGCGAGGCCGCCCACCTCTGGTTCGACGGGTCGGTCTTCGCCGATCGCTGGATCGTCGAGGGGCTGGCCAGCTATGCGGCCACCGGGGCCGCGGATCGCCTCAAGCTCAAGGGCACCGCCGGGCTCGCGACGACCGCCCCGGCCTCGCAGCTGTTCCCGCTCAATGCCTGGGCCGGGCGCGGCGCCGCCGACGCTGCCGACGGCTCCGCTGCGGCGGAGGCTATGGCTACGCCGCGTCGGCCGAGCTCATCCGGCTCCTCGCCTCGTCGGACCGGCGCCGATGGCCTGCGGGCGGTCGTCGCCGCGGCCGTCGCCCGTCCCACCGGCACGCTGCCGATCGACTGGCGCGGGCTGCTCGACCTGCTCGAGACCGAGGCCGGCGTCGACGCCACGGACCTGTGGCGGACGTGGGTCGCGCGGCCGGAGGACGCGGCCCTGCTCGATGCCCGGGCGACGGGCCGGTTCGAGCAGGCGGCGCTCGTCCGCGAGGCGAATGGCTGGGTCCTCCCCGCGGCAATCGAGGCGAACCTCGACGCCTGGCGGTTCGACGACGCCCTGGCGTCGATGACCGAGTCGCGGACGCTGCTCGAGGCGCGCGACGACCTCGCGGTCGCGGCGGCCGTCGCCGGACTCGAGCCGCCGCCGAACCTCCGAACGACGTTCGAGGCCGGCGACATGGAGGCGGCGACGGCCGAGGCGCAGGTGGAGCGGGCGATCGTCGACCAGATCGTCGCGGCCGAGGCGGCCGGCGCCGCCACCTCGTCGTCATGGCTCGTCCGGGTCGGCCTGCTCGGGCAGGATCCGATCGGCGAGCTCGCGGCGGCCCGGGCCGCGTTCAGCGCCGGGGACCTCAGCGCCGCCCAGGCCCGGGCCATCGGCGCTCGCGAGGCCTGGGCGGCCGCCTCCGACCTCGGCGGGCTACGCCTGCGATCGATCCTCGCCCTGCTCCTCGTCCTCGTCCTCGCCGCGCTCCTGCTGGCCACCCGGGCGCGACGGCACCCGCGCCGGTCCGGCGTCGGTTACGAGTCGGAGATCGGGTAACCCAACGACGCCTGACTGGGGGCGCCACGAATTCCCCGGCTGCTACACTGCCGAGCCAGCCCAGCCCGGAGCCGCCGGGGTCGGAGGGAGCACTGGAGCCCATCGTGCAGGAGCCGATCGACACCCCACCCGCTGACTGGACGGCGTGATGGGGATCCTCCGAACTCGCCCCTCGAACGAGATCCTGTCGGGCGAGTCGGCCGACGTCTACTTCGCCCGGGCCGAGAGCATCCTCGAGCGCGAAGGCCTCGACCCGATGGTCGTGATGGAGGTGTTCAGCCGCGAGGCCGGCATCCTGTGCGGGATCGACGAGGCGAAGAACCTGCTCGCCCACGTCCTCGGCGAGGCCGACCCATCCGAGGTGACGATCGAGGCGCTCGACGACGGCGACACGTTCTCGCCCAAGGAGGTCGTCCTCCGGATCCGGGCCCGCTACCGGCGGTTCGGGCTGTACGAGACCGCGATCCTCGGAATGCTCGCCCAGTCGACCGGCTGGGCGACGGCCGCCCGGGAGTGCGTCGAGGCGGCGGCACCCCAACCGGTCATCTCGTTCGGCGCCCGGCACGTCCACCCGGACGTCACCGACGTCCTCGACTACGCCGCGATCGTCGGAGGCTGCGTCGGCGCGTCGACCCCGGCCGGAGCCAGGCTGGCCGGACTCAATCCGACCGGGACGATGCCCCACTCGCTGGTCCTGATCTTCGGCGACACCGTCGACGCCGCGATCGCGTTCGATCGCGACCTCGGCCCGGACGTCCCGCGGATCGTCCTGATCGACACGTTCAAGGACGAGGCCGAAGAGGCGCTCCGGGTGGCCCACGCGCTCGGCGACCGGCTCTATGGGATCCGGCTCGACACGCCGTCCGAGCGTGGCCGGGTGACGGCCGACCTCGTCACCGAGATCCGGGCCCGGCTCGATCTCGAGGGCTTCGAGCACGTCAAGATCGTGGTGTCCGGGGGCCTTAGCCCGGATCGCATCCGCTACTTCGCCGAGAGCGAGGCGCCGGTCGACTCCTACGCCGTGGGCTCCTACATCAGCGGCGCGGCGCCGATCGACTTCACCGGCGACATCAAGGAGATCGACGGGCGCCCGATCGCGAAGCGGGGCCGGATCCCCGGACGAACCGAGAGCCCGCGACTCCGCCCGGTCGACCTGGCCGGCTGGCACGCCGAGACCTGACCGGCAGTCCGGCGGCACGTCCGGCCGGTCCGTGCGACCATCGCCCGATGGACCCCGAGCTGATCCCGGAGATGGGCCCCAACGACGATCCGGAGCGGGAGAGCGCGTACGCCCTCCTCCAGCGCGGCCTGGAGCTCATGAGCCGGGGCCACAACGCCCAGGCGGCGATCGTGCTGTCCCGGGCGGCCCGGGTCGAGCCGGGCAAGGGTTCGATCCTCGAGGCGCTCGGTCGGGCGTTCTACAACAGCGGCCAGCACGAGCGCGCCCGCCAGACATTCGAGGCGCTCCTCGAGGTCGACCCATCGGCCGACTACGCTCACTTCGCGCTCGGCCAGAGCCTCAAGCTCCTGCGCCGACCGGCCGAGGCGCGGACCCACCTCCGGCTGGCGGTCGCGCTCAATCCGCGGTCGGACCTCTACCGGGCGGCCCTCGACCGGCTCGAGCGGGCCCGCCGCTGACCGGTCAGCTTGCCGGCACGACCCAGTGCGGCCACTCGACGGTGGCGGCGAAGCCTTCCCGGCGGTAGAGCTCGAGGGCCGGTGCGTTGCGCGCCTCGACCGACAGCTCGATCTCGCCGTAGCCAGCCGCGCGGAGATGCTCGACGCCCCAGCGCAGGAGCTGCCGGCCGAGCCCCCGGCCGCGCCACTCTGGCAGCAGCCCGACGATCCCGATCTGGCCGCGGTGGTGTCCGGCGTCGCCCGGCAGCTCGACGGTCCGGCACAGCCCGACGAGCCGGTCGGGATCGTTCGCCGGGGTCAGCATGAGGACGCTCGTCGGGTCGAAGTCCGGCCGTCCGTGGAGCTCGCGGATGTACGCCTCGGGCCACGACAGCGGCGACGGATGGTCCTCGAACACGCGGTTGACGAGCTCGACATAGCGCCCGATGTCGTCCAGCGCGTAGATCGGGCGGACGTGCACCTCGGGCGGGAAGACCGGCGGCGGTACCGGCTGATCCGCGGGCAGCACGAACAGCCACAGGCTCGAGCGGTACGTGGCGCCGAGGGCGTTGATGAACCCGGCCGCCTCCGCCCGGGACGGATCGCCCCACAGCGACAGCTCGTTGAGGCCCTCGCGGGCGACATGCCGGCGAGCCGCCTCGACGAGGCGCCGTCCGTGGCCTCGGCGACGGAACTCGGGATGGACTGTCAGGGTATCGACCCGCGGCGTGCATTGGCCGACCACCTGGCCGTCCTCGACCGCGACGAGGGTGTTGCCTGGGACGACCGCCATCCGATCGACCATCCAGCTGATCTCGGCCCGGCTCGTGCCGGGAACCGGATCGCGATCGAAGCTGGCCAGCTCGAGCTCCGTGACCGCGCGGATGTCGCTCCGCTCGAACGGTCGGACGTACGACTCGCCCATCACGCTGGCTCGCCGCCGATCCGATCATCCGTCCGGAGCCCCGCCAGCCGGAGCAACCCGACGATCGACTTCGCGTCGGCGATCCGGCCGTCCTCGGCGGCGGCCACGGCCTCGGCGAACGGCACCCGCACCGCGACGAGCGCCTCGTCCTCGTCCGGGTCGAGCCGGTCTGTGTCGGCCGGCCGGAGGTCGGTCGCCAGGTAGAGGTGCATGAGCTCCGTGGCGAAGCCCGGCGCCGTCCAGAACTCCCCGAGCTTGCGCCACGAGCCGGCGCGCTGGCCGGTCTCCTCCTCGAGCTCGCGCGCCGCGGCCAGGTCCGGGTCCTCGACCGCCCCGGTCGCCGCGTCGACGTCGAGGGTCCCGGCCGGGATCTCGAGGAGGGTCCGGCCGACGGCCGTCCGGAACTGGCGAACGAGCAGGACCCGGTCCTCGGCGTCGAGCGCGACGACCGCGACCGCCCCGGGATGGCCGACGATCTCCCGCTGGTGGCGCGAGCCGTCGGTCCGCTCGATGGTGTCCACCCGGAAGGTCAGCGTCCGCCCGCGGTGAATCACCCGGCTGTCGACCGTTGTCTCGCGGAGGTCGGCCTCCGCGACGGGGTCGGCGAACGGGTCGATGGTGCCTCCCCGGGTCGCGGTCAGGCCGCCGTGGCAGCCGGGATCGACGCGGTCAGGGAGGCTCCGGACTCGGCGTCGAACAGGTGGACCTTGTCGAGCGGCACGACGAGGTTGAGGATGTCGCCCGGTCGAACCCGGTGCTCGGCACCGACGACCGCGACGAGCTCCTTGGCCCCGGCGGTGACGTGGAGGAGCTCCTCGTTGCCGAGGTACTCGACGACGTCCGCCTTGACCTGGACGGTTGCATCGTCGGGGCCCGAGGTGACGAGGTCGAGGTGCTCGGGCCGGATCCCGGCGACGAGCGGGCGTCCGCTCGTGGGTCCGACCGATTCGCGCATCCGGGCCGGGAGCGGCAGCTTGAAGTCGGCGCCGTCGAGCGTCGCCCCGGCGCCGCGTCCCGTTCAGCGCAACGTCGACGAAGTTCATCGCCGGGCTGCCGATGAAGCCGGCCACGAACCGGTTGACCGGGGTGTCGTAGAGCGCCTGCGGCGTGCCGACCTGCTGGAGGAGCCCGTCGCTCATGACCGCGATCCGGGTGCCCATCGTCATCGCCTCGATCTGGTCGTGGGTGACGTAGACCATCGTCGTCTTGAGCCGCTGGTGGAGACGGGCGATCTCGGCCCGGGTCTGGACCCGCAGCTTGGCGTCGAGGTTCGACAGCGGCTCGTCCATCAGGAACACGGCCGGCTCGCGGACGATCGCCCGGCCCAGCGCGACGCGCTGGCGCTGGCCACCGGACAGCTCTTTCGGCTTGCGCGCGAGGAGCTTGCCGAGATCGAGGATCCCGGCCGCCTCCTGGACCCGCTTGTCGATGTCGGCTTTCGGCACCTTGCGCAGCTTCAGGCCGAAGGCCAGGTTGTCGTAGACAGTCATGTGCGGATAGAGGGCGTAGCTCTGGAAGACCATCGCGATGTCGCGATCCTTGGGGGCGACGTCGTTGACGACCTTGTCGCCGATCCGGAGGTCCCGGCAGTGATCTCCTCGAGCCCGGCGATCATCCGCAGGCTCGTCGTCTTGCCGCAGCCCGAGGGGCCGACGAGCACCATGAACTCGCCGTCCTGGATCTCGAGGTTGAGGTCGTCGACCGCGGTGACGTCCCCGTACTTCTTGGTGACGTGATCGAAGGTGACCGTCGCCATCGTGCGCACTCCCAGTCCGGCGGTTCGTCGCGAGCCCATGCATCCGGCCGCCGCTTGGGCGGACTCGGACGGGCTCCGTACGCGACCCGCAGGTCCTCGCATGTTAGCACCCGCGATCCGCCAAAACGCTGAACGAGATCCGCGCCGGGCAGCCCGCCTAGGGATGGGGTACGGCCGGCAGCGAGCCGTCCTCGGCATGCGGTGGGACGATCGGGACGATGGTTCCCGCGGCGTAGGCGACGTAGCGCGGCTGATCCTTGAAGGCGACGCAGCGATGGGTCGGAGTCGAGCCGATGTAGTGGAGGACCTGGCCGGCCGTCGACGTTGCGACCTTCCTGCCGTGGGGTGCGTCGAGGATCGGCTGATTGCCCTTCATCAGGACGCCGCGGCCGTAGTACAGGTTGTTCGAGAGGTCGAGCTCGTTCACGGGCTTCTTTCCTTCCACGGGGATCATCCCCTGGGCGATCAGTGGGTTCGCGGATCCTGACGCCAGCCACCCCATCTCGCGGATGCCGCCACCCGCGGCGTTGTAATACGCCTGGACCTCCTCCTCGGAGACGATATCGCCGGCGTAACCACCCTCCGCCGCGAGCGGGTCGTCCCACAGGAAGTTGCCGTTGGCCAGCCGGGCCACGAGGACGCCGTGGATGCCGTCGAACGACGGTTGGTGGCGGCGCAGCGGGTGATGCTGGTCGAAGGCGCTCATCGAGCCCACGACCGCCGCGGCCCGTCCGGGGGTGAGGACGTTCTCGGGGTTCGGGTCCGTGGACCTGTTGAAGGCAACGCCGTACCGATCCTTGAACGCCGGGCCCAGGCGGGTGAGGTTCGTACCGGCGTCCCCGTGATAGCCCGCCTGGTGGGCGAGGGCCGCCGCTTCCCCGACGCTGGACGGTGCTTTGATCCCGGCCGCCCGGGCAAGCATCACGAGCGCACAGGCCAGGCACCAGTTCCAGTCACCCGGCTCGCGCTCGGAACAGTGATCGCTCCCGTCGTGGGCCTGGCCACCCCCGAGAACGTGCGTCGCCATGTCTGCCCCTGGATCGTGCGGGCCGGTGCCGATCGGAGCCGCACCGGTCGTCAGCTCCAAATCTAGCTGCCAGTCATCACGCTCCCGTTTGCGGAGCGTCACCGGCAGGTGGGACCGTCGCACGGCGCCCGCTTCATCATCGGCTCATCGACGTTCGCCCATCCTCGTCCCGACGATGGGCAACTGGCAGGTTGAATTGCGCGACCGACCCGCGGCCTTGTCGGCCGAGGCGATCAAGGCGCTCCGCGGACAGACGGTCGACGGGCTGTCGCGGCGCAGGTTCCTCGGCATCTCGCTCGGACTCGGACTCGGCCTCTGGCTGACCGAGGCCGTCGCGGGGACCATCGGCTTCCTGTGGCCGAACCTCAGCGGCGGCTTCGGCGGGCTGATCACCGTCGGCGACTACAAGACCGTGGCCGCCAGCCCGGCGATCCCCGATCCAGAGGCGGCGTTCGCGATCGGCGGACCCGCCTACATCGACCAGGCCCAGTCGTTCGTGGTCCTGCTCGACCCGACCCATGAGTTCGCAGCCGGCAGCAGCCCGGAGGGGGACGGCGTCACCACCAACGTCCGCACCCTCTACCAGCGCTGCACCCACCTGGGCTGCAAGCCGAACTTCTGCGCTCGTAACTTCTGGTTCGAGTGCCCCTGCCACGGCTCGCGCTATGACCGGCTCGGGATCAAGGTCGCCGGGCTGGGTCCGGCCCCGCGCGGCCTGGACCGAGTTCGCGTCGAGCGTCGATTCCAACGGGGTCCTGACCATCGATACCGGCAAGCTGACCCTCGGTCCGCTGCCGGTGGCGCTCGGCCAGGAGGGGCTCATCCCGCCGAAGTCGGCGACGGGCTGCATCTGACGCGCGCGCTCAGGTCGGGTCAGACGCCTCGGTCAGCATCGCCAGGATCACCTCGAGCGGGAGTGCCGATCGCTGAGCCACGAGACGGGCGATGAGTCGCGGATTGCCTCGCGTCCGGGCCAACCGGACCCGGTCGAGCCTCGGCCACAGCAGCAGGGCGCGCCGCCGGTAGCCCCAGGCGATCTCCGTCGCCTCAGTCAAGACCGAGCTCCGCGCGGTGGCGGTCCTGATGGACATGGCGCAGGAGCTTGGGTGCTGTCAGCTCGAGCACGACCGCGAGGTCCTGGGCGAGCCGGTCGATTGCGGCATCGGTCGCAGACTCGACCGGACCGGCCACGAGGATGACGACGGGATCCCGATCCGGGGCCTCGATCGCTTCCCAGGCACTGCGTCCGAGGGATTCCAGCGCGATCACCCCGAGGACGTCGCGCAGCCAGGCGACGTGGTCAGCGCTCCGGACGGCAGCCCCTACGTCGGGTGTCGCTTCAGATCCGGCGATTGATGACTCGACCATTGACATCCCCTCGACCTGTCGTGTCGGTCGCGGCCGCGGGCCGCGACGGTATCCCGAAGTGTGCCGTCGAAGAGATGAACGGAGGATGAATGGAAGCTATGCGGGCACCCAGAACCAGAACCTAGCTCCGCCGCCCTGGCGATCCTCGTACCCGATCGCGCCGCCGTGCGCGTGAATGGCCGCCGCCGCGGTGGCCAGGCCGAGGCCCGAGCCGCTGGAACCCGCCGATCGCGGCCGCGCGAACGGCTCGAACAGGGTCCCTCGCTGGTCGGCCGGCACGCCGGGCCCTCGGTCCAGCACATCGACCCGAAGGACGCGGGAGACAGCCTGGGACTCGAGCCTCGCGTCGAGCTCGACGACGGTGCTCGCTGGGGCAAACCGAACGGCGTTGCCCAGGAGGTTCACGACGGCCTGCTCGAAACGCGTGCGGTCGACCTGGATCTCGGCATCCGGTGCCCTGACCTCGATCTCGACCGCGCGCTCGGCACCTGTCTTCCGGACTAGGTCGACACACTCACTGACGAGGCCGGGCAGGTGGACGTCCTGCTTGTCGAGCGGACGACCTTCTGGCTCCGCGGCGGCCAGCCTGAGGAGGCGCGTGGCGAGCTCAGTCAGGCGGACCGCGTCGGCATGCGCGCCTTCGACCGCGGCGAGGAGCGACGCCTGGTCCCCCGGATGGACGAGCGCCAGCTCCAGCTCCGTCCGGAGCGTGGCGAGCGGGGTTCGCAGGTCGTGCGAGGCACCGATGACGAACGCTCGCTGGCGGCGGGCGGCTTCCTCCACGCGGCCGAGCATCCGGTTGAGCGTCCTGGCCAGCGCGCCGAGCTCGTCGCGCCGGCCCGAATCCGGGAGGCGCTGGTCGAGCTCGCCACTGCCGATCGCGTCGGCCTGACGAGTCAGCTCGCCGACCGGAGCCAGGGCCCGGCCAGCGAGCCACCAGCCACCCACGACGAGGACGACTGCACCGGCGGCCCCGACCAGGATGAGCGTCCGGGCGAGGCTGTCGAGGTTGCGATCGATGTCGGCCACAGAGCTCCCGGCAACCACGGTCCGACCGCCGGTCGCCGCGACCGCGTAGACCTCGTCGCCGCTCGCCGGGCCGGCTCGAACCGTCGAGAAGCCAGGTCCTGGCCTGGCCAGGGTGGGTGCCCTCGGGCTCGACGATGACACCCCACCGTCGGGACCGAAGACGACCAGGAATAGCCCGCGTTCGAGCGAGCCGACGTCCGGCGGGCTAGATGGATCGGACTCGAGCAACTCCTGGGCGGCGCTTGCGCGAGCCTGGAGGACCTCCTCGAGTGAACGGCGGAGCGCGCCGGCGTACTGCAGCCACAAGAACACACCGAGGAGCACGAGGGTCGTCGCACCGACGAGGGCGTACCAGGTCGTCAGCCGGACCCGGATCGTCATCCCGCCTCGGCGACCTCGTCGCGCGAGCGCGGGCGCGACCGATCGATGACATGGCGGAGGCGTGTTCGCTCGGCGGGGCGGAGGACGTAGCCCATCCCGCGGACCGTCTCGATCCTTGGCGCCGACGAATGGATGGCCATCTTCGTCCGCAGACTCCGGACGTAGACGTCGATGACGTTCGAGGTGCCCTCGTAGGCCCAATCCCAGACCCGGTCGAGGATCTCTGTCCGTGACAGCACGTCACCGGCCCGCCGGACGAACAGCTCGAGGAGGGCGTACTCGCGGGCGGTCAGCTCGAGCCGCGTGTCACCGATCGTCACCGACCGGGCGGCCGGGTCGACGACGAGCGTATCGACCTCGAGGAGCGTCGGTCGCTCCGGCGCTCCCCTCCGGGCGAGGGCACGCAGCCGGGCCGTCAGTTCGGGAAATGCGAAGGGCTTGACGAGATAGTCGTCGGCGCCGACGTCGAGGCCGCGCACCCGGTCACTGATCGCGTCGCGCGCGGTGAGCATGAGGACCGGCGTCCAGACTCGATCGGAGCGCAGCTCGGCGCACAGGCTGAAGCCGTCGCCATCGGGCAGCATGACGTCGAAGATCAGGACGTCGTATGGGTTCTCGGTCGCCAGCCAGCGACCATCCTCGATGGTTCCCGCGCGGTCGACCGCGTGGCCCTCGTCCCTCAGCCCGCGCTCGAGGAGCCCGGCCAGGCGGTCGTCGTCTTCGAGCAGCAGCAGACGCATCGGACCGACCCTTCGTCCCCGATCATCGTGCAGTCAGGTTCATCGACCGTATTCGGGTGGTGAAGTCTTCGACACCCGATCGGCGAGACCATCCAGGCCGAGCGACTCCAACGCCGCTGGACTGGTTCGTGGAGCCGACCGGGACCTGGTTCGAGCAGATCAGATTCGACTAGCTCGAGGCCCTCAGACAGGGCCGAGCCCGATTCCGCGCTCAGAGTGGTGGGGTGGCCTACGGGTCTCGAACCCGTAACCTTCGGAGCCACAATCCGATGCTCTGCCCATTGAGCTAAGGCCACCGCGGTGCGTCGATCGCCGACGTGGCGGCGCCGTGGTCGCGCCGCTCGGCGATCGAGCCACGGGAGTCTACCGGATTCTGCGGCCGGGATCGACGAGGGCCACTCGGCCGCCTGCCTGGAGCCAGGCCGCAGCGGACCGTTCGCGTGCCTTGGGTATCCTGACCCGCATGATGGGTGCGCGAGCCGCCAGGCTCATGGTCGCTGGCCTCCTGGCGGTTGCGGTCGGACTGGGTGGAGCCGCGCAGCCGGTCGAGCCCGTCGATGCTGCAGCGGGCTATGCCCTCGAGCTGAGCCGCACGGGCGACTTCGTCCGCCAGACGAACCTCGTCCAGTGCGTCGGCGCGAGCATGCAGATGATGATCAACGTGATGGCGCCCCGGAACGACCGGACCGCCGCGACCCAGCTCCGCCTGTGGCGCCTTGCGCGCTCGCTCGGCCCGCGACGACCGGCGGGCGTCGCGCCGGGGCAAGGGCGCGTCGCCCCAGGGTTGGGCGCGCGGGCTCGACCAGCTCGGCTATGGGCCGTACGCGGCGGTCGGGTTCCCGAGCCTCGCGGCCGCGACGAAGGCGGCGGCGCGGGCGATCCGGATGACCGGCAAGCCCGTCGGCGTCCTCGTCTGGGCCGGCCGTCACGCCTGGGTGATGACCGGGTTCCAGGCCACCGCAGACCCGCTCGCGACCGATCGGTACCGGGTCACGGCGGTCACGGTCATGGACCCGCTCTACCCCCTCGACAGCACGATCTGGGGTGCCAGCCACCCGCCAGGCACGCGGCTGTCGGTCGGCACGTTCGGGCGGTCGTTCGTGCCGCGCCGACGGTTCATCCGCCCATCGCCTCTCGACGGCACCTATGTCCTGGTCCTGCCGGTCTTCTCGTTCGTGCCGCGAGCTCGAGACCGGGCCATCGGCTACTAGCCGACCCGACGCGGCCTGGGCGGAGGCCCGAACCGGTGACGCGGCCGGCGGCACACGGCTGTTCCCGTGGTACCGCGGTTCGTGACCGACCCGGACCATCTCGCGGGCTGACCGGGCGAGAGCGGGCGGGTACGGTGCGGTCATGTCCAACCGCCTCCAGCACGGGCGCCGGCTGAGCCTGCTCGTGGGCGTCGCCTTCGCCGCGAGCGCGATCTGGAGCATCGCCCTGCCGGCGACGACGTACGGCTGGAGCGACAACTCGTTCAGCTCGGCGTCCGAGCAGCAGCTCCTGACGCTGACCAACCGGTCGCGGGCGAGCGCCGGTCGGCGGACGCTGCGCTGGGACTCGGCGCTCGCCTCGATCGCGCGCTGGCGGAGCAAGGACATGATCGTCCGCGACTACTTCAGCCACGACATCCCCGGTGGCGGCAAGGTGTTCGACGAGATGTCCGACCGCGGCTACTGCTACAAGGTCGCCGGCGAGAACATCGGCTGGAATAACTGGCCGGACGACGCCGCCACGGCCCAGATCCACACGATGTTCATGAACTCGGCCGGCCATCGCTCGAACATCCTGGCCAAGGACTGGGACCGGATCGGGATCGGCGCCTACAAGGGCGCCGACGGCAAGAAGATGTGGACCGTCCTGTTCGCCGACCGCTGCGGCTCCGACCCGGTCGCGGCCAAGCCGAAGCCCAAGCCGAAGCCGCAACCGAAGCCGGCCGCCGTAAGCCAAAGCCGGCGGCTACGCCCAAGCCGAAGCCGACACCGGCGGCCGTGGCCCCGACGGCCACGCCGACATCGGAGCCGACCGACCAGCTGGCGCCCCGCGAGACGGTCCCCGAGCCCGGCCGCGACCGCCGATGCTCCGAACCCGGGCACGGTCGCTGCCGCGGGCGGCAGCCTGCGGGTCGTCGATCGGCCGGCGCCGGGCGGCTTGCTCGAGTCCATCGTCGGGGGCGTCACGGGACTCCTCTTCGGCGGCTGACCGCCGGGATCGACCACGGGAGGTCGGTCGAACGCGGACGGCAGCCCGGGTCGACCGGTAGACTCGCACCAGATGGCGGCGATCCTCGAAGCCCGCGACCTGACCAAGGCCTACCGGCTCGGGGCGACGACCGTCGATGCGCTCCGCGGCGTCTCGCTGACCGTCGAGCCCGGCGAGTTCGTCGCCCTGATGGGGCCGTCCGGCTCGGGCAAGAGCACGCTCCTCCAGCTGCTCGGCGGCCTCGACCGCCCGACGACCGGTGAGGTCATCCTCGACGGCGATCCGGTCAGCTCGATGTCGGACGACACGGCGACCCGGCTCCGCCGACGCAAGACCGGCTTCGTCTTCCAGTTCTTCAACCTGATCCCCCTGCTCGACGTGGCCGAGAACGTCGGCCTGCCGTTCACGATCGCCGGCGACGATCCGCGCAAGGGCGATGCGCGCGGAGCGGATCCGCGACGCGATCGCCCTCGTCGACCTGACCGGCAAGGAGCGCAACCGGCCCGACCAGCTGTCGGCCGGCGAGCAGCAGCGGGTCGCGATCGCCCGGGCGCTCGTCACCCGGCCGGCCCTCCTGCTGGCCGACGAGCCCACCGGCAACCTCGACTTCACGACCGGGATCGAGATCCTCGAGGCGCTCTGGCGGTCGTGCGTCGAGCGCGGCCAAACGATCGTCCTCGTGACCCACGACGCGAAGGCGGCCGCCTACGCCGACCGCGTCTTCTTCGTCCAGGACGGGCGCCTTCGTGACGAGATCCGGCTCGGCCGCCGGACCGACCACTCGGCGACTCCGCTGATCGCCCGGCTCGCCCAGCTCGGGCTCTGAGCCGATGGGCGGCCTGTCTTCCTACGCCTGGCGGAGCCTCGCGGCCCGACCCCTGCGCTCGCTCCTGACGGTCGTCGGGATCGCCCTCGGCGTGGCCGTCCTGTTTGCCGCACTCGCGACGAACGCCGGGATCGACGGATCGATCGAGCGAACCGTCCAGCAGCTCCTCGGGCGAGCGGACCTCCGGATCGAGGGGTTCACCGAGCGCGGGTTGTCGGCCGCCTCGATCAAGGCGATTGGCGCGACGCCCGGCGTCGACGTCGCGAGCCCGATCCTCGAGCGCCGGACCTACCTCACCGCGGACGTGACGACGCCGCCGTCGGATGCGCTGCCCGCCCCGGTGACGGTGCTCGGCATCGACCCGGCGACGTACCCGGGGATCCATGACCTCGACCTCGTCGCCGGCGTCGGCCCGGAGGGCAGTGAGGTCCCCGGGGCCGTGATCAGCGAGCACATGGCCCGCGACGCACGGCTCGCCGTCGGCAACACGCTGGCGCTCGATGGCGCCGAGGGGCCGGTCAATGTGCCGATCGTCGGGATCGTCGCCGGGGACGGGCCCCTCGCAACGACCGACGGGCGGACCGTGATCCTCGGGCTCAACGGGGCGCGCGAGCTGTTCGCGACCGAGGCGGCGTCGCGGGTGGATGTCCAGCTCGGCGCCGGGGCGACCGCGGATGCGGTGGCGGTGGCGCTCGAGTCGCGGCTGACGGACGAGCCCTACGTGCTGTCCGGACCGGCCGACCTGGCGGCGTCGATCCGGGCGTCGACGATCGACTTCCAGGCGACGACCGCGCTGATTGCCGCACTCGCCCTGTTCGGCGGGGCGTTCCTCATCTTCAACACCCTGTCGATGACCGTCGCCGAGCGCGCCCGCGAGGTCGGCCTGCTGCGCGCCGCGGGAGCCACGCGTCGCCAGGTCAACTGGCTCGTCCTCGTCCAGGCGCTGCTCATCGGGCTCGGCGGCGGGGTTCTCGGGGTCATCCTCGGAGCTGGCCTCGCCGCCGTCGTCGCGTGGTACCTCGAGACGGCCAACGTCGTCCCGATCGATGGCCCGGTGATGACCCCGGCGGCAGTCGGGCTGGCGATCGTCGTCGGGATCCTGGTGACCCTGGCGGCGGCCATCGAGCCGGCCGACCGGGCCGGGCGGATCCCGCCCGTCGAGGCGCTCAGGCCGGTCGGGGTCGGGCGAACGGTCCGGGCGCGCCTGCGCTGGCTCCTCGTCGTCTTCGTGGTCCTCGCCGTCGCCGGTCTCGTCCTGTGGCCAGGTTCGACCGGTCAGGGCGGGGCGGTCCGCTGGCTCGTCGTGTACGGGATCCTGCTGATCGCCACGCTCCTGACGCCGTTCCTGCTCGGACCGCTCGGACGGCTGGCGGCGGTGCCGTTCCGTTTCGTCGCGCCCGGCGCCGTCCGGCTGACCCGCGGTGCGCTCGTTCGCGACCGCAGTCGAACGACCCTGACCGTCGGCGCGCTGACCGTCGGCCTCGCGCTGATCGTGGCCCTCGGCGGAGTCGCCCAGGATGCGCGGCAGGCGGCGACCGCCTGGATTGCCGGGGTCCTTCCCGGTGACGTCATCGCCACGTCGATCCGGCCGGTGGCAGCCGACGAGGCCGTCCGCGAGGACCTCGCCGGTGTCGCCGGCGTCGCCCGGGTCAGCCCGATCGCTTCGTTCGAGACGGCGTTCCGCGGAGTCCGGCTCGACGCCGCCGCCGTTGCCGGATCCGACCTCCTGGCAGACGGCCGGCTCACCTTCGTCGACGGCGACCGGACCGGTGCGCTCAACGGGCTCGACGCAGGAGGCGCGACGATCGTCCCGGCGGCGATGGCCCGAACGCTCGGCCTGCGGGTCGGCGACGAGATGGCGTTCCCGGTCGGTGCCGGGCGCGAGGTCCGCCTGCGCGTGCTCGGGATCGTCGAGCGGTCGATCCCGGGCCGGACGGGAGAGTCGATCCTCGTCGGCTGGCCCGACGCGACCGACGGTTTCGGGGTTACCGGGGCCGACGCCTTCGCGATCCGCTTTGGACCCGCGGCCAGCGCCGCCGACCGCGCCGCGCTCGCCGCGGTCGCCACCGGCGACGCCCTCGAGGCGAATCCGATCGACCGGATCGCGGGCGCGATCGACGTGACGCTCGCCCGGGTGTTCGGTCTGTTCGACGCGCTCGCGCTGATCGCCGTCCTCGTGGCGGCGCTGGGCATCGTCAACACCCTGACGATGAACGTCTACGAGCGCGTCCGGGAGATCGGCATCCTGCGCGCGACGGGGATGACCCGGCCCCAGGTCTGGCGGATGATCGTCGTCGAGGCCGGCGTCCTCGGGGTGGTCGGCGCGATCATCGGCTGCGCCACGGGGGTCCTGGCCGGCGGCGCGCTCGTGGCGCTCGCCGGCGGCGACCTCCGCCTCTCGCTCGCCCCGGACTGGCGGGTGGTCGTCATCGCGGCCGCGTTCGGGATCGCGGTGGCGATGCTGGCCGCCGCCTGGCCGGCCCGTCTTGCCGCCCGCGTCTCGATCGTCCGCGCCGTCCAGTACGAGTAGGCGGCCGGCTCAGACGAGCCCGGGGTCCTTCGGGTTCTCCATGTAGTACTCGACGAAGTCGCGGCAGCGACCGTCGTCGGCCAGGTCCACCAGCCACAGGTTGTAGTAGGTCCTGGCCGGCTGCCGGTCCGTCTTCGCATAGCGGGTGACGCAGCGGGCGACCCCGAGCGACCCGTCGACGGCCAGTGGCTCGCACTCGAGCGACCAGGTCCCGGGATCGTCCGGGTCGCCGAGCCAGGCCTCGACGATCGCGTCGCGGCCCTGGGCGGCATCGGCCAGGGTGTCCCAGGGTCGCCAGCGGTAGACGGCGTCCTCGGTGAACAGGTCCGCCGCGTCGGCCCGGTCGTTGCTCCGCCAGGCACGCTCGTAGCGGTCGAGCCAGCCGCGCAGAGCGGCGATGGTGGTCATGGCGGCATGATGCCACGGGGACCTGACCGTTCGTGTCATGCAAGCCGGTCGGCCGGCCCCGGGCCTCTGCTAGACTCCCGGCGATGGTCAGCCAGACGAGCCGCCTCAACCGCCTCCCGGCCGCGGAGCGCGGGATCACGATCGCCGACTTCTTCGTCCCCGTCTCGGTCGGCGAACGGCTCAGCACCCGGGCCCGTGACCTGGTCCTCGTCGTCGCCGGCGCGCTGTTCGTGGCCCTGTGCGCCCAGCTCACGATCGTCCAGGAAGGCCAGACGATCCCGCTCCTCGCGGACTTCTCGGTCCGGCTGGGCGACAGCCCGGTCCCGATCACCGGGCAGACGTTCGGGGTCCTCCTCGTCGGCGCCGCCCTCGGGATGCGTCGCGGAGGGTTCGCGCTCGCCCTCTATGTCCTGCTCGGGTTCGTCCTGCCGGTCTACGCCGGCGGCTCGTCGGGTGCCGACACGATCATCTCCAGGCAGGGCGGCCAGATCGTCCTCGGAGCCACCGGCGGCTACCTCATCGGGTTCATCGTCGCCGCGACCGTCACGGGTCGGCTGGCCGAGCTCGGCTGGGATCGCAGGATTGGCGGGGCGCTCGCCGCGATGTTCATCGGGAACGTGATCATCTATCTCGTCGGGATCCCGTGGCTGGCCATGGCCCTGCCGGACTCGTTTGCCGGGGACCGGCTCGGAGCCGCAATCCGGTTCGGTCTGGCGCCGTTCATCGTCGTCGACCTGATCAAGCTCGTGCTCGCCGCCGCCCTCTTCCCGATCGCCTGGTGGGTCGTCGACCGGAGACCCGAGGAGCGCTGAGCCCGCCGGGCCGACCGCGTTCGATAGCCCAGCCTGCGCCCGGCGGCCGGGCCAGCCGAGGTCCTCGGCTACGATGCGCTCGTGAACGAAGCGAGTGGCGCGCGCGAGACCCCAGGCCCACGCGCGGCCCCTCACTCCCCGGAGCTGCCTACGCGCCGGGTCCCGATTCGGATGATGCCCGAACGGGACGAGATCGTCGGCCTGTACGGCCCGGCGAGCCTGGCCTGGCGGCTCAACCGCGAGGCGACCCTCCTCCTTGGCGCCGGGCCGCGCGCGCTGCTCATGCAGATCGCCCACCCGCTGATCGCGGAGGGCGTCGACCAGCACAGCGACTTCCGGGCCGACCCGTGGCGCCGGCTGCGTGGGACCCTCCGCAGCTATCTCACGATCGTCTACGGGACGAAGTCGACGGCGCGCGCCGAGATCCGCCGCCTCAACGAGCTCCACCGCCGGGTGAGCGGACCCGTCCGCGACCCGCTCGCCCGGGCGATCAGCGGTCGTGCCGTGTATGACGCCCGTGACCCGCAGCTCGGCCTGTGGGTCCATGCCACGCTGATCGACGCGACGATCGTCGCCCACGACGCGTGGATCGAACCGCTCGGCCGCGCGGACCGGGCCGCCTACTATGCCGAGACCAGGCCGATCGGGCGTGCCCTCGGGATCGCCGACAGCGTCCTGCCCGCCGACCTCACGGCGTTCGAGGCGTATCTCGAGCGACAGCTCGGTCCTGGCGGTCCGATCCGGGTGACCCCGACCGCGCGTGAGCTCGCCCGGACGATCCTCGCCCCGCCCCTCGGTCCGCTCCACCCGCTGCTCGGGCGGATCCCGGCGGTCGCCTACGCCTGGACGCTGTGGCCGGCGGTCGCTCTCCTGCCGGCCGAGGTCCGGGCCGACTATGGCCTTGCCTGGGGCGCTCGCGAGAGGGCCGTCGCGGCCTGGCTCGGGGCCGGCTTCCGAGCTTGGCGGCCGCTCTTGCCCCGGACCTGGCGGACGATGCCGCACGCGCTCCGAGCCGACGAGCGACTGGCTACGCTGCGGGGGTGACGACCCCGGCTCTCCTCGCGATCGACCTCGGGACGACCCAGGCCAAGGCCGGTCTCGTCGGGCTCGACGGCCGTCTGCTCGCCCTCGCCAGGGCCGCCTACCCGCTCGACACGGACGGCGCGACCGGCGCCGCCGAGCAGGACCCGGCCGACTGGTGGGCCGCAATCCGGGCGATGACCGCCGAGCTCCTCGTCACGGCCGGACCGGTCGAGGTGCGGGCGATCGGGGTCGACGGCCAGGGCCCGACGCTCGTCGCCGCGGCTGCCGACGGCCGGCCGATCCACCCGGCGATCACCTGGATGGACGGACGATCGGGGCGCGAGGAGGCGGACCTGGGCGCGGCGACCGGCCAGGCCGGCTGGGTCCTCGGCGATCCTCCCCCGGGCGCTGTGGCTCGAGCGGCACGTGCCATTGGCGGCCGAGGCTCGTTGGTACCTCGCCAGCTGGGAGTGGGTCGGGCTCCTGTTCACCGGGATCGCGGCCGAGACGAGCCTGCCCGGCCAGGTCCACCCGGATCGCGACGCAGTCGCCCGGGCCGGGCTCGCCGCCCAGCGGATCCCGCCTCGGCTCGCGGCGGCCGGCGTCCTCGGTCCGCTGCTGCCCGGTCCTGCCGCAGAGCTCGGGCTGCGACCGGGCATCCCAGTCGTGGCGGGGATGGCCGATGCCCACGCCAGCTTCATCGGCGCGGGCCTGCTCGAACCGGGTGACGCGATCGACACCGGCGGGACGAGCGGCGGGTTCGCCGTCTACACCGACCGCTCGATCGAGATCCCGGGCGTGTTTGGCGCCACGGCGCCGGTCGCCGGCCGCTGGTTCCTCGGCGGGGCGATGAACGCGACCGGGAAGGCGTTCGACTGGCTGCGCGACGATGTCCTCGGCTCCGCCGTCCCGACCGACGCGCTCCTGGCCGAGGCCATGGCGGTGGAGCCCGGGGCGGCCGGGCTCGTGTTCCTGCCGTACCTGGCAGGGGAGCGATCGCCGATCTGGGATCCGGCCGCGCGTGGGGCGTTCGTCGGCCTCAGCCTCCGCCATCGCCGGGCGCACCTGGCCCGGGCGGTCCTCGAGGCGGCCGACCTCGCCCTGCGTCACGTGGCCGCCCCGATCGTGGCGGCCGGCGTGGAGGTCCGCGAGCTGCGCGTGTCGGGCGGCCTCGCCCGGGAGCGCGAGCTCAACCGGCTCAAGGCCGACGTGACTGGCTTCACGGTGGCCGTCCCTGCCATCGTCGAGACGGCGCTCGTCGGGTCGGCCATCGCTGCGGGGGCGGCGATCGGCACGTTCACCGACCTCGCGGACGGAATTCGGTCCGTCGTCCGGATCGACGACCGGATCGAGCCTGATCCGGCGCTCGCCTCGACCTACGACCGCGTGTACGAGGCCTACGTGGAGCTCTACCCGGCGCTCCGCCCCACGTTCGGCCGACTGGCGGCTATCGACCCGCCCAGCCGGACGATGACGACCACCCGACACCGGCGCCGGGCAGGATTCGGCCCAATGCCTCACAATAGATGGCCATCCCCCTGAGCCCGACAGGAGCCCGTGTTGGCCGCTTCCCCGCTGAGCAAACCCGTCCCGACACCTGAGTTCAAGCACGTCATCGACGAGTACAAGCACCGCGACCAGACGGTCACCTGCGTGTGCGGCTGGCACGGCAGCTCGGCGTCACCGGACGGCGGCCCATCGGAGTGGAACGCCCACCTGTTCGCGGTCCGCGGGAAGAAGCGCTAAGCGCTACTCCACCCCGCTCGGCGGGGTGAGCTCCACCTCGGCCTCCAGGTCGGATTCGTACCCGGTCCGCAGGAATGCCCGTCGCCGATCGACGTTGAGCCGATCCTCGGCCTGCCGGATCGCCGTCCGGAGGTCGCCACCCGGCGTCGGGCAGGCCCAGCCGATCGCCAGTCGCGTCGCGACGGCTCCGGCCGCCAGCCAGCGATCGCAGTCCGCCCGGATCCGCTCGACGTAATTGATCGCCTGGATCTCGTCTGTCTCCGGGAGCAGCACGCCGAAGCGACTCGGACCGATCCGCGCGACGTAGTCGGCGGCCCGGGCCTGCCGGCCGAGCGTCTGGCGGATCGGCGGGACGAGCCGCTCCGCGGCATCCGGCCCGAGGCGCTGGACGAGTCGCTCCATGCCGTCGATCTCAACGAGCACGACTGAGACCGGCCGGCGGTAGCGCGCCAGGCGCGCTTCCTCGTTGCCCAGCCGGACCTGCCAGTCGAGTCGCTCGTCGGTCGTCGGCGACGTCGAGCTGGCCGCCGAGGCGACCGGACCCGGGCGGGCGAGCGGGGCCCCGGCGGCCGGGGGCGCTACCGGACGAGCGGGGCTCGGTGGCGCCTCGACCGGAGCGGCGGTGAGGGTCTCCTCCTCGGGCTCGTCCTCGACGGCCATCACCGCGCGGAGTGGTCGGAAATCGGTTGGTTCAGTGGCACTCACGTTGTCGTCGTCGTCCTCGCTGGCTCGTTCGTAGGGCTCTTCCTCGTCCTCTTCGCCGATGAACGAGATCGCGCTGGTGGTCGTGGGCGGTGTCGTCGTCATGGCGCCGTACCGATGGGGCGCCGGCTCGACGATCCCGTCAGGGGTCGCGTAGGTCGTCCGGCGCCGCACGACGAGGGTCACCACGAGCGCCCCCATGATGACCAGATTCACGGCGATCGCAATTCCGATCACGAGGAGGATCGGCTGGGTGGACATCGATTGGGCGGACTCCGGTTCGGGAGTGGAGGACTCCCGGGCGCCGATCATATAGGCGGACCGAGCGGCATGACCACCGTCAGGGGTCGACCCCGGACGAATGGCGGTGCCGCAGGTCACCGGACCGTGTGGTCGGCGGCGGAGCGGTGTGGTAAGGGCGGGCGGGGGTCGATCGGCGGCTCGTGACAGGAGAGCTGTCACGCGACCGAGCGACGCTTCGGGGCATGAACAGCGCGAACGTCATCCCGTTCTCGGCACCGGAGTCCGCCGCCGCTGAGGTCGCCTCCACGTCGCCTCCGCTCGAGGGCGCCACCCTGCGAACCCAGGTTCGTCTCGAGGGCGAGACGATCGTGGTCGATCGGCTCGTGCTCGTCGACGCGGGTCTCGCCGGGTTCGTCGCCGAGCGTCCCGCCGACGACCGGCCGGCGCTCGTCGAGCGCGCCCTCCGGATCGGGCTCGTTGCCCTCCAGGATGCCGGGGTCACGGTCAACGTCGACGCCGTGCGGCGCGAGTTCGACGGGCTCCTCGTCCGGACGGCCCAGGCCAACGACAAGGCCGCCACCGCGCTCGACCAGGTCCTCCGCCAGAACTTCGCCGACGACGACGGTCGCCTGCCGCGCACGCTCGAGTCCTTCCTGGGGGACCGTGGTCGGCTGCAGGCCTTCGTGACCGACCTGTTCGACGAATCGAAGCGGGACAGCGCGATCGGCAAGATGCGCGAGCTGCTCGGCACCTACTTCGACGGCGATGCCTCGCGCCTGGCGCTCCTCCTCGACCCGACCCGGATGCACTCGCCGCTTCACCAGTTCCGGACCGAGGTCGCCGACGGGTTCACCCGGCTCAACGACCGGCTGACCGCGATCGAGGCGGCGGCCACCGCGCGGGCCACGGAACGGGCCAGGTCGGCGGCCAAGGGGGTCGACTTCGAGGACCTGCTCGAAGCGATGCTCGGGGACGTCGCCCGCGGCTCCGGCGACCTCGTCGACCGGACAGGCAACGAGGCGGGCGACGTGATCCGGTCGAAGAAGGGCGACTTCGTCCTGACCCTCAACCCGGCCCACACCGCCGGCACCGAGCTGCGGATCGTCGTCGAGGCGAAGGACCGGGCGATGTCCGGTCGCCTGATGCGCGACGAGATCCGCGAGGCGCGCACGAACCGGGCCGCGGCGGTCGGCCTCGTCGTGTTCACCCCGGCCCACGCACCGACCGGGATCGCCCCGTTCGACGTCCGGGCCGGCGACGTCTACTGCGTCATCGACCCGGAGTCCCCGGACCAGGGCACGCTCGAAGCCGCGGTCCGGCTTGCGCGGCTCCTGGCGCTCGTCAGCCTGCGCGAGCAGGCGGTCGAGGTCGACGGGTCGGCGATCGCGACGGCCCTCGAGGGGGTGCGCGAGCAGCTCGACCTGGTCAAGGGCCTGAAGTCGACGCTGACGTCGATCGGGAACAGCTCGCGCGACGTCGCGGCCGGCCTGGATCGCCTGCGCGACGGGGTCATCGCCCGGGTCGCCGAAGCCGAAGCCGAGCTCCGCCGGGCCGGTTGACGCGGGTTTCCGCCAGGCCGATCCCGTGCTACCCTCGCGGTCCGCACAGAGGGTGAGATCGTGGCGCGCGCGATGTGGCGGGGGGCAATCCAGTTCGGCCTGGTGACGATCCCGGTCAAGCTGTACCTGGCGACCGAGTCGAAGGGCGTCAGCTTCAACATGCTCCACAAGACCGACCTGTCGCGGATCCAGATGAAGATCTACTGCCCGGTCGACGACGACGTGATCTCGCGGAGCGACACGGTCAAGGGCTTCGAGTACGCGCCCGGCCAGTACGTCGTCATCACCGACGAGGACCTCGAGTCGGTGCCGCTCAAGACCGTCCGCTCGATCGAGATCGAGCAGTTCGCCCCGCGGACGACCGTCGACGACGGCGCGGTCAAGTTCGTCAAGCAGGCCTACTACATCGAGCCGGACCAGATCGGCCGCAAGGCGTTCTACCTGCTCAAGGACGTGCTCGAGGACAAGGGCCTGACGGCGATCTGCAAGATCGTGATCAAGGACCGCGAGGCGCTCGCCGCGATCGACCCGTTCGCCAAGACGATGCTCCTCACGACGCTCTACTGGCCGGACGAGATCCGCGAGCTCGGTGAGCTCGACCTGCCCGCCGAGGAGCCCGAGATCAAGCCGGCCGAGCGCAAGATGGCCGAGCAGCTGATCGAGGCGATGACCGGCGAGTTCGACCCGGCCGCCTACAAGGACGAGTATCGCGAGGCCCTCCTCCAGATCATCGAGGCCAAGGTCGCCGGCGAGGAGACGGTCGCCGTTCCGGAGGCGGAGCCGGCCACGAAGCTGGTCGACCTGATGGCGGCCCTCGAGGCCAGCGTCAAGGCCGCCGTCGACGCCCGGGGCGCGAGCGAGCCGACCCCGGTTGGCTCGGCGAAGTCGAAGTCGAAGTCGACGTCGACGACGGCCGACGAAGAGGCCGACGAAGCCAAGCCAGCCCGCCGCCGCAAGAGCGCCTAGCCCGCCGCGGGCTTCGGCGAGACCCGACGACCCGGGCCCCGACACTCCCGCATGCCGCTCGAGCAATATCGCCGCAAGCGCGATTTCGCCAGGACGCCGGAACCGGCGCCGGCGAGCCTCCCGCGCGACGGCGCTTCGGCCGCGCTTTGGCGGCCGGTTCGTCGTCCAGCGTCACCGGGCGACCCGGCTCCACTATGACTTCCGACTTGAGATCGGCGGCGTCCTCGTGTCGTGGGCCGTCCCGCGCGGTCCGACCCTCGACCCGGCCGAGCGGCGGATGGCGATCCACGTCGAGGATCACCCGATCGAGTACCTCGACTTCGAGGGGGTCATCCCGTCCAGGCAGTACGGTGCCGGCGACGTCATCGTCTGGGACTGGGGGACCTGGGAGCCCGAAGCCGAGACGCCGGACCCGCTCGCCGCGATCGCCAAGGGAGAGCTGAAGTTTCGGCTCCACGGCGAGAAGCTGGGCGGCCGGTTCACGATCGTTCGCACGTCGGGCCGGAGGACCGGGACCCGGCCGTTCGAGGCGGACGAGAGCGAGCAGTGGCTGATGATCCACAAGCGGGACGAGGCCGCCGTCGACGCCTGGGATGCCGAGGACCACCCGGCGAGCGTCAAGACCGGTCGAACGAATGACGAGGTCAAGTCCGACCGCGACGCCTACTGGATCAGCCGTGCACCGACAGCTGAGGCGGAGATCGACCTGTCGGCTGCCGAGCCCGCCCCGGGCCCGCCCGGGTTCATCGAGCCGATGCTCGCGACCCTGTCCGACCGGCCGTTCGACGACTCCGACTGGCTGTTCGAGATCAAGTGGGACGGCTATCGGGTCCAGTCGATCCTGGCCGACGGCAAGGTCCGGATCTTCACCCGCAACGGGCATGACGCGACCACCTACTTCCCGCGCCTGCTCCCACCGCCGACCCGCTGGCTCAGCGCGGAGGACGCGATCATCGATGGAGAGGTCGTCGCGCTCGACCCGGCCGGCCGGCCGGACTTCTCGCTGCTCCAGGCGCGGATCTCGCAGTCGACCGGCGGCCGCGTCCCGGGGCTCTACGGCCGCGGCGGTCGGACGCCGGAGGGTGGCTCGGCCGAGGCGGCCGCCGGCGACGCCGAAGCCGCGACCGCGCCGCTCGTCTACCAGGTATTCGACCTGCTGCGGCACGATGGACGGTCGCTGCTCAGGGTCCCGCTCGAGGAGCGCAAGCGGCTCCTGCGGGCGATCGTCAGCGACGGCTCGGTGGTCCGGTTCGCCGCGCATGTCGTGGGGGAGGGGAAGGCGTTCTACCGCGCGGCCGAGGCCCAGGGCCTCGAAGGGGTCCTGGCCAAGCATCGTCGCTCGCGCTACGAGCCGGGACGCCGGACACCCGCCTGGCTCAAGCTCAAGCTGCGACCCGAGCAGGCGCTCGTCGTCGGCGGCTGGACGCCGGGGGAGGGCAATGCCCGGGAGCTCGGGGCGGTCGTCGTCGGCGTCATGGACGACGGCCGGCTGCGCTTCGCGGGGAAGGTCGGGTCGGGCTTCGACGCCCGCGCGCGGCGCCAGCTTCGCGAGCGGCTCGACGCGCTGGCCGCCGATGACCCGCCGTTCGACCCGTCGCCCGGCCAGCGGCCGGACCTGCGCGGCGTCCACTGGATCGAGCCGCGCCTCGTCATCCGCGCCGAGCTCGGAGGCTGGAGTCGGGACGGGCTCGTCCGCCAGTCGGCGTACAAGGGCATCGACGATGGCCGCGACCCGCTCACGGTGACCCGCGAGTCGCCGGTCGTCGAGCTCCGTGGCGGAGACGCAGGTGGGCCGGACGCTTGAGTCGGAGGTGGTCATGGCACGGACGACGAAGACGTCGAGCTCGAAGGCTGCGCCCGGCCGACCGGAGTGGGCCGCCGCGACGCCGGCCGAGCTCGACGCGCTCGACGCGGTTGGGTAAGGGCGGCAGCTGGACGGTCGGCGGGGTCGAGCTCAAGCTGACGAACCTCGACAAGGTGCTGTTCCCGCCCGGCTCCGCCGCTCCCGACGACACGCCCGTGGTCAAACGCGAGCTCATTGCCTACTTCGGACAGATCGCCCCGGCGATGCTGCCCCATCTCGAGGACCGGCCGCTCAACCTCCAGCGCTTCCCCGACGGCGCGCTGGCTCCCGGCTTCTGGCAGAAGGACCTCCGTCCGACGGATCCGACGTGGCTCCGGCGCTGGCGCGAGGCCGGTGTCGAGATCGCGGGCCGCGAACACCCATCTCGTGGCTGACCGGACGGCCACGCTGGGCTGGCTCGGCAACCAGGCGGCGTTCGAGATCCACGCCTGGACGAGCCGACTGACGGCCCCGGACCGGCCGACGTTCGCGCTCATCGACATCGACCCCGGCGAGCGCACGACCTGGGCCGAGACCCTCGTCCTCGCCCGGCTGTTCCGGACCGCCCTCCAGCACCTTGGCGTCCGCGGCTACCCCAAGCTGACCGGCAAGCGCGGCATCCAGGTCTGGATCCCGATCGAGCCGCGCTACGGCTACGACGAGACGAGCGCCTGGGTCGAGGGTGTGTCGCGGGCGGTCGCGGCGACGGTTCCGGAGCTCGTCTCATGGGAGTGGTCGAAGGACCGGCGCGACGGCCGGGCGCGGCTCGACTACACCCAGAACACGTACATCAAGACGCTCGTCGCGCCGTATGCCGTCCGGCCGGCAGCCGGAGCGCCGGTCTCGGCGCCGATCGCCTGGGACGAGCTCGACGATCCTGCCCTGACCCCCCAGCGCTGGACGGTTCGGACGATGCCCGATCGGGTCGCTGCGGTCGGCGACCTGTTCGCCTCCGCCCAGACCGATCTCCAGGTCCTGCCCGGGCTGTGAGGTCCGGGGCGGAGCTCCTGCTCGCCTCGGTTCCGGCCGGTCGTCAGTCGTCGCCGGCGTCGGAGCTCGAGTCGTCGGCCCGGGCCGACGGGATGTCGCGCGCAATCTGCCGGGCGCCGGTCTCGCCGCGGGCGCCGGCCTGATCGCGCCACCAGCGGGCTAGCGGGTTACGCTCCAGGGTGGCGCGGAACTCGTCGGGATCGTGGTCGAAGTCCGACCGTGGTGGGAGCTCGGTGCCGTGCATCGCATGACTACAATTCGTCACCGTGCTCGAAGCCCATCGACAGAAGGGTGAGCCGGGTCATCGTGGCCGAGTAGGCGGCAAAGCCTTCGTCCTCGGGGAGCAGCGTGAAGTGTTCGCCGGTCCGCCGCTCCTGCGGGGCCGGGCAGCGGTGGGCCATCAGTCCGAACCATGGGACGTGGACCCAGATCTCGTCGGCGGGATCGAAGTAGTCGCTGATCGGGCGGCGGCGAACCGTCCCGCACCAATTGCAGCGCACACCCTGGCAGAGACAGACCGAAAGCCGATCGTCGAGCGTCCTGCCGCGAACCCCGCCGCACACCTCGCAGATGCGCAGTCCTGTTGGCAGCCGTAGCACCGAAGCCTCCATCGGTTCCCGCATTAGCACCGTGGCTGAAGGCTCGGTTGCTGCGGCTTCCTCGGGCTGGGTCCCTCTGCCGCTCTTGACGATCACCAGTCCACCACACCCATAGTTGGATGCCGGTGACGGCATGGCTAAGTCTGATTAATCAATGAGAGGACCTAACCAGCGCCGTGTCCGCCCCTCGGACCCCATGCGGGATCAGCGGCCGCCCACGATCTCCCGGACGAACCACTCGACGTCGCGGACGATCGCTTCGGGAGTGACCGACGCGAAGTAGACCGCCAGGTGGTCGACGCCGAGGGCCTCCCACTCGGCGAGGCCGGCCCGGATCTCATCCGGCGTCCCGCGGAGCGCGTAATCGCCGGGATCGGCCGGGCCAGCGCCCGGCTCGATCCGGACTCGAGCGGACAGGGTCAGCATCGGTCGTCCCGCCGCGGCAGCCGCCTCGCGCAGCACCCGGATCCGCTCCGCGTACCTGGCCGGTGAGGTCGAGCTCGAGTGGTAGCCGTCGCCCAGACGGCCGGCTCGCTGGAGGGCCGCAGGCGCTCGGCCGCCGAACCAGACCGGGAGCGCGGCACCCTGGGCCGGGAGCGGTTCGAACACGAAGTCCTCGAGGTCGTGGAAGCGGCCGCGGAACGGGGAGGTGGCACCGCCCCACAGGTGGCGCCAGAGCCTGACCGTCTCGTCGAGGTAGGCCCCACGCACGTGGAACCGGTCAGCCTCGCCGAGGTTCGCGAACTCGATCGCATCCCAGCCGATCCCGACGCCGGCAATGACCCGCCCGCGCGACAGGACGTCGAGCGTCGCCAGCTCCTTGGCGAGGACGACGGCCTGGCGCTGGGGCACGACGATGACGCTCGTGCCGAGCCTGACCGTCGGATGCCGGGACCCGACGTGGGCAAGGGTCAGGATCGCCTCGAAGATCCGGCCGTACTCGTCTTCGGAGGCATGCTCGACGAGGACATGGTCGGTCGTCCAGACCGCCGTCCAGCCGACCCGCTCGGCCACCTCGGCCGCCGCCTCGATCCCCTCGGCGCTGGCGCCGGCGTGCATCGTCGGAAGAACGAGCCCGTAGTCCATGTTCCGTCTCCTCTGGCGCGTCGCCGCCGAATGGTAGCCGCGATCGGGTACCACGAGCCGACGCCAACCGTAACCTTTACGTCAACGTCAAGGTTGACTAGAATGTGGAGGTGCGCGCTCCAGACATCGAACCAAACACCGACAACCCGCCGGCGAGCCCACCGAAGCTCCTTAGGATCCAGGAGGTCGCCGCCGAGATCGGCCTGACGACTCGCTCGATCCGCTACTACGAGGAGATCGGGCTGCTCGAGCCGGCCGCTCGCTCGGACGGCGACTACCGGCTGTATGACGCCGACGACCTCGATCGCCTGCGCTACATCAAGGGCCTCCGCGACGACGCCGGGTTCAGCCTTGCCGAGATCGCCCAGCTGCTCGAGGACGAGACGGCTCGGGCCCGGAATCGCGCTCGGTTCCGCGAGTCGGACGACCCGGCCGAGCGCCGCGCGATCGTCGAGGACGCGCTCGCCCGGGTCGATCGCCAAGTCGCCACGCTACGGGCGAAGGTCGGCCGGCTCGAGGCGATGATCGCCGAGGCGAGCACCCGCCAGACCCACTTGACCGCCCATCTCGCCGAGATCGAGGCCGAGGCCGCGGGCGACCTCGAGACCGCCGCCGAGCGGCATCGGGCAGCGCACGCCTCGGCCGACCACCACCATCCGACTCGGCCGGCCGCCGGACGGCCGAGCTCGATGAGCCCGGTCAGCGCGTTCACCGGGCTCGACGGCTTCCGCGCCCTCCGTCACCGCAACTTCCGGCTGTTCTGGTCGGGCCAGATGATCTCGCTGATCGGCACCTGGATGCAGGCGGTCGCCCAGGGCTGGCTCGTCCTGACCCTGACCAACGACCCGTTCATGCTCGGCGTCGTGGCGGCCGCCCAGTTCGTCCCGGTCATGATCTTTGGCCTGTTCGGCGGAATCGTCGCCGACAGCCTGCCAAAGCGCCGCACGCTGATCGCGACCCAGACGAGCGCCATGACGCTCGCCTTCATCCTGGCGATCCTGACCGCGACCGGCACGGTCCAGGTCTGGCAGATCGTCATCCTCGCCCTCGCCCTCGGCTGCACGAACGCGATCGACATGCCGACCCGTCAGGCGTTCGTCATCGAGATGGTCGGCCGCGAGGACATCGGCAACGCCGTGGCCCTGAACTCGGCGATCTTCAACGCCGCCCGGATCGTGGGACCGGCGGTGGCCGGCCTGACGATCGGCGTCTTCGACATCTCGACTGCCTTCTTCATCAACGGCCTTTCGTTCATGGCGGTCATCGCCAGCCTGCTGGCGATGCGGACCGACGAGTTGGCGACCGTCGCCAGGACGGCGATGCCCAGGACGATCCACGCGGTGTTCGACACGCTCGCCGAGGGACTCGGCTACGTCCGGCGAACCCACGTCGTCCTACTCGGCGTGTCGGTCGTGGGTCTTGTCTCGCTGGTCGGGATGAACTTCGGCGTCGTCGTTCCGGCGATGGCCCGCGATGTGCTCGGAACCGGCGCCGAGGGCTACGGCTTCCTCATGGCAGCGTCCGGGCTGGGCTCACTGGCGGCCGCCCTGGCGGTCGCGTTCCTCGGCCGGCCGAGCCAGCGCGTGCTCGTCGGCGGGGCGATCGTGCTCGGGATCCTCGAGATCGCGATGGCCTTCTCGCAGTCGATGGCGCTGTCGCTCGTCTGCATGTTCGGGATCGGGGCGGGTGGCATCGCGATGGCGATGACCGCAAACACCGCGATCCAGCTGGCCGTCCCCGATGCGCTCCGCGGTCGGGTCATGGCCGTCTACACGACGGTCTTCGCCGGCTCGACGCCACTCGGCGGGCTCGCCTTCGGGGCGATCGCGTCGGTCGCCGGCGTCTCGGCCGCGATCCTCGTCGGCGGTGTCGCGGCGCTCGTCATCGGGGTCGTCGCGACGATCATCGCCTGGCGCTGGGGCCTGCTCGGGCGGTCCCCGTCAGGTCGACCGGCGCGCGAGCGGTACGAGCCCGAGGACCGGCGCCTCACCGGCGATGTAGGCGTAGTCGACCGGGCCGTGCGGCCCGCCGAGCGTGAGCCGCAGGCGGATGGTGTCGTCGTCGGGGTGGTTCGGATCGTAGATCCGTAGGACGACGGTGCCGGCGGCGGCATCGAGCTCGTAGCCGTAGACGACGACCTGGTGGTTGCCGCCGAGCTTGAGCGGGTTCGCCGACGCAACGTGGACAAGCCCGAGACCGGCCGGGCGACCGGCGTCGATCTCGCGGCGGACCGCCGGCCAGGCCTGGCGGACGGCGATCCCGTCACGGATAGCGGCGCTCGCCGCCCCGGCCCGGTAGAAGCGCAGGACGACCAGCCCGAGCTCCAGGCTGTCGAGCTGGCGGGCGACGATCTCGCGGAACAGGTCGGAGCCCTCGGGGGGCGGCACGAGATCGGGCGGCGCCGGCTGTCCGCGGATCGCGCGGTCGATCGTCGCCAGGGCCATCCCCCCGCACAAGCCGTACGCGTTGTCGCCGATCCGCAGCTCGAGCTCGAACGGGACCGGCCCCGGGGTCCGCGCCCGGAACCGGAGCGCCGGCCCCGACGGCCAGCTGTTCGCGAAGTGGAAGCCGGTGACGGAGGGCAGGAAGCCCGGAACGGTTCGCTCGATCGTGGTCATCGCCGGCCAACGTTAGCCTGACCGCGCCATCCCGTCGTCATCTCAGGGATCCTCGAGGTCCTCGATCCGATAGGCCCGGGTCGAGGACGACCAGGTCGCCGACACGTCGGCCTGCGCCGCGGTGATGAACCGGGTCAGGCCCGATACTGCAAAGAGGATCGCGAAGGCCTGGTAGCCGAGCGGCAGGATCGCCAGGATCGCGCCGTTGGCGAGCTGGCCGATCGTGATCCCGGCTGCGGTCCCGGCGACGAACCGGCCCTGCGCCCGGATGAGCTCCGGGCCCGGCGCCAGCCGCATCAGCCGCTCGTTCGCCGACAGGGTGCCGGCGGCCGCTCCCGCGCTCGCCAGGATCGCGACGACGCACAGGACGAGGCCGGCGGCCGGGTTCTGCGGGAACGCCAACAACCCCAGGATCATCGACCCGCCGCGCATCAGGAACGACAGCCGCAGCGTCCGCGACGACGATCCCCGGCCGAGCAACCCCCCGACGATCGTGGCCGAGATCAGCGAGGCGGCCGAGGACAGAGCGGCGAGCAGGATCGCGAATGAGGCCGGCAACCCGAGGACGCTGATCGCGTAGATCGACAGGTATGGCCCGAACCCCGCCCCAAACGCGGCGACCATGATCGACCGCAGGAAGCGCTCGAGCGGGCGGTTCGCCGGTTCGGCGACGGTTGCGCCAGAGCCTTCCCCGGGTGGGGTCGGTGGCTCGGCGACGAGGACGCGGCCCGGCCGGCGCAGCCGGCTCACGACGACGAGCTCGGCGATCCCCGCCACGCCGGCGACGAGGAACACGATCGCGTAGACGAGGATGCCGATCGCCGGCTGGGCGAACTGGACGAGGATCGCGACCGGCAGGAGCAGGAACGCCCCGAGTCCGAGGTTCAGGCCCATCACCCTCGGTGCGACAAACCGCCGCTCCGGATCGGGCAGGATCGCCCCGAACCAGGCCAGCAGGTTGGCCCCGCCGATCGTCGTCGCAGCGCCACCCATCGTCATCACGAGACCGATCGCGATGACCGCGGCGGTCGGTGGCAGGACCTTTGCCCAGGCGAGGAGCGTCAACCCGGCCAGGACGAAGCCACGCGTCTCGCCCACGGCCAGGATCACGAGCGTGACCCCGCGCAGGTTGCCGTCGAACCGCCGGAGCAGGCGCGGGACGAGCAGCTGTGCGGACGAGAACGCGAACGGCAGGACACCGATGACCGTCGCGACCGCGGGGTGGGCGCCGAGCGTCAGAAGGAGCGGGATCGTCAGCCCGTCCCCGGCGAGGGCCGACACGGCCGCCTGGCCGACGCCGATCCCGAGGAAGCGCCGGTAGCGTTGGCCGAGGAACGCGCGCCACTCGTCGACCGCGCTGGGAGTGTCCCTGGGACCTTGAGCCAGGATCCGGCTCCTTCGCTATGTCGGTCGGACGGACTCGGCTGCTGCCGCCGAGGCTTGCCTGGTCCGTGCCGGGGTGCTCGGATCCGACCGGCGCGCGTTCTCCAGCAGCGCCAGCATCGTCGGGGATCCCAGTGCGTCGATGACCGCCCGAGCCTCGTCCGCGGCGACGCGCCCGTACGGGTCATCGACGCCGAGGATGCCGACCGCGCCAATGAGCAGGAACGCCAGGTCAATCCGGAACCCAAGCTCATCGAGCGTCTGGGCCGCAGCGCGGAAGCCCGCGGCGCCGAGCACGGTTCGTCCCTCGAAGACGTCCACGGCGGCGTCGAAGATCGCGGTGTTCACGTCGGCAACGCGGCCCCGCACGCCGACCGAACGCCAGCCCTCGCGGACGACCCGGAGCGCAGCTTCGTCGGCGGCCAGGAGGGCGTGGTTGCCGGCGGCGATGTACGCGGCCATCGCCCACGTCCCGGTCATCGTCGGCAACATCGCCGCCACGGTCGCGTAGCCGGCAGCCGGATCTCCCGACAACGTCTGCAGCAGGCCGGAGTACAAGGTGTGAGCGTAGTGCGTCTGCGGGTCGATGTCCGGGGTGAGCTGAGCTCTGATCTCGAGCAGGTGCCGATCGGCGCTGACGAGGTCTCCGCGGAAGGCGTCGATCGTCGTCCGCACACCGGCGAAGCCGAGACGATAGGCAATCGGAACCTCGTCGCCCTCGAACACATCAGCCTGCGCGAGGCACCAGTCCCAGTCGCCGACGTCGAGTGCTGCCGTCCCGAGCGAAACGGCGACAAGCTGGCGCTCCCAGTCGCGGAGCCCGATCCGTCGCGCCGTCGCCAGCCCCTGCTTCACGACCTCCAGCGAGGCCAGTGGGTCATCGAGGTCCAGGAAGAGCAGGTTGTTGCGCGCCCGCAGCTCGGCCTCGATCAGGCCTTGGGCCTCGGCATAGTGCACGGCGCCGCGCATCAGCGCCAGCGCCTCCTGGAGGCGTCCGCTGTCGGCGAGCGCACCGGCCTTTGTGTTGAGCGACTCGGCGATGACCCGTGGCAGGCTCAAACGCTCGGCGGCGATGAGCGCCTTCTCGGCCCACGGCAGCACCTGCTCGGGCGGAGCGCTGTTGCGCCAATCGGCCCGCGCCAGCTCCGAGGCGAGGCCCGCCGCCACGGCATCCTCGACATGCTCTCCGGCGTCGATCCGATCCGCTGCCGCGACGAGGGTCGCGACGCCGGCCGTGACCTCTCCCGCGTGGAGCTGGATGGCACCAAGGCGCGTCACCGCTCGAACCGCGTCGCCCGAGCGTCCGTTCGCTTCGTACCAGGCGATGGCCTCACCGAGCGCGGTCTTGGCGGCCTCGGAATGGCCCCCGAAGTAGGCTGCGTCGGCGAGGCGCTCAAGGGTCGCGGCTCGTTCGGCCTGTTCAGCCGTGACCGTCAGGCTCTGTCGATAGAGCGCCAGGGCCTGGTCGTACGAGTGGAGCGCCATGGCGCGCTCGGCCGCGCCCCGAAGCGTCACCCGAGCCTGGGCCGCGACCGCATCGGCTTCGGGCCCCTCGGGGCTGGCCTCAAAGGCGGCAACGTAGTGGCTGGCCAGGATGCCCGCTAGCTCGTCGTCACCCAGCGTCTCGTAGAAGCGTGCGGCAGCCAGGTGGCGAGCCCGCCGTTCGCGACGGCCGAGGGTGCCATAGGCCACCTCGCGAATGACCGATTGGACGAAGCCGTACTGGCCTCGCTCAGGCGAGCGCGGATTGAGGTCGAGCTCGATCAGCTCCCGGCGCATGATCGCCCGCAGGCGTTGCTCGACCTCCTCGGAGGGGAGCTCGGTGACGGCCGAGATGCCCTGCAGCGTGAACGTCTTGCCCAACACCGAGGCGCCCTGGAGCAAGACTCGATCCTCGGGCGAGAGCGCGTCCAGGCGCGCTGCGACGAGGGCGTGGAGGGTTGGTGGAATGTCGAGCCGGTCGAGGGAACCGGTGGGTCGGAAGCCCCCTTGGACCGCCTCCAGGCGCCCGCTGTCGAGCAGCATCCGGAACGTCTCCACGGCGTACAAGGGGATGCCGTCGGCCTGGGCCACGATCCGCCGAACGGCGGCCTCCGGCAGGCCGGGTGCCATGCCCGAAACGAGCTCGGCCATCGGCTCGTCCGTGAGCGGCTCGAGGTGGAGGGCCGTGAAGTGATGCCGGCCTGCGCCCCACGTCGGCCGACGTTCCAGCAGCTCGGGCCGCGCCAGCGTGATGATCAACAACGACCGGCCGCGCGACCAATCGACGATCGACTCGATGAAGTCGACGAGCCCGCTATCGGCCCAGTGCAGGTCCTCGAAGACCATGACGACAGGGGCGCGGTCGGCGAGCCGCTCGAAGAACGTCCGCCAAGCGGCGAACAGCTCTTCGCGCTGTCCGGGCGGGGCTTCCTCGAGGCCGAGCAGGGCCAGCAGCCGTGGCTCGATCCAGCGCCGCTCGTCGGCGTCGGGCACGAACTCGGCGAGTGTTGCGCCAAGCTTCTCGCGTGTGGCGGCCTCGTCGTCGGTCTCTGCCAGGCCGGCGCGCCGCCGAACCATCTCGCCGAGCGCCCAGAAGGTGACACCGTCGCCATAGGCCGGCGAGCGGCCCTGGTGCCAATAGAGCAGCTCGACGAGCCCGTCGAGGTACTTGAACAGCTCCCAGCCCAGGCGACTCTTGCCGATGCCGGCGACGCCGACGACCGAGACGAGTCGTGCTCGGTGCTCGCGGACCGTCGCGTGGTAGAGGTCGCGAAGCAGCTGGAGCTCGTCGTCGCGGCCGACAAACGGCGGCTCGATCGCCGTGCTCCGACCGGTGCCGCGCACGCCGGCGACGACGCGGAGGGCCCGCCACGCCGTGACGGGTATTTCCTTGCCCTTGACCTGGTGATCACCGGCGGGTTCGAAGGCAATGCCTTCACTGGCCGAGCGGTAGGTCGCCTCGCCGACGAGGACCATGCCGGGCGCGGCCGCGGACTGGAGGCGGGAGGCAGTGTTGACGAGGTCGCCGGCGACCATGCCTTCCCCCGCGCCGCGAGGTTGACCGCCGCTTCGCCGGTCAGGGCCGCGGCCCGGATCTGCAGCTCACCCATGCCGCCAACGCTGAGCGCCGGTACGGCCTCGACGAGGTCGAGGGCGGCGCGCACCGCCCGCTCGGCGTCGTCCTCGTTGGCGACGGGGGTGCCCCAGACGGCCATGACCGCGTCGCCGATGAACTTCTCGATCGTGCCGCCATACCGCCCGACGATCTCGCGAGCAGTCTCGAAGTACGCCGACAGGTACTCACGAACGTTCTCGGGATCCCGGTCTTCGGAGGCGGTGGTGAAGCCGACAAGGTCGGCAAAGAGGACCGTCACGAGGCGGCGCTCCGCTTCCACCCCGGCCGGCTCGGCGGCCGTCGGCATTGAGGAGTCGTCCGCGACCGTCGCCGGGGAGGAGTCTGCGGCCAGGGCCGTCCCGCACTCGCCGCAGAAGCGATCACCCGGCGGGTTGTGGTGTCCACACGTCGGGCAGACGACAGCGACGCGCGTGCCGCATTGACCGCAGAACTTGCGGTCCGGTTCGTTCTCGTGGCCGCACGACGCGCAGCGAACCATCGTGGGACTGCCTCCAGCGGATGCCGATCCGGAGCGTAGCCGAACGACCCGGTGCTGTGGCGACGCTACCATCGGTCCCATGTCAGACGAGGTGCATAGCAAGCACACCAACCGTCTCGCCGGAGAGACGAGCCCGTACCTGCTGCAGCACGCGCACAACCCGGTCGACTGGTATCCGTGGGGCGAGGAGGCGCTGAGCCGCGCCCGGACCGAGGACAAGCCGATCTTCCTGTCGATCGGCTACGCGGCCTGTCACTGGTGCCACGTCATGGAGCGCGAGTCGTTCGAGGACCCGGTCACGGCCGCCGAGCTCAACCGCGACTTCGTGCCGATCAAGGTCGACCGCGAGGAGCGCCCGGACCTCGACCAGGTCTACATGGCCGCGGTCCAGGCCATGACCGGCAGCGGCGGCTGGCCGATGAGCGTCTTCCTGACCCCGGACGGCCGCCCGTTCTATGGCGGGACGTACTTCCCGGAGACGCCCCGCCACGGGTTGCCGTCCTTCCGGCAGGTCCTCGAGGGTGTCGCCAGGGCGTACCGCGACGAGCGCCCGGAGATCGAGCGGTCCGGGTCCGCGATCGTCAAGGCGATCGCCGGTTCGTCCACGCTCGGGCCGGCCGGCGGATCGGCGGTGGCCGGGACGCTGCCCGATCGGACGATGCTCGACGCAGCGGTCGCCGCGCTCGAGCAGTCGTTCGACCCGCGCCACGGCGGTTGGGGCGGCGCCCCGAAGTTCCCGGCGCCGATGACGATCGAGTTCCTGCTCCGCCGAGCGGCCGCGGGCGCCGACGACGGCCGCTCCCTGGCGATGGCCCGGCGGACGCTCGACGCGATGGCCGACGGCGGGATCCACGACCAGCTCGGCGGCGGCTTCCACCGTTACGCCACGGACGCGGTCTGGCTCGTGCCGCACTTCGAGCAGATGCTCTACGACAACGCCCAGCTCGCCCGGGTCTATGTCCACGCCTGGCAGCTGACCGGCGACCGCCGCTATGGGGACGTGGCGCTCGGCACGCTCGACTACCTGGCGCGCGAGCTGCTGACCGACGACGGTGGGTTCGCCGCGAGCCAGGACGCCGACACCGAGGGCGAGGAGGGGGCGACGTTCGTCTGGTCGCCCGAGGAGGTCAGGGACGTTCTCGGGCCCGACTCGGCCCTGTTCGGCGCTGCCTATGACGTGACCGACGGTGGCAATTGGGAGGGCCATTCCATCCTCCGCCGCGTGCGCTCGGACGACGAGCTCGCGACGATGACGTCGACGACGGCCGCCGAGGTCCGGACGAGGCTCGCCGCCGCGAGAGCCGCTCTCCTCGCCGCCCGCGCGACGCGGCCGCAGCCCGCCCGCGACGACAAGGTCCTGGCCGGCTGGAATGGCCTGGCGCTCGCGGCACTGGCCGATGCGATCGTCGCCCTCGAGGCGACCGATGACCGGGCCGACCTCGAGCGGGCCGCCAGCCTGCGCGAGCTGGCGGCGGGCGCGGCTACCCTCCAGCTCGGTCGTCTCCGCCAACCAGACGGGAGCCTGCGACGGAGCTGGAAGGATGGTCGGGCGTCGGCCGACGGCGTCCTCGAGGACTACGCCAGCCTGGCCGATGGCCTGTTCGCGCTCTATGAGGCCACGTTCGACGAGCGCTGGTTCGTCGCCGCGCGCGAGCTGGCCGACACGATCCTGGCCCAATTCGCCGATCCGGCCGGCGGCTTCTACGACACGGGCGACCGACACGAAGCGCTGGTCACTCGACCGAAGGACCTCCAGGACAACGCGATCCCGTCGGGCAACGCGATGGCCGTCACGGTGCTGCTCGAGGTCGGATCGCTGACCGGCGAGGGCCGCTACCGCGATGCGGCGGAGCGCGCGCTCGCGCTGGTGGGCGGCGTCCTCGGGCGCTATCCGAACGGGTTCGCGCAATGGCTCGTGGCGCTCGACTTCGCCCTCGCGGAGGTCTTCGAGCTGGCGATCGTCGGCGACCCTGCTGATCCCGCGACGCAGCGGCTCCTGGCCCCGGTCCGGACCGGGTTCCGCCCGAACGTCGTCGTGGCCTGCGCGGTCGAGCCCGACGCAAGTGCGGTCGAGCTGCTCCACTCCCGGTTCCGGCTCGCCGGCCGCCCGACCGCGTTCGTCTGCCGGAACTTCGCCTGCCGCCAGCCGGTCAACGAGCCGGAGGCGCTGGCGGCATTGCTGGTCAGCGAATGAAGCTCGAGGTTCGCGAGGTACGGCCGGACGAGTACGAAGCGCTCGGGACGGTCAGCGTCGCCGCCTACCTGACCGTCGGCGAGGACGGCCACGACGGCTATCTAGATTTCGTGCGAGACGTCGGAACGAGGGCGGCTGCCTGTCCGGTCTTCGTCGCGGTCGACGGCGAGGGGCGCGTTTTCGGCGGCGTGACCTACGTGCCAGGTCCCGGCACGCCGTACTCCGAGTCGGAGGTCGATGGGGAAGCCGGCTTCCGGATGCTCGCGGTCGACCCGGCCGCCCAGGGCCGTGGCGTCGGGCGGGCGCTCGTCGAGGTGTGCATCGCCCGCGCTCGGGCCGACGGCCGTCGGCGGCTCGTGCTCCTCACCCGGCCGCTCATGGTCGACGCGCATGCGCTCTACCTCCGGATGGGATTTCGCCGGGCGCCGGAGCGCGACATCGAGCCCGAGCCCGGGATCGACCTGCTCGGGTTCGTGCTCGACCTGGCGTCCGGGCCGCACGCCGACTCCGCCTGACGCCGTGGAACGGCGGCCGGTCGACGATCAGCGACCGCCGGCGGAGCCACGCCCGGCGGCGACGATCGTGCTCGTCCGGTCCCGGCCGGACGGTCTCGAGGTCCTGCTGACTCGCCGCCCCGACTCGATGGCGTTCGCGGCCGGTCTCCACGTTTTCCCCGGCGGCCGGGTCGAGCCGGCAGACGCCGACCCGCGCCTGGTCGGCCGGGCGCGCGGATCGGTCGACGACCCGGGATTCCACGTCGCTCACCGGATCGCGGCCATCCGTGAGACCTGGGAGGAGGTCGGGGTGCTGCTGGCCGACGGAGAGAACCCCGCGCCGCCTGCGCCCGGGTCGTCGTTCGTGGAGCTGGCCGAGCGCGCGGACCTTGTCCTTCGGACCGACGACCTGGTCGAGGTCGCCCGATGGACGACTCCCCGGGCCTACCCGCGCCGGTTCGACGCACGCTTCTTCGTTGCCGAGTCGCCACCCGGCGCGGTCCTTCGGCTCGACCCGCGCGAGGTGGCGGCGCACGACTGGCTCACGCCGCGGGCCGCGTTGGCGGCGATGGCCACCGGCTCGATCGCGCTCTGGCCGCCGACCTCGACCACGCTCCAGCGGCTCGAGCGCGCGCGGTCGTTCGAGGACATCCAGGCGGGCCTGGCCCGCGCCCCGGAGCCGGCGATCCAGGTCGAGCGGATCGAGCCGGGTCTGCGGGTGATGACCGGCCAGAGCGCGTTCGGGCCCGCCGGTCGACCGGCCAACACCGTCCTCGTCGGCCGTGACGAGGTCGTCGTCGTCGACCCGGGTGACCCGGGTGAGGACTTCCTCGACGCGATCGAAGCCGAGGTGGCGACGGATGGCGGCCGGATCGTGGCGATCGCGCTCACCCACGTCGACCCGGGTCACGCCGCAGGTTCGGCCGAGCTCAAGGAGCGGACTGAGGCACCGATCGTGGCCGGACCCGGCGCCGGCGCGTCGTTGAGCTGGGCAGTGCTCGAGGCGCTCGACGGAGCGCTCGTCGCCGCCGGGAGCGAGGCCGCCCTGACCGTCGTCGCGACGCCGGGTCACCGCCCCGACCACCTGTCGTTCCTGGCGTCCGACGGAACGCTGATCGCGGGCGACGCGTTGACCGATCGCCCGACCCTCGTCCTGCCGCCGGAGGGCGACCCCGATGCCCAACGCGCGACGGCTGCCCGGATCGACGCCCTCGTGGCCGACGGCACGGTGCGCCGGATCGTCCCGGGCCACGGCCTCGTCCTGCTCGACCCCGGCGTCCGGTCGCTAGACTGACCGGCCATGAGCCAGCCCTCCGGCGACCCGGCCCCAGCCCCGCCGAGCGCGGAGATCGAGGCCGAGGCCCGGCGGATCGTCGGGCTGGCGACGGATCAGCAGCTCCGCGTACGACTGATGGGCGGGGTCGCCGTCCTGATCCAGTGTCCGACCGCCGCCCAGCCGCCGTTCGCGCGCGACTATCGCGACTTCGACCTCGTGACGCATGGCAAGGATGCCGCGGCTCTCCGTCGGTTGCTCGATGGCCAGGGTTACGTCGGCGACAAGCTGTTCAACGCGATCCACGGCGCCCAGCGGCTCGTCTACTCGGCGCCCGACGGACGCTGGTCGGTCGACATCGTGATCGACCGGCTGGCGATGTCCCACACGCTCGAGCTCAGGGATCGGCTTGCGACCGACGGTCCGACGCTCGACCTGGCCGATCTGCTGCTGACCAAGCTCCAGATCTGGGAGACGAACCAGAAGGACCTCGGCGATGCCGCCTGCCTGCTGGCCGACCACCCGCTCGCGCGGGCCGGCCGGCTCTCGGCCGCGCCTGGTCCCGATGGCTCGCCGGCTCCGATCGACCTCATCCGGATCCGTGCCGTCCTGGGCGCCGACTGGGGGTTCTGCCACACGGTGGAGCGAAACCTTCGGGCGGTCGCCGAGCTCGCGGCGACCTTACGGGCTGCCGATGCGCCGTACCGAGTGGATGACCAGGTGACGGCGCTGATGGCCGAGATTGCCGCGGCACCGAAGTCGCTCGGCTGGAGGGCGCGCGCCGGCATCGGCGAGCGAGTGCGCTGGTACGAGACACCCGAAGAGGCGCGCCGCTAACCGCCGTCATCCGCCAAACCGCGACGGGACAGCGCTTCGCGCCAATACGCGACCGACGCCACGAGGTCGTCGACGACCGTCGCGTCGTCCTGCTCGAACGGTGGGATCATCTCGAGGATCAGGGTGGTCTCCTCGACACCGCCCGCCTCGAGCGCTTGGAGCAGCCGATCGGCGTCGATCCGACCGGCGGCGTTCCGCTCCGGGGTAAACGGCCAATGGTGGTCGCCCGCCGCGTCGGATTGCTGAAGCTGGACCACCGGGGCGGACCGGCCGAGCGCGCGCGCCCAGGCATAGGGATCGCGATCGTCGCCCGACGTGCCGGGCACGCACATGTGACCGACGTCGAGGCAGAGCCGGATCGGGACGGCCTCCTCGCTGCCGTCGGTCAGGAAATCCCGGAACATCGCCAGCGTCGACGGCTCGCGGGCAGCGGCCAGGTTCTCGACCATGAGGTACTCGAGCCCGGCCACGCGAGCCCGCCGTGCCAGTCGATCGAGAGCCCGTTGAAGGTCCGACCAGCGCTCGGCGCGGCGCACCGGATCGACCCAGTCCGGGACGCTGAACGCTCCGACGTGCCCGCCCGTGGCTCGCCCGCCCAAGGCGGCCGTCCAGTCGATCGCCCAGCCGTACCACGCGAGCGCCGCTGCCCGACTGGCCGGATCGGGGCCCAGGAGCAGGTTCTCCGAGTAGGCGGCGAGCCCGGTGAACGTCGAGTGGACCTCCAGGCCGGCGTCGCCGACGAAGCTCGCGATTGCACCGGCGTCGGCCGGGGAGGATCCGGCCGGGACGAGGTCGAACGAATGCTGGACGAGTCGCAACCCGAGCCGGTCGCGGACGACCGGCACCCAGTCCTCTGGTCGCGGCCAGCGCTTGACCGCGAAGCACGTGTTGATCCCAAGGCGGACGTGCATCTCAGCTCCTCGTCGTCGGCCGGTCGGCGACGCCGGTTCGGCGGAGAGCATGGGTCTCCATGAGATCGCGGTAGGCTGCGCGGGCCCGGGCGTATGGCTCGCGCGTCCGACGGTTCGGCTCGATCGGGGGCTCGAACCGAACGCAGCGCTCGATCGCCTCGGTCGAGTCCCCGTAGACGCCGACGCCGATCCCCGCGAGCATGGCCACCCCGGTCACCGCGGCGTCGCCCGCAACCGTTCGAACCGGGATGTCGAGGATGTCGGCCTTGATCCTCGTCCAGCCTGCGAGGCGCGTGTCACCGCCCGACACTCGCAGCTCGGTCACCGGTGCACTGCCCGCACGGAGCAGGTCGAGCTGGTCGGCGATCGCGAAGACGACTCCCTCGAGGACGGCCCGGGCGATGACGGCGCGGCCATGCCGGAGCGAGAGCCCGACGATCGCGCCGCGCAGGTCGGGATCGGTCCGCTCGCCGTCGCCCAGGACAGGCAGCGCAACGACGCCGTCCGCCCCGGGAGCGACGGCAGCCGCCTCGGCATCGAGCCGGGCGAAGTCGGCTGCCGCGGGTCGACCGGACCGGCCTCCGTAGAGCAGACCCGCTGTCCAGGCGACCGCCGCCCCGGTCGTGTTGATCCCCGTCTCGGTGGTAAACGGTCCGGGGATAACGTGCGGGTAGTGGGTGACTGGCAGGATGTCGAGCGGTTCCGGGACCGCCGCGTTGAGGCAGGTCGATGACCCGGCCATCTCGCTGACCGCTCCCGGGGCCACGACGCCGGCCCCGAGCGCGCAGGCCTGGCTGTCGGCGCCGCCAAGGACCACCGGCAGGCCTCGAGCGAGCCCGACCCGGCCGGCGATGGCCGCGCGCAGCCCGCCCACGATGCGGTCCGATCGGTGGACGGACGGAAACAAGGCCGGATCGAGCCCGAGCTCGCCCATGAGCCCGTGATCCCACGCCCCGCGTCGGAGGTCGTAGACCAGGGTGGCCGCGGCGTGGGTCCCGTCGGTGGCGGCCTCGCCGGTCAGCGTCATTGCCACCAGGTCGCGGGGCTGGAGGGCGAGGGCTGCCCGGGCGAACGAGTCCGGCTCGTGGTCGCGCAGCCAGATGAGCTTCGGGGCGATGTGGAACGCCGACGGGAGGTGCCCGGTCCGACGATGGATCGTGGCGTCGCCGTATCGCGCGCGGATGGCCTCGGCCTCGGCGGTCGCCCGGTTGTCACGGTAGATCAGGCCGGCCGTCACCGGCTCGCCGCGCCGGTCCACGAGGACCACCGAGGGGCATTGCCCGGTGAGTCCGATCGCCCGGACGTCGCTCCCGCGGCCGAGGCCGTCGGCTGCCAGCCGACGCACCAGGTCCCCGAGGGCTCCGATGGCGGCCGATCGCCAGGCCCGGCCGTCCTGCTCTGCCCAGCCCTCGCGGGGCTGCGTCGTCGGGTAGCTGCGACGGGCCTCGACCAGACGCCGGCCGTCGAGGTCGAACGCGACGGCGCGCGCACCTGACGTCCCGACGTCGATTGCGACGAGCAGGTCGCCGCTCGGCCTCCGGGTCATCAGCTCAGCCGCGGACGAGCTGGTGGGCCGCCACCTTGTCCCGCTCCAGGGTGATCAGCGCCCCGTTCAGCACGCCGGTGCCGTAGTCCGAGCCCGGGTTGATCGCGATCGTGCGGCCGAGCCGTCGGACGCCGCCCGACTCGTGGATATGCCCGTGGAGGCCGAGGAGTGGCTGGACGGCGAGCAGGAAGTCGCGAACCGCCGTGCTCCCGACGGGGGCGAACTTGACCTGGCCGGCCGCGGTCTGGACCGTCAGGTTCGCGTCGAGCATCGGCGCCTCGTCGAGGCCGCTCCCGAACGGCGGGACATGGACGTTGACGATGGCGCGCTCGGGCGCCTGGAGCTGGCTGGCCATACCGCCCAGCGCGGCCGCCAGCTGATCCTCGGTCATCTCGCGGTGGGTGTGCCATGGGGTGATGTTCGAGTAGCCCCAGGAGATCATCTCGTGGTCGTCGTCCAGCATGACGACCTTGCCCTCGTCGTGGACGCCCCACGGCGCGCCGTCCAGCAGGGGCCGAAGCTCGATCGGGTCGTCGTTCCCGAGCATGAAGTAGAGCCGCCGGCCGGCCGGCCGGAGCCGCTCGTCGGCAAGCGTCAGCCAGTCGGTGAGGCGCGCCCGCATGAGCTCGACGAACAGGCCGTCGAGGCTCCCGTCGGTCCTTCGCGCCTCGAGCTCGCCGGCCTCTGCCCGGTAGGGGTAGTAGCCGTGATCGGCGATCAGCTTCTCGAGGGCCTCGAGGTCCGGTCCAGCGTCGACCTCGTAGGTCGTCCCGATGAATGTGCAGCGGTACCGGTCGTCAGCCCCGCGGACGATCGTCTGGAGCGCCTTGCCCGCGACGTCGCCCCCGAGGACCAGGACGTCGACGCCATACGCAGCGCCCGCGTTGACGAACTTGCGGAAGCACTTGCTCGATCCGTGGAGATCGGTTGCGAAGTAGACCTTGGTCCGGTGGGCCATCGCCGCTCAGCCGCCGGCCGGGCGGGAGCGCAGCGTGTGGACCGCGTCCATCAACCGCATCGCGCGGTCTCGATCGACCGGGTTCCAGGTGATCCCGTCGACCTTCAGGCTCGTCCCGACGATCGCCCCATCGGCGACGCCGAAGATCTCCTCGACGCGATCGGCCCGAACACCGGTGTTGGCGATGACCGGCGTCGACGGAGCCGCTGCCTTGGCCTCTCGCAGATGGCTCATCTCGAACGGCACCCCGGCGGCCGGACCGCTGATCAGGATCGCGTCCATGCCGAAGAACGCAGCACCCTTCGCCCGATCGGCAACGCCGCGACTGCCGATCGCGCTGGCGAACTCGGGCAGGATGTTGTCGAACAGGGCGACGTCCGAAGCACCGATCATCGTCCGGTAGCCGGCGATCTCGCCGATCTGCGGCTCGATCATGCCGAGGTCGCTTTCGTAGACCCCGGTCAGCACCTCCCGGATGAACCGCGCTCCGGTCGCTCGCGCGAGGGCGATGCTGGCGATCGCATCCCACAGGATGTTCACCCCGAACGGGAGCTTGATCTCGGTGCCGAGCGCACCGATCGTCGCGGCCATGGCCGCCGGGATCTCGGGCCCGACCTTGAGCTGATAGGGGTGATCGGCCTCGTTGCAGAAGAGCAGGCCGTCGACGCCAGCTTCCTGGAGGACCGCCAGGTCGCGGCCTACGACCTCGGCAAAGAGGCCTGGGCCGGCGGGGGCGTCGTGGTGCGGCCGACCTGGCAGGCCCGGGAAGTGGAGCATCGCGATGACCGGCTTGGTCGTTCCGAAGATGCGCTCCAGTGCGTCCATCGACTCCTCCTCAGCCAGGTCCTGCGCCGGCACGAGGCGCACCTCGATCGTCTTCGTTCGCGTCGGCGATCACGACCTCCATGCCGAGCGCCACGAAGGCCGCCAGCTCGGACTCCGGCGCCCCTTCGTCCGTCACGAGCGTCCCGATCCGGCCGGCCTCGGCGACGACGGCGTTGGTCGCCACGCCGATCTTCGATCGGTCGGCGATGACGACGACCCGCTCCGAACGCTCGATCGCGGAGCGCTGGACCTCGGCCTCCGCGTCGTCGAGCTCGGTGAGTCCCCACTGCGCGCTCAGCCCGGCGGCGCCGATCACGGCGAGGTCGAACCGGAACCGAGCGATGCTGGCCGCAGCCACCGGGCCGACACAGGTCAACTCGTCACGGCGAACCGTGCCGCCCAGCGCGACGACCTGGACCGGGCGCGTCCCGAGCAGGCTGGCGATCGGCAGCGATGCCGTGACGGCGATCAGCCCGGGGTGAACCGGCAGGAACCGGGCGAACTGTTCGGCGGTCGTGCCGATCCCGACGAACACGACCCGCGCGTCGCCGAGCAGGTGGGTGGCGCGCATCCCGATCCGCCGCTTCTCGCGGGTGTGCTCGAGCGCGCGGGCGTTGAACGCCACGTCGAGGGCCCGGGTCAGGTGGGCGGTCGCTCCGCCATAGGTCTGCCGGACGAAGCCGTCGCGCTCGAGCCGCCGGATGTCACGTCGGATGGTCATCTCCGACACACCGAGATCGCGGGCCAGCTCGCCAACCTGGATCGTCTGCTCCTCGGCGACCCGTTCGAGGATTCGGTGGCGCCGATCGACGGCCGGGATCGGGCGCGGCGGGCTGTCGGAAGGGTCAGCCGGTCTCACAGCATCCGACACGCGGCAGCTCCCGAATGCACAACAAGGATTGACGAACCGTGTGCGATTGTGTTCGACTATCACCGCGGCCTGCCCAGCCTGTCAAGCGCTCCGTGGCCGCGTCGGGTTCGCGACTGAGGAGGGCACCGTGGCCACATCTGGGTCGGGTTCCGGGGGCAGCCAGCTGTTCGTCCGCCAGAGCACCGGACTCGTCCGGGAGGCATCGGCGCTCGACGCGACCATCTTCAACGCGGTCTTCTCGGCGCCGGTCGGCGCCGCTCTCGCCTTCGGCCTGTTCTGGGCCTACAGCGCGTTCCCGAAGGCCGACCTCGTGGCGGCGACCCTGATCTCGTTCGTGCTCAACGTCCCGGTGCTGATCATGATGGCGCTGCTCGCCGCGAGCATGCCTCGGACCGGCGGCGACTACGTCTGGGTCAGCCGGATCCTGTCACCGCCGCTGGCGCTCATCAGCAATTTCGGCGCGGCGCTCTCGGCGATGATCGGGGCGACCTTCTGGGCCCGCTACTTCGCCGTTTCCGCCCTGGGTCCCGTCCTCGTCTCGATCGGCGCCGTCACTGGCAACGACACCCTCGTCGAGTGGGGCCGGAACTTCAGCGACCAGAAGGACCACCAGCTCTGGGTCTTCCTCGGCGGCTTCTCGATGATCGCGCTGATGACGGCGATCCTCATCGCCGGCACGAAGACGACGTTCCGCTGGCAGAACACGTTCTTCGTGATCGCGATGACCGGGACGCTCGCTGCGTTCGTAGTCCTCCTGTTCGGCAACAACGCCGACTTCCAGGCGCACTTCAACGCCTTCAACGGCAAGTTCGGCGGCGGGACGGCGGCCGACGTCATCGGCGACAAGGCCGGGATCAGTCCCGATGTCGGTGACCTGGGCTCGACCATCCCGGCGATCTTCGTGGTGATGACGTTCATGATGTGGAACTGGTGGTCGGTCTACCTGTCGGGCGAGCTCAAGAGCGCGATGAACCGGGGCCGCCAGCTCAGCATCATGTTCGGTGCGCTGATCTTCGATGTCGTGTTCATCGCGCTCGGCGCCATCCTCTTCTTCCGGGTCGTCGGCTTCGACTTCGTGGTCGCCGCGAACAGCGGCAGCGACGCCTACGCGGTCCCGTCCGGGGCCTTCTTCCAGCTTCTCGCGAGCCTGGTCGCCGACATCCCGGTCCTGACCGTGCTCGATCGTCGGGTCGTTCCTGTTCTGGAGCCTGCCGGCGATGGTCGGCAACACGTTCATGCCGATCCGGTCCGTGTTCGCCTGGGCGTTCGATCGGCTGCTGCCCGAGAAGCTTGCCGAGGTGAACGAGCGGACCCACTCGCCGGTTCCGGCGATCCTGCTGGTCATGGCCATCGTCACCGTGATGCTGGCCTGGTCGATCGTGATCGACCGACTTCGGTACGTGGCTGGCGCTCGGCGTGCTGGCCGGCGTCGTCTGCGTCGTCATCGTCGCCGTCGCAGCATTCGTCTTCTCGAGCCGGCGCCCGGACCTCTACCAGGCTTCGCCGGCCAACGTGACGTTCGCCGGATTGCCCGTCCTGAAGATCGTCGCGCCGCTGTCGTTCCTCGTGATGGTCTTCCTGGTCTACGCGGTCCTCGCGTATCCGCCGCTCGCCCTCGGCGATTCGAAGAACGCCTGGTGGGTCCCGGCGTTCATGATCGGGATCGTGGTGATCGGTCTCGTGATCTTCTACGGCGCCAAGTTCATCCGTCGCGGTCAGGGGATTGACATCGACCTCGTCTACCGCGAGCTTCCACCCGAGTGACCGCAGGCGTCCGGCCGGCTGATCGTTCCCCCCACGGTCAGCCGGCGAGGGCGCTCGCCAGGTTGCGCAGGAGGTTGAGCCCCTCGTCGACCTGCTCCGGGTCGGCGTACGGGCCGGGCATCAGGAAGCAGGGCCGCCCGCCCATCGCCACGCCCTCGAGCTGACCCCAGCTCTGGTCGAGGTCGCGACCGGCCGAGATCGCCGCCGCCCGCTTGTAGATGAAGACGACCGCGCCGGGCCGCCACAGCGCGATCTTCTGCCAGAGCGTCCCGACCCCCGCGGTGAGCTCGGCGTCGGTCGCCGTGTCGCGCGGCGACGGCTGCTTGAGGAGGTCCGTGATCCCATGACCCGCTGCGACGAGGGCGTCGTCGGCCGCCTCGACCGGCGACGTCGCGCGGCACGATCCCGGCCCGTCCGAGCCGGCTCCAGAAGCGCCTGCCGAGCTTGCCCTGGTGGTAGTGGCCGGCGTCGACGCTCACCGGCGACGGGTTCAGCCCGACGAACAGCAGTCCGCCGCGCTCCGGAGGTAGATCCGCCAGGGTGTCGACCGACCTGCCGCCGATCGTCAGGGTCACCCGGTGCGAGCCCGGCCCGGGCCGGTGGAGCAGCTCGTCGAGGGTCATCATCGGGCGGCGAGCATAGCGCACGCCAGCCCGCTGCCGAGGTGGGTCAGCCGGACGTCCCGCGCCGGTCGATGATCCGCTGGATCTGGCGGCGCCGCTCGGCCAGCGTGGCCGGCCCGTTGGCCGCCGGACCGTGGGCCAGCCATTGGAGCTGGGCCGTCCGGACGAGTCGCGCGTTGTGACGGTTGGTCGCGGTCCGCGTGGCGCCTCGCGCCCGGATCAAGGCCAACCGGAGCTGGAGCTCCTTCTCGCTCATGGCGTCAATCCAGCACGAGGTAGGCGACCTTGACGGTCGTCCGGGGTTTCTTGCTGAGGTAGATCGTGATCTTGTCGGCAGACGCGACAGCGCCCTTGATGTAGAGGCCGATCTTATTCGCCTGGAGCGTCACCAGGACCATGCTCGCCGCACTCGCTCCGGGCACCGACACGTTGACCGACGACCGTGTCTTGCCGATGCTCGCCTTCCCGCTCCGGCTGAAATGGGCCTTGCCGACCACATTCAGGGCGATGGCCGGGGCGACCGAATTGGCGTAGACACCGACGCCACCGTCCTGGTCGGAGTAGCCGTAGACGCCCCAGACGCCGACGCCGATGACCCCGTTCGGACCGCTTCCGAATACGCCCGCGCCCTGGATTGAGTCGCCCCACACCCCGGTGGGCAGGAACTGGCTCTGGTCGACGCCCGTGCCGTCGACGAAGCCATAGACCCCGGTGTAGTCGGTGAAGTCGGACGCGCTGGATTGGTCGGCCGTGCCCCCGTAGACACCGACGTTCCTGTCGGACGTCCCCTCGACGCCGACCCCATCGGCGGCATGGCCCAGCACCCCGACGCTCGTCTTCGCGGCATCGGTCGTGCTGTTGACCACCTCGAGGACGTGCTTGGTCGCCAGGTCGGCCGTGAGCACCGTGGGGTCGGTGGCTGCGTTGTCGGCATGTCCGAGCGCGAGCGGGTCGTCGTTCGCTGCGAGGACCACCGGCGCTGACGCCAGCGCCTGGACGCCGAGGGCAGCCGCTCCACCCAGGACGGCGCCGAGAACCGCTCGGCGAGAGGCCGGGCGGTTGGAGTCGATGGACATCGATGATTCCTCCAGCTGCCGGGTCGTGGCCCCTTGGCGGGGGGCAGGCACCACCGACAGAGGCCGTTAGGATAGGGTCACCGGCCAAGGATTCGTCGACGTGCGTTGCCCGCGGGCAACGGGTTCGCGAACGGACGAGGCCGCGATCAGGCGGGCGGCGTCGCAGGCGGCGTGGCGGGCGGACCGGCGGGCGGCGTCGGAGGTTGCTCGGCGCTGGCGGCGTCGCGTTCCTTCTGGAACTCGGAGACCTCCTTGCGGGTCTCCTTCACGCCGCGACCGAGCATGCTGCCGATCTGGGGAAGAGTCTTGGGGCCACGAACCATGATCACGATGACCAGGACGACGATCAGGATGACGAGCAGGTTGTCCATCGCTCCGAATGGTACAGCCTCAGTCGGTGGACCGAGCCGGCGGGCGCAGGGCGACCGGGATGACGAGTCGCAGGGCCGTGTGCGTCGGGGAGAAGCTGGCGACCTTGTTGTCGATCAGGCCGCTCGCCCTCGCCGCGGCGATGACGTCGACGTCGCGCAGGGTCGCCGAGCGGCCCTTGCGCGAGACGACCCAGATCGCGCCGTTCGGGACGAGCCGTTCACGGAGGCCGGGCAGGTTGCCGAGCTCGGCCTGAGAGTCGGCGGCGAGGAGGACGATGTCCGTGTCCGGGAGCGGCTCGCCGATGGTCACGTCGTGGGTGCGCCCGGCGAGCTCGTCGCGGATGTCCGAGTCGGGAACGCCGACGATCGAGACCCGCGCGCCGGGCTTCACGCCGAGCTTGTCGAGACGGGGGGTCGTGTAGGTCCGCTCCATGCCAAGTATCGTGCCACGCATGGCTCGCCCGGCACCTGACGACGGCCCGTTGCTCGTCTTCGGGCCGCGCTCGACGACCTACGACTTCGGCCCGTCCCACCCGTTGACCCCGCGGCGATTCGGGCCGGGGATCGACCTCCTTCGCGCGGTTGGGGCCGAGCCCGGCCTTGCGCCCGAGCCGGCCACCGATGACGAGCTGCTGACCGTCCATCGCCCCGAGTACCTCGACGCGGTGCGCCGGTTCGGCGCCGACGCCGGCCTGCCTCCAGCGTTTGGGATCGCCCCGTTCGGTGACGTCCCGCCGTTCGAGGGAATGCACGAGGCGGCGGCGGCGGTCGCCGGCGGCTCGCTCCGCGCGGTCGAGGCGATCGTCCGGGGCGATGTCAACCATGCCTATCACCCGGGCGGCGGGCTCCACCACGCGCTGCCGGCGCGAGCCTCCGGCTTCTGCGTCTACAACGACGTCGCGCTGGCCGTCGCGGCCGCCCGGAACGAGGGCCTCCGTGTCCTCTACGTCGATCTCGACGTCCACCACGGGGACGGGGTTGAGGCGATCCATGCCGACGACCCCGGGGTGATGACCGTCTCGTTCCACGAGTCCGGCCGGTACCTTTTCCCGGGCACGGGCGAGGCGAGCGGCGGGCGCGGCGACGCCGCTGGCACGGTCGTCAACGTGCCGTTCGAGCCGTTCACCGGTGAGCGGGCCTGGCTGGCCGCGGTCGGCGGGCTCGTCCCGGACCTGGCGGCCGCCTTCCGGCCGGATCTCGTGGTCAGCCAGCACGGTGCCGACAGCCACGCCTGGGATCCACTGGCGGACCTCCGGGTCACGACGACGGCGATGGGCGCGGCTGCTCGGATGATCGACGAGGTGGCCCATCGGCACGCGGGCGGCCGCTGGCTCGCGACCGGCGGAGGAGGCTACGACGTGTACCGGGTCGTGCCCCGCGCCTGGGCCCTGACCTGGCTGGCCGGCGCGCACCGAGACCCGCCGGCTGAGATCCCGCTCGCCTGGCGCGAGCGCTGGGCCGACGAAGCTCAACGCTGGGAGGAGGGACGCCTCCCGACCCGCTACGACGACGAGCCGAACGCCGGCCTGTCGGTCAGCGCTGACCAGACGGCGGCGGAAGATGCGGCCGCACTGACCGTCGCACAGGTCCGGTCAATCGTGCCGCCAGGGTCCGAACTCCCCACCTGACCCCGGACGCGGAGAAGCGGCGAGCCGTAGTGGCTCACCGCTCCTTCACGATTTGGCGTGTCGCTCGACGACCGGCGACGCCGGGGCCGAACGGATCAGTGGACGGCGCCGAGCACCACCGAGGCGGTGGCGAGGATGCCGGCGGCAGCGCCGCTGAGCGCGACCATCAGGCGCACTCGACCATCTCGCTTGACGGGTCCCCCGAAGTTGACTTCGCCGCCGTACCGGGCGATCCGGGCCAGGCGGGCGTTGTCGGCCTCGCGGAGAAGCTCGGCCTGGTGCTGACGGGTCAGTTCCTGTGTGAAGTAGGCGTTCATCTCGTCCCTCTCGATGCTTCAGTCCAGGTTTCCGGTCGTCACGGGAATGCTCGTCCTCCGAGGGGTGTCGGCGCGACCGCATGCCCGACCCTCGTGTGGTCAACGGTCACCACCAGTTGTGGTCGCACTGGCGCCCCGCTGGTTGTCGCATGGCTGACAGTCGGTCGCCTCGGCGTTATCGATCATCTGTTCGAAATTGGTCGTGCGGCCTATACTCGGCGTCCCGTGGCCGCCCGCACATCCGCCCCACCGCCGAGCTCCCCGCGACTCGAGCCCGCAGCCGATCCGCTGCGGGCGTTCGGACCGGCCGTGCGCGACTGGTTCGCGGCCTCGTTCGCGGCGCCGACCCAGGCCCAGGCCGACGGCTGGGCGGCGATCTCCGCCGGTCGGCACACGCTGATCCACGCTCCGACCGGCAGCGGCAAGACGCTGGCCGCGTTCCTGTGGTGTCTCGACCGGCTCGTCCGCGACCCGTCGCCACCGGCAACCCGCGAGCGACCCGGCGCGGTCCGGGTCCTCTACGTCTCGCCGCTCAAGGCGCTGTCGTACGACGTCGAGCGGAACCTCCGCGCCCCGCTGGCCGGGATCGCCCTGGCCGCCGCCCGGCGCGGCGATCCGGCGCCGGCGATCTCGGTCGGGCTCCGGACGGGCGACACCACCGCTGAGGAGCGTCGCGGCCATGCCCGTCGACCGCCGGACATCATGATCACGACGCCCGAATCGCTCTACCTCCTCCTGACGAGCGCCGCCCGTGAGAGCCTGCGCGGCGTCGAGCACGTGATCATCGACGAGGTCCACGCGATCGCCGGCACGAAGCGTGGCGCTCACCTCGCGCTCAGCCTCGAGCGGCTCGAGGCACTCCGGCCGGCCGCGGCGCCGCCGCTCCAGCGGATCGGGCTGTCGGCGACGCAACGACCCCTCGACACGATCGCCAGGTTCCTCGCTGGAACCGGGCCGGGCCGCGAGGTCGCGATCGTCGATGCGGGGACGCGCAAGCCGCTCGAGCTGTCGGTCGTCGTGCCGGTCGAGGACCTGGGCCGGCTCGGCGAGCCGTTGCCGCTCGACGAGCAGCCCGGCGGTCCGGCGGCCGGCCCCGAGGCGCGGGTGAGCATCTGGCCGGCCATCCACCCGCGGATCCTCGAGCTGATCCGCGCCCATCGCTCGACGATCGTCTTCTGCAACAGCCGGCGGCTCGCCGAGCGGCTGGCCCAGCGGCTCAACGAGCTGGCCGGCGAGGAGCTCGTCCGGGCCCACCACGGCTCGATCGCCCGCGAGCAGCGGGTCGCCATCGAGGAGGCGCTCAAGGACGGCCGCCTGCCGGCAATCGTCGCGACCTCCAGCCTCGAGCTCGGGATCGACATGGGTGCGGTCGACCTCGTGATCCAGGTCGAGTCGCCGACATCGGTCGCTCGCGGGCTCCAGCGGATCGGCCGGGCGGGACACCAGGTCGATGCCCCCTCGCGCGGGGTCATCTTCCCGAAGTACCGCGGCGACCTGCTCGAGGCCGCGGTCGTGGCCGAGCGGATGCACGCCGGGGCGATCGAGGCGACGTCGGTCCCGCGCAACCCGCTCGACGTGCTCGCTCAGCAGATCGTCGCAATGACCGTCATGGACCGCTGGACGGTCGACGAGCTGTATGCCGCGCTGACCCGGGCGATGCCCTACGAATCGCTTGGCCGCGAGGCGTTCGAAGGCGTCCTCGCAATGCTCGCCGGAGCGTACCCATCCGACGAGTTCGCCGAGCTCAAGGCGCGGATCGTCTGGGACCGGGTGACCGGCGTCGTCGAGGGTCGACGGGACGCGCGCGTCGTCGCGGTCACGAGCGGTGGCACGATCCCGGATCGCGGCCTCTTTGGGGTGTTCCTAGCCGGCGAGCCGGGCACGCCCGGACGGCGGGTGGGCGAGCTCGACGAGGAGATGGTCTACGAGAGCCGGGTCGGTGAGATCATCACCCTCGGTGCCTCGTCGTGGCGGATCGAGGAGATCTCGCACGACCGGGTCGTCGTCACGCCCGCGCCCGGGCAGCCCGGCAAGCTCCCGTTCTGGCACGGTGACGCCGTCGGTCGGCCGATCGAGCTTGGCCGTGCGCTCGGCGCGTTCGTCGCCGAGGTCGAGGCGGATCTCGGCCGGGGCGCGCGCGGACGGACGGCGGTCCTCGCCAGGCTTGGCGAGCGCCACGATCTCGATCCGCTGGCGGCCGAGAACCTCATCGCCTACCTCGAGGACGAGCGCGACGTGGCTGGCGCCTTGCCGACCGACCGGCGGGTCGTGGTCGAGCGGTTCCGGGACGAGCTCGGCGACTGGCGGCTGTGCCTGCTGACCCCATTCGGCGGCCGCGTCCACGCGCCGTGGGCGCTCGCCCTCGAGAGCCGCCTGGCCGAGCGCCTCGGGGCCGAGGTCCAGACGATCTGGTCCGATGACGGGATCGCGATCCGGCTGCCGGACACCGAGCTCGAGGGGATCGACGCCCTGCTGTTCCCCGAGGCCGACGAGATCGAGGAGCTCGTCGTCGGCAAGCGTCGCGGATTCGGCCCTGTTCGCGAGCCGCTTCCGCGAGAACGCCGCGCGGGCGCTGCTCCTCCCGCGCCGCAGGCCGGGCACCCGGACCCCGCTCTGGCAGCAACGCCAGCGCGCGGCCGATCTGCTCGCGGTCGCCAGCCGCTACGGCAGCTTCCCGATCCTCGTCGAGACGTACCGCGAGTGCCTGTCCGACGTGTTCGACCTGCCGGCGCTGCGCGAGGTGCTGGCCGGGGTCGCCCGCCGGGAGATCGCCGTCCATCGGGTCGAGACCGTCCGGGCATCGCCGTTCGCCTCGTCGCTCCTGTTCGACTACGTGGCCGCGTTCATGTACGAGGGCGATGCGCCGCTCGCCGAACGGCGGGCCCAGGCACTGACCCTCGACCGCGACCTCCTCCGCGAGCTGCTCGGTCAGGAAGAGCTGCGCGAGCTGCTCGACCCGGCGGCGCTCGCCGACCTCGAGCTGGCGCTCCAGGGGCTGGCCGACGAGCGCCAGGCGACGACGGCCGACCAGCTCCACGACCTGCTCCGACGAATCGGAGACCTGTCCGAGGCGGAGGTCGCGGCCCGCTGCGCGGTGCCGGCGGCGGGCAGCGCGACCTGGCTCGGCGAGCTGGCCGCGGGTCGCCGGGCGGTCGCGGTTCGGATCGGCGGTGAGCTCCGCTGGATCGCGATCGAGGATGCCGCCCGCTACCGCGACGCCGTCGGGGTCCAGCCCCCGGCCGGTCTGCCCCTGGCCTTCCTCGGGCCGACGACCGCCGCGCTCGAGGGCCTGCTGGCCAGGTTCGCCCGGACGCACGGCCCGTTCCTGTCGCCGGAGCCGGCGATGCGCTGGGGCCTGCCGGTCGGTCTCGTTGAGGACGCCCTGGGGCGGCTGCTCGCGGCGGGCTCGGTGCTCCGCGGCGAGTTCCGGCCGGGCGGGGCCGAGCGCGAGTGGTGCGATCCCGAGGTCCTCCGCCAGCTGCGACGACGCTCGCTCGCCCGGCTCCGGCGCGAGGTCGAACCCGTCGAGCCGGCGGCGCTCGGCCGGTTCCTGCCGGAATGGCAGGGCGTCGCACCGCTGCCGGGCCTCGGTGGGGGACCGGCCGAGGCGGCGTCCCCGTTCCGTGGCTCGGCCGCTCTTGAGCGGCTCGCCGAGGTCGTCGACCAGCTGGCCGGCCAGGCGATCCCGGCCTCGATCCTCGAGCGGGACGTCCTGCCGGCGCGCGTCCCGGGCTACCAGCCGCGCCTGCTCGACGAGCTCGGAGCCCTCGGCGAGGTGGCCTGGGAGGGGCGCGGGAGCCTTGGTCGCGACGACGGACGGATCGCCCTGTTCCGGCCGGGTCGCGAGGCGCTCCGGGCCCTCGGATCGGTCGACGCGGCAACGGCCGAGCGCCCGGACGGGCCCCGCCACGAGGCGATCCGGGCGTTCCTCGGGCGACGCGGGGCGTCGTTCTACCGCGAGATCCATGCGGCCGCGGGGGGTGGCCCCGACCGTGAGATGCTCGACGCCCTGTGGGACCTCGTCTGGGCCGGCGAGCTCACGAACGACACGTTCGCGCCGCTCCGGGCGCTCCGCTGGGCACGACCCGGACGGGAGGCCCGCCGGCGTCCCGGCAGGCTCACGAGCCTCGGTCCACCCGAAGCGGCCGGCCGCTGGTCGCTCGTCGAGGCGGCCACCGGCGCGACGCCAACCGAGCGTGCCCACGCCCTCGCGCTCGCCCTGCTCGAGCGACACGGCGTGCTGACCAGGGAGGCCGTCGCGTCCGAAGGCGTGCTCGGCGGGTTCAGCGCCGTCTATCCCGTGCTTCGGGCGCTCGAGGAGGCTGGTCGGGTGAGGCGTGGCTACTTCGTCGACGGGCTCGGCGCCGCCCAGTTCTCGCTGCCGGGCGCGATCGACCGGCTGCGCTCCGTCCGCGAGGCTGCCGACGATCCGTCCCGTGCGCGGGTCCACCTGCTGGCCGCCGCGGACCCGGCCAACCCGTACGGCGCGGCACTCGCCTGGCCACGCCGCGACGACGCCGACCGCCGTCCGTTTGCCCGGGTCGCCGGCGCGTACGTGGTGCTCGTCGACGGAGTCGCGGCCCTGTTCCTCGAGCGTGGCGGCCGGTCCATGGCCCTGTTCCCGGCCGCGGGCGACCCGGCCGTCGCCGGGCTCGCCCTTCGGGCGCTCGGGACGCTGGTGGCGGCCGGTCGAGTCCGCGAGCTGCTCGTTGCCCGGGTCGACGGCGCGCCGATTGGCGAGTCGCCGTGGCGGCCTGCGCTGCTCGAGGCGGGCTTCGTGCCCGGCTATCGCGGCCTGGCGCTCCGCGGCCGGCGCTCCGCGGCCGCTGACCCCGACATGCCCGAGGGCGACACGCTCCACCGGACAGCGGACGGGCTCCGGCCGTACCTCGTGGGGCGACCGGTGACCGCCGCCCGGTCGCCGGTCCCGGCGCCCGCCCCCAGGTCGACCGAGTGATCGGCGCCACGATCGTGGGGGTCGACGCCGTCGGCAAGAACCTCCTCGTCCGGTTCGACAACGGGCTCGAGCTGCGGACCCATCTCCGGATGAGCGGGTCGTGGCACCGCTATCGGCCCGGCGAGCGCTGGCGTCGTCCGGCCGGCCGGGCGCGGGTCATCCTCGAGGTGCCCGGCGCGGTGGCGGTCTGCTTCGACGCCCCGGTCGTCGAGCTGTTCGAGATCCGCGCGGAAGCGCACCACCCGGCCCTTGCCCGGCTGGGTCCGGACCTGCTCGGGCCGGACTTCGAACCGGCCGGGACGATCGAGGCGGTTCGCCGGCTGCGCGAGCCATCGCGTGCCGGGCGGGCGATCGCCGAGGCGCTCGTCGACCAGCGGGCGCTGGCCGGCGTCGGCAACGTCTACAAGAGCGAGGTCCTGTTCATCGAGCGGGTCGACCCGTGGGCGACGGTCGGCGAGCTGGACGACGGGACCCTGACTCGGCTCGTCGCAACCGCCCGACGGCTGCTGCTCGCCAACGCCGACCGTCGCCGCGGCCCGGAACGGACGACGACCGACGGCGACCCGGCGGCGGCCGGCCAGCCGCTATGGGTCTACGGCCGGGCCGGTCGTCCGTGCCGGCGATGCGGCACGCTGATCGAGCGTCGCCGCCAGGGCATCGAGCTGCCCCGGCTGACGTTCTGGTGCCCGCACTGCCAGGGAGGACGCTGAATGGCCACGATCGACGTCGCGTGCGATCCGGCCGATGGGGGCTGGAGCTGCACGGTCCGCGTCTCGGAAGGTGGCGCGTCGACGAGCCACCGGGTGACGGTGGCGGCGACCGATCTCGCCCGGCTCGACCCGGGCGCCGCCGATCCGACCGAGCTCGTCCGCGGTCGTTCGAGTTCCTGCTCGAGCGCGAGCCGAAGGAGTCGATCCTCCGCTCGTTCGACCTGACCGTCATCGGCCGCTACTTCCCGGATTGGGAAGCGAGCATCCGCTAGCATCCGCTCGATGTGCGAGCACTTCGTCGCCCGGGCCGCGGAGCCGTTTCGGCTCGACGAGCTGTGGCCATTCAGCGAGAAGCTCGAGCGGTACGGCATTGCCGGCTTCGGCTGGGGCGCCGCCTGGCTGGCGGCCGACGGAGCGCTCGGCTCGTACCGCGATCTGCGCTCGTTCCGTGACGACCCGCAGCGCGAGGTCGTCGGCCGAACCGAGACGACGAGCCTGCTCGTCCATCTCCGCCGGCCCTCGCGACTGTCGACGCTCGGGATGGCGGACACCCAGCCGTTCCTCGATCCCGCCGGTCGCTTTGCGTTCAGCCACAACGGCGACCTGCGCGAGACTCGGGCCCTTCGTCGGCGCTACCGGGCGGAGGGCCGGATCCATGGACGGGCCGACACCGAGGTCGGCGCGCGCTGGCTCGAGGATGCCTGGACGCCGGCCGAGCCGGTCGGCCACCTGCTCGGGGCGCTCCACGACACGTTCCGTGGCCAGGCGAACATGGCCGTCCTGACCGCCGACGGGACGCCGCATCACTACGCCGGCAACGACGAGAACCCGGTGTTCACGTTCCGGCTCGGCCGGATCCGGTTGGCCTCGACCGGGATCTACTCGCTCGATCGGTCCTTCTTCCGCTACGTCGCCCAGGGGGCCGAGGACCGCCGCCTCGTCCGGGTCCGCTCGACCGTCAGCCTCGAGCCGGCCGGCCTTGTCGCCGCCTGAGGCCGTAACAAGCCAGGCTCGTTCCCGTCACAACCCCAACGGCGTAGGATCGCCGCCAACCGAACGGCGATCGACTTCTGCCCGGAGGGAGAGGGATGCACGGACCGGCGGGGACGACCGGGGGCGCCGACGTGGCTAGTCTGGACGGGCGCCCAACCGAGGAGCTGAAGCTCCACGAGCTGTTCGACCTCAACATCTACTGGCTCGCGATCAATCTCCTGTGGGGCGCCCTCGGGATCGCGCTGCTGCCGATCCTGATGATCGACCTGGTCTGCCACGGCAACGAGGCCTGCTCCGACCTCACCCCGATCGTTGGCGGCGTGACCGTCAGCAAGGGCGTCGCCGAGGCGATCATCGTCAACCTCGGAGCGTTGGTTGCGATCCTCGTCCAGCCGACCGTGGCGGCGATCAGCGACCACTGGAGCTCTCGGATCGGTCGGCGCAAGCCGTTCATCGTCGTCGGCACGCTATTCGACATGGTCTTCCTGATCGGGCTGTACCTGGCGGGGGCATGGGCCGGCGTGCTGCTGTTCTACGTCCTCCTCCAATTCAGCTCGAACTTCGCCCAGGGGCCGTTCCAAGGCTTCATGCCGGACCTCGTCCCGGCCAGGCAGGTCGCGCTCGCCAGCGGGTTGATGGGTCTGATGATCCTGCTCGGGGTCGGCGGCGGGGCGATGCTCGTGGCGCTGTTCAACAACGTCTTCCACAACCCTCGGGGGGTTGTGTTCGTGGTCATGGCAACCGAGTTCATCACGATGGTGATCACGGTCGTACGCGTCCGCGATGGTCGCCAGGGGATCCCGCGAGGGGATCGCAGCTGGCTGCGCGTCGGCCTGTCTGCGTGGGGCACGGACATCCTCCGCGAACACAGCTACATGTGGCTCCTCGGTTCGCGCCTATTCCTGCTGATGACAAGCGGATCGCTGATCGCGATCGCCTTCTACTACATGCAGGACTCCTTCGGGCTGAGTCGGAGCGACGCACTCAACCTGACCTTTGTCGCCAGCGCGCTGGTGATCGTATTCGGGGCGATCGCAACCGTGCCCTCGGGTCTGATCTCGCGCCGGCTGGGCAAGAAGCGGACGATCTACATCGCGGCGCTGATCGGCTTCATTGGGATGTCCATGCTCGTCTGGTCGCCCTCGCCGTCGATCTCGCTCGTCTTCGTCGTCCTCGTCGGCGTCGGTTCAGGTGCCTTTTTGGCGGTCGACTGGGCGCTCATGACGGACATCATCCCGAAGGCTGAATCGGGCCGTTACATGGGGATCAGCAACGTCGTCACGGGAGCGTCGGGCGCGTTCGCCGCAGCGATCGGTCTCACCATCGTCGACGTCGGCAATCACGCCGTCCGCAACGGTGCCGGTCCGCGCCTGGCCTATCTCGTCACCGCCAGCTTCTACGTCGTCGGCTGCCTGCTCCTGACCCGGGTCGACGAGCGCCGCCGCGAGGACGAGCCGGCGATCGCCGCGAGCGAGGTCGCACCCGTCCCGATCGCGCCCGCGGCGAGCTGACCGGTCTCAGCGTGCCTCGAGCCCCAGGAACGTCCGGAAGCGCTCCATCGGCTGCGGGCCGGTCCGCCAGCCCGCGACGTACGCGCGCCAGGTGGCGGGCCGGAGCCAGCGGATCGGGTCGTCGGCCAGCCACAGCCAGGGGATCGTCGCCCAGAGCAGGACCAGGTAGTCGAGCCGGATCGGCCGCTCGCCGAACCCGAAGATCGCCTGGAGCTGGACGATCGTGAGCGGCAGCATGGCCAGGCTGAGCAGCGCCGAGGCGAGCAGCCAGACCACCCCCCAGCCCCGGGCGCGCGGCGCAAGGATCAGCCAGAACGGGGCAGGGACCCACTTCATCCAGGTGGCCATCGCCCACAGGAACCCGGCGGCTGCGGGCGGACGAACCGGGCGGCCCACAGCATGAACGCCAGGAACAGCGTGATGTTCCCGGTGTCGAGGTTCGCCGCGATCGGGAACGACAGGAGGAGGACGGCGATCGCGGTCGGCAGCGGCTTGCGCCGATACGCCCAGTGGATCGACCAGAGCAGGAGGAGGATCGCCCCGCCCCGCCAGACGAACCAGGCGACGTCCCACGGCAGAATTGCCCACGGGGCGAACAGCGGGAGCATCCACGGCGCGTAGACGTAGGGCAGGAACGGGCCCGTCGGAACGTACGGATTACCGCCATTGAGCCAGATCCGGACCCCCGCCCAGTAGGCGCGCGCGTCGGCGCCGGCCAGCTCGCCCCTGGCGATCAGCCCAGCCCCGATGCAGCCGGCAACGAGGATGAGGATGGCCATCGCCGCCAGCCGGTGTGGGTCATGGAGCCGCGAGACCTCGCGCCGGAGCGCGCGCTGGAAGACGCCTGCCCGGCGGCGGGTCGGTCGCGAGATGTGGTCGGCCGGGAATCCCGTCACGGCGCGCCCGAGACCGCCGGTGAGCGTCCGGCTGGGAGGGGCGAGGTCGGGACGGTCGGCCATCGGATTCGCGATTGTCGCATGCTCGTGGAGAGCGCCGGTTCGGCCATTGGCCGACGGCCAATGGTGGGCAACCCGTGGACCGGACGTGGACCGGCCGTTGACTGCGGGCCCCACTGACTCGCAAATCTGTGGACAAAGGTCCTAGTTGAGTACCGCCAACCGGGTCATCATGTGCCGATCGGACGGGAGGCACGGGACCGCAGGTCCCACGACGCGGCGGCCCGAAACGGTCGCCAGACTGCCGCGTCGGCCAGGGCGAGACCGGCCCATCCGGAGCGTGGGTCCACGTCCATGACGCTCCGTGAGTACGGACTCCTCCTCCAGGCGACCGACTGGCTGACGTTTGCGATCGCCGTGATGGCGGTCCCGGCCCTGGTCCACGCCGAGGTCGGTCCGATCGGGCTCGTCGTCCAGTCTGGGGGCATCCTCGGGTCGCTCGCCTGGAAGGCCGGCGGGCTGGCGGTCGTCTACGGCGCCCTGTCGAAGACCAGGCCGTGGGGCCAGTTCGTCGGACTCATGGCGGTCGTCCTCCTCGGCCTCATCGGGACGCTCGGCAACCTCTGGGTGCTCTTCCAGGTGACCGCCTAGAGCGCTGAGCGGACCAGCCTGCCCCGACCTGCCTGTACTCTTCGCGGGGTGACCGGCTCGACTGACCCCGAAGTCGCCCGCGCCCGGGCGATCCTGCGCGTCGTCCCCGTTGATCGACGGTCACAACGATCTCGCGATCGCGCTCCGCGAGCGGGTCGGACTCAAGACGACGGCCGTCGACCTCCGGGCAAACGTCGACGGGATCGACACGGACATCCCCCGCCTTCGGGCCGGCGGCGTCGGCGGTCAGTTCTGGTCCGTCTGGGTGCCCGCCGTCCTGCCCGAGCTCGAGGCACTGCGGATGGCGCTCGAGCAGCTCGACATCGTCCATCGGTTCGTCGCTCGATATCCCGACGCCTTCGCGTTGGCGACGACCGCCGACGAGGTCGACCTCGCGTTCGGCTCGGGGCGGGTCGCGTCGCTGATCGGCGCTCGAAGGCGGCTCGATGATCGCGAGCTCGCTTGCCGCGCTGCGCCAGTTCCATGCCCGCGGCGTCCGCTACATGACGCTGACCCACTGGCGAACGACGCGCTGGGCCGACGCCGCGACTGACGAGCCTCGGCACGGTGGGCTGACCCGGTTCGGGGTCGAGGTCGTTCGTGAGATGAACCGGCTGGGGATGCTCGTCGACCTGAGCCACGTCTCGGCGGAGACGATGGCCGCGGCGCTCGACGCGACCGAGGCTCCGGTGGTCTTCTCGCACTCGGGTGCCCGGGCGATCACCGACCACCCGCGCAACGTGCCCGACGAGATCCTGCGGCGCGTGCCGGCCAACGGTGGCGTCGTGATGGAGGTGTTCCTCTCGGGCTTCATCTCGACCGCCGTATCCGAGCACCTGGCCCCGGCCATGGCTGCCGAGGACGAGTACGTGGCGTCAGCATCCCGACGCCACGCCGTCAGTGCTGCATGCACGGCAGGTGAGCTGGCTCGCCGAGCATCCGGCTCCACGGACGACGATCGGCCAGGTCGCCGACCACATCGATCACCTTCGATCGGTCATGGGCATCGACCACGTCGGGATCGGCAGCGACTTCGACGGCGGTGAGCTGCTCCCGGACGGGCTGGAGGACGTGTCGGAGTTCCCCAATCTCCTGGCCGAGCTCCTTCGGCGTGGCTACTCGGATGACGATGTGCGCGCGATCGCCGGCGGCAACATCCTTCGGGTCATGCGTGGCGCCGAGGCGGTCGCGAAGCGGCTCCAGGCGACGCGCGACCCATCCGAGGCGACGATCGAGGAGCTCGACGGGCCAGCCTAACCGTGGGCCCTGCCCGCACTTGTCCGGGTCAGGCCCGATCTTCGACAGATGCACGCCAGGCGAGCGTTCGGCGACGCCGAGGCCGCCCGGAGCCCGTCCACCGAGTGGGTTCATCCCGAGCCACGCTGACGGCGGGATGAATTCGAGCCGACCTCGACCCGGCCGGGCCTGAAATCGAGCGCTCCGCGCTGCCGAGTGATCGCCTGGTGTGCACATGACAAGAACGCAGCCAAAGCTCGACGCGGACGGGTCGCGGCCGGGTCGCGGCTGCGAGTGCTGCGTTGCGGTCGCTGAATGCATCCGTTGGGACCGCACGACCGGGTCCTGCATCGTGCGCAACGGGCTGTAACGTTCGGCGCGCAGTTGAGTTGCTATGAGTATGCCCAGGGCCTGGGCAGCGAGCCGCGTTGCCTCCGCCGGCCGGCGCGGCTCCCCCGCCCGAGCGTCCCACTCGTCACGGATGCAGCGAACCGCGGTCGCGCGCGCTGCATTGGGTGGACGCGACCCAGTGCTCCCGGTCGCGCGATCCGCAGCTGCCTGGACCATGGCCGCTACCGTGCGACGTCCTGACGGGCAAGGCGCCTGACCCTTCGGCCGTGCCCGCTCCTGTATCCTCTCCGGCAAGTCACGGAGGGGTCGTCCAGCACGTGCCCGAAGGAACCGTCATCGTCATCGGCGGCGCGGAGGACAAGGTCCGCGACCGGGTCATCCTCAGCCGGTTCGTCGCGCTCGCCGGCGGCGCGGACGCCACGATCGCGGTCATCAGCACCGCCTCGTCGCTCGGGCTCGAGGCCGGCGAGCGCTACCGCCAGGTCTTCACGCGAGCTCGGCGCCGCGCACGGTCCGGCCGCTCCACGCGGTGACCCGGCCGCAGGCCAACGACGAGCGCCGCGGTCCGCGCGGTCCGCGACGCGACCGGCGTCTTCCTGACCGGCGGCAACCAGCTGCGGCTCGTCTCGACCATCGGCGGGACGCGCCTGGCCGAGGCGATCCTCGAGCGGTTCCGGCACGGCGCGGTGGTCGCCGGGACGAGCGCCGGCGCCTCGGCGATGAGCAGCCACATGATCGCGTTCGGGGCGTCCGGGCGCGACGCCGAAGCAGCGGATGGCCCAGATCGCCGCCGGGCTCGGCGTGCTGCCGGGCGTGATCGTCGACCAGCACTTCCAGCAGCGGAACCGGCTCGGCCGGCTGCTCAGCCTGATCGCCCAGAACCCGAGCCTGCTCGGCCTCGGCGTCGACGAGGACACGGCCGGCGTCGTCGGGCCGGACCACGTCATGGAGGTCATCGGCCGGGGCAGCGTCACGATCGTCGACGGCGTCCGCCTCCGAGACCGACGCCTGGGAGGTCCGCGGCCACCGGCCGCTGATGATCAGCAACGTCGTCCTGCACTCGCTGCCGGCCGGCTACCGGTTCGACCTGCGGCGCCGCCACCGGGTCGCGACCCCGGCCCTGCGCGCGCTGCCGGGCGGCGAGGCCGCCTCGAGCTGGCCGACCGATCGGCGACGGTGACCGCGCGCCGACCACGGCGGACCCGGGCCCGGACCGCAGCGCCGGGGCGACCGACGCGCCCGAAGGCGCGGCCCGCGCGGCCGGCGCGGCCGCCAGCGGCCGGCCGCCGACCGGCCCGCGAGCCGACGCTGCGCGATCCTCGAGACCCGGGTCCTGCGCGGCCCGAACTACTGGGCGCGCGAGCCGGTCGTCCGGATGCTCGTCGACCTCGGCGTCCTCGAGGAGTACCCGTCGAACACGATCCCGGGCTTCATCGAGGCGCCTCGTCGAGCTCCTGCCGTCGCTCGAGGACCACGCCTGCTCGCTCGGCCGGCGCGGCGGGTTCATCACCCGGCTGCGCGAGGGCACCTGGGCCGGCCACGTCGCCGAGCACATCGCGCTCGAGCTCCAGAACCTCGCCGGCACCGACGTCCGCCACGGCAAGACCCGCTCGGCCGGGCGAGTACGGCCAGTACAACGTGATCTACGAGTACCGCGAGGAGCAGGTCGGGATCGAGGCCGGCAAGATCGCCGTCGCGCTCGTCAACCACCTCGTCGCACCCGACGACGCCGCGTCGCCTTCGACTTCATCGCCGAGCTCGAGCGGCTCATCCGGCTCGCCGAGCGGCAGGCGTTCGGGCCGTCGACCCAGGCGCTCATCGACGAGGCGCGTCAGCCGCGACATCCCGTACATCCGGCTCGACCGGCACTCGCTCGTCCAGCTCGGCCAGGGCGTCCACCAGCAGCGGATCCGGGCGACGATGACCTCGCGGACGTGCGGCGATCGCGGTCGACATCGCGTCGCGACAAGAGCCTGACCAACCGGCTGCTCGACTCGGCCGGCCTGCCGGTCCCGCGCTCCGAGGTCGTCGACACCGAGGAGGCGGCGGTCGCGGCCGCCGCGCCGGCTCGGCTTCCCGTGCGTCGTCAAGCCGCTCGACGGCAACCACGGCCGCGGCGTCCACCTCGACCTGCGCTCCGAGGAGGAGGTCCGGGCCGCGTTCCACGGCGCGCTCGCGCGAGAGCCGCGCGGGCGACGTCGTCGTCGAGACCTACGTCGCCGGCAACGACTACCGCTGCCTCGTGATCGGCGGCAAGGTCGCGGCGATCGCCGAGCGCGTCCCGGCGTCGGTCACCGGCGACGGCGAGCACACGGTCCGCCAGCTCGTCGACATCGCGAACGCCGGACCCGCGCCGCGGCATCGGCCACGAGAAGGTCCTGACCCGGATCAGGGTCGACGAGGCGGCCGAGGAGCTCGTCCGCGGCGCAGGGCTTCGAGCTCGACGCCGTGCCCGCCGGCGGGCACCTGGGTCAAGCTCGCCCTGACCGGCAACATGTCGACCGGCGGCACGTCGATCGACCGGACGATCGAGGCCCACCCCGACAACGTCGAGATCGCCGAGACGGCGGCCCGGATCGTCGGCCTCGACATCGCCGGCATCGACTTCATCTGCCCGGACATCGCGACGCCCGTCCGCGAGACCGGCGGCGCGATCGTCGAGGTCAACGCGGCGCCCGGCTTCCGGATGCACACCCACCCGACCGAGGGCGAGCCGCAGTACGTCGCCAAGCCGGTCATCGACCGCTGTTCCCGCCCGGCTCGCCGCCCGCATCCCGATCATCGCGGTGACCGGCACGAACGGCAAGACGACGACCGTCCGGATGATCGCCCACATCCTCAAGCTGATGGGCCGGCGGGTCGGCATGACCTCGACCGACGGCATCGTCATCGACGGCCGGCTGATCAAGAAGGGCGACATGTCCGGGCCCGAAGTCGGCCCAGATGGTCCTCCAGAACCCGACCGTCGACACGGCCGTCTTCGAGGTCGCCCGCGGCGGGATCCTGCGCGAGGGCCTCGGCTACGACCGCAACGACGTCGCGGTCGTCACCAACGTCACCGGCGACCACCTCGGCCTCGGCGGGATCGACTCGATCGGCCAGCTGGCCAACGTCAAGGGCGTCGTCGTCGAGGCGGTGCCGCGCTCGGGGACGGCGGTCCTCAACGCCGACGACCCGCACGTCGCCCGGATGGGCCGCCACTGCGCCGGCCGCGTCGTGCTACTTCACGATGGCGACCGAGAAGGGCGAGGACGGCTTCGACCGGGTCGACGGCCACACCGGCCGCGGCGGCGCGGCGTTCGTGCCTCCAGCAGACGGCCGAGGGCGAGCTGATCGTCCTCCGCCACGGGCCGCGGACGATGCCGGTCCTGTACACCCACCTCATCCCGGCGACGTTCGGCGGTCGGGCGCGGATGAACGTCGCCAACGCGCTGGCCGCGGCGGCCGCGGCCTGGGCCGCCGGCGCGCACCTGCACGACATCCGGCAGGGCCTGCGGACGTTCTCGACCTCGTTCTTCCAGGCGCCCGGGCGGCTCAACCTGCTCGAGGTCGGCGGCGTCCGGGTCGTCATCGACTACTGCCACAACGTCGACGGGATGCGCCAGCTGGCCGACTTCGTCGAGCGGATGATGGGCGAGCCCGAGGCGCGTCCGGGCGCGCCGCCGAGCCGGGCGCCAGGGGCGCCGCAAGGGCCGGCCACGACCAACGGGACCGGCCGCGCGAAGGCCGGGCGATCGGCGTCATCGGCATCCCGGGCGACCGGCGCGACGAGGACCAGCGCGAGTACGGCGCGATCGCGGCGACCGCGTTCGACGAGATCATCGTCCGCGAGGACAAGAACCTGCGCGGCCGCGCAGCCGGGCGAGACGGCGGCGAACGTCGTGGCCGGGGTCAAGGAGGCCCGCGCCGGCGGGCACCGCGCCGGGCGCTCGAGACGCCGAGAAGATCCTCGACGAGATGACCGCCGTCCGGGCGGCGCTCCGGCGCGCCGCACCCGGGCGACCTCGTCGTGATGTGCGTCGACGACGCGGTCGGCGTCTACCGCGAGGCGATGGCCGCGGCGCGGCGGTCCAGCGCGGGCCGACGGCGTTCGCCGACCCGGGCGAGCTCGAGGTCCCGGAGGGCTGAGCCTCGGACGGCCGGCCCGAGGGCGACCGGTTAGCCGATCGCGTTCCTGCTGACGATCCGGATGATCGCGAAAATCTCGACGAGCGAGATCAGGATGAGGACGATTCCGACTGCCGTCTCCATGGTCGGTCGACGCTCCTCGGGCTGAGCCGGTCTGGGCTGGCCGGGCTATCCGGATCATGCAGGTCGGCCCGTTGCGACGCAACCCCGATCGGTACCATCAGCCGGTGGATCGAGTGACCTGGCGCGACCGCCTCCGCTACCGGTTCGACGAGTTCATGGGCCGGGGCACGATCGCCCTCATCCTCGGCCTGTTCGTCGATCTCGCTCGCTGCTGATCGTCAGCGTCGCCCTCGTCGTCTGGGTGACCGGCGTCGCCACCGACCTCGACTTCCCGACCCTCCTCCGGTTCGGCCTGCTGCGGACCCTCGACCCGGGGACGATGGGCGGCGACCAGGGCACGGCCGGGTTCCTGCTCGCGATGTTCGGGATCACCCTCGGCGGCATCTTCATCATCAGCACCCTCATCGGCATCCTCAACACGGGCCTCGAGGGCAAGCTGGCCGAGCTGCGCAAGGGCCGCTCGCGGGTGATCGAGCGCGACCACACCGTGATCCTCGGCTGGTCGCAGCAGATCTTCACCGTGATCTCCGAGATCGTCGAGGCCAACGCGAACCAGCCGCGCCGCTCGATCGTCATCCTCGCCGACCGCGACAAGGTCGAGATGGAGGACGAGATCCGGGCGCGGGTCGGTCCCACGGGCCGGACGAAGATCGTCTGCCGCTCCGGCAGCCCGATGGACCTCGACGACCTGCGTATCCCGAGCCTGTCGACGGCGCGCGCGATCATCGTCCTCGCGCCCGAGGGCGACGAGCCCGACGCCGACGTGATCAAGTCGATCCTCGCGATCACCAACGACCCGGATCGCCGCCGAGCCGTACCACATCGTCGCCGAGATCCGCGACCGGGCCAACCTCGAGGTCGCCCGGATGGTCGGCCGCGACGAGGTCGAGCTGATCATGTCCGAGGAGGTCATCGCGCGGATCACCGCCCAGACCTGCCGCCAGTCCGGGCCTCTCGGTCGTCTACGCCGAGCTGCTCGACTTCGACGGCGACGAGATCTACCTGTCCGAGGAGCCGCCGCTCGTGGGCCGGTCGTTCGGCGAGGCGCTCGCGGCGTACGACGACGCGTCGGTCATCGGCCTGCTCCCGGCGGGCGGGACGCCGCACCTGAACCCGCCTTGGCGACCGTCATCGGACGCCGGCGACCGGCTGATCGTGATCGCCGCCGACGACGACCAGATCCACCTGGCGAGCGGCGCCCGCCGTCGCGCTCGACGAATCGGTCCTGCGCCAGGCGTCCGCGCGCGAACCCGTGCCCGAGCGGACGCTCGTCCTCGGCTGGAACCATCGTGCGCCGGCGATCCTCCGCGAGCTCGACGCGTACGTCGCCGGACGGGCTCCGAGACGGTCGTCGTGGCGACGGGCGGCCGTCGAGTGCCACGGACGTCGCCGCGGCTCGAAGCGAGGCTGACGCGCCCAGCGGATCGCCGCTCCGGAGCGGCGATACGAGCGACCGGGCCGATGCTCGACGACCTCGCGCGCCGAGACACTTCGACCACATCATCGTGCTCTGCTACGACACGCTCGACCCGTCCCGGGCGCGACGCCCGGACGCTGATCACGCTGCTCCACCTGCGCGACATCGCCTCGCGGCTCGGACCGCGACTTCTCGATCGTCAGCGAGATGCTCGACCTGCGCAATCGGGCGCTGGCCGAGGTCGCCCGCGCCGACGACTTCATCGTCAGCGACCGGCTGATCAGCCTGATGATCGCCCAGGTGGCCGAGTCGAAGCACCTCAATGCCGTGTTCGACGACCTGTTCGACCCGGCGGGCTCGGAGATCTACCTGAAGCCGGCCGGCGACTACGTTGCGCTCGGCGACCGCCGTGCCGTTCGCGGCCGTCATCGAGGCCGCGCGCCGGCGCGGCGAGGTCGCCTTCGGCTACCGGATCTTCGCCCGGGCCGAGGACGCGGCAGCCTCGTACGGCGTGTCGGTGAACCCGCCCAAGGGCGGTCAGGTCACGTTCGACGGCCGCCGACCGGGTCATCGTCCTCGCCGAGGACTAGGCGACCCCGGAGCCGCCTCGCGGCCTAGCGGCGCGGTCGGTCCTGGAGCCGCGGGAGGAGCTCGGTCAGCTCGCTGGCCACGTCGATCGGCCGGGCGCCGAGCTCGTCGAGCAGGGCGAACACCTCGTCGCGCTCCTCGTGGCACATGCAGGACGACCACCCGAGCCGCTCGGGCCGCCCGCCGACGAGCACCGGCGCTCCGCGGCGCCGTTCAGCTCGGCTCGGAGCGCAGCCGTCTCGGACGGATAGACCGGGACGTCGTCGGCTCGAGCCGCCGCCCGCCTTGATCCCGGCGAGCAGCTCGCCGACGACGGCCTCCCGGGTCCGGCCGCGCAGGTAGCCGTGGGTCTCCTTGATCGCCACCCGCTGGGCGCGCTCCGCGGCGATCCGGCCGATCCCCCGCAGCGTGTCGTCGGGCCGGTCGCCGGCCGTGCCGATGATCACCGTGATCGGCGCGGCCCGGCCGGCCGCACCCGCCGGCGATGCCCTCGGCGACGTCGAGGACCGCCGCGACCCCCGCCTCGTTGTGGGCGAAGTCGACGATCACGATCCGCCGACCGAGCCGGAACAGGTTGAGCCGGCCCGGGCGACCGGTCGGACGTCGGCCGGAAGTCGCGCAGCCCGTCGGCGACCTGCTCGATCGTCGCCCCGAGCGCCCGGGCGCCGCCGGCGGCGGCGAGCGCGTTGGCGACGTTGTGCCGGGCGATGCCGCCGATCGCGATCGGGACCTCGGTCACCGGCCGACGATCGGGGTCGCCACGCCGCCCTCGACCTCGACGAGCGTACCGCGCCGGACGACGTACGCCCGGCCGCCGCGCGGCGAGTGCCGGCGGACGGCCGGCGATCGTCGACTCGTCGAGCGAGAACAGCGCGACCTGGGCCCGGACCCGGCGGGCGACCGCCGCCACGAGCGGATCGTCGGCGTTGAGGACGACCCAGCCGTCGGGCCGGGTGATCCGGGCGATCGTCGCCTTCACCTCGGCCAGCTCGGGCAGGGTGTGGATGCCCTGGAGGTCGAGGTGGTCGGAGCTGACGTTGGTCAGCACGCTCGCGTCGTTCGATTCGTAGCCGACGCCGCGCAGGACGATCCCGCCGCGGGCGGTCTCGAGCACCGCGACGTCGACGTCCGACCCGGCCGAGGATCCGGTGCGGCGCCGCCCGGCCCCGTCCAGTCGCCGGGCTCGACCAGCCGCTCGTCGACGAGGACGCCGTCCGACGTCGTCGTCCCGACGTGCCGGCCGGCCAGCACGAGGATGTGGGTGATCAGCCGGGTGACCGTGCTCTTGCCGTTCGTGCCGCTGATCGAGACGATCGGGATCCGCCGGTCGGCGTCGCGGATCCAGGACGGCGGCGTCGTGCTCGCGTCGTCGATCCGGGCTCGCCAGCGCTCGAGCAGCCGCGCCTGGGTCCCGGTCAGCCGGGCCGACCGAGCCGGCGAGACGTTCCGCTCGGCGAGGGCGAGCGCCGCCTCGGCGATCGCCCGGGCGCGCTCGGCGCCGGTCCACGGGAAGGTGACGATCCAGTGCCCCGGATCGGACGAGCGGTGGACGGCGAGGCCCGCCGCGGCCCTCGCCGTGCTCGGCTCGAAGGCGCCGGATCCAGGCCGACGAGCGCGGCGACCTCGTCCGGCCAGTCGCGCGGCGGCACCGCCCGGCCGAGCTGGACGAGCGCGTGCCGACCCGGGCTGGCGCTGGCCGTACCAGGTCCGCCGCCGGCCGACGGCGACCTCGACCTTGACCACCGGCTCGAGCCGGTAGACGTTGGGTCCCTCGAGCAGGCGGATCTCGACGAGGCGCACGGTCCGGGCAGGATAGCGCGGCGGACGACCGCCGGCACCGCCCGCCGCGGGCCGATAGACTCCGCCCGGATGGATTCCCTGCATCGCCCCCGGCGCGGCGGTCAGCGCCGACGAGCTCGCCGAGCTCGAGGAGATCCTCGAGGACGAGCTGCCGGCCTACCTCGAGGACCTCGCCACGCTCGTCAACGTCGACTGCGGCAGCTACACGAAGGCCGGCGTCGACCAGGTCGGCCGCTGGACCGGCGCGCTTCCTCGAGCGCCTCGGCGCGACCGTCGAGATCCGCCCCGACGAGCACCTCGGCGACACGGTCATCGGCGACGTTCGACGGCCGGCCCGGGCGGTCCGCGGGTCCTGCTGATCGGCCACCTGGACACGGTCTTCCCGGAGGGCACCGCCCGTGCCCGCCCGCTCCGGATCGAGGCCGGGATCGCGCGCGGGCCCGGCGTCACCGACATGAAGTCGCGGCCTGCTGACCGGGCTCTACGCGCTGCTCGCCCTGCGCGCGCTCGGCGTCGATGACGACGACGAGGTCGCCGACCTGCCGTTCGAGCGGCTCGTGTTCGTCGCCAACCCGGACGAGGAGATCGGCTCGCCGAGCTCGAGCCCGCACATCCGCGAGCTGGCCGCCGAGGCCGACGCCTGCTTCGTGCTCGAGTGCGCCCGCGCCAACGGCGACATCGTGTCGGCCCGCAAGGGCACCGTCGACCTCCGCCTGACCGTCCACGGCCGGGCCGCCCACGCCGGGGTCGAGCCCGAGAAGGGCCGCAGCGCGATCCTCGAGGCGGCCCACCAGGCGATCGCGCTCCACGCGCTCAACGGCCGCTGGCCGGGGGTCACCGCAACGTCGGCGTCATCCGCGGCGGGATCCGGCCGAACGTCGTGGCCGAGGAGGCCGATCCTCGAGGTCGACCTCCGGGCGACGAGCCGGGAGGCTGCTCGAGGCGGCCGAGGCGGCGGTCCGCGGCGATCGCCGCCGCGCACGACCGTGCCCGACGACGTCGGTCGACGTCGAGGAGACCGGCCGCCACTGGCCGATGGAGAAGCTCGAGCGATCGGGCCGGCTCGTCGAGCACGCCGTCGGCGCTCGCCGAGCGGCTCGGCTTCGCGCTGGCCGACTGCGCGACCGGCGGCGCCTCGGACGCCAACACGACCGCCGGGCTGGGCGTGCCGACGCTCGACGGGCTCGGCCCGATCGGCGGCAACGACCACTCGCCGGCCGAGTACCTCGAGGTCGACTCGATCGTGCCCCGGACGACCCTGCTCGCGGCGCTCCTGCTCGCCGTCGCCCGCGACCCGCTCGTCGCCTCGTGGCGGCCGCACCGGGCGTGAGCCGGGCGAGCCGGACGCTCGATCTCGACCGGCGGCCCGTGGGAGGCGAGCGCCGGCTACAGCCGGGCGGTCGTCGTCGGCGACTCCTGCTGGGTGGCGGGCACGACCGACGCCGGGCCCGACGGCCGGTCGCGCCATCCGGGCGACGCCGGCGCCCAGGCCGCGGCCGCGCTCGACATCATCGAGCGGGCGCTCGCCGAGGCGGGCTTCGCGCTCGGCCGACGTCGTCCGGACCCGGATGTTCGTGACCGACATCGGCGCCGTCGCGGCCGGTCCTCGCGGCCCACGGCGAGCGGTTCGGCGACGATCCGGCCGGCGGCGACGATGGTCGATCGTGGCCGGCCTCATCGACCCGTCGCTGCTCGTCGAGATCGAGGCCGACGCCCGCCGCGGCTGAGCGGCGCGCCTGGACGAGCCGGTCAGGCGCCAGCCCGGCGCAGCGCGCGACGGCCACGAGGCGCCACCGCGACCGCCAGGCCGAGGAACAGGTTCCGCCGCCAGGCACATCAGGACGATCGCACGCGACCACCGCCAGCCACTCGATCCCGACGTGGAAGGCCGGCTGGCCGTCGGTCGGTCGACGACCATCACGTTGACCGCGGCGAGCGCGGCGAGGACGGCCGGCCCGACGAGCCGGAGGTAGGCGAGCGCCCAGCGCGGCAGCCGCTCGATGCCCGGCGCCAGCAGCGGCAGCGCCCGCGACGGATAGGTCACCGCGCCCATCAGGACGGCGAGCAGGACGAGCTCGACGCTCACGGCGCCGGTCCGCCTCGGACCGGGCGGCGTCGTCGAAGGCTCGTGCGGCGACGCCGGCATCGCGTAGCGCTCGGCCGACGCCGGCGCGTCCCGAGCGGCGCCTGCTCGTGGGCCGTCGCGCCGGGACGAGCAGCCCGGCCAGCGGGCCGAGGACGCCGCCCGCGACGATCCCGACGCCCGGTCCCGACGGCCAGGCTGACGAGCGACGCCGACCGCCGCCCCGACGGCGGCCGCGACGAGCTCGCGCCGGCCGGTGATCAGCCCGACGCACAGGCCGGCCATCGCGGCCGGGAAGACGACGTCGAGGCCGAGCTGCGACGGGTCCGCGATCTGGCCGCCGAGGACACGCCGGCGAGCGTGGCCAGGTTCCACGGGATGAACGTCGAGACGATGGCGGCGATCCAGTAGCCCCGGTCGTCGGCCCGGCCGATGCCGCCGGAAGTGGGCGATCGACAGCGCGAACGCCTCGTCGGTCAGGACGTGGGCCATGGCCGCCCGCTTGCGCGCCGGCACGGTCGCGCAGCCACGGGGCGAGCGCCGCCGAGTAGAGCAGGTGGCGGGCGTTGAGGAGCGCCGTCAGGAGGACGATCGCCGGCCAGGCGAGCCCGCCGACGACGTAGCCGACCGCCGCGAACTGGGCGGCGCCGGCGAAGACGATCGACGCTCATCGCCATCGCCTCGATCGGCGAGAAGCCGGCGCCTCGCGGCCGCCAGCCCGAAGACGAAGCCGAAGCCGGCCGCCGAGACGGCGATCCCGGCCGATTCCTGCCACAGCCGGCGCCGCGCGGCGGGCAGGTCCAGTCGGCCCAGGACGCGGGGTCATGCGCCGATCGTAGCCGTATTGGCCTATCGGCTAGGCCAATCGGTGGCGGGCGCGCCGGGCGCGGCCAGGGGTCAGCGCAGGAACGTCTTCGCGCAGGTCCCGTCGCAGACGACGAACACGGCGTGCTTCTCGAGCGCGTAGCCGGCGGCGTGGAGGAGCCCGGGGCAGCCCTTGCGTCGGGCACTTCCAGACCCACCAGCGCTCGTTCGTCGTCGAGCGGCGTCGTCTCGGCCGCGATCTTCTCGGCCAGCTCGGGCTGGGCGGCGACCACGCCGCGACCGCCCGCGCCCGATCCGCCTCGGTCTCGCTCGTGTACGGGTAGTTCTGGCCGACGTTCGAGGTCACGGATCCCTCCCGGAGGGCGATTGGGCGTGCCGGTCGGCCGGTCGGGTCGTGAGCGCAGCGGCCACCGGCACCGGGGAGTATAGGCGACGGTCGCGGCGGCGACGGGCCGTCGGCGTGCCGGCAGCGGCGCGCGGCCGCGGTCGGGCTACCAGGCGCGCCGGCAGGCCCGGCGCTGCGCGGGTCGGTCGCGGCCGCGAGCGATGCCGATCCGTCGGCCGGGCCGCCGTCGACGAGCTCGATCGCGTGGCAGTGGCCGAGCGCCGCTGTCGAACGGCGCGGCTCGGGGCGACCGGATGGCCGAGCCCGGCCGAGCCCGTCGAGCAGCCCGGGCCGGAAGCGCGGCTCGACGCGGACCGTCGTCGGGCGGCGCGAAGTGCTCGGTCGGGCTCGACGAACCAGCGCGGCGTCGCCGACCGCCGTCGCGACGTCGAGGCCGCCGTCGACGAGGGCCGACACGACCTGGGCGTGGATCTGCGGCTGGGCGTCGCCGCCCATCGAGCCGGCCACGACCCACGGCCGCCCGTCGCGGAAGAGCATCCCCGGCATGCAGCGTGTGGAGCGTCCGCTTGGCCGGGGCGAGCACGTTGGGGTGGTCCGGGTCGAGGCTGAAGTACGAGCCCGCGGTTCTGGTAGGGGATGCCGGTCGCCGGGTCGACGACGCCGGACCCGAAGCCCATGTAGTTCGACTCGATGAGGCTGACCGCGTTGCCCGTCGCCGTCGACGACGCCGAGCCAGATCGTCCCGCCGCCGCGCGGGACCCGGCGCCGCGGGCGGTCGGGCGGCCCGGCGCCGGGTCGATCGCGGGCCGCCAGCTCGGCCGGCGTACGGCCTGTCGAGGAGCCGCTCGAGCGGCGCCGCGATGCGTCTCCGGGTCGGTCGAGGTGCGCGTCGCGGTCGGCCATCGCCAGCTTCGACGCCTCGATCCCGAGGTGGACCCAGCGCAGGTCGGCGCCGGGCCGGCCGCGAAGGCGTCCGGCGGCGGCGGCTCGAACTGCTCGAGGATGTTGAGGATCTCGAGGGCGACGAAGCCCGAGCTGTTCGGCGGATGGGTCGTGACCCGGACACCCGCGGTAGTCGACGCCGATCGGCTCCGTCCAGGTCGAGCGGTGGGCCGCGAGGTCGTCGCGGCCGATCGCCGAGCCGGCGGCCTGCGAGCGCCGCGGGCCTGGTGCTGCGGCGAGTCTCGCCGTCGTAGAACTCGTCCCAGCCCGCCGTCGGCGATCCGGGTCGAGCGTCGCGGCGAGGGCCGGCAGGCGGACGCGCTCGCCGGGCCGCCAGGGTCGGCCGTGCGGGCGGTAGACCGAGCAACCAGGCCGCGATCCGGCCGAGCTCGCGCGGCGAACCGCGACGCGCTCGTCTCGACCGACTCGATGAACCCGTCCCAGGCCGGGAAGCCGCCGTCGGCCGAGCTCGATCGCCGGGGCGAGGAGGTCCGCCCGCGGCAGCCGCCCGTAGCGGTCGTGTGCGTCGCCCCACGACCGGACGGCGCCCGGGCACCGTGATCGTCAGGCCGCCGCGAAGCGGGAGCCGCTCGAGGCCCGACCGACGGAGCGCCTCGGCGTCGGCCCGGACGGACGAGCGGCCCGACCCGTTGAGCGCCAGCTCGCCGCCGTCGGCCGGCGTCCCAGATCAGCCAGAACGCGTCGCCGCCGATCCCGCAGGCATTCGCCATCGACGACGGCCAGGACGGCGTTCGTCGCGATCGCCGCGTCGACGGCCGTGCCGCCGGCCCGGAGGATCGCCGAGCCCGGCCGCCGTCGCGAGGTGGTGCGGCGCGACGACCGCGCCGTGCGAGCCCCGGGCGAGCGGGATCGGGACGAGCGGACGGGTCACGCCGGCCAGTCTAGCCGTGGCCGTGGCGCTCGGCCGGCCAGCGGTCCGGGCGGCTAGCGCTGACGCCGCGTCGGTGGCCGCGCCGGGCAGCGCGCGGTACCCTTCACGCCGTGGAGACCGCCACGGACGACGGCCGCCGCCGGGATCCTCCATCGGATCCTCGGCGACGTGCCGCGCTCGCTCGGCGCGGTCCTCGTCGGCACGTTCACCCTGCGCTTCAGCACGGGCCTGACCGGGCCTGCTCGTCTACTACCTCGCCGACCTGCCGCAACACGGCGGCCGCGACGTCGACGCCGCGGACGCTCGGCCTGATGACCGCCGCGTTCTTCGCCGCCGAGCTGATCCTCGCCCCGCCGTTCGGGCTGCTGTCCGACCGCTCGGGCCACCACCGGGTCATGCAGTTCGGGCCGGCCTTCGGCGTCGTCGCCGTCGATCCTGACCTTCCTCACGACGAACCTGGTCGTGCTCGGCGCGACCCGCGTCCTCGAGGGCGCCTCGACCGCGGCCTCGGTCCCCTCGATCCTCGGCTTCATCGCGGTGATCACCGCCGGCGACGAGCTCCTCCGCGGACGGGCCGCGGCCCGGTTCGAGGGAGCGACGCTGGCCGGCCTCGGCGCCGGCATCGTCGCGGCCGGCCCGATCTGGACTCGTCCATCGGCCGGCGGGCTTCCTGCTCAACGCGGGCATCTACGTGCGTCTCGTTCTGCATCTACCGGTTCGGCGTGCCCGAGACCGCCGGGCGACGACGAGACGCATCGACGGAGCCCCACCCCGGGCTGCGCCGCTACCTGCGAGATCCTCCGCAGCTCGCACGTCTGGCTGCTCGCGCCGACCTGGATCGCGATCAACGCGGCGCTCGGCCTGTGGACGACCCAGTCGCTCTTCCAGCTCGTCAAGGACCCGACCGCCGAAGTTCGCCGACCAGTTCCTGATGGGCCGGGCCGACCCGCTGCATGATCAGCGTCGGGTTCGTGATCGCCGGGATCGTGTTCTTCGCCGGCCTCGGCCTACTGGGGCGAGCGGTTCCGGCGGATGCGGCGGACGACGATCATCTTCTACGGGATCCTCGGCGGGGGCGCGGTCGTCGCGGCGGCCGCCGTCATCAACCACAGCGCCGGGCTGCGTCGCCGCTGGTCATGCTCGCTCGCCGGCGGCGGTCGCGATCGCGCGGCCTGTTCGTCCTCGCCGGCGCGACGCCGGCCGCGCTCGGCCTGCTGGCCGACATCTCCGAGGCGTTCCCCACACGATCGCGGCGCGATCATGGGCCTCTACTCGGTCTTCCTCGCCCTCGGCCAGATCATCGGCAGCCTCGTCGGCGGGCGCGGCGGCCGAGCTGGCGCGGGATCGACGGGATCCTCATCGCGACCGCGCTGGCCCTGGTGATCGCGCTCATCCCGCTCGGCCGGCTGCGGACCGTCGAGCACCTCATCGCCGGCCCGGTCGAGGGCCAGGCGGCCGTCGGCTGCGGTCCGACGGCCGCGCCCGGCAGCGTCGCCGCCGCCGCCCGGCCCCTATGATCACGGCCACGCAGAGGAGGAGGCCGCCCGTGAGCCGCGTCGCGATCGTCACCGACTCCGCCTCCGACCTGCCCGGCGTCGCCGCGGCGCACCGGGATCGCCGTCGTCCCGCTCGATCGTCAGCTTCGGGCCCGAACAGCTTCCGGGCCGGCGTCGACCTCACCACCGAGGCAGTTCTGGGAGCGGATGGTCGCTCCCGACGCGCCGTTCCCGACGACGGCCGCGGCGAGCCCGGGCGTGTTCAAGGAGGCGTTCGAGGCGGCCTTCGCCGACGGCGCCGACGCGATCGTCTGCGTGACCGTCGGCTCGACCCTGTCGGGCACGAACAAGAGCGCCCAGATCGCCCGCGAGCTGCTCGCCGGACCGGGAGATCCACGTCGTCGACTCCCGGAGCGCCTCGATGGGCCAGGGCCTCCTCGCGATCCTCGCCGCGGAGCTGGCCGCGGCCGGGCGTGCCGGCCGACGGCATCGCCGCGGACCTCGAGGGCCGGACCGACGACGCCCTCGTCGCGATCTGCCTCGACACGCTCGAGTACCTGAAGAAGGGCGGCCGGATCAGCGGGCCGCAGGCGGCGATCGGCGGCGCTCCTCGGGGTCAAGCCGATCATCTCGATCAAGGACGGCCTCGTCGACACCGTCGAGCGGGTCCGGACCCGGTCGAAGGCGCGCGAGCGGGCGATCGAGTTCATCCTGTCCGCGCCCGTCGAGCGGATCGCCGTCCTCCACACGGTCAGCCCGGACGTCGAGGCGTTCCGCGACGAGCTCGTCCGCCGGGCGCCCGGCGGGATCGACCCGGCCCGGGTCTCGATCCAGCCTCGTCGGCCCGTCGGTCGGGCCCGCACCTCGGCCCGGGCGCCGTCGGCGCCGCGGTGCTCAGGCAGCGCCCGGACTGAGGCTGAGCCGGCGCCGGACCGACCTGCGGCCCGCTCGGCCCGACGTGCGCGGGCCGGAACGGCCCCGAGAATGGCCCGAACGGCCTATGGACGCCCTCGCTACCAGTCCGCAACGTAGGTCGCAACCGGACCGCGACGAAGCGTCGAGCCCGGCGGCTATACTCCCGGTGCTTCGAACCCACTGCGTCGCACGCCCCTCGCGGGCATGACGGCGGCGCCCCGTGGGGTCGTCCGGGAGACGACCCAGGACCCGGCCGTCCCCGTCCCGGGCGGCCGAACGGAGGAACCGCTCTCCATGACCACCGAGCAGGCCGCGGCGCCGCATCAACCCGTGGGACGTCGCCCAGCAACAGTTCGACCTGGCCGCCGAGCGCCTCAACCTCGACCCGGGACTGCGCAAGGTCCTGCGCGAGCCGCGCCGCGAGCTCACCGTCCACTTCCCGGTGAAGATGGACGACGGCAGCGTCCAGGTCTTCACCGGCTACCGCGTCCAGCACAACCTCGGCCGCGGCCCGGCCAAGGGCGGCATCCGCTACCACCAGGACGTGACCCTCGACGAGGTCAAGGCCCTCGCGATGTGGATGACCTGGAAGTGCGCGGTCGTCGGCATCCCGTACGGCGGCGGCAAGGGCGGCGTCATCGTCGACCCGAAGAAGCTGTCGCTACAAGGAGCTCGAGGGCCTGACCCGGCGCTACGCCACCGAGATCAGCATCATCATCGGGCCGGAGAGGGACATCCCGGCCCCGGACGTCAACACGAACGCCCAGACGATGGCCTGGATCATGGACACCTACTCGATGCACGTCGGGTACACCGTCCCCGGCGTCGTCACCGGCAAGCCGATCGCGCTCGGCGGCTCGGAGGGCCGCAACGAGGCGACCGCCCGCGGCGCCGTCTACTGCATCGTCGAGGCCGCGGCCCACCTCGGGCATCGACCTGCCGACGGTCGACGGTCGCCGTCCAGGGCTTCGGCAACGCCGGCTCGATCGCGGCCCGGCTCATCCGCGACGAGGGCGCGACCGTCGTCGCCGTGTCAGCGACTCGACCGGCGGGATCCACAACCCGGCCGGGCTCGACATCGACCGGGTCATCGCCTGGAAGAAGGAGCACGGCACGGTCCAGGGCTTCCCCGGCGCCGACCGACATCACCAACGCCGAGCTCCTCGAGGTCGAGTGCGACGTCCTCATCCCGGCCGCCCTCGAGAACCAGATCACCGCGCGCAACGCCGGCAGCGATCAAGGCCCGCGCTCGTCGCCGAGGCGGCCAACGGCCCGACGACGCCCGAGGCCGACGAGATCCTGTACGACGCAACGGCGTCTTCACTGATCCCCGACATCCTGTGCAACGCCGGCGGCGTGACCGTCAGCTACTTCGAGTGGGTCCAGGACCTCAACCGCGACCACTGGAACGAGGCGAGGTCAACGAGAAGCTCAAGGGGATCATGGTCAAGGCCTTCCAGCGACACCCTGATGATGTCGCTCAAGGAGGAGGTCAACATGCGCACGGCGGCCTACCTGCTCGCCGTCCAGCGGGTCGCCGACGCGACCGCGATGCGCGGCCTCTACCCGTAGACGCCCGTCGCGCCGTCGCACCGCATCTGTTCGAGACCCTGGCGCCGACAGCTGGGGTCTCGCCGGTTCGGCGGTGTACCATCGCGGCCATGCTCGACCACGAAGAGAAGTTCCTGTTCAAGGAGGAGATCCTCCACCTCGCCAGCTCGGTCGGCGAGTCCGGCGATCCTCGACAACGTCGAGGACCTGCTGACCGACGTCATCACCAGCCCGCGCTTCGACTCGGAGGTGTTCACCCTCGAGCGCAGCCTCCAGGTGATGCTCGGCGCGCGGGCCGGCACGACCCTGGTCGGGCTGCTGACCGTCGCGCCCGAGGTGTTCGAGGAGGTCGCCGACGTCCGCATCCCGTCCGAGGTCCACGAGCGCCTCGTCGCCTGGCGGGCCCGCTTCGGCCTGGCCATCGACAACGCCCTCAACTTCCTCAACAACCCCGACGGGATCCAGGGCCACAACTTCGCCACCCAGGTCGCCCACGTCGAGGACCGGCGGGTCCTGCAGGGCCGGCTGACCCTCGTCCGCTACAACAACGAGCCGCAGTTCTTCGTCGCCGACGCGAGCGTCTTCCTCGGCCTCGTCGCCGACATCATGGAGCGGCTCGGCCCCGTACCTCGAGCCGGATGCCGTCGACGCCGACACGCTGTCGCGCCTGCGCGACGCCGTCCAGCTCATCGAGCGCCGACACGACCCGCGCCTGACCGGGCGCGCGATGCGCCAGCTCTACCTCGCCGCGACCGGCCAGAACCGGGGCAAGACGACCGCCAGCCTCGGGCTGTTCGACCTGTTCCTCGGGCGCGGCCTCGACGCCGGGTTCATGAAGCCGGTCGGCCAGCGGACGATCATCGAGGACGGCGTCCCGGCCGACGAGGACGCCGTCCTCATGCGCGAGGTGTTCGGCCTGACCGACCCGATGCCGGTCGATGAGCCCGGTCCACATCCCGCGCGGGTTCACGAAGGCGTACATCAACGGCGAGGTCGTCGAGGACCTCGGGGCCCGGATCCGGACGGCCCACGCGCGCTCGCCGCCGGCCACGACATCGCCCTCGTCGAGGGCACCGGCCATGCCGGGGTCGGGGCGGTCATCGGCCTGTCGAACGCGGTCGTCGCCGCCATGCTCGGGGCGCCGGCGGTCATCGTCAGCGAGGGCGGCGTCGGCCGGCCGATCGACGAGATCGTCCTCAACGCCAGCCACTTCGCGCCCATGGCGTCGAGGTCGCCGGGGCGATCGTCAACAAGGTCGACCTCGACGCCCAGCCCGGGCTCGTCCGGATCCTCGAGCGCGGGCTCGCGCCCCACGGGATCCCGCTGCTCGGCGTCCTGCCCGTACCGGCCGATCCTGTCCAACCCGACCCTGGCCATGGTCCTCGAGGGCGTCCACGGCGAGACGCTCCACCCCGGCCCCGACCTCGACCGGGTCATCGACAGCGTCGCGATCGGGGCGATGGAGCCGGTCCACATGCTCGAGCGGATCGGGCCGGGCACGCTGGTCATCGTTCCCGGCGACCGCGAGGACGCGATCCTCCGCCTGACCTCGGCCCATCGGCTCGGCGCAGCCGGGCCGCCGCTCGGCCTGGTCCTGACCGGCGGCTACCGGCCGAGCCAGACCGTGATCGACGAGATCCGCTGGGCCGACCTGTTCGCGACGCTCGTCGCCGAGGACACCTACGAGGTCGCCTCGGAGGTCCACGACCTGCTCGTCAAGACCCACGCCGGCCGACGCCGAGAAGATCGCCCTGATCAAGTGCGCTCGTCGCCGAGTGGCTCGACCTCGACCGGATCCTGGCCGTCGCGAGCTGAGGCCGGGCGACCGACGCCGACGGTCCGCGCCGGGTCAGGCACTCGCCGGATCCGTAGGCCGGGGCGCGAACCGGGGCAGGAACCGGCAGGTTCACCTCGAGGATCGCCTCGAGCAGGCCCTCGGCCGCGCGCAGGTCGGGACGAGCGGGTTCGCGAGCAGCGCCCGGAGGGCGATCCGCGTCGTCGCCGCTGAGCGCCGCCTGCGATCGCCAGCTCCTCGTACGCCTTGGCCTGCTGGACGAGCCCGCGGAGCTCGGGCGCGAGCGGCGCGAGCGGCAGCGGGTGGGCGCCGTCGCGATCGATCCGGGCCGGGCACCTCGACGACGGCCGTCGCCGGGCAGGTCCGGCAAGCGCCCCGTCGTTGCGCACGTCGACGACCTGGACGTCGCCCGTCCCGGCGTGGAGCGAGGCGATCAGCTGGGCGGCCGCCTCGCTGTAGAACGCGCCGCCGCGCGACTCGAGCAGCGCCGGCTTCCGGTCGAGGGTCGGGTCGCGGTACAGCTCGAGGAGCTCGCGCTCGATCGCCATCACGTCCTCGGCCCGGGTCCCGCCGGCCAGCTGCTCCTCGAGGACCGTCCGGGTCTGCGTAGTAGTAGTGGAGGTAGTACGAGGGCATCGCGCCGAGCGCCCGGACCAGCTCGAGCGGGGTCGCCGCTCTCGTCGGCCAGCTCGTCGGCGTGGTCGTCGATCAGCTCGGGCAGGCGGTCGACGCCGTCGACCCGGATCGCCCGGACCCAGGTCAGGTGGTTGAGCCCGACGTGCTCGAGCTCGACCCGGTCAGGGGTCACGCCGAAGCGGGCCGCCATCCGGCGCTGGATCCCGATCGCCACGTTGCACAGCCCGATCGCCCGGTGGCCGGCATCGAGCAGCGCCTGGGTGACGATCCCGACCGGGTTCGTGAAGTCGACGATCCAGGCGTCGGGCGCGCTCCGCCGGTCGACGTCCTCGGCCAGCGTCCAGGACCACGGGCACGGTCCGAAGCGCCTTGGCGAACCCGCCCGGCCCGGTCGTCTCCTGGCCGATGCAGCCGAACCGGTGGGGCAGCGTCTCGTCGGTGAACCGGGCGGCCTGGCCCCCGATCCGGAGCTGGACGAGGACGAACGCCGGCCCCGTCGATCGCGGCGTCCCGGTCGGTCGTCGTGGTCAGCCTGCCGGGCCAGCCGTTGCGACGGAGGATCCGCTCGCGACAGCCCGGCGACGATCGCGAGCCGCTCGGCATCGATGTCGTGGAGCGCGAGCTCGTCGACCGGCAGGCGTCGTCGTGCGGTCGGCGAGGCCCTGGACGAGCTCCGGGGTGTAGGTGCTGCCGCCGCCGATGACGGCGATCTTCAGGCCCATCGTCCTCCCTCGCCAACGTTCCGCTCATCGGGACCCTGGGTCGATGCGGGACTTGACAACCGGGCCCGAGGCTGTCCAGATTACTTATAACGTTATCAGCAACGGCCCCATCGCACGATAGGGTGCAGATGGCGACGTTCCAGCTCGAGCCCGGGCCCGTGCCGCTCCATCACCAGGTCTACCTTGACCTACGCGCGTCGCTCGACCGCGGCGAGTGGCGCTCGGGCGATCGGCTGCCCACGGAGCGCGACCTTGCGGCCCGCTACGGCTGCAGCCTCATCACGGTCCGGCGCGCGCTCGGCGAGCTGGCCCGCGAGGCGCGGATCGAGCGGACGCAGGGCCGCGGCACGTTCGTCACCCGGCCGTCGATCCGGCTCGACATGGGCGGATCGCTGAGCTTCGCCGAGGAGATGGTCGACCAGGGTCACCTGCCCGGGACCCGGCTCGTCGCCTCGCGGACCGAGACCGCCGGATCGACGGTCGCCAACGCGCTCGGGATCGAGCCCGGTGCCCCGACGGTCTATGTCGAGCGGCTCCGGCTGGCCGACGACGAGCCGTTGCTGCTCGAGCAGGTCCACCTGCCCGGCCGACCGTTTCCCGGGCCTCCTGGGCGCCGACCTCGAGCACGGTTCGCTGTACGAGCTCCTGGCCACTCGCTACGACACCCAGGTGTCGCTGGCCAGCGGAGACGTTCCTGCCGGTGACGCTCCCTGCCCGCGAAGCCCGGCTGCTCGGGCAGGAGCCGCATCGGCTCGCCCTCCTCGTCGAGGGCGTCGCCTACACCAGGACCGGCGTGCCGGTTGAATACGCCCGGTCCTACGTCCGGGGCGACCGGATGCGCTACCACGTCGATCGAGAGATCGCCCGCTCGAGCTGGCTCGCCGAGGTGGATCGGTGAGCGTCCAGCCGGCTTGCGATCAGATGCGGACAGACCGAAGGAGGAGGACACCGTGAACCTGAAGCTGCGAGCCCTTGCGGGGCTTGCCATCGCGGCGCTCGTTGCGAGCGCCTGCGGATCGAGCGGGTCGACGACGGCTCCGTCGGCCGCGGTCCCGACCCCCGGCCGAGTCGGCCGGCGGCGAGGCCTCGCCGAGCGCGGCGACTCCGGCAGCCAGCCTCGACACGACCCCGGTCACGATCAAGGTCTGGGACTACTACGGCGAGTCGACCCCGATCAAGCCGGCCCTCGCCGGCTTCGCCAAGGAGTTCCCCTGGATCACGGTCGACTACGAGGCGCTCGACTGGGACTCGATGAACGAGAAGTTCACCGCCGGGATCGGCGCCGGCGAGGTGCCGGACATGGCGACCCTCGACATGACCTGGCTGCCGACCCTGGCCGCCAACGGGGCGCTCGAGGACCTCACCGGGTCTGTCCGGTGGACAGCTGAACGGGACGCCTATCGCCGACCAGTACACCAAGGGCGCCCAGGACGCGATGCACTTCGGCGACCAGATGGTCGCGATGCTCTACGACTTCGACACGTACGCTCTGTATTACCGGAAGGACTTGTTCGATCAGAAGGGGATCGCGGTCCCGAAGAACTGGGACGAGCTGCGGGCCGCTGCCAAGCAGCTCGCCGAGGCTTCGAAGGCGGGCGGCAAGAACGACAAGTACCTGACCGTCATCCGGCCGAACAGCTTCCACTTCTCGCAATACCTGTACCAGGATGGCGGCGCGCTGCTCAACGACGACAACACCCAGGCCGTATTCAATTCGACCGCCGGGGTCAACGCCGTCAACATCCAGAAGGCGATCCTCGACGATGGCACCGGGTTGTACTGGCCGGATGCCAACAACGACCTGATCCCGGCAATCAAGTCGGGCCAGGTAGGCATGTTCCAGGACGGGCCGTACTACATGGGCCTGCTCAAGACTGGCGTGCCCGAGCAGTCCGGCAAGTGGGCGGTCGCGACGGCGCCGTTCTCCAAGCAGCCCGGGAGCTACCTCGGCGGCACCGGTCTCGGCATCCCGGTCCAGGCCCAGCACAAGGAAGCCGCCTGGCAGTTCATCCAGTACCTGCTCCGGCCCGAGAACGAGATTGGCGTGTTCACCTACGCCGGTGCGGCGCCGGCCACGACGGCCGCCCTCCAGAGCACCGAGCTGACGAAGCCGGATCCGTACTTCGGCGGCGAGCAGCCGTTTGGGGTATTCCTCGAATCGATGGCCACGTCACGCCCGTTCCCGTACGTCGGTGCGTGGACCCAGATCGACGAGGCGATCGGCCTCGCGATGGAGAAGGTCCTCCTGACCAAGGCCGACGTGCAGCAGACCCTGGACGACGCCGTCAACCAGGTCAACGCACTGCTCAAGCAGTGACCGGTGACGACCGCGACCGGGCTCGACCGGCCGTGATCGGACGATGAACGCGGCGATCTCGCGTCGCTTCCGCGGGGCGTCGGCAGGCTACCTGCTGATCGCCCCCGCGGTCATCGTCACCGTCGTCTTCCTGCTGATCCCGATGATCGTGTCGGGCTACTGGAGCCTGACCCACTACAACGGGATCAAGCCGCCCCAGTTCGTCGGCCTCGAGAACTACGTCGACGTCCTGACCGATCCGCGCTTCCAGCGGGCGTTCCAGAACACCGTCTTCTTCGTCGTCATGGGGATGGCGATCGGCCCGGTGCTCGGGCTCGGGACGGCGATCCTGCTCAACGACAACCTCCGGCTGCGGGCTCTCTTCCGGACGTCGTTCTTCCTGCCGACGATGACCTCGCTCATCGTCGTCGCGACGATCTGGAAGTTCATGTACGCCGACAACGGGATCATCAACGCGATCGCCGGCTTCTTCGGCCTGCCCGGGCACCCCTGGCTGACCGATCCGACGACCGCCCTCCCGGCCGTCGTCATCACCGCGATCTGGCAGGGCTTCGGGTTCGAGACCGTCGTGTTCCTGGCCGCGCTCCAGGCCATCCCGCGCGAGTACTACGAGGCGGCCACGGTCGACGGCGCCGGTCGCTGGGCGAAGTTCCGCTGGGTGACGCTGCCCGGCCTGCGGCCGACGATCGTGTTCGTCTACGTGATCGGGATCATCGGCAGCTTCCAGACCTTCGACCAGGTCTTCGTGATGACGAACGGCGGGCCGATCCAGGCGACCCGGACGATCGTGTTCGACCTCGTCGACAAGTTCAACCGGCTCGACATCGGCGGCGCCTCGGCGGTCGCCTACATCCTGCTCGTCTTCCTGGCCGTCCTCAGCTATGTCCAGCTCCGGCTGGGCGAGTCGCGCGACTGATGGCGGCGACCGTGGCGCGCGCGCCGTCGGGGCCGGATCGGCAAGAGCATCTTCCTGCTGGCCGCCTCGATCCTGATGATCGCGCCGTTCGTGTGGGCGCTGTCGACCTCGTTCAAGCTGCCCGGCGACGTGTTCGCCTACCCGCCGCGGTTCCTACCCGACCCGTTCACGGCCAACAACTACCAGAACGTGATCACCCGGATCCCGTTCCCGCGCTATCTCCTCAACAGCACGATCGTGACCGGCACGATCGTGATCCTCAACGTGATCTTCGGGACGGCGGCGGCCTACGCGTTCGCCAAGCTCCGGTTCCCCGGTCGCGACGGGATCTTCTTCCTGCTCCTGCTGACCTTGATGGTCCCGTTCCAGGTCAACCTGATCCCGCTCTACAAGATGATGGTCGAGCTCCACAAGGCGATCCCGGCGCTCGGCGCCAACACCTACTTCGGGCTGATCGCCCCGAGCGCCGTGTCGGTCTTCGGGATCTTCCTGATGCGCGGCTTCCTCCGCTCGATCCCAGACGAGATCCTCGAATCGGCCCGGATGGACGGCGCCTCCGAGTGGCGGGTCCTCCGCTCGATCGTCTTCCCGCTGGCGGTCCCCGGGATGGCCACCCTGGCGATCTTCACCCTACTGGCGGCCTGGAACGACTTCCTCTGGCCACTCGTCGTGACGAGCTCCGACGACATGCGGACCCTGCCCGTCGGGCTGGCGCTGCTGGCCCGTCGAAACGCGTCGGACTGGGGCACCACGATGGCGGGCACCGTGATCACCGCCGCGCCGCTGATCCTCATCTTCCTGCTCCTCCAGCGACGGTTCATCGAGGGGCTCACCGCCGGGGCCGTCAAGGACGTAGGCTGACCGGCGTGAGCACCGTCCGTCTCGGCCGGCACCTGCTCGAGCGGGACGGACGAGCGATCTTCCCGGTCGGGGCCCACTACGTTCCGGTCGAGGGACCCGACTGGCCGTGGCGGGTGGACGCCACCGCCTTCGATCGAGCGTTCGGTGCGATGGCTGCGGTCGGGCTCGACACCGTCCGGATCGATCTCCTCTGGGCGGCGATCGAGCCGCAGGCCGGCCGATACGACGAGGCCCACCTCCGCGTCCTCGACGCGATCCTGGCCGCGGCCCGGCGCCATCGCCTCCTGCTCCATCCGACCCTGTTCGTCGGCGGCGAGGTCGGTGACGCCTACTGGGACGTGCCCTGGCGGGACGGCCGCCATCCGCATCGCGACCCCGAGCTCGTCGCCCTCCAGGTGGCCCAGGCGGCGATGTTCGCCCGGCGCTGGCAGGGCGACCCCGCGATCCTCGCCTGGGACCTGACCGACGAGCCGCCGCTGTGGCTGTTCCCTGATACGACCGACGCCGACGCGGCCGCCTGGACCGGCGCGCTCGCCGGCGCCCTGCGGGCGGGCGATCCGGACCACCTCGTGACGATCGGGACGGCCAGCCAGGAGGTCGGCGCCGGCCCGTTCCGGGCGGACGTCGTCGCCGACCGGCTCGACTTTGCCACCGTCCATCCGTACCCGATCTATTCGCCGGAGCTCTACCCGGACAGCCTCCTGGGCGCCCGGATGACGCACGCTGCGGCGTTCGAGACGGCCCTGGCGGCCGGCGCCGGCCGGCCGACCATGCTCCACGAGTACGGCGCCTCGTCGGCCCAGTTCGATCCCGAGCGGGTCGCCGCCTACGATCGGCTGCTCGCCTGGTCGGCGCTCGGCCGCGGCTCGATCGGCGCCCTGGCCTGGTGCTGGACGGACGCCGCGCCAGCCGCGTTCGATCGCGCGCCGTACGTCCGCCAGCCGCACGAAACCCAGTTCGGCGTGACCGACCAAGACGGCCGGCTCAGACCGCGCGGCCGCGTCCTCGCCGACCTGCGCGCGACGATCAGGGCGGTCGGCCACGAGCTCGGAGGACTGGCCGGGGACGGGCCGGTCCCCGGCGCCGCCATCCCGGTGCCGCACGAGTACGCCAGGCCGTACGACCCGGCCGGCTACGGCCTCGACCGCGCGCCGGCCGGTCCGTACGAGCCGGCCGAGCGGGTCTGGACGCCCGAGCGCGATCCCCGACCGCTCGTCCGCGCCTGGCTCAACGCGTTCGTGCTGGCGGCCCGGGCCGGGGTCTCGGTCGAGCTTCCCCAGGGAGCGGCTCGACGATCGCTGGCCCGACGTCCACCTGCTGATCGTCCCGGCTCCGCTCACCTCGACCTCCTCGTCGCTCGTTCACCTACGGACGAGCTTCTGGCGGGGCGCGGCCGACCACTTCGCCCGAGGCGGCGGCCTGTGGCTGTCGGTGTCGGCGGATTCGGCGCTGCCCGAGATGACCGCCCTGGCGGGTTGCCGCCTGGCGGATCGCGTTCCGGCCGACCGGCCCGGCGTCCTCCGCTTCGTCCGCGGCTGGGGTCCGTTCGCGGCCGGCGACGAGCTTCGGCTGCCCGCCGGCGACGGCAGCCTCGCCCTGCGCTGGGCTCGCCTGGCCGTCGACGACGCAACGGTCGTGGCCGTCGACGCGGACGGCGAGCCGGGCCTGGTCGTGGCCGAGCGAGGGTCCGGTCACGTCGCGACCTGCGCCGCGCCGGTCGAGCTGCTCCTGGCGGCCGCACCGGAGCGGCACGGACCCGGTGACCTCAGCTGGGGCCTGTACGCGGGTCTGGCCGAGCTCGCCGGCGCCCGGGAGGGCGCCCGGCGTCGATCACCCCGACGTGACGGCGGGCGTGCTCGGCGGTCCGGTCGGTGGGTCGCTGGTCGCTGACCAATCACGGGCCGACGGATCAGCGGGTCGTCGTCCGGCTGCCCGGCGACGCTTCGGCGATCCGGGCGTTCGAGCCGACCGGCGCGCGTGAGCTGCGGAGCGAGAGCGCCGGCGCCGATCTCGGGGTCGAGCTCGAGCTGCCGGCCCACGGCGCCACGCTCGTCGGCTGGCGGCGGCCCGAATGACCGAAGCGCTCCCGGCGCTCCTGGCCGTTGATGGCGGCAACTCGAAGGCGGACGTCGCCGTGGTCGACGCGGACGGCACGGTCCTCGTCAGCCGTCCGCGGACCGACGATCTCGCACCAGGCGGTCGGGCTCGAGGCCGGCCTCGACGCCCTCGAGTCGCTCGTCAGGCACGCCCTCAGCCAGGCGACGATCGATCCAGACCGGCGCCCCGCCGCCGGGCTCGGGCTGTACGCCCTGGCCGGCGCCGACCTGCCCGGGGACGTGCGCCTGCTCGAGCGCGGCCTCCGTCGGCGCGGCCTGACTGCCGAGGTTGTCGTCCTCAACGACACGCATGCCGCGCTGCGGGCCGGGAGCGATCGGCCGTGGGGCGTCGTGGTCGTCTGCGGCGCCGGGACCAACGGCCTTGGGATCGGCCCGACCGGCCGGGTCGTCCGGTTCGCCGCGGTCGGTGAGAACTCGGGCGATCGGGGCGCCGGCGGAGGGATGGCGATGGAGGCCCTGGCAGCGGCCATCCGGGGTCGAGATGGCCGCGGGCCGCGGACGAGCCTCGAGCGGCTCGTTCCGGCGGCGTTCGGCCGGAAGCGGCCGGGTGACCTGACCGGCGACCTCGAGCTCGGGCGGCTCGACCGCGAGGACCTCCGCGCGGAGCTCCCACCGATCGTCTTCTCGGCCGCCGCCGACGGCGATCAGGTCGCCGCCGCGATCGTCGACGACGTGGCCGACGAGATCGTGGCCTGGGCGGTGGCGATGATCCGCCGGCTCCACCTCACCCGGCGCGACGTCCCCGTCGTCCTGTCGGGCGGGATCATCCGAACGACCTATGCCCCGTTCCATGAGCGGATCCGGACCCGGGTCCAGGCGGTTGCGCCGGCTGCCCGGATCGTTCCGCTGGCCGTCCCCCCGGTCGTCGGGGCCGCCCTGCTCGGACTCGATCGGCTCGAGCTCGGCGCCGCCCGACGAGCCGCCGCCGAAGCGCGCCTGCGCGCCGCGCTGACGTTCGAGCGGCTGGGCGTCGGCGACTGACCGCTACGGTTCGCCGAGCGGCTCGTTGTCGATCAGCCGGGTCGAGCCGAACCGGACCGCGACCGACAGGAGGGCCGGCCGGTCGATCCGGTCGAGCTCCTCGAGGGTCGCTGCGTCGGCGCAGCTGACGTATTCGACCTCGGCCAGCGGCTCTCCGGCGAGCACCTCGTGGATCGTCGCGCGGAGCGCGTCGGCGGATCGTTCCCCGGCCTCCCAGCGGTCGCCGGGCGGCGAGCAGGGCACGATGGATGACCGGTGCGGACGGCCCGCTGCTCCGGCGTCAAGTGGACGTTGCGCGACGACAGCGCCAGCCCGTCCGGCTCGCGGACGGTCGGACACGGGACGACCGTCGTCGGGAGGGCGAGGTCGCGGGCCATCCGGTCGATGACCATCACCTGCTGGGCGTCCTTCTGGCCGAAGTAGGCGCGATCGGCTCCGACCAGGGCGAACAGGATCGCGACGACGGTCGCCACGCCGTCGAAGTGGCCCGGCCGGGCGGCTCCCTCGAGCGGACGGGCGATCGCCCCGACCGAGACGGACGTGTCGAAGCCCGGCGGATAGACCTCGTCGACCGGTGGCGCCCAGACCAGGTCGACCCCTTCCTCGGCACAGATCGCGACGTCGCGCGCCTCGTCCCGCGGGTAGCGTCCGAAGTCGCCCGGCGCGTTGAACTGGCGCGGGTTGACGAAGATCGTGACCACGGTCGTGGCCGACTCGGCCCGGGCCCGTCGGATCAGGGCACGGTGCCCGTCGTGGAGCCAGCCCATCGTCGGGACGAGCCCGACCGGTCGGGGCGCCATCTCGAGTTCCGACCGGAGCTCCTGGCGGGTGCGCAGGACCCGGGTCACCGGACGGGCACCCTCGGTCAACGGGCAGCCACCCGCTCTGCGGGGGCCGAGGCGGCGCTCTCGCACGTCCTGCGTTCGACTCGCGTCAGCGGTCGGGCACTCTCAGTCAGCGGGCGGTCACTCGCTCTCCGAGGGCCGAGGCGACGCTCCGCGAGCCATCGGCCCGAGGATTTCACAGGTCGCGGTCGAGCGGGATCCCCGCGGACGGAATGGCCGGCGTCGGCCGATCGAGGTGGGACTGGCCGAGGACCTCGCCGAGGACGGCCTCATCCATCCGGACCGTCTGCTCCGGGCCCGGGAAGGTGCCCGCCGCCACGTCGTCGGCGTAGGCCCGGGCGGCGGCCAGGATCGTGCCCCGCAGGTCGGCGTACGGCTTCGCGTGGCGCGGGATGAAGTCGCCGAGGCCGAGCAGGTCGGTCACGACCTGGACCTGCCCGCCGCATCCCGCCCCGGCCCCGATCCCGATCGTGGGGATCCGAAGGCGGTCGGTGATCGCCGCGGCAAGCTGCTCGGGCACGAGCTCGAGCACGATCGAGAACGCGCCGGCTTCCTGGATCGCCAGCGCGTCGCCGAGGAGGGCCCGGGCGCCCTCGCGGCTCTTGCCCTGGACCCGGACCTTGCCGATCGTGTTGATCGACTGCGGGGTCAGGCCGATATGGCCCATCACGGGCACCCCGGCCTTGACCAGGGCCTCGACGATCCGGGCGCTCCGCACGCCACCCTCGATCTTGACCGCCTGGGCGCCTGCCTCGCGCAGGAACCGGCCGGCGTTGTCGAGCGCCTCGTCCGGCGTGGCGTACGACAGGAACGGCATGTCGCCGACCACGAGTGCCCGGCCGGCGCCGCGGACGACGGCCTTCGTGTGGTGAATCATCTCGTCCATCGTGACCCGGACGGTCGACTCGTAGCCAAGCATCGCCTGGCCGACCGAGTCACCGACCAGGATCATCGGGATGCCGGCCTGGTCGAGCAGCCGGGCGGTCGGGTAGTCGTAGGCGGTCAGCATCGGGATCCGTTCACCGTCGGCATGCATCCGGGCAATGTCGACGACGGTCACCCGGCCGGCGCTCGGACTCGGGCTCGATTTCGGGTTCGGGTTCGCACTCAACTGTTGGACTCCTGCGGGCTCACGGCGCCAGTCTACGCGCGTGGCGCGAGCCCGCAGGCATCCAGCACGGTCGAGCGGCTAGGCCTCCGCGCCGCGCCGGTCGGCGCCGGCACCCCGCGACCGGCGGTGTTTCGGGGCCGGGCGCAACCGGCCCCACCCATCCGGCTCCACCGCCGACCCGGGGCGCTCCGGGGCGCGTCCGGCGGAAGCGGCGGACGACGAGGAGGACGACGAGCCCGATCAGCCCGAGGACGATGCAGGATCGGCAGCCAGAGGATGCCGAACCAGATCCCGGCCGTGGCGATTGCCTGGCCGACCTCGACGAGGCTGGCCGTCGCGCGGTCCACCTCGGTCGCGGGGTTGAACCCCTTCTGGGCCTCGACGACGGCAACCGTCTCGAGACCGAACGTGACATTCAGGGTCCCGTAGGCCGCCTGCTCCTGGAGATGCTGCCGCTGGGTCTGGAGCTGCTCGATCTGGCCGCGCACGTCGGTCAGCTGAGCCTGGACCTCGAGGACGTCGCTGATCTTGACCGCCTTGGCCATGATCGCCTGGAGTGCTCGTTCGGTCGCCTGGAGGTTGCTGATCCTCGCGCCGAGGTCGAGGACCTGGCCGGTCACTTCGTCGGTCTGGGTCCGCTCCCCGAGGACCTTGATCGCCAGGCCTCGGAGCCCGGCGAGTGCATCGTCCCAGCGGGCGGCCGGGATGCGATAGGTCACGCTGGCGACCGCGCTCTCGCCGTCACCGGATCGCTCCGACCCGCTGACGTAGCCGCCGAGCGCCGTGATCTTCGCGCCGGCCTCGGCGAGCGTGGCGTCGATCGCCTTGACCTGGAGCGCGAGCGTCCCGGTCTTGATCACGAGAAGGTCGGCGGGAGCGGCGACCGTCCCACCGGGCTGGGAGCTGACGCCGCCGGGCTGGCTGGCCGGGTACGGCGCGGCGCTGGGCGCGGCCGATACCTCGCCCCGACCGATCGTCCCGCTGCCCGAGTCGTAGCCGGCGCCCGGTCCGCCCGCAGCGTTGCTGGCCGGGCTGAGCGAGCTCGCGCCCGAGCCGCAGGCCGCGGCGAGGATCGTGATCGACCCGAGAGCGATGAGCCGGCGCCAGCGCGGCGCGCCCAGGATCTGACCGGTCATCGTCGAACCTCCGCCCCTGGCGTCGTCACCGGTGTGGTGCGACCGCCGGTCCGCAGACGCTCGATCCGAGCATCTGGTTCCCGCGACTCCCGGAGCGGGCCCCCGCGCCGGGTCAGGCCCGGCGCCGGGGCGGGGCCCGCCGGTCAGGCCGGTCGGTCGGCCAGCCGGCTCACGATCCGGTCGAGGAGCCGCTCGGCGACCTCGCGCTTCGAGACGAGCGGCCACGCCTCGGGCTCGGCGTCGGCCGCATAGAGCGTGACCCGGTTCGTGTCGGTCCCGAAGCCCGACCCGGCCTCGGACGACGTCGTTGGCCACGAGCAGGTCGACGCCCTTGCGCCGGAGCTTGTCGGCGGCCCGCTCGAGCGAGCCGGTCTCGGCCGCGAATCCGACGAGCACGGGCTGCGGCTCGAGTGGCCGGCGGGTCGGCTCGCCTTCGGTGTCGACGCCGCGGACGATCCGGGCGACCTCGGCCAGGATGTCCGGGGTCGGCTCGAGCTCGAGGGTCAGAGGACCGCCCCGAGCCAGCTTGACGTCGGCGCTGGCCACCGGCCGGAAGTCGGCGACGGCCGCGGCCATGACGAGCGCGTCGAACGCCGCCCGTCCGTCGGCCCCGGCGAGCCGTTCGAGGAGCGCCGCCCTGAGCTGACCCGTCGAGCCGACCCGGACGACTCTTGCGTCGTCGGGGAGCGCCACGCTCACCTTGGCGACGATGAGCGTCACGGTGGCGCCCCGATCGAGCGCCGCCTCGGGCGATCGCGACCCCCATCTTGCCGGTCGACCGGTTGCCGATGAATTGGACCGGGTCGATCGGCTCGGCCGTGCCGCCGGCGGTGACGATCAGGTGGCGCCCGGCGAGGTCGGCGTCCCGCGGCGTCGCCTCGAGCCGGGGCGGCCGAGCGGCCGGGTCCGGGGCGCGCACGGGCCGCTGCCCGATCGCGGTCACGACCGCCTCGACGATTCGCGCGGGATCGGCCAGCCGGCCGACCCCGACCTGGCCCGAGGCGAGCGGTCCGGTCTCCGGCTCGACGACCGTGTAGCCGAACGCATCGCGCAGGCGGGCGACGTTCGACCTCGTCGCCGGGTGGGCATACATCTCACCGTCCATCGCCGGCGCCACGACGACCGGGGCCGACGTGGCCAGGCAGGCCGCCGTGATCGGGTCGCCGGCAAGCCCGCCGGCCATCGCCCCGAGCCACTGGGCGGTCGCCGGCGCGACGACGATGGCGTCGGCGCTGTCGGCCACGACGATGTGGCCGATCCGGCCGTCGGACAGCAGGCCGAGCACGTCGTCGTCGACCGGGTGACCGCTCAAGGCGGCCAGGGTCAGCGGGGCGACGAAGCGGCCGGCCGACGGGGTCAGGAGGACCTGGACGTCGGCACCCTCGGCGCGGAGCAGGCGGATGAGCTCGGCGGCCTTGTAGGCGGCGATCGAGCCGGTGATCCCGAGCCCGATCAGTCGGCCCTCGAGCAGACCGTTCATGCGAGCCCGGCCTCGAGCGGCTCGCCGCCGCTGACCTCGGCGTGGAGGATCGCCAGGCCCTTGAGGGTCAGGTCCGGGTCGATCGCGTCGATCCCCTCGATCGCCCGCGCCCAGGGCGCCGCGGACAGCCCGCCGGTCAGGATCGCCCGGACGTCGTCGGGCGCCACGGCGCTCGACTCGGCCAGCTCGGCCCGGATCCGGACGAGCATCCCGGTCACGAGCGACTGGTAGCCGAGGATCGCACCAGACCGCATCGCCGAGACGGTATCGCGGCCGATCGCCCGGTCCGGTGCGCGCAGCTCGATCCGGGGCAGCTTCGCGGTCCGGTTGGCGAGTGCCTCGAGGCCGAGCTCGAGGCCCGGCGCGATCGCTCCGCCGACGAACGCTCCGTCGGCGGCCACGGCGTCGAACGTCGTCGCGGTCCCGAAGTCGGCCACGACGGCCGGCGTACCGTACAGCCGGGCCACGGCCAGGGCGTTGACCAGTCGGTCCGCGCCGACCTCGTCGGGGCGATCGACCCGGATCGCGATCGGGACGTGCCCGGCACTGGCCACCAGCAGCGGCACGCCGCGCCGGCCGGCGACCGTCCGCAGCCCGTCGGTCAACGCCGGGACGACCGAGGCGCAGGCGATCGCGTCGATATCGCCGAGCCCGGCCGCGTCGATCTGGAGCAGGCCCTCGAGGAGCATCTCCAGCTCGTCGTCGGTCGCCCGGGCGACGGTCCGCGCGCGACGGCTCGCAACGAGCTGGCCGTTGCGGAACAGCCCGGTCGTGATGTTCGTGTTGCCGATGTCGACGGCGAGCAGCATGGCGGGATGATACGGCCCGCCAGAGGCACCCTCGACGACGGTCAAACCGGCTTGTCCGGGCCCGCTCGCTGCGGTAGATTGAAGAACGGCGGGCCGCGCTCCCGCGAATCGTCCCGCAGCACCGTCCGAAGCCGCCGGGAGAACTGCGTGTCGTCCGTGCCGCCACCCGCGAAGTTCTTCGTCAACCGCGGCATCGTCTCGAGCCGGACCGACCTGTACAACCTGCTGCGGCCGCTCCTCAAGCAGACCGTCACCTATCGCTACCTGCGTGGGCACGACGTGGTCAGCCACGGCACCGGCTGGGTCGAGCGGATCGTCCTCGACCATCCCGAGGTGTCGACCTACTTCACCCCGCTGTCGATCTGCCTGAACATCGACTCGTTCGAGCATCTCGAGTTCGACACCCGGCCCGACCAGCTCCTCATCTACACGCTCGTCCAGGGCGACGAGCGGGTCGTCCTCGAGTTCGCGCCGATCGGCGACGACGGCCATGAGCCGCCGCTGCCGCGCCAGCTCGAGTTCGACACGAGCGGCTTCGTCCAGATGGAGCTGCTCGGCCTCGACCGCGAGGATGCGTAGGCGCGAGGACACGTAGGCGAGGGGCCCCGGCCGCCGTCGGAGGGACGGTCGGCCGGGAGAAGTGCCGGATGCGAGAAGCGTCCGGCGGGAGTGGAGCGCCCGAGGCGGTGAGGGCCGTCCGACGGGCTGGCGTCCTGGCGCGAACCTGACCGCGTCGGTCCGGCGCGCCCGCAGAGGAGCGGAGGCAACGGCCCGTGGAAGCAGCACAGTCCGAGCGTCAGCCTGCACTGCCGCCGGAGACCGGGATCGCGGGGTACTTCAAGTTCGCCGAGCGGGGCACGAACCTCGTCACCGAGGCGCGTGCCGGCCTGACCACGTTCATGGTCATGGCCTACATCATCTTCCTGAACCCGGCGATCCTGTCGGCCGCCGGGATCGACGTCCCGCGCGGCCGCCGCGGCGACCGCCCTGGTCGCCGGGACTCATGACGATCGCGATGGGCCTCGTCGCGAACTACCCGCTGGCCCTCGCCGCCGGCCTCGGGATCAACGGCGTCGTCGCGTTCGGCCTCGTCCTGACCCGGGGGCTGACGCTGCCCGGCGCGATGGGCGTGATCGTCCTCGAGGGTCTGCTCGTGACCCTGCTCGTGGTCGTCGGGCTGCGCGAGGCGATCATGAACGCCGTACCGCTCGCGCTGAAGCGGTCGATCGGCGTCGGGATCGGCCTGTTCATCCTGTTCATCGGCTTCGTCAACGGCGGGCTCGATCATGTCGCGCCGACGGGCGGCGTCCCGCCGGTCGTCCCGGTCTACCCGACGACGACCGCCCACTTCGTCTTCCTGATCGGCCTGGCGATCACGATCGCCCTGTACGTCATGAAGATCCGGGCGGCGCTGATCATCAGCATCGCGATCACCGACGGTCATCGCGATCGCGGCCGGCGTCACGAAGCTCCCGCGACTCCTTCGCCGTGACCCCGAGCTTCGCGACGCTCGGCCAGTTCAACCTGACCGAGCCGTTCGAGAAGCTCGGCGTGTGGACCGCGCTGCTCGTGATCTTCACGATCATGCTGACCGACTTCTTCGACACGATGGGCACCGCCACCGGCGTCATCGCCGAGGCCGGCCTGGCGGCGACCGGACGGTTCGGTCCCGGGCATCGGTCGGGTCCTGATCGTCGACAGCATCGCGGCGGCCGCCGGCGGCGCGGCCGGGATCAGCTCGAACACGACCTACATCGAGAGCGCGGCCGGCGTCGCCGACGGCGCCCGAACCGGCTTCGCCTCGGTCGTGACCGGCGTGCTGTTCCTCCTGGCGATCTTCCTGTCACCGCTGGCCGGCCTCATCCCGAACGCGGCGACCGCGCCGGCCCTGGTCATCGTCGGCTACCTGATGTTCACGCTGGTCAAGGACATCCCGGTCGGCGACGTCGAGGAGGGCCTGCCGGCCCTGCTGACGCTGATCCTCATGCCGCTGACCTACGACATCACCGTCGGCATCGGCGCCGGCTTCATCAGCTGGGTGTTCATCAAGGTGGTCCGCGGCAAGTTCAACGAGATCCACCCGTTGATGTGGATCGTCGCGATCGCCTTCCTCGTCTTCTTCGCCCAGGCCTGGATCCAGGGCTACCTGCCCAAGTAGGCTCCCGCTCCGCCACCCGGCTCAGGGAACGGCCGGTCTCCCGGCGAGAGGCCGGCCGTTCCTGTATCCATCCGCGGCGATGTTCGAACGAACCGCGCTGGCCGAGGGGCCGCGCGTGATCAGCGCCCGGCTCCCCGGCTCGCGCTCGGTGTCCATCGCGGCCTATGTCCTGGCCGGATCGCGCCTCGAGGCCCCCGAGCAGGCCGGCGTCGCCCACTTCATGGAGCACATCACGTTCAAGGGGACGGCGGCCTACCCGACGACGCGGGCGATCTCCGAGGCGATCGAGGGCGTCGGCGGCAGCTTCAACGCGGCGACGGACCGCGAGTCGACCGTCTACTGGGTCCGCGTCCCGGCGCCGCGAGGCGCCAGCGGGCGACCGACGTCATCGCCGAGCTCATCGTCCGGCCGCGTCTCGAGGACGACGAGATCGACCACGAGCGGTCGGTCATCGTCGAGGAGATCCGCTCCTACCTCGACGACCCGTCCGAGTACGCCCAGATCCTGATCCAGCAGGCGATGTTCGGCGATGGCGCCCTCGGCCGCGAGATCTGCGGCGACGAGGAGGGCATCCGGACCCTGCCGCGGACGACGATCCGCGAGTTCTGGGCGGCGACCTATCGGCCGTCGAACGTCGTCGTGGCGGTCGCCGGCGACCTCGACCACCCGGCGGCGCTCGACCTCGTCGGCGCCGGCGTTCGGGACCGGCAACGGCGTCGCGCCCGGGCTTCGAGACCGCGCCCCGGCGCTGCCCGCCGGCGACCGCAGTACCTCCTCGGCAACCGCGACACGGCCCAGGCCCACATCTGCCTCGGCCGTGCCGGCCTACCGGCGGGACCACCCGGACTCGTGGAAGCTCGGCGTGCTCAACGGGGTCCTCGGCGAGGGGATGAGCAGCCGCCTGTTCCTGTCCGTCCGCGAGGAGCTCGGGCTTGCCTACGACGTCGGGTCGGGGATCACCGAGTACGCCGACAGCGGGTCGCTCGGGGTCTACGCGGGCGTCGACCCCGACAAGCTCGAGCCGGCGCTCGGGGCGATCCTCGCCGAGCTCGCCCGCCTGCGCGATCACGACGTCCCGTCCGACGAGCTGGCCAAGGCCAAGGCGTACCTGTCCGGCGGGCTCGAGCTGCGGATGGACGACACCCGCCATCTGGCCTCGTGGATCGGCGGCCAGGAGGCGCTCCACGATCGCGTCCTGACCCTCGACGAAGCGCTCGCCGAGGTCGCCGCAGTGACCGCCGAAGACGTCCGCCGGGTCGCCGGCGAGCTGTTCCACGACGACCGTCTCCGGCTCGCCGTCGTGGCTCCGCGCGGCCACGGGCTCGGCCTCGATCGCAGCCTCCGGCTGCCCGACTGATCGGGACCGCGCGATGACCCAGACGAGCCCGACCGCCGAGCAACCCGGCGGCGAGGCCGCGCCAGGCGAGCAGGAAGGCGCCGAGCGGCCGGTCGAGCTGCGGCTCGCCCGGATCCACCTCCGGACCGGCTCGTACGCCCTCGCCCGGGCCGAGCTCGAGACGGCCGCCGGGGCGGGCATCCTCGACGAGGAGGCGCTGCTCGACCTGGCGGAGGTCCGCTGGCGGACCGACGACCTGACCGGAGCCGGCGAGGCCGCTGCGGCGTACATCGCAAGCGGGCGCGAGGCGCTGCTCGCCCTCGTCGTGGCGGCCGAGGCGACCGCCGCCCTCGGGCGACCCGGGCGAGGCCCGCCGGCTCGCCGGTCGGGCGCTCGAGCTGGCAGACGGCTCGATCGACGCCGTGTTTGCCGGCATGCCCCGCAGCGACGTCTGGCCGACCCGGCCGGTCGAGCGGGTTGCGGTCGACCTCGGTCGAGGCCGCGCCGGGGACTGCGCCGGCCGCTGCCGGAGCCGGGCCGAGTCGGCGCCGTGCGGCCGGGGCCGTGGCCGTGCCAATGGCGCGCCGGCGTCGAGGCCGGCCGCGATGGTGGCGACCCACTGCCCGACCCGGCCGGGGAGCTCGATGCGGCACGGGCCGCGCTGGCCGCCGGCGACCGGGCGGGCGCCGCGCTCCGCCTGTCGATCGTGCTGCGCCTCGCGCCGACGCTTGCCCCGGCCGTCCTCGACATCGCCACGGGCGAATCCGGCCCGGAGTTCGACCTGGTCCGCGGCGACGCGCTCCGCCTGGTTGGGCGCGAGTCGCAGGCCCGACGGGCGTTCGCTTCGGCGGCGCGCACGCCGTCGGACGAGCCGAGGCCCGGGATGCGAACACGGGCCCCGGACCGGGCGGCGGCGGCACCGGTTCCGATCCGGGACCGGCGTCCTGAACCGAACCGCCTCCGGCTATCCTGTACCCGCCAGGCACCCCCCAACCACAGGATCGTGAGCTCGTGACCGAACGCACCCTCGTCCTCGTCAAGCCCGACGGCGTCCAGCGCCTCCTCGTCGGCCGGATCCTGACCCGCTTCGAGGAGCGCGGGCTGAAGCTCGTCGGGCTGAAGCTCGTCCACGTCAGCCGCGACCTGGCCGAGCGCCACTACGCGATCCATCGCGAGCGGCCGTTCTTCGGCTCGCTCGTCGACTTCATCACGTCGAGCCCGCTCGTGGCGTTCGCCGTCGAGGGGCCGAACGCGATCGCCGTCGTCCGGCTCGATGGTCGGGGCGACTCGGCCGAACGAGGCCGCCCCCGGGACGATCCGCGGCGACTTCGCGCTCGAGACGGCCCAGAACCTGATCCACGCCTCGGACGGTCCCGAGACGGCGGCCACCGAGCTGGCGCTCTGGTTCGGGCCGGGCGAGCTGCTCGACTACGAGCGCGACATCGACCGCTGGGCGCTCGCCCCCGAGGATTGACCAGGACCGGTTGGCGGGCCGTCGGGCGACGGCGTCGGTCAGGGGCTCGGGCTGACCGTCGGGGCCGGCGATGGGGTTCCCGACGGCGACGGCGTGCCGGCGGCCGTCGCGGCCGGCGACGCGCTCGTGGCAGGGCCTCCGCTCGACGACGGCTCCGCGCTCGGACTCGAGCGGGCGCCTCGCTCGTGGGTACCTGGCTCGGGCCCGCTGTCGGCTCTGCCGCGGGGCACCGGTCGGCCCTGCCGAGGGGCCCGCAGTCTCGTCCGGTCCGAGCGAGGTGGCTCGGTCTGGCCAGGGACGAAGATCTCGGTCGGGGCCACCGGCTCGGGCGCCGGTGCCGCGGCGGCGCTGGCCGCGCCCAGGCCGCCGGCGGCCACCGCGAGCCCGGTCACGGCGAGGAGGAGGACGCCGGCCGAGGCGATTGCCGCCCGGTTCGCCACGCCAACCGACCCTCGCCCGAGCCTCGAGCCGGCTGACGCGCCGGGACCGGGGTCGCCGCTCTCGTCGACGATTGGGGCGACGGCCACGGCGTCGTCCATCTCGGCCGGCGTCGGCCAGCGCGGCCGCTCGGACGGGCCGAGGGTCACGAGGACGCGACGGCTTCCCTGTCCCGGCCAGCGCGATCCGCCCGTAGTACGCCAGCGAGGCAAGTCCGGCGAGGATCACGACGATCTGGACCGGCTCGCTCGTCACGCTCAGGTCGACGAGGCGGGCCCGGACGTCCCAGCTGACGAGCCCCGGGACGCCGATCGTCGCGAGCACGATGAGGCCAGGGCGACCGCCAGCGCCGGCGAGCGACGGGCCCATCCGTCGAGCTCGGGGATCCGGCGCGTCGCGAACCGGGTCCGGATCGCGACGGCCCACGCCGCGAACGCCGTCTTGACGACCACGAACACCAGGATCCAGGTCCGGGTCGGCTGCCAGGCGGCCGGATCGAGCACGGCCAGGCCGAGCATCACGAACCCGGCATCCTGGACGATCGAGTAGCCGACGACGTGCTCGAGGTCATCCTGGAGCCAGGCCGCGATCGCCCCGAGGACGATGCTGAGCGACGCCGATCGCGAGCACGACCGACCGCTCGACCGTCAACGGCAGGATGAGCGGCGCGATCGAAGCGATCCATCCAGGCGAGGGCGACGACCGCGAAGCCGGCCGGGCGCCCACGCCAGCAGCAGGGGCAGGGCGATCTCCGGCGCGGAGTCGGCCAGCCGTGCCGCCCAGCGGTGGAACGGGATCTCGCCGAAGCGGATGGCTGCGGCCAGGGCGACCGCCAGGTAGGCGAGCCCGAACACCGTCGGCTCCTCGGCCAGCGACGCCGAGCGGCCGAGCGATCCAGGCCATCCCGACGAGGGCGAGCGCCCCGGCAACCGCGATCGCCCGGAACTCTCGGCTGGCCACCTGGACGTTGCGCGCGGTGACTCGGGCGGGTGAGGGTTACGAGCGAGCCGACGAGCGCCCCCGCCAGGATCGCCACGAGGGCCGTGATCGGATCCCCGATCGACAGCGCCAGTCCGAGCGCACCGAACCCGCCGAGCAACGCCGACGGCAGGTTCCGCTGGTAGGCGGTCGCGAGGCCGACGATCGTGATGACCAGGCCGGTCGAGCAGCCGAGGGCGAGGAACAGGCGGCCGAACTCGGTCGTCTCGAGGCGGCCGGGGCCGACCGCCAGACGATCGCCGGGTGCGATCGCGAGGGCGGCGATCGATGCGGCGAGGAGTCCGAGCAGGCCGATCGCGAGCGACAGCCGCCGGTACCGTCGGACGATCAGGGCGGCGGCTGCCGCCCCGAACGAGATCGCCAGGAACGGGACGATGCTCACGGATCGGGCGGGTCTGGCGCAGGGCCGCCCGATGGCGGGCGACGATCGCCCGGCTCCGCTGGCCGTTCTGGCCGGGTGGTCGGCCGGTCAGTCTCGGTCAGCGACCCGGCAGAGGGCTCGACGCCGTGGATCCCGGCGGAGGCATCGTCCCCGCGTCCCCCGGGGTATCGGCCTCGGCATCTGCCGCCTCGGCATCGGCCAGACCGGCATCGGCCAGCCCGGTCGCATCGGCCGGCCACAGTTCTACCTGGCTCGCGTCGGACGGCCGATCGGCAGCGCCGAGCCGGTGGGCATCGTCGGCCCGGATAGGCCGGCGCAGGCGCACAGGCCGGCGCGACAACCACGACGGACGCAGGCTGCTGGCGGCGGTCGGGGTCACCGGGTGGGCCTCGAACAGGGCGCTTCGGCGTGGCTCGTTGCGAAGGGCCAGTCCGCCCGTCGCGGCCACCCCATTGACGCAGAGGACGGCAGCGGTCCCGAGCAGCCCGACGGTCAACCCGGCGGTCACGAGCTGCTCGAGTGGCGGTGGGGTGCCCGCCAGCCCGACTCGGACCAGCTCGGCCCCCGTGACGAGGACCGCCAGGGCGACCCCGAGCCGGAACACGTCGGCCCCGCGGACGATCGGCGCGACCGCGATCACGGCGAGGGCGAACCCAGCCGCGCTCGCCTCGGCAGGTCCGAGCGGCGCGCTCCCGAGACCGTTCGTTCCCCAGCCGACGACGAACGCGGCCGCGGCCGCCAGCGCCTCGGCCGGCAACCCGACGAGCGAGCCGCGGGTGACCGCGGTCGTCTCGCGCAGGACCACGAACAGGAGGTAGCCGCCGAGCAGCGCGGCCACGACCCGGGCCGCGAGGGCTGGCCAGTTCGGCAGGGGATCGGCCAGGAATGGCGCCGCGGCCATGGTCACGATGAGGCCGATGAGGGCGATCCTCGCGTCGCGCCCGGTGATCGCCACCAGCGCCCCGGCGACGGTCACGATCGCGGCGATGGCGAGGAGGACGCTCACGGTGCCGCGGCTTGGAGCTCCGGGTAGGTCGGCGTCTGGAGGATGCCGAACGCGCTGAGCGGCCAGTAGCGGAGCCAGGCCCGACCGATCACCGAGTCTCGCTTGATCGGGCCGAAGACACGCGAGTCCGAGGACTCGGCCCGGTGGTCGCCGAGGACGAACAGCTCACCTTGGCCGATCGTCCAGTCCGTTCGATCCGGGGGCGCGTCCGTCGGCTGGTTTGGCGCGGTTCCCGGGAACGTGTACGGCTCCGCCAACGGCTTGCCGTTGACCAGGACCTGGCCGTCCCGGACCGAGATCTGGTCGCCGGGCAGGCCGATCACCCGCTTGATGAAGGGCGTGTTGCCCCCCTGGTCGTAGCCCTCCGGGGGCGAGAAGACCACGACGTCGCCCCGGCCGTAGTCGGCGAATTCGCGGGGTGAGCTTGTCAACCAGTACGTACTCGCCGGGCTGGAGCGTGTTCTCCATCGACTTCTGCTGGACCTGGTACGGCTGGGCTACGAAGTTCTGGATGACGAGGAAGATGACGAGGGTCAAGACAAGTGTCTCGACGACCTCGAAGAGACACCCAAGAGGGCGCTGGCTCACAAGTCCGGCAGTATAGGTGCTGTGCTATCGTCCTGCCCCGTGACCCCCTCCCGCCGAGTGCGGTGAGCCGATGCCCCGACGCTGGATCGAGACGCTGGTGGCGGTCGTCGCCGTCGTCGCCCTGGGGCTTGTGCTGTTTAACGCGACCCTCGTCGATCGGCGGCCGCCGTCGGTCTCGCGGATCTCGCTGAGCGCCACCGCGAGCGGTGATGACCACCTCGCCCAGACGCTGACGGCGATCGACCTGAGCTTCAGCGAGCCGGTCGACCGGTCATCGGTCGAGCAGCGCTTCCGGATCGAGCCGTACGTCGGCGGGACGTTCACCTGGGATCGCGGAACGACGGCGATCTTCACCCCGGCCCAGAAGCTGCCGTCGGCCACCGAGTTCAAGGTGACCGTCGATCCGGGCTTCGTCGACACGGCCGGCAACCCGGCGCCGAACCCGGCTGGGCCGTTCGAGTTCCGGACGGTCGGGCCGCCGATCGTCGCCTCGATGAGCCCGTCGAGCGGGGCGACCGGGGTCGCCACCAACTCGGTCGTCGAGCTCCAGTTCGATCGACTCATGGACACGGCCTCGGTCGAGGCTGCGCTGGCCGTCGCGCCGGCGGTCCCGCATACAGCCAGCTGGAGCGGGCCGAACCTGACGCTCTCGTTCTCCGCGCCGCTCAGCTTCGCGACGACCTATTCGGTCACGGTCGGGAGCGAGGCGGCCGACACCGACGGGAGCCACCTCGCGATCCCGTTCAGCGGCGCCTTCACGACCGTAGCCGCCGGCCTCGGTGTCAGTGCGCTCGTGCCGTCCGACGGCGTCGCCGGGATCGGCATTCGGACGCCGATCGCGATCATGTTCGACGGGCCGATCGACCCGGCGTCGATCGTCGGTTCGATCCGGGTCACGCCCGACATCGGCGGTGACCTGCGGGTCGCCGACCGGACGAGCGATGCGGCGGTCCCGGCGCCATCCGCCGCAGGTGGCGCCTCGCCGCCGGCGCCACCGGCCAGCCCACCGGGAGCCGGCTCGGTCCTCCTGTTCACCCCATCGGGTCCGCTCGCCCAGCACACGACCTACACCGTCGAGCTGGCGCCGATCGTCACGCGGGCGGGCGACCCGGGCCAGGTCGCGGCCGGCCGGACCTGGTCGTTCACGACCGGCGGCCAGACCACGAGCGCCCAGAACCAGGTCGCGTTCCAGTCCGACCGGGGTGGCGTGCGCAACTCTGGCTGATGAACCCCGACGGTTCCAACCCGCGCCAGATCACGACCGAGCTGGCGCCGGTCAGCGCTTACGACGTCGCCTCGGACGGCCGGTCGCTCGTGTTCGCGGCCGGCGGCGCGGTTCGTCAGATGCGGATCGACGGGACCGACCTGGCGTCGCTGACCGGGCCTGGCTTCATGGAGTACGCGCCGACGCTGACGCCTGACGGCAATTCGGTCCTCGTCGGGCGCCGGGACGTGACCGGCCTCGATCTCGGCTGGTGGCTCGAGCCGCTGCCAGGCGGCTCGGCGTCCAGGTCCGGCGCGCCAGGTGATGACCGACCGGAGCTCCGCCCCTCGATTCGGCGGAGCTGACCGGCGACGGGCTCGTGCCCGGTCCGGGCGTCTCACCCTGGGCGTCGCGGGCGTCGTTCGATCCGACGGCACAGTGGCTGCTGCTCGGGCTGCCCGATGGCCGGGTCGCCCATCTCGACCTCCGGGCGGAGATGCCCGAACCGACTTCGGTCATCCTCGACTTCAGCTCGCCGGAGGGTGCGCCCGTCTGGGACGCGGCCGATGTCGCGTTCGTGGTGGTCGGCCGGGCGCAGGCCGGCGACGGCCTCATCCGGGTCGAGCCGGATGGCCGCGGCGACACGCTGCTCATGCCCGCAGTCGGCCCGGCGTCCGTTTCGGCGTACGGCGGGATCGCCACGCTCGTCGCCCCCGCCGGCCGGCACATCGGCTACACGGCCCTCGCCTCGAAGGGCCCGGTCACCTGACCAGCGCCACCGACCTGTTCGACCGAGCGCCGGAGTTCTCGCCCGACGGCTCGACAGCTCCTGTTCGGACGGGTGTTCGCGGCCGATCCGATCCGATCGGCCGGGATCTGGCTGTGTGGACTGGACGGGCGGGACCTCCGCCAGCTGTCGACCGACGGAGCGGACCCGCGCTGGCTCCCGTGACCACCGGGCGGTCGGTCGCGACCCGGACGACTGCATATCCTCGGTCGCCGATCGGGTTTGACCCACCTCTCGGGCGCTTGATACACTCGCCGCCGGCTGAAAGGTTTCGCTCCGGTTGCGGCCGGATCGCCCACGCCCATTGACTTCCCCGGAACGACCGCCGACGAGGCGGAGCGCTCGTCGCGCCCGGGAACGCCCGTGACAGGAGGAAGCCCGGACCGCGATGGATGCCAAGACCCTCGAGCTGATCATCCTCCCGGCGGGGTTGATCGCGATCCTCTTCGCGCTCTACCTCGCTCGTGACGTGCTCCGGCGCGATCAGGGCACCCAGGCCATGCAGGACGTGGCCGGCACGATCTACGAAGGGGCCGTGGCCTTCATCCGACGGCAGTACACGACGATCGCCGTCCTGGCCGTCGTCGGCGCGGTCGTCATCGGGGTCGTCATCGGGATCGTCGAGACCGCCGAGGTGGCCGACGTACCCAAGCTGGCCGGCCTCCCGATCGGGGTCATGACCGGGTTCGCCTTCATCGTCGGAGCGAGCTGCTCGATGGCCTCCGGGATCATCGGCATGTTCGTCAGCGTCAAGGCGAACGTGCGAACGGCCTCGGCCGCCCAGCGCAGCGTCGTCGAGGCCGTCCAGGTCGCGATGCGCGGCGGGGCGGTGTCCGGCTTCCTCGTCGTCGCCCTGTCGCTGCTCGGCGTGTGGGGCATCTTCACCTTCTACTCGACGTTCATCGGCGAGGTGACCGTCGCGGAGGCGCCGTTCCTGATCGTCGGCTTTGGCTTCGGGGCCAGCTTCGTCGCGCTGTTCGCCCAGCTCGGCGGCGGGATCTACACGAAGGCCGCCGACGTCGGATCCGATCTCGTCGGCAAGGTCGAGGCCGGGATCCCCGAGGACGATCCACGGAACGCGGGCGTTGTCGCCGACCTCGTCGGCGACAACGTCGGCGACTGCGCCGGTCGTGGCGCCGACCTGTTCGAGTCGACCGCCGCCGAGAACATCGGGGCGATGATCCTCGGGGTCGGCGTGTTCACGATCGCTGTGGCGGCCGGCTGGCCGAACCCGCAGGCGTGGATCTTCTTCCCGCTCGTCGTCCGGCCGTTCGGGCTCCTCGCCACGATCGTCGCGATCTACTTCGTCCGGGGCCGCGAAGACGAGAACCCGATGAGCATGCTCAACCGCGGCTACTGGGTCACGACCCTGCTGTCGGTCGTCGGGCTCGGGATCACGACCGCGGTGATGATGCAGACGAACGGCGGGACCGGCACGAGCGGCCTGCCGACCTGGGTCTACTTCTTCGCCGCCGGGATCGTCGGGCTGGCGACGAGCGTCGCCTTCGTCTACATCACCCAGTTCTACACGGCCGGCTCGTTCCGACCGGTCCGCGAGATCGCCGAGGCCTCGAAGACGGGTCCCGCGACGAACATCATCAGTGGCACTGCGGTCGGGTTCGAGACGACGGCGGTCACCGCAATCACGATCAGCATCGCGCTGTTCGCCAGCCACTGGCTCGGCGAGCAGGCCAACCTGCTGTCGGCGGACGGACGCAATGTCGGTGGCATCTTCGGCACGGCCGTCGCCACGATGGGGATGCTCATGACCACCGCCTACATCCTGGCGATGGACACGTTTGGTCCGATCACCGACAACGCCGGCGGGATCGCCGAGTTCAGCCGCGCCGAGGCCGGCGCCCGCGAGATCACCGATCGCCTCGACGCGGTCGGCAACACGACGAAGGCCCTCACGAAGGGCTACGCGATCGCGTCGGCGTCGCTCGCGGCCTTCCTTCTGTTCAGCGCCTACATCGACAAGATCAACCTCATCCAGGGTCGCCGGCTCGCGGCCGGGGTCCCCGGGGTCGAGCTCCTCAACTCGGTCAACCTGGCAAACGTCAACGTGTTCATCGCAGCCCTCCTGGCGGCGATGCTCGTCTACTTCTTCAGCTCGCTGGCCATCCGCGCCGTCGGCACGACCGCCCAGTCGATCATCGTGGAGGTCCGCCGCCAGTTCCGGGAGATGCCCGGGATCATGGACTACACGCAGCGACCCGACTACGCCCGGGTCGTCGACATCACGACGAAGGCCGCGCTGAAGGAGATGATCGCCCCCGGCGTGGTCGCCGTCGCCACCCCGATCCTGATCGGCCTGGTCCTCGGGTTCGAGGCGGTCGCCGGGATGCTGATGGTCGGAACCATTGCCGGCGTCCTGCTCGCGACGGTCCTGAACAACGGCGGCGGAGCGTGGGACAACGCCAAGAAGTACATCGAGTCGGGCCACCTCAAGGACGACCAGGGCAACGTCCTCGGCAAGGGCAGCCCGGCCCACGCCGCGGCCGTCGTCGGCGACACCGTCGGCGATCCGTTCAAGGACACCGCCGGGCCGTCGCTGCACGTCCTGGTCAAGCTCCTGGCGACGATCTCGCTGGTTCTCGCCCCGCTCTTCATCCGCTAGCGACGGCCACGCTTCTCCACGGGTCGCGGGATCACCTGCGGCCCCAGGGGGTCAAACGATGGACACCATCGTCCAGGCCGCGGTCATGGGGATCGTCCAGGGACTGACCGAGTTCCTGCCGATCTCCAGCTCGGGCCACCTCATCGTGGTCCCGTACCTGTTGGGCTGGACCGATCCGTTCATCACCTCGCTGGCATTCAGCGTGATGCTCCACATGGGCACCCTCGTCGCCCTGCTCGCCTACTTCTGGAAGGACTGGCTCGTCCTCGTGCCGGCGGGGCTGGCGGCGATCCGCGATCGATCGTTTAATGGCGACCCCGATCGCCGGCTGGCCTGGCTCATCGCGATCACGACCGTCCCGGCCATCATCTTCGGACTGCTCCTCAACGACACGATCGAGCTCGAGGTGCGCTCGGCCGGGATCGTGGCGATCACCCTGCTCATCGGCGCCGGCATCATGTGGCTGGCCGATCGGCGCGGACCCCAGGACCGGCCACTCGATCGACTGACCTTTCGTGGGGCGGGCGGGATCGGGCTCGCCCAGGCACTGGCCCTGGTCCCCGGGATCAGCCGATCCGGGATCAGCATCTCGGCCGGCATGTTCGCCGGCTTGACCCGCGAGTCGGCCGCCCGATTCAGCTTCCTGATCGCGACTCCGGTCACCGCTGCAGCCGGCGTGTACGAGGCGTACGGCCTGATCCGGGGCGATTCGCCTGGCCCCGTCGAGATCGCCCCGCTCGTCGTCGGGATGGTCGCGGCGCTCGTCTCCGGGTTGATCGCCATCCACGTCCTGCTGCGATTCCTGCGGACGAACCGGCTGACCGTGTTCATCGTCTATCGGATCGTCCTCGCCGCGATCCTGATCGTCTTCTTCCTGGGCTAGGGCCGGCGATGGAGGTCATGAAGCAGCTCCGCCAGCGGTCGATCCGCGATCTCGTCGGCCAGCGGGATATCCGCACCCAGCAGGAGCTCGCGGCAGCCCTCCGGGAGCGCGGGTTCAAGACGACCCAGGCGACGATCAGCCGCGACGTGGCCGAGCTCGGTCTGATCAAGGCGAACCGCGAGGGGACGGTCGCCTACGCGCTTCCCCCGCGGCTCATCGAGGCCGAGACGAGCGGCGAGGACCGCCTGCGCAAGCTGTTCCATGACCTGCCCGTCGAGATCCGCGAGGCCGGCCTCCTGCTCGTGGTCCGGACCCTGCCCGGCTCGGCTCACGCGATCGCCGCCGCGCTCGATCGGGCCCGCTGGCCCGAGGTCGCCGGCTCGGTGGCCGGCGACGACACTCTGTTCGTCGCGTTCACCGATCGAACGTCGCTCGGGCGGATCAAGCGTCGGCTGCAGCGACTGGCCGAGGGTTGAGCACGATTCGTCCGCTGGTCCGATCCGGCCGTCACCCCTTTTGACACCCTGGGACTCGTCGGACTACCATTCGCCACCGGCCGAACTTCAGGTGCGCGGGAGCCGCGGATACCTGGAGTTCTTTCCTTTACCCAGGCCTCGGCCGAGGCCTCGCGATGTTCGTACCACGGGGGTCCACCCGGCGTGAACACGAAGCCCACCTACCTCAGCCGAGATGGTCTCGAGAAGCTCCGAACCGAGCTCGACGAGATGACCAACGTGCGGCGTGCCGAGGTCGCGACCCGGATCCACGATGCGAAGGAGCACGGGGACCTCTCGGAGAACGCCGAGTACGAGGACGCCAAGAATGAGCAGGCGTTCGTCGAGGGTCGGATCCAGACCCTCGAGGCCCTGATCAAGAACGCCACGATCATCGACGAGAAGCACTCGACCGAGCACGTCCAGATCGGCTCGACGGTGTCCGTCGAGAGCGGCGATGGCAAGGAGACGTTCACGATCGTCGGCTCGACCGAGGCCAGCCCACGGGACGGCCGGATCTCGAACGAGTCGCCGGTCGGCCGGGCACTGCTCGGGCGGAAGAAGGGCGATAAGGTGGTCGTCAGGGTGCCGGCCGGAGACTTCAGCTACACGATCACCTCGATCCGCTAGCCGGCGCGCCCGCCGGCACGGGCCCGGCACCGCCGGCCGGGACATCCCGGCCACGGCCGGGAGCAAGGACGCGATGGACTGGGCCGACGAACTCGCCGTATCGGTCAGCGGGCCGCAGGTCGTCAACGACAGCAAGACGCCGTCCGGGACGGTCCACGTCGGCAGCCTGCGCGGGCCGGTCATCCTCGACGTGATCGTCCGCGCCCTGCGCTCGAACGGCCTCGAGGCCCAGTTCCTGTACGGCGTCGACGACCTCGATCCGATGGACGCCCAGGCGCTCCTTACCCCGGACGCCGTCGAGCACGAGATGGGCCGCCCGCTGGCCCACGTCCCGGACCAGGCCGGCGACGGTCATCTGTCGTACGCCCGCCACCATGCGCAGCTGTTCATCGATACATTCGCCGGGCTTGGCATCCGTCCGGACCGCTATTACTGGATGAGCGAGGTCTACGAGAGCGGCGCGGTTGACCCGTTCATCCGGTTGGCGCTCGACCGGGCGGACCGCGTTCGCGACATCTACCGGCGAGTCGCGAACGTCCAGCATCCCGTCGACTGGCACCCCCTCCAGGTCGTGTGCGAAACGTGCGGCAAGGTCGGCACCACGATCGTGACGAAGTGGGACGGCGAACGCGTGTACTACGAGTGCCGCCAGAACCTGGTGACGTGGGCTCACGGCTGCGGTGCATCTGGCTGGATCAGCCCGTTCGGGGGTCGTGCCAAGCTTGGCTGGAACCTCGAATGGGCGGCCCAGTGGAGCATCTTCGGGGTGACGATCGAGCCGTGCGGCAAGGACCTCGCGACCGCCGGCGGGTCCCGCGAGCGCGCGGACACGATCGCCCGCGAGGTCTTCGAGCGTGAGCCGCCACTCAATGTCCCGTACGAGTTCCTGAACATCGGTGGCCGCAAGATGTCGACGTCGAAGGGCCGCGGGGCGGCCGCCCACCGGATCGTGGAGGTCGTCCCGCCGGAGCAGCTCCGGCTCCTGTTCCTCCGACCGCGCCCGAACAGTGCGATCGAGTTCGATCCGGCGGGCACCGACGCGATCCCGCGCCTCTTCGACGAGTTCGACCGGCTGGCAGCGGCGACCGCGGGACGCGAGGTCAAGGGCAGCCTGCCCGCGTCGCCGGAGTCGGTGTTCCGCTACTCGCTGCTGTCCGCGGACGCCGACGTCCCGGCCGAGGCCGCGGCCTACCGACCGCCGTTCAGCCACGTGGCCACGCTCCTGCAGATCAAGCCGGTCAGCGCTGAGCTGTTCGAGCCGGAGAAGGGCGGTCCGTTGAACGAACGGGAGGTCGCGATCCTGGCCGAGCGGGTCACCGCAGCCGAGCGGTGGCTCGAGACGTATGCCCCTGAGACCGCTCTGATCGCCGTCCAGCGCGACGCTCTGCCGCCGGCCGTCGACGAGCTTGACCACGACCAACGCGCCTACCTGGCGGCGCTGGCCTCGGCCGCCGAAGCCGGCCGGCCCGATGGCGGCAGCGCCTGGCAGGCGCTGATCTTCGCGGTCGCCGCGGAGCGCGGGCTGCCAAACGCTCGCGCGTTCGGCGCGATCTACGCCGCCTACCTCGGCCGGCCGAACGGCCCACGCGCGGGCTGGCTGCTGGCCGGGCTCGACCCGGCATTCGTCATCGAGCGCCTCCGCGCGGCGGGCGCCGGCGGCGCGGCCGACGTTCCCGCCGCGCGAACCGCGAGGGCGGGCGCATGAGCGTCGGGTTGCAGCGGCTGCGCGAGGATGCCGCGACGGTCCGCCAGGGAGCCATCGACAAGGGCGAGGACCCGGCTCTCGTCGACGCGGCGCTGGCCGCCGACGGCCGCCGTCGAGAGCTGCTGGCGGAGGGCGACCGGCTCAAGGCGGAGCGCAACCAGGCGTCGAAGGCGATCGGCGATGCCGTTCGGCGCGGAGCAGATCCGAACGGTCCGGATGTCGCAGCGCTGAAGACCTCCTCAACCGCCGCCGGCGAGCGGATCGCGGCTATCGACGCCGACCTCGCGACCGTCGAGTCGGGCCTCGACGACCTCCTCCTTCGCATCCCGAACCCGGCCGATCCCGACGTCCCGGTCGGCGGACTGGAGGCCAATGTCACCGTCCGCGAGTGGGGCGATCAGCTCCCAAGGATCCAGCCACTGAGCGGTGAGGTGGGTGCCGGCGCTGCCGCCGACGCCGCGACCTGGGAGCGCCTGCCCCACTGGGACGTGGCCGACCGGCTCGGCATCCTCGACCTCGGACGGGGAGCGAAGATTGCCGGTTCGGGCTTTCCCGTCTATCGCGGTCTCGGCTCGACGCTCCAGCGCGCGCTGATCAGCTGGTTCCTCGACGTCCACTCGCGCGAGAACGGGTTCACGGAGATCTGGCCGCCGGTGCTGGTCAACGCGGCCTCCGCCCGGGGCACCGGCCAGATCCCGGACAAGGAGGACCAGATGTATGTCGTCACCCGCGACGACCTGTACCTGGTCCCGACCGCGGAGGTGCCGGTCACCAACCTCCATCGTGACGAGATCCTCGAGGCGGCTGAGCTGCCGATCCGCTACGCGGCCTACACGCCATGCTTCCGGCGCGAGGCGGGGGCGGCCGGCAAGGACACGCGCGGGATCCTCCGCGTCCACCAGTTCGACAAGGTCGAGATGGTCCTGTTCGAGCGGCCCGAGGCGTCAGCCGACGCGCTCGAATGGATGACGGGTCGCGCCGAGGACCTGCTCCAGCGCCTCGGCCTGGCGTACCGGGTGCTGCTCATGAGCACCCGCGAGCTCGGCTTCGCCCAGGCCAGGAAGTACGACCTCGAGGTCTGGGCCCCCGGCGTGGAGCGCTGGCTCGAGGTCAGCTCGTGCTCGAACTTCCGCGACTACCAGGCGCGCCGGATGGCCGTCCGCTATCGGCCCGAGCCGGGCGCCAAGCCGGAGCTCGTCCACACCCTCAACGGCAGCGGGCTCGCTCTCGCCCGGGTCGTGGCCGCGCTGCTCGAAACCTATCAGCGGCCCGACGGGTCGGTCGAGCTCCCGGATGTGCTCCGACCGTACGTCGGGCAGGACTCGATCCCCGTCCCGGACTGACGACGCTCAGGTCCGGGACGCCTCGAGGCCGGGAGCGACGACCTCCGGCCCGGCAGCCGGCTCGGTCGCGGCGATTCGCCGCGCTGCGCCGACCGGACGCGCCGCGACCGCGACCAGCGTGCTCAGGCCGTGCAGCCAGAGGACCGGGTAGGCGAGGGTTGCCGCGACCGCCGCAAGGCGCGGCAGGCGGAGCGCCGCGATTGCGCACAGGCCGGCGATCGCAAACCGCAGCCAGAGCGGGACCGCGTTCCCGATGTTGTAGTACCCCTCGGGCTGGGTTGCGCTCGGCAGGAACTGCACGTACGAGACCCACAGCTCGGGCGCGAGTGCGAACGACACCGCCACGACCCCGAGCGCCACGCCGGCGCCGATGGCAAGGCCGCGTCGATCCCGGGCGAGCGCCAGGGGGACGGCGGCCAGCGAGGCGAACTTGGTCAGGGCGATGGGCACGATCGCCGAGCCGTCGGAGCGGATCGCCATGCCCACCGCGCCGGCCACCAGCAGGTGGACGTTCGCCGCATCGAGCTCGGAGACGGCCGGCGGCCACAGGAGCAGCGCCAGCCCGGCATTCCGCCACGAACCGACCGCGACCCGCAGGCCGACCAGCTCGACGCCGCGCCAGATCCAGACGACCACCGGGAAGGGCAGCAGGCTGAGCGGAACGAACAGCTGGGCGAGCACCGGGGGGTAGAGATAGGCCGCATAGCCGCCGACCGCGGTGCCGTAGAGGGGGAGTCCCAGCCGAAGGTGCGTGCCGGCCGAGTAATAGGCGAACACGTCACCACCGCCGTAACCGCCAGCAGTGAAGATCCCGTGGTCGATCAGGATCGCCAGGCACATCACAAACCCGATCGCCGATAGCCCGGCAAGCAGGATCGCCTGGCCGCGCGGGCTGAGCCGGATGGGCATTCGATCGGAGACGGTCATCCCTGGGCCGGCGGGGGCGGCGACATCACGCTTCGCATGCTAGCGACGAACGAGGCCCCGGGTCACCACCCATCCGGTCACGACCTGCCCTGGGTCATTGGTCATGGGCAGGCGTTCGGATCAGTGGTTCAGGCCTTCCCCGGCCGGATACCATCTTGACCATGGAGACGCCCGAAGGATCGCCGCCGGCATCGTCCGACGACTCAGCCGCTGCGTCAGCGGCCGTGAGCTGGGAGCCCCCGGAGGACCTCGAGATCGGCCCTGCGCCGGGCTACCAGTTCGGAGGGGCGGGCGAGCGGCTCCTCGCCTATATCGTCGACAGCCTGATCATCCTCGGACTCCTGATCGTGGTCCTGCTCATCGGTGCGGTCATCTTCGCCGCCCTGCCTGGGCTCGCGATCGTGATCTGGATCGTCGGCTGCCTGGTCGTGTTCCTCGGCTACTTCCCCTACTTTTGGGTCAGGAATGGCCAGACCCCGGGGCTCAAGCTGTTCCAGCTCCACGTGGTCCGCGATCGCGATGGAGGTCCGGTCGGGGTTGGGTCGGCGATCCTGCGCCTGATCGGCCTGTACATCATCGACGGGCTCGTCTTCTACCTCGGGTTCGTCTGGATCTTCATCGACAAGCGCAGGCGCTGCTGGCACGACCTCCTCGCCGGGACCGTCGTGGTGAGAAAGGCAGCTTGAGCGAGCTCGTGCCCACGAACAGCTGAGGGAGGTCGCCATGGAAACGCCCCAGGGAACGACGCCGGAGCCGCCGGACGCGCTGACGCCGGCAGTCCCGCCGCCAGCCCCGCCACCTGCCGCCGCCCCGCCTGCTCCTCCGCCGGCCGCACCAGCGCCACCCTCGAGCTGGGAGACGCCGCAGGACCTGACCGCCGGACCTGCGCCGGGATACCTGTTCGGCGGCGCCGGCGAGCGGCTCGTCGCCTACATCGTCGACATTCTCATCACCGGGGTCGTCGTGACCCTGCTCGCGATCGCGCTTGCCCTCGTCATCGGCGCCGGCGTCGCGACCGGGGCCGACTTCCTCGCGGGCGCCGGGGCGGTGGCGTTGGTCATCGCCGTGATCATCGTTCCGCTCGCCTACTTCCCGTGGTTCTGGTTCCGCGACGGCGCGACGCCCGGGGATGCGGATCTTCGGCCTGCGGGTGGTTCGCGACCGCGACGGCGGCCCGATCAGCGGCGGCCAGGCGATCCTGCGCCTGTTCGGCTACTGGATCGACGGGCTCGTCTTCTACCTCGGCTACATCTGGATCCTGATCGACAAGCGGAAGCGCGGCTGGCACGACCTCATTGCCGGCACGGTCGTCGTCAAGCGGGCGCCTTGAGAGAGGATCCACCAGCGTCGTCCGACCGACCGGGCGGGGGTCTCGAGGCCCCGCCCGGTCATCGAATTCGTGACCCTGGCCGAGGACCTATCGCTGCGCGGGCCGATGGGCGAGCACAACGTCTCGGTCTGGCCGGACTTCATGCTCGAAGATGCGACGGCCGCCCGGAACTGGGACCGCCTGTTCGACGACTGGCCCGAGTTCCAGGCCTGCCTGCTCGGACCGGACGGTTCGGTCGTCTCGGCATTCAATTCGGCGCCGCTGGTCTGGGACGGAACCGACCCCGACCTGCCCGACGGCTGGGACGACCAGTTCAAGCGATCCGCGGCCGATCTCGTCGCCGGCCGCGCCCCGAACACCCTGGGTGCGCTCCAGATCGTGGTGGCGCCCGGCCGCCGGGGCGAGGGCATCGCTCGGATCACGCTGGCAGCCATGCGCCAGACCGCCGGTCTTCACGACCTCCCGAGCCTCATTGCCTGCGTCCGACCGACCGACAAGGCGCGCTACCCGCTGATGTCGATCGACGATTACGCCGCCTGGCGCCGGGCGGACGGTCTGCCGGTCGACCCGTGGCTCCGGATCCACGTGCGGCTCGGGGGGCGTGTCGTTCGTGGCTCGCCCCGGTCGATGACGATGACCGGGTCAATCGCCGAGTGGCACGCGTGGACGGGTCTCGACTTCCCGGTCAGTGGGTCCTATGTCGTCCCGTTCGCGACGAACCCGGTCGAGATCGACCTCGCAACCGACCGCGGAACCTACCACGACGCCAACATCTGGGTGACTCACCAGATGCGCGCCTGAGCCGACCCCGGGGCGGCCCGGGGCGGCTGCTATCCTCGGCGGCGGAGAGGTGGCAGAGCGGTCGATTGCGGCGGTCTTGAAAACCGCTGATACGCAAGTATCCGTGGGTTCGAATCCCACCCTCTCCGCCAGAGCGGACCGCAGTTGGCAGGCCGACACCGGTTGTCGACTGGTCTCTCCACCGCCGACGTCGACTGGCCGGACTTCGTCCTACCCGGCCGCTGCGACGGGCTGGCCAGGAGCCTGGGCGAAGCCGAGCTGGACCAACATCCCGAGCTGGTCGACGACGCCCCAATGCTCGGCAGCCTTGCCATTCTCGAAACGGGTGATGTGGATCTCCGACCAGGTGGCGGACTTCCCCGACGCCGGCATCCCCATGAAGTCGCCCTTCATCGTTCCGTGGGCGGTCGTCCGCTGGGCGACGCGGTCCCCCTCGGCGATTGATTCCTCGAGCGTGTAGTGGAGATCCGGGAAGGCCGACCGGAACATCGCCACGAAGGCCTTGAAGCCCTCGTTCGTCGGCGATACGCCGGGAGGGGCCGAGTGATCGACGAAGTTCGGCGCCGATAGCTCGTCGATGACCGACAGGTTGCCCCGATTCATGACCTCCTCGAGAAACCGAGTAGCGCTGGCCGTGTTCTCCTGGGTGCCCATGGCACGCCTCCGCGAGATAGGAATCAGATGTCACTAGGTCTACTCTCAACGGCCGGACCAGACAATGGGGTTATCCACAGCCTTACCGACATCGCCACATTCGGACCGGCGTGGCCACATTCGGCCATCGCTGGGGCGACAGTCTCCGGACTCAGACCCGGATTCCGTGCGAGGATGGCGACAGCCAACGAGACCGGGCGACAGCTAGAGATGGAGCCGGACCACGAGGATCAGACCATGACGCTCGCCGCATTCGCTGCCAACGCATCCCGTGCACCTCTGACCGAGGCAGACTATCGGCCCGGCGTCTGCAACATCGGTCCGGCCGAGATCGCCCGCCGGCGCAGGGCCGGGCATGTCGGCCTCATCGCAACGATCGTCCTGCTGGTCATCCTCGTGGCCATCGACGCCCCGCCGCTCGCCCGGTTGCTCGTGGCGATCCCCGCGGTCGGGGCCGCATCGGGCTATCTCCAGGCGTGGTTCAAGTTCTGTGCCGGCTTCGGGTCCCGCGGCGTGTTCAACTTCGGGCCGCTCGGCGACACGAACCAGGTGGTCGACCCCGACGCCCGGGCCCGGGACCGCTCGCGGGCCAACCGGATCGGCCTGGCAAGTCTGGCGATCGGTGTCGCCGTCGGGATCCTGGCTGTCGTGCTGCCGCTCTGACGGTGGATTGACGGCCCGGGACTACCCTGGGCCGATGGAGTACCTCAAGCGGATGACCGGCCTCGAGGTCGCGAACGGGACGCCGCAGACGTTCATCGGCGTCGGGATCGTCGTCGTCATCGCGTCGCTCATCGTCGGGACGATCGCGCGGCTGATCGGAAGGCCCGTTCGCAGCTGATCGCTCGCTCGGCCGACGATCGATGACGGACCCGGGCCTGTGCGGCGCGTGCCGCCACGGCCGTCTGGTCCGGTCCGGCCGAGGGTCGATCTACTGGCTCTGCCGCCGATCGGAGAGCGACCCGCGCTACCCGCGCTACCCCCGTCTTCCGGTCGTCGCCTGCCCCGGGTACGAGGCTGATCCACCCACGCGGCCCGAGCCGCCCCTCGACGCCATCTAGCCCATTCGGGCCGCGCCGGCACGGTACCTACGGCCGGTGGGCTGACCTGCGTCCACGAACGTAGGCTGGACCTCGATCCGTTGGCCCTAGACGGAGGCGTCCGACTGTGTTCGGGACCCTCGCCCATCCACGCAAGCCGATCCTGCTCCTGCTGGTGTTTGGCGTGTTCCTGGTGATCGTCGGGATCACCGCGCTGGCACAGTCGATCCTCGTCTCCACGACGTACCGCCAGTCGATCCTGGAGTCGGTCGTCGGAAGCGACGCGGCGACGATCCGGGCAGTCGCCAACCAGACGCTGGAAATCGCCGACCTCGATCCCGAGGCCACGACCTACACGCTCGCCGCGCAGCTCCAGAAGCCGCTCCACGACCTGCGCTCGGAGGGTGGTATCGCCCGGGTCGAGATCCGCCGGCCGGACGGCACGGTCATCGCCTCGGACGAGTACAGCGTCGCCGGCTCGACGGCCGCCGGGAGCGAGGACTTCGCCAAGGCCGTGGCCGGCATCCCGACCGCGACGTTCGTCCAGCCGGCTTCGTCGGAGGCGCTCGGGCCGCTTCTTGCTCCGCCGTCGCTCCTGCGTGAGTACTTCCCGCTCAAGAAGGACGGCCAGGTGCTCGCCGTCGTCGGCCTGTGGCGCGACGGCGACCCGATCAGCGCAACGCTCGGGCTCGTCCGGCAGGACGTGATCATCGTTACGCTGACGGCCGGGCTGGTGGCCGCCTTCGTCCTGTTCCTCGTGTTCCGGGCCGGTCAGGGCCGGATCAGCCGCCAGACCGAACAGCTCGTCGAGGCCACCCGGCGCGACCCGCTGACCGACACCCCGAACCACGGCACGCTCGTGGCCGCGCTCGCGGCAGCCATCGAGACCGCGCGCACGGCGAAGGAGCCGATCGCGGTCGCCCTCCTCGACATCGACAACTTCCGGCTGCTCAACGACACCCACGGTCACGCCGCCGGCGACGAGGCGATCCTCACCCTGGCCGAGCTCCTCCGGGCCGAATTCCCGTCCGAGGCGACCCTCGGCCGCTACGGCCCGGACGAGTTCCTGGTCATCGAGCCGTCGGTCGACGCCGAGGTGCTCGAGCACGGGATCGAGCGTCTCCGCGCCGGCGCTTGGCCGAGCGCGCCCTCCAGTTCGGCGAGTCCGAGTCGCTGCCGGTCACGATCAGCGCCGGCATCTGCTCGTACCCCGACCACGCGCGGCTCGGTCACCGACCTCCTGTCGGCCGCGACGATCACGCTCCAGGAAGCCAAGACCAGCGGGGGTGACGCCGTCCGCATGGCCGGCGCCGAACCTCGAGATCCCGGCCGAGACCCGCACGTTCGACGTCTACCAGGGCCTGATCCTGGCTGTCGACGGTCGAGACCGCTACACGAAGCGCCACTCGGAGGACGTCGCCCGCTACGCGGTGTACCTCGCCGAACGGATCGGACTCGACCCGAGACGATCTCGACGGTTCGGGTCGCAGGCCTGCTCCACGACGTCGGCAAGATCGGCGTCCCGGACGGGATCCTGCGCAAGCCGGCCCGGCTGACCGAGGACGAGTTCACGATCATGAAGCAGCACGTCGCACTCGGCGACATGATCGTCCGCGACCTCCCCAACTGCGACCTCGTCCGGGCCGGCATCCGATACCACCACGAGCGCTGGGACGGCGGCGGCTACCCGGACGGGCTCGCCGCCGAGGACATCCCGCTCGTGGCCCGGATCGTGGCCGTCGCCGACGCGTTCTCGGCGATGACGACCACCCGGCCGTATCGCAAGGCGCTCGATGTCGACGAGGCCCTTGGCCGCCTCGAGGCTGCTGCCGGCAGCCAGCTTGACGAGCGTCTCGTGGTGGTTTTCGTCGAGGGTCTGCGCACGGCGACGGATGCCCCGCCGCCCGGCCTCGACATCGCCCCCGGCCGGCTCTGGGCGCCGTACACGAAGGTCGCCTGAGGTCGTGGCCAGGCCGCGTGCCCGTGACGGCCTGGTCGCCCGGGTCGTCGCCGGCGGGCTCGTCGCGTCGCTGCTCGCGGTGGGCCAGGTCGGGCTCGTCGTCGCCGCCCAGAACTGGACCGTGACGGCTAGCCCGCTGATCGTGCCACTCAACGAGTCGGCGACCGTGACGCTCACGATCACGAACACGTCGGGCGGAGCCGGGATCGGCTGCGTAACGGTTGCGATCCCAACGGCCTACTACGTCGTCACTGGGGTCAGCGTCTCTTCGGTGTCGAGGGGCCTTGACTGGACTGCCGCGATCAGCACTTCACCGCATGGCGTAAAGGTGCACGCGGTGGACGACGACGATGACCGTCTCGACCGCGACGACGTCCTGGTCGTCAAGATTGTGGTCTTTGGCAAGTCGCTCGGGCTGCCGACGCTACAGAGCTGGACCGCCAACGAACTACAGAACTCCGACTGCACCGGCAATTTCGACAGCCCTGTCTCTCTCCTGATGACCGTCGTCGGCCTGCCGTTGCCAACGCCCAAGCCGACCCCCACGCCGACGCCGAACGCCACCGCCAGCCCGACGCCGACCCCGACTCGGTCACCCACCCAGACCCCGACCCCGACGCCGAACGCAACCCCGACGCCGACGCCGACGACCCCGGGCGCGACGCCCACGCCCACCCCGTCTGCCCGACCATCCGGCAGCGCCTCTCCGGAGCCGAGCGCCACACCCAGCCCGACCCCGGCGGTGAGCGACCGCCCGGCATCATCGCCGCCGCCCGACCCGTCCCCGGGCTCGACGGCAGTCGCCGGAAGCGGCGGAGCCGGCGGCGGGCCCGGGCCGTCCGGTGCACCCGGCTCGGGCGGCGGCTCGGGTCCGGAACCCGTGCTGGGGTTCGACACGTACAGCCCGGAACGGCCGTCCGACGAGCTCAGCACCGGACGGATTTGGCGGCCTCGACTTCTCGGACTGGGCCGTCCCGGGGCTGCTCCTGACCGGGCCCGGACTGCTCCTCCTCGTCCTCGTCGCGGCCCAGGCGATGGGCGCCCTGGCCTGGCTCCCGGTCGTCCGGCGGAGGATGGGGGCATTCGGCCTGATGAGCCGCCGTCGCCCGCCGCGCGGCGCTTGACGTCGCCGTCGAGGCGAGCCTAGACTCCCGCCCACATCACGAAGAACGGGCGATGAACGGGACGAGTACTCGTCGCACGTCGGCACAGAGACCCGGTGGCTGGTGGAAACCGGGGCGGCGACGGCGGGGAATGGACCCGGGAGCCTCCGGACCGAACGGGCACAGCCCAAGTAGGCTCCGGCGCAGAGCGCCAGCGATAGCGGGCAGCGCCGATCGGCGGCAACGGGTCCACGGATCCGTCTCCGTCCCGTCGGTCAGGTGAGTGCGGCAGACGCCGAATGAGGGTGGCACCGCGGAAGGCACGGCCTTTCGTCCCCGGGACGAATGGCCGTTGTTGATTCTCCGGGGAAGAACCAGACGCCGCACCGCCGTGGAGGCGACCACACGATGACCACGACCGACCCGATCAGCTTGACGGCAGCCAAACGCCTCGTCGGCGAGGCCGACACGATCCTGCTCCGGGCGACCCGCGACGCCGACCTGGAGACGCCGATCGGGGCGTTCCTCCGGCTCGACGACGGCGGTCCGGCCTACCTCCTCGAGTCGGTCGAGGGCGGCGAGCGACTCGGCCGCTACAGCTTCCTCGGCATCGGCCCGCGTCGCCTCCTCGAGGTCCGTGACGGGTTGGCGACCGTCCAGACCCGACCGCTCAGCGTCGACGCCTACCGGACCGACCTTCCGGTCGAGCGCTCGCCGGCCGCGGACCCGCTGGCCGCGTTGCGCGCCTTCGTGCCGAAGCGGCGGGTCCTCCCGGCCGAGGGGATGCCCCGGTTCACCGGTGGCGCCGTGGGCGCCCTCGCCTATGACGCCGTGTCGACCTTCGAGCCGACCGTGCCGTTGCCGGCCGTCGACCCGGTCGGGGTGCCGACGGCGGGCTTCATCGAGACGGACCTCGTCCTCGTGTTCGACCATCTCACCCACACGATGAGCGCGATCGCCAGCCTCCACACCGACGCCCCGGACTTCGACGGCCGCTACGCGATCGCCGAGCGAGCGGTCTTCGAAGCCCTCGAGCGCACGGCGCGCCCGACGGCCGCCGAGATGGCCGGACCGACCGCCAACGGCCGTGCAAGCGGGGCCCAGGTCGCCGGGACGACCGGCGCCGTGGCCGACCGCCGGGTCGACACGAGTCTCGGCCGCGAGGGCTACATCCGGGCCGTCGAGATTGCCAAGGACGCGATCGCCTCGGGCGAGGCGATCCAGGTGGTCCTCGCCCGCCGCCAGTCGTTCGACCTGCCGGCGGCGCCCGACGGACGGACGATCGACGGGATCGGCCTCTATCGGTCGCTTCGGAGGGTCAACCCGAGCCCGTACCTGTTCTTCGTCCGGACCCCGTCGTTCGAGGTCGTCGGCGCCAGCCCGGAGCTGCTGCTCCAGGTCGAGGGCGACCGACTCACGACCCACCCGATCGCCGGAACCCGGCCGCGCGGCGCGACTCCGGCCGAGGACCAGGTCCTCGCCGAGCAGCTCCAGCGGGACCCAAAGGAGAAGGCGGAGCACGTGATGCTCGTCGATCTCGGGCGGAACGATCTCGGCCGGGTGAGCCGCCCGGGCACGGTCCGCGTAACGAAGTACATGGAGGTCGAGCGCTACAGCCACGTCCTCCACCTGGTCAGCCACGTCGAGGGCCGGCTGCGACCCGACCTGGACGCGCTCGACGCGCTCCGGGCGGTCTTCCCCGCCGGGACCTTGTCGGGCGCCCCGAAGGTCCGGGCGATGCAGCTGATCGCCGCTGCCGAAGGCGAGCGACGCGGACTCTACGGCGGCGCCGTGGGCTACCTCGGCTACGACGGCAACCTCGACACGGCGATCACGATCCGGAGCGCCGTCCTGCGAGCGGGCCAGGCGCACGTCCATACCGGGGCCGGGATCGTGGCCGGGTCCGTCCCCGAGAAGGAGTTCGAGGAAACGGAGCACAAGGCGGCGGCCCTCCGCCGGGCGATCGAGCTGGCGGCCGGCGCCGGAGAGGCGGCCGGACGGACCGCGCCCGGGGCGTCCGAACCGGGCAGCGCCACCGCCGCGGTGGCCGGGGCGACCGGCAGCGCCGAGCGGCTCGTCCGGGGGTCCGGACCGATGATCCTCGTGATCGACAACTACGATTCGTTCACGTTCAACCTTGTCCAGGCGCTCGAGGCGGCCGGGGCCGACGTCCTCGTCCTGCGCAACGACGCCATCGACCGGGCGGGGGTCGAGGCGCTGGCCGACGATCCGTCCGGCGGGCTGCGCGGGATCGTCGTCTCGCCCGGTCCCGGAGATCCGACCTCGGCGGGGGTGTCGGTCGCCGCGATCGAGGTCGCTGCGGATCGGTCGATCCCCCTCCTTGGCGTCTGCCTCGGGATGCAGTCGATGGCGGCGGCGTTCGGCGGCTCGATCGTCCGGGCGCCGACGCTCGTCCACGGCGAAGCCTCCGAGGTGACCCACGACGGCGAGGGGCTGCTGCGCGGCCTGCCGCCGGCGTTCATGGCCGCCCGCTACCACTCGCTGTGCGTCGATCGTGCCACGCTCCCCGACGAGCTCCGGGTGACGGCGATGACCGAGGAGGACGGGGTGATCATGGGCCTCCGCCACGTGAGCCTGCCGCTCGAGGGCGTCCAGTTCCACCCGGAGTCCGTGCTCGACCCCCGAGGGGCCGCACCTCCTGGCCAACTTCCTTCGACTGGCCGGCGAGGGGGAGGCGGGCCGGCTCGACGACGTCGCCGGCACGTTCGCGACCGGCGGGATGGCCGAATTGCCCGAGGACGCCACGACCGGCGATGGGGCCTCGACCGAGATCGCCGCGGCCACCGGGACCGTGGTGCGATGAGCGAGACCGTCCGGGCCGCGCTCGCCGCGGTCGTCGACGGACGCGTCCTGTCGATCGACGAGGCCCGCAGCGCGATGGGCTCGGTCATGGACGGCGAGGCCACCCCGGCCCAGCTGGCCGCCCTCCTCGTCGCGCTCCGGATGCGCGGCGAGACGACCGACGAGCTGGCCGGGTTTGCCGGCGCGATGCGCGATCGGGTCGTCAGGGTCGACGCCCCATCCGGCACGATCGACCTCGTCGGTACCGGGGGCGACGGGAGTGGCACGTTCAACATCTCGACCGCCGCATCGCTCGTCGTGGCCGCCGCCGGGACCCCGGTCGCGAAGCACGGCAACCGGGCGATCACGTCGCGCTCCGGCTCGGCCGACGTGCTGGACGCTCTCGGGGTCCGGATCGACCACGACGCGGCGAGCGCCGGGACCGCGATCCGGGAGATCGGCTTCGCGTTCCTGTTCGCGCTGAACTTCCATCCGGCGATGCGTCACGCCGGCCCGACGCGGCGCGAGATCGGCGTCCGGACGGCGTTCAACCTGCTCGGACCGCTGACCAACCCGGCCGGCGCGACGCGCCAGGTCCTCGGGGTCGGTGACGCCGCCGCCGCGCCCCGAATGGCCGAGGTCGCCCGTCGCCTCGGGACCGAGCGGACGCTCGTCGTCCACGGCGCCGGCGTCGACGAGCTCCCGCTCGATGGGACCGGAGTCATCCTCGACGTCACCTCGGGCGGGATCGTTCGGCAGACGGTCGACGTCGAGCGGCTGGCCGGCCTCGGGCTCGCTCGGGCGTCGAACGCCGCGCTCGCCGGGGACACGCCCGAAGAGAACGCCGCGCTCGTCGAAGGAGTGCTCGGCGGGGCGGCCGGGCCGCGGCGCGACGTCGTCCTGCTCAACGCGGCGGCCGCGTTCGTCGCGGCCGGTCGGGCCGACGGGCTGGCCGAGGGCGTCGGGCTCGCTGCCGGCGCGATCGACGACGGCCGGTCCACCGCTCTCCTTGGCAGGCTTCGAGCCGAACGAGTCGTCGCCGACGAGGCGAAGGCCGCGGCCGAGGCAGCCGGGGAAGCCGAGGGAGCCCGGGCGTGACGGTCGCCACTCGCAGACCGGCCCGCGCTCGTTCGGACCGCGCCGCGCGCCGGCCGGCCGGCGGGGTGGTCGCCGAGATCGCCGCCCGACGGATCGCCGATCTCGAGCCCGAGCTGGCCCGCCTGGGCCCGTCCCAGCTCGCCCGAGCCGCTGCCACCGCGCCACCGCCGCGCGACCTCGCCGAGCGCCTGGCCCGGCCGGGTCTCCACCTCATCGCCGAGGTCAAGCGCCGATCGCCGTCGGCCGGCGCGATCGTCGATCCGGGCGACGATCCGCTCGCGCGCGCCCGGTCCTACGAGCGCGGCGGCGCGAGCGCCATCTCGGTCCTGTGCGAGCCCCACTGGTTCGGGGGCGCGATCGCCGACCTCGCGGCCGTCCGCGCTGCGGTCAGCCTGCCGGTCCTGGCCAAGGAGTTCGTGGTCGACGTTCGGCAGCTGCCGCTGCTGCGAGCGGCGGGGGCCGACGCGGTCCTCCTGCTCGCCGTCCTCCATCCGGCCAGGCGGCTCGGCGCGCTCGTCGACGCCGCGCTCGATCTCGGGCTCGAGCCGCTCGTCGAGGCCCACGATCAACGTGAGCTCGAGCGGGCGCTCACGACCCGGGCGCGTCTGATCGGGATCAACAACCGGGACCTCCGGACGCTCGACGTCGATCCGGAGCGGGCGGTCCGGTTGCGCGACCTCGTCCCCCCGGATCGGCTGGCGATCGCCGAGTCCGGTGTCCGCGAACCGGCCATGGTCGCCGGCTGGCGGGCGGTCGGCTTCGACGCGGCGCTCGTCGGCGAGGCGCTCATGCGCTCGGCCGATCCCGCCGCGGCCGCTCACGCGTTCGTCGCGGCGGGCGCCTTCCCCGACGATCCCGCCGTCGCCGACCGCATCCCGTTCGTGAAGATCTGCGGCGTGACCGACGCCGATGGCGTCCGGGCGGCGATCCGGGCAGGCGCCGACGCGATCGGGTTGAACGTCGTCGCCGGGACGCCGCGAGCCCTGAGCCACGACGAGGCCGGCGGCGCTGGCCGACCTGATCCGCACGACCGCGCCGGCCGGGGCACGGCCACGGATCGTGGCGATCACCGCCGACACCCGGCTCGAGCCGCTCCGGGCGATCGTCGCCGCAATCGACCCGGACGTGGTCCAGCTCAACGCCGACGTCACTCCGGTCTTCGCGGCGTCAATCGGCCGGACGACCTGGAAGGCGCTTCACCTGCCGGCCACCGAGCCAAGCGATGTCCTCGCGGCGGCCGCCGTCGTCGTCGAGCGCGGTCGCGCCTACCTCGACGCGGGCGTGGAGCGGGTCCTGCTCGACACGGCCGGCGGCCCCCATCCGGGCGGAACCGGCACCCGATCGGCCGTCTCGCTTGCCGCGGCGGTCGCCCGCGAGCTTCCGGTCGTGCTCGCCGGCGGGCTGTCGCCGGCCAACGTCGGTCAGGCGATCCTCGACGTCCCGGCCGTCGGGGTCGACGTCGCCTCGGGCGTCGAGGCGCCCCGGGATCACGGCGAGCGGCCGCGCAAGGATCCGCTCCGGGTCGCGCTGTTCGCCAAGCGTGCTCGCGCTGCCCGGGCGGATCGGCCGCACGTCCCGGCTCGGCCGACGCCGGTCCATCCGGGCCTGCTCGAGGCCGATGCCAGCGGCCGGTGGGGGGTCGACCGCGAGTTCGGCGGTCGGTACGTGCCGGAGACGCTCATGGCGGCGCTCGAGGGCCTCGAGCGCGCCTACGCCGAGATCCGCCGGGACCCCCGCTTCTGGGCCGACTTCCGCGAGCGGCTGGCGACCTACTCCGGTCGCCCCACGCCGATCTACCGCGCCGATCGGCTGGCCGCGGCGACGATGGCCACCGCCCGCGCGCTCCTCGGCGGCGGCCCCGAGGCGCTCGACCGGCTGCCGGCGACGCTCCGGCTCTACCTCAAGCGCGAGGACCTCGCTCATACCGGCGCCCACAAGATCAACAACGCGCTCGGCCAGGCGTTGCTCACCCGACGGCTCGGGCAAGTCGCGGGTGATCGCCGAGACCGGGGCCGGCCAGCATGGCGTGGCGACGGCGACGGCCTGCGCCCTGCTCGACCTGCCGTGCGTCGTGTTCATGGGCGCCGAGGACATCCGGCGGCAGGCGCCGAACGTGCTCCGGATGCGCGCCCTGGGCACCGAGGTCCGCTCGGTCACGAGCGGCTCGGCGACGCTCAAGGACGCCGTCAACGAGGCCATGCGCGACTGGGTCACGAACGTCGAGACGACCCACTACGTCCTCGGCTCGGCGATGGGCCCGCACCCGTATCCGACGATCGTCCGCGACCTCCAGCGCGTTCTCGGCGACGAGTCGGCCGCCCAGCTGGCGGCGGTCGAAGGCCGGCTGCCCGATCTCGTCCTCGCCTGCGTCGGCGGCGGCTCGAACGCGATCGGCCTGCTCGATCGGTTCATCGGCGAGCCCTCGGTCCGGATGGCGGTGGCCGAGGCCGCCGGCGACGGGATCGCGACCGGCCGGCACGCGGCAGCGTTGGCCGGTGGGACGCCGGGCATCCTCCACGGCAGCCGCTCGCTCATGCTCCAGGACCACGACGGCCAGGTCGTCGAGGCCCACTCGATCAGCGCCGGCCTCGACTACCCCGGGGTCGGGCCGCAGATCGCGGCCCTGGTGACGGCCGGCCGCCTCGAGCTCGCGGCCGCAACCGATGCCGAGGCGCTGGCCGCGCTCGAGGCCGTGACCCGGGTCGAGGGGATCCTCCCGGCCCTCGAGACCGCCCACGCGTTTGCGGTCCTGCCCCGGCTGCTGGCCGGGATCGAGGGCTCGGGCGAGCCGTATCCCGACGAGACGGTCGTGCTCATCGGGCTGAGCGGCCGCGGTGACAAGGACCTCGCCGCGCTCGAGAGCCAGGTGGACGGATGAGCGTCACGGCCGCTGGACCGGCCACGGCCATGGCTCCGATGCCGTCCGTCGTCGGCACGAACGAGACAGCGGGCGCGCGGCGGATCAACCGGGCGTTCGCCAGGGCGGCGGGGGAGGGCAGGGCGGCCCTCGTGCCCTACGTCGTCGCGGGCTACCCCGATGCCGAGACCTCGTTCCGGGTCGCGCTCGCGGCCGCGGACGCCGGCGCCGACCTGCTCGAGGTCGGCCTGCCCTACTCGGACCCGCTGGCCGACGGCGCGACCCTCCAGCGCGCCTCGCAGGTCGCGCTCGCCGCCGGCGCGACGTTTGACGGCTCGATCGCGCTGATCGAGCGGATCGCTGCTGCCCGGCCGGAGCTGCCGGTCGTCCCGATGGCGTACGCGAACCAGGTGATCGGTGGCGGCGACGGAGTCGAGACCGCCCGGCGCCTGGCCGCCGCCGGCGCGAGCGGGGTGATCGTCGCCGACCTCACGCCCGACGAGGGCGGCTCCGTTCGAGGCTGTCGCCCGGACGGCCGGCCTCGCCGTGGTCTACCTCGTCGCGCCGACGACCGAGCCGGACCGTCGGGCGAGGATCGCGGCCCGGACGGGAGGCTTCCTGTACTGCGTCTCGCTCGTCGGCGTCACCGGCGCCCGGTCGACGCTGCCCCGGACTGTCGGCCGGCTGGTCAGGGAGGTCCGCGCGGCGAGTCCGGTGCCGGTGGCGGTCGGCTTTGGGGTCAGCCGTCCGGCCCACGTTCGCGCACTCGTCGCTGCCGGGGCCGACGGTGTGATCGTCGCGTCGGCGCTCGTCGATGCGCTGGGCGCGGACGGCCACGACGTCGCCGCGCTCGGCCGTCTCGTGGCCGGGCTCCGGGCCGCCACGCTCCACGGCTGACGTGCCGGCGCAGCTGGCTCGCGGTCGTCCGGCTCGGCGCTCGCGACCCGGGCGCTATCCTCGCACCCGATGCACCTGACCGGATCGACACCGGCGAGGAGATCGGCCAGAAGCGGACCTTCCGCTGGGCGATCGACTGGCCGGGCTGGGCACGCGCCGGCAAGACGCCGGATCTTGCGCTCGAGGCGCTCGTCGCGGCGGCCCCTCGCTTCGCGATCGTTGCCCACGAAGCCGGCTTCGCCTTCCCGGCCGTGCCCAGCGCCATCACCGCCCGCGACATCTACCTCGTCGAGTCGGTCCCGGGCGGGAGCGGGACCGACTTCGGCGTCCCGTCGGCAGTGACGCCGGCCGACCGCCGACCGGTTGACGTGGCCGAGGCGGCCAGGCTGGCGGCGATCGTCGGCGCCGCCTGGACGGTGTTCGATCGGGTCGCTGCCGCGGCTCCGGCCGAGCTGCGCAAGGGTCCGCGCGGTGGGGGTCGGGACACGGCCAGGATGGTCGGCCACGTCGTCGAGGCCGACCACGCCTATGCCCGCGAGATCGGCGTCCGGCTGCCCGCGCCGCCAGCCGCCGACCGGCACCGCGGTCGAGGCCGAGCGGGACGCGATGCTGGCGGTCCTGCGCCGGCCGTCCGACGGCTCACCGCTGGCCGACCGGCGGTGGACCGCCCGCTATGCGGCCCGGCGGATCGCCTGGCACGCCCTCGACCACGCCTGGGAGATCGAGGACCGGACCGAACCCGGCTAGGGCCTCAGGCTCGGCTGGCCCGGTCCCGCTCCTCGAGGGCGACGAGCGCCGCGATGAGCCGGCGGTAAATCGCGACGAGGTCGGCCTGGGGCAGCGGGCCCTCGTTCGCCATGGCGACCCGGAGGAGGACCTCGCGCTCGCGCTCGGGGTCCCGGACGCCGTCACGGCCGGCGGCCTCTTCTCGCCGGCCGACCTCGCGCCGAGCCCGGCGCGCTCGTTGAGCCGATCGACGATCCGCCGGTCGAGCTCGTCGATCCGCGCCACAGGAGGGCCCTCGGCTCGCCGTCCGGCTGCGCGCTCATCCAGGAAGCTCGCCGGCCGCGACCCGTCGCGCGATCGAGTCGAGCGCGATCGTGTAGCCGGCCGCGCCCTGGCCGACGATCGACTCGAGCGCGATGTCGTGCAGGAAGTTGACCGTGCGGAACGGCTCGCGGGTCGACGGGTCGGACAGGTGAACCTCGATGAACGGCCGCTCGATCGCCAGCAGCGCGTCGCGCAGGAGACCGACGTGTGGGTCAGCCCCCCGGCGTTGACGATCGCCACGTCGAAGTCGCGCGCGTGGAGGCGATCGATCAGCGTCCCCTCGTGGTTCGACTGGAAGAAGGCGACCGCCAGGCCGAGCTCGCCGGCCGCGCCGGGCGATCGCCGCGTGGATCTCGTCGAGTGTCGCCCGTCCGTAGATCTCGGGCTGGCGAGTCCCGAGCAGGTTGAGGTTCGGCCCCTGGAGGACGAGGACGACGGTCATCGGACGGTGGCCTCCGGGCCGACCGGTTCGAGCAGGGTGGACAGCGCCGCCTCGACGGTAGCGGCCGGGACGTCGGACCGGACGACGACCCCGTCGCTCGTCGGCAGGACCCACCGAAGCTGACCGCCGGCGTGCTTCTTGTCGATCTCGAGGTGGGCGCGGACGGTCTCGGCCGGGAGCGGCAGCCGGCCGAGCCCGAGCCCGAGGGCATCGAGCAGGCGCCCGATCCGCGCGACCCGCTCCGGCGGCGTCAGCCCGAGGCTCGCGCCGATCCAGCTGGCGGCGCGCAGCCCGTAGGCGACCGCCTCGCCATGGAGCAGGCGTCTCGTAGCCGCCCGCCGCCTCGACCGCGTGGCCGAGCGAGTGGCCGAGGTTCAGGGCCAGGCGCCCGGCTGCAGCCGTCCCGGTCGCACCGGCAGGACCACCGCGCTCGCGCTCGTCCGCGAGCACGACCTCGACCTTCGCCCAGGCCGCCCGTTCGACGACCTCGGCGACCGCGCCGCTGTCGAACGCAGCATCCGTCCCACGGGCGACGGCATCGCCCTCGGCCTCGAGCAGCTCGAACAACCGCTCGTCGCCGAGCGCGGCCATCTTGACGGCCTCGCCGAGGGCCGCTCGCCGCTGGCGTTCGGGCAGCGTCCGGAGGAGCGACACGTCGGTGATCACCGCGACCGGCTGGTGGAAGGCGCCGACCAGGTTCTTGCCCTCGGGCAGGTCGACTGCGGTCTTGCCGCCGATCGAGCTGTCGAGCTGGGCGACGAGCGTCGTCGGGACGTGGATCAGTGGGATCCCGCGCAGGTAGGTGGCCGCGAGGAACCCGGCGCTGTCGCCGAGCGCCCCGCCGCCGACTGCAACGAGTGGTTCGGAGCGCTCGACCCGGAGATCCGCCAGCGCGCTCGCGGCGTGCTCGATCAGGCTGAGCCGCTTGGCCGCCTCGCCCTGCGGGAACACGCCGAGCTCCAGCGGCATGCCCGCTGCCTCTAGCGCGGCCGCGATCGACTCGCCGACCGCTCCCCATGCGCCCGGCTCGGAGACGACAAGGGCGCGCCGTGCGTCGAGCCGCCGGAGCTGCTCGACGAGGAACCGCCCGGCGAGTCCGTCGCCGATGACGATCCGGCCGATCGGCGTCGTCGCATCGAGGAGTGCGGTCCCGGCACCGGGCGGTCGATCGAGGATCGCCTGGACGGCTTCGACGACGGTGGTCACCGACGCGAGGCCGGTCACCCGGTTGGCCGGCGGCATAGAACCGCTCGCGTGCGCCGCCGAGCGCCCGGAGCGCACCGATCGGATCCGGTCCTGCGATCAACGGTCGAGGGTTCGGGCTGTGGCGGAGCCGTTGGGCCAGTGCTTCCGGCGGTCCGTCGAGCCAGATGACGGTCCGGCCGCGATACAGCCGCCAGCGGTTGCGCGGATCCACCACGGCCCCGCCGCCGGTGGCAATCACCCGACGGACCTCGGGCGCCGGATCGGCCCGCCCGAGGGCCGCCACGGCGTCGCGCTCCCGGGCCCGGAAGCCGCGCTCGCCCTCGCTCGCGAAGATCTCCGCCACGCGCAGACCGGCGGCGTTCTCGATCGCCTCGTCGAGGTCGATGAACCGGGCATCGTGGCGCGCTGCGAGCCGCCGCCCGACGGCGCTCTTGCCGCTCCCGGGCAGCCCGACGAGGACGACATCCATCGGCCGGTCCTCAGTCGTCCCCGCCGGAACCGACGGCTCCGGCGCCGCCGTCGCCGGACGCGGCCGTGGTCCTCGCAGACGATCCTCGCGCTCGCCCACCGGCCACCGGCGTCTCCGGCGGCCGCCCGAGTCGCTCCCGGTACCGAGCGGCATTGTCGAGCGTCTCGGCGAGCGAGTCGCCACCGAACTTGTCGAGCGCGAAATCGGCCAGCACGAGCATCACCATCGCCTCGCCGACGACCCCGGCAGCCGGGACCACGCTGATGTCGCTCCGCTCGTAGTGGGCCGTGTCGACGGCCTCGCCGGTGACGAGGTCGGCCGACGGGAGCGGCCTGGCCAGGGTCGAGATCGGCTTCACCGCGCCGCGGACGACGAGCGGCTCGCCGTTCGTGACACCGCCGGTCAGCCCGCCGGCGTTGTTCGAGCGATGGATCCAGCGGCCGCCCTCGCCGCGGCCCTCGATGACGTCATGGACGGCCGACCCGAACCGCCGGGTCTGCTCGAAGCCCAGCCCGAACTCGACCCCCTTGACGATGTTGATGCTCATCACCGCGGCGGCCAGGGCGGCGTCGAGCCGGCGGTCCCACTGGACGTACGATCCGAGCCCGATCGGCAACCCGTGGGCGACGACCTCGAACACCCCGCCGACCGTGTCGCCGTTCGAGCGGGCCTCGTCGATCCGGGCGATCATCCGCTCCTCGGCCCGGGGGTCCGGGCAGCGCAGCGGCGACTCGTCCGCTTCGGCCCGCGGCCGGGTCGAGCGAGCCGGATCGACGGCCACTCCGCCGACCTCGGCGGTGAACGACCAGACCTCGACCCCGAGCTCGGCGAGGAAGGCTCGCGCGACGCCGCCCGCGGCGACCCTGGCGGCGGTCTCGCGCGCGGACGCGCGCTCGAGCACGTTGCGGACGTCGTTGAAGCCGTACTTCAGGGCACCGGCCAGGTCGGCGTGACCCGGCCGGACCCGGGTCACCGGCGTCGCTCGCTTGTTGCCGCCCTCGGCGGCGGCCTCGAGTCCGGCTGCGTCGTCAGCGCTGAGCGGCTCGACCTGCATGACCGCGGTCCAGTTCTCCCAGTCCCGGTTGGCGACCTCGAGCAGGATCGGCGAGCCGAGGGTCAGCCCGTGCCGGACCCCCGACAGGATCTCCGCCCGGTCGTGCTCGATCGCCTGGCGGGCGCCGCGGCCGTAGCCCCGCTGGCGCCGGGCGAGGTCCACCGCGATCGCCTCCGCGGTCAGCGCCAGCCCGGCCGGGATCCCCTCGACGATGACCCCGAGGGCCCGCCCGTGGGATTCACCGGCGGTGAGAAAGCGGAGCCGTCCCACGCTAGCCGCTGCTGACGACGCCGGTCGGCTCGCCCTCGGCCGACTCGATCCCGCCCGCCCGGGCCTCCTGGAGCTTCGATTGCATGAGCTCCAACGGCGCGGGCTGCCCCGTCCAGAGGGCGAACGCGGCGGCGCCCTGGTGGAGGAGCATCAGCTCGCCGTCGGCCGTGACGTCGCCGGCGGAGACGGCGTCCCGGAGCAGCCGCGTCCGGCGGTAGATGAGGTCGAGCACGAACAGGTCCGGCGGCAGGAGCTCACCGGGGATCGGCGACTCGTCGCCGTGCAGGCCGATCGAGGTCGCGTTGACGAGGAGCTTGGTCTTGGCCAGCTCCGACTCGATGATCGATTCGTGCCAGGGCATCGCCTTGAGCTCCATGTGGGCGGCGCTCCGGGCGAAGTGCTTGACCAGCGCCTCGGCTCGATGGAGGTGGCGGTTGAACACGATCACCCGGGTGAAGTTCTCGGTGATCAGCCCGTAGACGACCGCCCGCGCCCCGCCACCCGCGCCGAGCACGACGGCCTGGCGCGGCATCTTCTGCTTGCCGACGAGCCGGTCGAGCGCGACCCGGAAGCCGGGCACGTCGGTGTTGTGGCCGATGAGCTTCTTGCCTTCCTTGGTGATCGTGTTGACGGCCCCGGTCGCGTGTGCCTCCTCGGTCAGCCGGTCGACGAGGGGAACCACCTTCTCCTTGTGCGGGATCGTGACATTGGCCCCCAGGAAGTCGTCGCCGCGCAGCTCGCCGATCGCCTCACCGAGATCGATCGGGGCCCGATCCCATAGCTCGTAGACGGCGTCGATGCCCCGCTCGTCGAACGCGGCCTGCTGCATCGCCCCGGACAGCGAATGAGCCACCGGATGGCCGATCAGGACGACTCGCCTGGTCATGCCCGTACCCCCTCGAGCTCTCGGAAGAAACCCGGGTACGAGATCGAGGCGCTGTCGGGCGCGTCGATCGTCGTTCCTCCCCGGGCGATGAGGCCGGCAACCGCGAACGTCATCGCCAGCCGGTGATCGTCGAGGCTGTCCAGCGCGGCCCCGGTCAGCGCGGTCGGGCCGTCGATCGACAGGTCATCGCCGTCGACGGTCACCCGTCCGCCCAGGGCGTTCAGTCCGGCCGCGATCCCGGCGATCCGGTCCGACTCCTTGTGGCGAAGCTCGCCGGCCCCACGGATCATGGTCCGGCCGCGGGCCTGGGTGGCGGCCAGGCACAGGATCGGGATCTCGTCGATCGCCGCGGCCACCTCGGCCGGCGAGATGTCGATCGCCCGAAGCTCGCTCGAGCGCACCGTCAGGTCGGCGACCGGCTCGCCGACCCCGTCGTCCGGGCCGTCCCCGAGTCCGAGCTCGTCGATCCGGGCACCCATCCGGCCGAGCAGGTCGAGGATCGCCCGACGGGTCGGGTTCACCCCGACCGAGCGGAGGTTGAGCTCGGCATCCTGGTGGATCGCCCCGGCGACCAGCCAGAAGGCGGCCGCGGACACGTCCGCCGGAACCCGCTCATCGACGGCTCGCACGCGTAGCCCTCCATCGATACTCCAGGCCGCTCCGCGGCCCGCCCTCGACCGTCTCGTGGAGCACCGGCACCCCGCGCGCCCGGAGCATCCGTTCGGTGTGATCGCGAGTTGCGATCGCCTCGCGGACGGTCGTCCGGCCATCGGCCCGCAACCCCGCCAGCAGGATCGCCGACTTCACCTGGGCACTCGGGACGACGGTCATGACGTCAATCGCCCGAAGCTGGGTACGGCCGACCACGGTCAGCGGCGGGAGGGAATCGTTCCGGCGCGCATGGAGCTCGGCGCCCATCGAGCGCAGCGGTTCGATGATACGAGCCACCGGGCGCCGCCGCAATGAGCTGTCGCCGTCGAGGACGTGGGTGGCAGGCAGTCCGGCCAGGATCCCGGCCGACAGCCGGAGGGTCGTCCCCGAGTTCCGGCAGTCGAGCACGCCGTCGGCCTCTTCGAGCCCGTCGACGCCCGGGGAGACGATCCGGTAGGTCACCCGCCGGCCATCGGCGGCGAGCCGTTCCACCGCGACCCCGAGGCGGCCGATGAGCGCGGCAGTCGTCCGGACGTCCTCGCCGTCACCGGCGCCGTCGATCCTGCTCTCGCCGGTGGCCAGGGCAGCGAGGAGGAGCGCCCGATGGCTGATGGATTTGTCGCCGGGCAGGCCCGGTTCGCCGCGCAGTCGGGGCGCCGGGCGGACGACCGCCGAGCCGCTCGCTGCCGGGTCCGTCTCCGGGACGACCGCGGGGGAACCGTTCAATGCCGGCTCGCTTCACCGACCTTGAGCGCGGCGCCGCTCAGGACCGGGTCGCCGTGGAGGTCGCCGACCAGGGCGTGGATCGGCCGGAGGGCCGCCATGAGGCCGGCGAACTGCTCGAGCGTGATCGACTGCTCGCCGTCAGACAGTGCTTCGTCGGGCCGGGGATGAACCTCGACCATCACTCCGTCCGCGCCCGCTGCGACGCCGGCGAGCGACATCGGCTTGATCAGCCAGCGCTTGCCGGTGGCATGGCTCGGGTCGACGATCACCGGCAGGTGAGTGAGGTGGTGAAGGAGCGGGATGGCCGCCAGGTCGAGCGTGTTCCGGGTGTACGTCTCGAACGTCCGGATACCGCGCTCGCACAGGATCACGTTCGGGTTGCCGCTGCTAACGATGTACTCGGCGCTCATCAGCCACTCCTCGATGGTGGCCCCGTAGCCGCGCTTGAGCATCACCGGCCGGGCGATCCGGCCAACGGCCGTGAGGAGCGAGTAGTTCTGCATGTTCCGGGTCCCGACCTGGAGGATGTCGGCGTACTCGGCGACGATGTCGACCTGGTTCGGTTCCATCACCTCGGTGATGACCGGCAGCCCGGTCTGCTCGCGGGCCTCGGCCAGGTAGCGGAGCGCCTCGACGCCAAGCCCCTGGAACGAATACGGACTCGTCCGCGGCTTGAACGCGCCGCCGCGGATGATCGTCGCCCCGCTCGCTGCAACGCCTTCGACCGTCTCCATGAGCTGCTCGCGGCTCTCGATCGAGCACGGGCCGGCCATGACCGTCAGCGACCCGTCGCCGATCGTCGCGTCGAGGACGCGGATGACCGTGTCCTCCGGGTGGAACTCGCGCGAGGTCAGCTTGAACGGACGGCTGATCGGGGTGACCGTCTCGACCCCCGGCAGCGCCTCGAGCCGGCTCATCAGGACCGGCTTGCGCGGACCGATCTCGCCGACGACCGCGATCACGACGCGCTCGGTGCCCTCGTGGTCGTACGGGGTCAACCCCTCGGCCAGGATGTGGCTCTTCACCGCGTTGATCTCGCCTTCGCTGGCGCCGACCGCCATCACCACGAACATCCGAGCGTGTCCTTCCTTGCGCTGGAGGATCGGGCCGGGACAAAGAAAAAAGCAGAGGTCGTGACCTCTGCTTTCCCCGGCACGACCCGTGCTCCCGGGCCTAGGCTCCGGGAACGATCATGCCGGGGTCGGAAAGTAGAAGTAGCGGCTCATGTGTGGATGGAGGCTAGCCGAGCGGGCCGCCTCGTGTCAACGAGCACGAGACCCTGCGTAGTGGACCCGCCGAGGCCGTGAGCTCGGCGACCGGACGCCGCCGCCCGTGAGCTCGGCGACCGACCGCCGCCGTGAGCTCGGCGACCGGACCCCGCCGCCCGTGAGCTCGGCGACCGGACCCCGCCGCCCGTGATATCGCTCCCAGCAGTAGGAAGCCGTCGCCGAGTCCGCCCCGCCACGACCGGACGCCCGAGCCGCGAGATCCCCGGCGATTGACAGCGAGCGTCGAGCACGCGTACGGATGCTGTCGATCTGTTACGGGCCGTTTGAAGCTGCTAGGCAGGATCCTGGACCGCAAAGGGCGTCGAATACTGCCGGGGTCGATACGGCGCAGCGCATGCCGCGGACCGGTGCTCGCAGCCGGCCCAGCCGGGACCCCATGCTAGAATTCGCGCCGGTCCGGGAGAGGTCGCATAGAGGTCTAGTGCAGCGGTTTGCTAAACCGCCAAGTGGGGTAACCTGCTTCGAGGGTTCGAATCCCTCCCTCTCCGCCAGCTTCCTCGCCGGACCCTCGAGTGCGCCCGTAGCTCAGCGGATAGAGCGTCAGGTTGCGGACCTGAAGGTCGTGGGTTCGAGTCCCGCCGGGCGCGCCACCGTCCCTCGCCCTCTTCGCCGCGCCCGAGCGTCGACGGCGGACGAGCTGCGTCCGATGAGCGAGCGCGGCCCAGGAGCCCATGCCACTTGGCCCTAGGTCGGTGTGACCGACCACATCAAGATGCCGTCAGGGAGGGACGGGATCATGACTCAAGGGCCGAACGTGCCAGCGCCTGAGGCGGAGGAACCACCCCCCGCGTTCGAACGGGAGGGTCGGTTCTCGGTCAGCGAGGACTGGGCGGCGACGATCTTCGGGCTCGCCCTGCTGATCCTCGTGCTCGCCGGGGTCATCACCGGAACCTTCATGAAGGGGCTGATCCCGTGACCGGGGTGCAGGCGACGGTCCAGGCCGAGGTCGCACCCTTGCCCGAGGCGAGGACGCTCGACTGGTGGATCCGGGCCGCCGTCTCGCTGCTCATCGTGCTCGCCCTCGCCTGGCTCACCAGGTATCTGGATGCCAACGTCCCGAAGTGGCTGCCCGAGCAGGAGTGGGTGAAGTCGATCGAGTTCCCGATCTACGCCATCCTCGTCGGGTTGGCCGGCGGCGCCGTGCTCGGCCTGCTCGGGCTTCGCGAGCAGCTCAACAGCGCCTTCCGGACCGAGTTCTTCATCAAGACCGGGCTCGTGCTGCTCGGCGCCTCGATCAACCTCGCCGTCATCGCCCAGGCGGCGGGCCCGGCCATCGCCCAGTCGGTGATCCTCATCAGCTGCGTGTTCCTGGCGACCTGGTTCATCGCCGGGCTCCTCGGACTCGACCCGAAGCTCAAGGCTCTGCTCTCGGCGAGCGTCGCGATCTGCGGCGTGTCCGCCGCCATCGCGGCGGCCGGCGCGGTTTCCGCGAAGAAGGAGCAGCTCGCCTACGTCACCGGCCTCGTCATCGTCTTTGCGCTGCCGTCGATCTTCATCCAGCCCTGGATGGCGCAGCAGCTCGGCCTGTCGCAGGCGGTCGCCGGGGCCTGGATCGGGGGCAACATCGACACCACCGCCGCGGTCGCCGCCGCCGGCTCCATCGTCGGCGACGACGCGCTCAAGATCGCGACCATCGTCAAGACGACCCAGAACGCGTTGATCGGGATCGTCGCGTTCGTCCTGGCCGCCTACTACGTGTACCGAGTCGAGAAGGCTCCCGGGGCGTCGGTGAGCCTGTCGACGCTGTGGACCCGCTTTCCGAAGTTCATCCTCGGCTTCGTCGCCGCCTCGGCGATTGCGACGTGGTACATCAACACGGCCGTCGACCCGAAGGCGGCCGCCGAGACCGTCAAGGTCGCCGGCACCGACCTCCGGATCTGGTTCTTCACCTTCGCGTTCGTGTGCATCGGGCTCGAGTTCCGGGTCACGTCGATGCGCGAGGCGGGGATCCGACCGGTCATCGTGTTCGCCGGGGCCACGGTTCTCAACCTCGTCCTGGCGCTCGTGCTCGCATCGTTCTTCTTCGCGGACTTCACCCTCGTCTGAGCGGCCCGCCTGCCTCCGATAGCCGGCTGACAGCCTCGGCGGCCCGCGCCGGGGTATCGTTCGCCGATGGTTCGATCGGCGCTCATGGCGGACCCGATCGTCTGTGACCGGCGCCGTCCCGCGCTCGCCCGGCTGCTGCTCGGGTTCGGGGCCCTGGCCGGATTCGCCGGAGTCGTCACCAATACCCACCTGACCCCATTCGTCGGCACCTGACCGACACGGTCGGGACCCGCCTGGCACGACCTGCCGGCGGGTCAGGCTAGAATGCGCCGGCGCGCCGAGTCGACCAACCAATGGAGGGATCTGGTGTCCTCGCAGCGGATTCTTGCCCGTCGGATCGCGATCGTCTCGCTCGTCGCGGCGATGCTCGTTGTCACGGTCGCCATCCCGGTCGTCGCCGCCACCGGTCACGTCAGCGGGACGGTCACGTTCGAGGAGACCGTCGCCCTCAGCCGCAACGCTGTGGCGATCGTCACCGTCGTCGACCAGGCCGCCGCCAAGGACGCCGGGGCGGTCATCGGCGAGCAGCGGATCGATGGCATCGCCGGGGTGCCGATCCCGTTCTCGGTCCCGTACGACCAGGCGCGGATCGATCCGACCCACGCCTACGGCCTGTATGCCACGGTCGTCGATGGCGCAACCACCTGGCAGAACCTGCAGGGGATCGCCGTCCTGACCGGCGGCCCGACCGACGGCGTGGCCGTACCGGTGGCCTCCGTCCCGGCCCCGCCCGCGACGCTGACCGGGACGATCACGAAGAGCGACACTGCGGCCCTCGGCCCCGGTGCCGTCGCGATCGCGGCGCTGATCAAGGAAGAGACCGGAACCCTCGTCAGCCGGCAGGTCCAGCCGATGACCGGCCAGACGCCGGTCGCCTTCACGGTCGGCTATGACCCGTCGGTGATCGATCCCGCCGCCACGTACGTCGTCAAGGCGGGGATCGTCGACGGCAGCACCGTCTACGAGAACAAGGGTGGCGTGGCCGCCATCACAGGCGGGGCGCCCGCTCCGAGCCTCAGCGTGCCGGTGGCGATCGCGCCGCTCCCGATCCCGGTCACCTCGCCCTTCCCGACCGCCGTGCCGACCGCTTCTGCGGCGCCGAGCATCGAGCCCTCGGCGTCGCCGACCGAGAAGCCGAGCGGGACGCCCAAGCCGACGGAGAAGCCGAGCGCCACCCCCAAGCCGACCGAGAAGCCCAGTCCGACTCCGGAACCGACCGCGACGCCGGCACCGACACCCAGCCCGAGTCCGACGCCCGCGCCGACGGCCAGCCCGACCCCTTCGCCCAGCCCCACGCCGTCGCCGACTCCATCGCCGAGCCCCACCCCATCGCCCAGCCCGACGTCCGCCAACCCGACGGCGACGCCGGCAACCGGTGCCCTGACCGGCACTCTCACCTACGCCGAACCGCACAAGCTGTCGGCCAGCGCATTCGCGGTCGTCGTGCTCGTCCGGGGAACGGCCAGGGCGAACGAGGGCTCGATCGTCGCGACCCAGGTCATCCAGAAGCCGGGCAATACGCCGATCGACTTCCGGGTCGTCTACGAGAACGCCGACATCGACCCGAGCGCGGTCTATACGGTCCAGGCGGGAATCGTCGACGGCGACAACGTCTGGACGACCGCGAAGGGGACCAAGGTCCTCACCAATGGCGCGCCAACCTCGGGGATCGCCCTGACGCTGGCCTACCAGCCTGACCTCGTCAAGGGCGAGGTCAGCGGCTCGATCACGGGCCAGGGGATCCAGCTGTCGGCGACGGCCTACTCGATCGCGATCCTCATCGAGCCTTCGACCGGCGAGTCGCTCGGGATGGACGTCAACCCGACCGATGGCAAGATCCCGACGCCGTTCGCCGTCCCGTTCTCGCTCGACTCGATCGACCAGGCGAAGACCTATGTCGTGACCGGCGAGCTCGTCGACGGTGCCACGACCTGGGAGAACAGCACGGGCGTTCCCGTGATCACCAACGGCAACGCGATCTCGGACGTCCAGGTCGTCGTCGCCCAGGTCGTCGCGCCGTCTCCAAGCCCTGAACCGTCGCCGTCGGAGAGCGGCCGCGGCGACGTGACGCCGGCCATCCTCCTGATGATCGTGGCGCTCATCGTCGGAGCGATCGGGCTGCTCCTGTGGAGCCGGTCGCGCCGGCAACCGCCCACGGCGGGCGACCCAGCCGCGGCCGCCGCGGTCGCCGGGACCGAGGCCGCTGCAGCCGAGCCCGAGACGACCGAAGTCTCGTCTGAGTCTTCACCGGAGGCGCCGGAGGCGCCGGAGCCTGAGTCGCAGGCCACCTCGGAAGGCCCGGGACCCACGGCCTGACCCCGGCGGCAGGCCGTGGGTCAGCCTCGGGTCGTCGGCGAGGCGGGTCCTAGAGGGCCAGCGCCCGCCAGGGCTCGAGCGTTTCGCGGTCGCGTAGCTCGAGCCAGCGCACGACGTAGGCGGCGAGCAGGGGAGAGACGAGCAGGTGGCCGGCCAGCTCGTGGCCGTCCTCGTCGATCTCGACCGGGATGACCGCCTCGCGGGCGAACGACTCGGCGAGCGTGTCCAGGCTGTGGATCGGCGCCAGGTGCGATCGGAACAGCTCGACCCAGCGTCGGAACGCCTTCCGCCGCCAGCTCGTCGGCCGCTCCGCCCTGATCTGCCAGAAGATGGCCGCACCGTCGGCCAGGGCGGATGCGGATCGGGACGCCGGCCCGGCCCCCAGTCCGGTCCGGGTGGCGCGCCCGATCCGCCCGCCGCCGAGGACGGTTCGCCGAGAAGTCCCCCCAGGGACGGCTCGTCGACCGCGCTCACCGGTCAGCGTTGATGCGACCATGGGTGCAGACTCGTGCGGGCCGGTGAACGCCGTGTCTCCGGGGGGTCATCACGCGGTCAACGTTGGCCCCAGCTGAGGGAGTGACGGTCGTGGAACGGATCGGATTCATCGGGCTCGGGACGATGGGTGCCGCGATGGCCGGCCACCTCGCCCGGGCCGGTCACCCGCTGACCGTCTGGAACCGGTCACCGGGCCGAGCGGGTGAGCTGACCGGCCTCGGAGCCGTAGAGGCACCCGATCCGGCCAGGTTGGCGGCCGCCAGCGATGTCGTCGTGATCTGCGTCTCGGACACCCCCGACGTCGAGAGCGTCCTGTTCGGACCGGCGGGGGTCGACGCCGGCAGCCGGCCGGGTGCGCTCGTCATCGACTGCTCGACGATTGCGCCGGGGGCATCGCGCGACTTCGCCGCCCGGCTGGCCGAGCACGGCGTCGCCTTCGTCGACGCGCCCGTCTCGGGCGGATCCGAGGGCGCCCAGAAGGCGACGCTGACGATCTTCGTCGGGGGCGAGCCGACCGCCGTGGAACGGGCGCGGCCGATCCTGGGCATCCTCGGCCGGACGATCACCCACGTCGGCCCCGCCGGCGCCGGCCAGGCCGTGAAGGCCGTCAACCAGGTGATCCTGGCCGGGACGTACCTCGGCGTCGCCGAGGGGATCGTGCTCGCCCTGAAGGCCGGTCTCGACGTCGAGCAGGTCGTCGGAGCCCTGTCGGGCGGCGCCGCCCAGAGCTGGGTCCTGACCAACCGGAGCGGGCGGATGGTGGCGAACGACTATCCGCTCGGGTTCAAGGTCGCGCTCCACCTCAAGGATCTCGGGATCGGGCTGGGCCTCGCCGAGGAGCTCGGCGCGGACCTGCCCGTCACCCGGCTGTGCGCCGAGATCGAGCGGGCGCTGGTTGCCGGAGGACACGCCGAGGACGACATCTCGGCAGTCGCCCGGGCGATCCGGGCGGGGTCGGGCCTGCCGGCCTGAGGCGCCGGCCAGGTCAGGCGAAGGCGCGCGAGGGGGTTCCGAGCAGGAGCAGCGGCTCGCCGAGCTTGCCCGAGTAGGTTGGCCGGAACCGCTCGAGGTCATACAGCCGATCGACGTCGACCTTGCGCGGTCCGAGGGCCGGATCGGGTAGCGTCGTGTGGGCGTAGTGGCCGTCCCGGATCGCGACCATTCGGCCTCGTTGGCCGTCGGCGATGAGATCCATCGCGACGTTGGCGAACGTCATCGCGACCATCTGGTCGAGCGAATCCGCCTCGCCGCTCCGGAGGTCGTAGGTCAGCTCGCTCGACACGGACTCGATCCCGGTCTGGGCGCGGATCTCGGCCGCCAGCGCCTCCCCGACGTTCACCTTGTGGCGATGGCCAAAGGCGTCGGCTTCGCCGAACTCGTCGAGCGAGCCGCCTTCCCACATCGCCCCCTCCGCTGCAATGACGAAGGCGTAGCGGCTCGGGTTCAACCGGTGGTCCTCGGCCAGGACCGCGGTCAGCCGGGCGAGGTCGAAGGGCGCCTCCGGGATCAGGCAGCGGCCCGAGGTGACGTACGCCGTGAACAGCGCCGAGAACCCGGCGTCGCGCCCGAAGATCCGGAAGACGCCGATCCGCTCGTGCGAGCCAAGGGTCGTCCGCTGCCGGTTGATCAGCTCCTTGGCCCGGGTGATCGCCGAGGAGAACCCGATGCAGTACTCGGTGCCGCGGACGTCGTTGTCCATGGTCTTGGGGATCGCCACCAGCGGGACGCCGTTCGACGACAGGACCTCGGCGAAGCTCAGGGTGTCGTCCCCGCCGATCGCCACCAGGTAGTCGAGCCCGAGCGACTCGATGTGCTCGAGGACGATCGGGGTCAGGTCGTAGAGGTCGTCGTCGACCGCGTAGCGGGCCGCGTCGGCCCGGTCCAGCCACGGCGGCAGCGTCTTCGCCCGCATCTTGCGCGGGTTCGTCCGGGACGTGTGGAGCCAGGTCCCGCCGGTCCGATCGATCGTTCGGGTGTTGATCCGGTCGAGCGGCCGAAGGTAGTCGAGATCGAGCTCGGGACCGGGCCGCATGTGGGTCAGCCCCTCCCAGCCGCGACGGATCCCGATCACCTCGTACCCGAGCTCGGTCGAGCGGTAGACGACGCTCTTGATCACCGAGTTGAGGCCGGGAACGTCGCCGCCTCCGGTGAGGACGCCGATTCTGCGGGTCCGAACCATCTGCTCTCCCTGTCCTGGCGATCGAGCTGGCGCAGGGATCGTAGACCGAAGTGACGTTGCGCGATGGGCGGCCTGTATGATCGAGCAATGAACTACGAGTTGTTCATGGGCGAGGCCCTGGCCGAGGCTCGGCTGGCCGCCGAGCGCGGCGAGCGGCCAAGCGCCGCCGTCGCGGTCGTCAACGACGCGATGGTCGCCCGAGCCCATGATCGCGTCCTGGGCACGAACGACCCGACCGCTCACGCGGTGATCGTCGCCCTCCGCGAGGCGGCCCGCCGGCTGGGTACCGCGCAGCTCGGTGACGTCACCGTCTTCACGACCTTCGAGCCCTGCTCGATGTGCGTCGGGGCCCTGCTGGTCAGCGACGTGACCGAGCTCGTCTACGCGGTCCCGAACCGCTCCGACGGCGCCGCCGGCACCGTCCTCCAGCTCGCCCAGCATCCGGCCCTGACGCGCCGGCTCCAGGTCGTCAGCGGGATCCGACGGGGCGAGGCCGAGGAGCTCATCGACGCGGCCGCGGCGTCCGCGACCGCCTCGTCGGGGCGCTGACCGGGACCATCGGCCGAGGGGGCTCAGCCGGCTCCCTCTGCTATCCTCTCGCGCGGAGAGGTGTCCGAGTGGTTGATGGTGCCGCTCTCGAAAAGCGGTGTGCGAAAGCACCGCGGGTTCGAATCCCGCCCTCTCCGCCAATCCTCAGGCCGATGGCGTCGCGGAGCTCCAACCTCGGGCCAGCGGCGTCGCGGAGCTCGCTCCTGGACCTCGGTGAGCACGTGCCGGTTCGCTCGCTGAGGGTGGCTGTAACCTGTCGCGTCGGAGAGGTCGCCTAGTGGCCTAGGGCGCCGCACTGGAAATGCGGTACAGGGCAACCTGTCGCGGGTTCGAATCCCGCCCTCTCCGCCAATCCTCAGAACCTCGGGGCGATGGCCTCGCGGGGCTCGGCCTCGCACCTCGGTGAGCGAGCGTCGGCTTGTCGCTGAGGGTGCCCACTCAGCCCTCCTCCGCTTCTGTCCGCGTCCGTCGGCATCCGCGGTAGACTGGGCGGGCCGTGCTAGGCGGGGAACTAGCGGTGCCCTGTACCTGCAATCCGCTCCAGCAGGGCTGAATCCCCTCCCGAGGTCTTCGTTCTCGAAAGCCGCCGTCACGAGCGACGTTGAGGGCCGGGTCCCGCGCAGCGGCGACTCGTGAACCGTGTCAGGTCCGGAAGGAAGCAGCACTAAGCGATCATCGCCGGGTGCCGCGGAACGGCCTGGTCCGAGCCGCTCGAGACACGTGGGCGCGGGTTCGTCCGATCGACGGAGGGTGCACGGCTATCGACCCTTCGTGCCGGATCCGAGCGTGGCATGAACCCTGACCTGACGATCGACGAAGCCGCCCCCGTCAGCGGATCGCACGTCGCCCTGTATCGGCGCTGGCGGGCGCAGACGTTCAGCCGGATCGTCGGCCAGGAGGCCGTCGTCGCCACCCTCCGGAACGCGGTCCGGACCGGTCAGGTCGCCCACGCCCTGCTCTTCGTCGGACCGCGCGGGACCGGCAAGACGTCGGTCGCCCGGATCGTCGCCAAGGCGCTCAACTGCACCGACCTCCAAGATGGCGATCCGTGCGACCGCTGTCCGTCGTGTGTCGCCATCCGGGAGGGCCGAACGCTCGACGTCGTCGAGCTCGACGCCGCGACGAACAACCGGGTCGAGCAGATCCGCGAGCTCGTCGAGCGGACCTGGACCGCCCCGTCCGACCTCCGCCGGAAGGTCTTCATCATCGACGAGGTCCAGCGGATCACCGAGGGCTGGGACGTCCTGCTCAAGACGCTCGAGGAGCCACCCGAGCACGTGGTGTTCGTCTTCTGCACGACCGACCCAACCCGGATCCGACCGGCCGTCCTGTCCCGCGTCCAGCGGTTCGAGTTCCGCCGGCTGACGGTTCCCCAGATCGAGGGCAAGCTCGGCGACGATCCTCGCCGCCGATGGCCGCGACGCGGATCCCGAGGCGATCCGGCTCGTCGCCGTGCAGGCGGCCGGCGGCATGCGCGATGCGGAGTCGATGCTCGATCAGCTCCTGTCATCGAGCGCTGACCGGCTGACGATCGAGGCGGTTCGTGACCTGCTTGGCCTGGTCGATGCCGAGGTCATCGAGTCGTTCCTCGGTGCGCTGGTCCGCGGCGACGCGCTCGCCGGCATCGGCATCCTCGACCAGCTCGAGGAGAGCGGCCGGGATCTCGGCGCATTCCTCGACCAGCTGGTCGTCGCGCTGCGCGAGGCCCTGTCGGCCGCGCTGGCCGGAGCGAGCCCGGACGAGCCCGATCGGTCCGTCGCCCAGCTGACCGCGGTCGCCCAACGAGTCGCGGCGATCGACCCGAGCCGTCAGGGCATCGGCGGCCTCCGGTTCCAGCTCGAGCTGACGTTGATGGGCTCGGCTGCCGGCGCCTCCCCGATTCCCGCGATCGCTGCCGCCACGGCGGCTCGTCCGTCGGTTGCTCCTGCCGTGCCGCCGGCGCCCGGCGAACCTCGGGCCTTCGCCGCTCCGCCGGGACGGACCGAACCGGAGCCGGCGCCCGAGCCAGCGGCATTGTCCTCACCGTCCGGGACCGAGCCCGAGGCGCGGCCGGAGGAGCCCGAGGCGGCATCGGTCGAGCCCGAGGCGGCACCGGAGGAGCCCGTGGCGGCACCGGTCGAGCCCGCCCGCCCGCGTCAGCCGGGTCGACCGAAGCGCCCGGCGCCGAGCTCGAGCGCCCCTCGAAGCGAGCCCCCGTCGCGACGACGGCCCCGGACACGACGCCCGAACCTTCCGCGTCGGCGCCAGCCACGGCTGAGCCCACCGAGGCTGAGCCGCCAAGCGAGTCGGCTCCAGCCGCGGCCGCGGCAGTTGGCGACGGGTCGCCCCTGGACGAGCTCGTCCAGGCCTGGCCCGCTATCGTCGCCGAGCTGAGCGACTCGCCGCCGATCAAGCCGCTCATCAAGGTCTGCCGTCCGATCGCGGTCGACGGCGACGTCGTGACCCTCGGGTTCCCGGAGGGCCAGTCGTTCCTCAAGGATGTCGCCGAGCGTCGCCGGACGCACCCTGGAGCAGGTGATCGGGCACAACCTCGGCCGGTCGGTCGCGGTTCGCCTCGAGGCGACGAACCTGGAGCCGCTGCCCGAGCCGGCCGTCGACGACGAGGCCGAGCGAATCATCGACGCGGCCCGGCGGATCTTCGCCGAGGAGCTGGTCGACGCCGGTGAGGTGACCTGATCGCTCCGGTCGCGCAGCGCGAGGAGCCCGCATCGGCCAGACTGGACGGAACGGACCGCGTCCGAGCGCGGGGCAAGGAGGACGTTCCCGGATGAGCATGGCCAACCTCCAGCGGATGGCACAGCAGATGCAGCAGGAGATGCTCCGCGTCCAGACGGAGCTCGAGTCCGCGACCGTCGACGGCTCGGCCGGCGGCGGGGTCGTCCAGGCGACCGTCACCGGCAAGCAGGAGCTCGTCAGCATCACGATCGACCCGAGCGCGGTCGACCCGGCTGACGTCGAGATGCTCCAGGACCTGGTCGTCGCCGCGGTGAACGACGCGCTGCGCGCCTCGCGCGAGCTGGCCGAGTCGAAGATGGCGGCGGTGACCGGCGGCCTGCGCCTGCCGGGAATGTAGGTCCGAGCGCGTCGTGTCGACCGTCATCATCGAACCCGTTGCGCGCCTGATCGAGGCGTTCTCGCGCCTGCCCGGCGATCGGCCCGAAGACCGCCCAGCGGCTGACGTTCCACCTCCTCCGCGCGCCCGATGCCGAGGCGCGTCAGCTGGCCGCGGCCCTCGTCGCCGTCCGCGACCAGGTCGTCTTCTGCGAGCGCTGCTTCAACATCAGCGACGCGCCGCTCTGCGCCGATCTGTCGCGACCCTGCCCGCGACCAGCGCCGGCTGTGCGTCGTCGAGGAGCCGCTCGACGTCCTCGCGCTCGAGCGCACCGGCGAGTTCAAGGGTCTCTACCACGTCCTCCACGGGGCGATCTCGCCGATCGACGGGATCGGTCCCGGACCGGCTCCGGATCCGTGAGCTGCTGGCCCGGGTCGACGAGGCCAGGGACGCCGGCGAGCCGTTCGAGGAGGTCATCCTCGCGACCAACCCGACCCTCGAGGGCGAGGCGACCGCGATGTACCTCGACGAGCGGCTCGAGGGCAGCGTCGGGGTCGTCAGCCGGATCGCCCGGGGGATCCCGGTCGGCGGGCGACCTCGAGTACGCGGACGAGGTCACGCTCATCCGGGCGCTCCAGGGCCGGCGAGCGATCCGGGCGTGAGCAACCTGCTGTCCGAGATCGGGCTGCGCCTGCTCAAGGCGCTGGCGGCGCTGGTCCTCGGCGTCGCTCGTCTACGGGCTGGCGATCGGACCCCTCGGTGCGACCCCGAGCGTCGAGCTGGCGCTGCTCAGCTGGCTCAGCGGCGCCGCCTTCATCCTGCTCGTGGAGACCAGCCCGATCTGATCGTCGTCGCGGTCGTTTGACGCCCTCGTCGGTCCGCCCCTACCATTCGCGCTCGCGCCTCCCGACCGGAGGCCCGCGACGACCGGCTCGCCGGTCCCGGGGCGGGGCGTCACACGTTTGACACGCTCGACCCGCGTGCCCCACAATGAGAAGTCGCGCCGGGTGCCCGCGTGTGCTCGGAAGCTGCACCTTAACAATTGAAGAGTGACAGGAAATCCGGGTAAGGATGTGCGAGCGGTCAGACCCTCGAACCAAGTCCCGACCGCAAGGTCGGGCTTCTTTTGGAGAGTTTGATCCTGGCTCAGGATAAACGCTGGCGGCGTGCATGAGACATGCAAGTCGAACGGACGATCAGGGCTTGCTCTGATCGTTAGTGGCGGACGGCTGAGTAACGCGTGGGTGACCTGCCCCGAAGTGGGGAATAACTGCCCGAAAGGGTGGCTAATACCGCATGTGGTGGTGCGTTCGATCGCACCAGTAAAGCCGCAAGGCGCTTCGGGAGGGGCCTGCGTCCGATTAGCTCGTTGGTGGGGTAACGGCTCACCAAGGCGACGATCGGTAGGTGGTCTGAGAGGACGATCACCCAGACTGGGACTGAGACACGGCCCAGACTCCTACGGGAGGCAGCAGTCGGGAATTTTGCGCAATGGGCGAAAGCCTGACGCAGCAACGCCGCGTGAGGGATGAAGGCCTTCGGGTTGTAAACCTCTTTTATCAGGGACGATAATGACGGTACCTGACGAATAAGTCACGGCTAACTACGTGCCAGCAGCCGCGGTAATACGTAGGTGACAAGCGTTGTCCGGATTTACTGGGCGTAAAGAGCGCGCAGGCGGTCGTTCAAGTCGAGTGTGAAAGCCCCCGGCTCAACTGGGGAGGGTCACTCGATACTGATCGACTCGAAGGCAGGAGAGGGAAGCGGAATTCCCGGTGTAGTGGTGAAATGCGTAGATATCGGGAGGAACACCAGTGGCGAAGGCGGCTTCCTGGCCTGTTCTTGACGCTGAGGCGCGAAAGCTAGGGGAGCAAACGGGATTAGATACCCCGGTAGTCCTAGCCGTAAACGATGGACACTAGGTGTTGGTGGTATCAACCCCGCCAGTGCCGAAGCTAACGCATTAAGTGTCCCGCCTGGGGAGTACGGCCGCAAGGCTAAAACTCAAAGGAATTGACGGGGGCCCGCACAAGCAGCGGAGCGTGGGGTTTAATTCGACGCAACGCGAAGAACCTTACCAGGGCTTGACATGACCAGGACCGCGGCGGAAACGTCGCTTCCCCGCAAGGGGCCTGGCCACAGGTGTTGCATGGCTGTCGTCAGCTCGTGTCGTGAGATGTTGGGTTAAGTCCCGCAACGAGCGCAACCCCTACTGTGTGTTGTATCACTCACACGGGACTGCCGAGAGAAACTCGGAGGAAGGTGGGGATGACGTCAAGTCAGCATGGCCCTTACGTCCTGGGCTACACCCACGCTACAATGGCCGGTACAACGGGCTGCGAAACCGCGAGGTGGAGCAAATCCCTTAAAGCCGGTCTCAGTTCGGATTGTAGGCTGCAACTCGCCTACATGAAGCCGGAGTTGCTAGTAACCGCCGGTCAGCATACGGCGGTGAATATGTTCCCGGGCCTTGTACACACCGCCCGTCACGTCATGAAAGCTGGCAACACCCGAAGCCGGTGGGCCAACCGCAAGGAGGCAGCCGTCGAAGGTGGGGTCGGTGATTGGGACGAAGTCGTAACAAGGTAGCCGTACCGGAAGGTGCGGCTGGATCACCTCCTTTCTAGGGAGATCCGAGTCGATGGCCTTCGGTGGGTCGTCGGCGTTGATGGCTCCTAGGGTTGATCGCACGATCGGTTCGCGCACCTCCGCCAGGTGGGGCGCGCCGGACGGTCCTCGGATCGCTCGGACGATCGACCGCGAACCTGGCGAGAACACCGAACCCGTTCTCACAGCCGAACCCTGAGTTCCTGTCACTCTTCAATCGTTAAGGGTGCAGCCGCCGGCCCGCGACCTCGTGTCGACCGGATCGTCGGCACGGCCCCGGCGGGCGTTTAGCTCAGCTGGTTAGAGCACTGCCCTGATAAGGCAGAGGTCTCTGGTTCGAGTCCAGAAACGCCCACCACCCTCCTCGGCACGGGGACGTAGCTCAGTTGGCAGAGCATCTCCTTTGCAAGGAGAGGGTCAGGAGTTCGAGTCTCCTCGTCTCCACC
>CAVOVX010000005.1:0-183280 GCA_963699965.1 uncultured Chloroflexia bacterium | reverse complement strand
GAGTGCGGGCTCAGCCGCCAGCAGCCGACCCTGCACATCGTGCGTCCCCTCGCCCTTCGTTTCGAGCAGCCAGCGCACCCGCTCGATGATGACCCGCGTCTTGCCCGTCCCCGCCCCCGCGATGACGACGAGCGGTCCGTCCCCGTTCTCGACAATCCGGCGCTGCTCGGGGGTCAGGGCGGCGGTGGTCTGGATGGCAGTCACTCGAACGACCGCCCGATGCAGTGCCGGTGGATCGCCGGGTAAGTCCGAGGTAAGAGCACGTCGGTAGCGTGACCCGTCGTGGCGGATTTCAACTGGGATCGGCGGAAGGGGGCCAACAATCTCCGCAAGCACGGCGTGTCGTTCGACGAGGCAAGAACGGTCTTCAGGGACCCTTTCCGAGTCGAGCACGAGGATTGGTCGCATTCGACCCGGGAGCGACGGCTGGTTACGACGGGCTGGTCCAGCAAGGCTCGGTTGCTCACCGTGGTAACGTCGGAACGCGACGGTGAGTCGCCACGGATCATCTCCGCACGGCGCGCCACGAAGCGCGAACGCGATGCCTACGTACGACGACGATGATCTCGACATCCCAGAGATCGTCGACTTCACTGGCTTCAGGCGGGCCACTGGACCCCGCTTCCCGAACGGGTTCGAGATCAAGATTGACGACGCCATCGGCTACCAGCTTCGACTGATCCCCTCGAACAAGATCGTCGGACAATTCGCCTCGACGCGCGACGCCTGGCCCGTCGTTCAGTCCGAGCTGGCGCGCGGCATCCCGGCCCGATGCCTCGTCCTGGACGCGCTGTTCGCGGACGGGGACCGTTACAGGGTCACATCCGGCCGAATCCTCGAAGTGACAGCCCGGGATGGGCTCGGCCAACCCTCGGACCGCCCGGCGCGCCGGGCCGCGAGCTGACCGGCCATCAATTCGCACGGCGGCCACAGGCCGCGGATCATCTCCGCCATGGCGCGCCACGAGGCGCGAACGACGTGTCTACGAACAGCGATAAGCGTCCTGATGCCGCAGGTCTGGACTGGAGCAGCGCCGAGATCGGCCGATATGCCCTGAAGCCCGGCCAACGATCCGAGGTCCGAGTCGATGGCGCCGTCGGGTATTCGCTACGACTGATCCCGTCGAACAAGGTGCTGGCTCGGTTCACCTCCACGCTCGAAGCATGGCCGGAGATCATCGCCCAGGTTGAGGCCGGCCGATCTCCGCGAACCCTCGCCCTTGACTGGCACGATGCCGCCGGTCGCACGGGACTGGTGGGCGCAGGCATCGTCCTTGCCGGCTCAGCTCGGATCAGCAACGGAGAACCGCAGCCGTCCCGAGGACGCCCCTCGAAGCGAGTTGCCGAAGCGTGACTTGCGACGACATCTGAGCGCGACGAAGCGTCGCACGGATCATCTCCGCACGGCGTCCGTCGACCATCGCGCCGACACCCGGTACGTGCCTCACGCCATCATCCTGCCCAGTCGTCGTGCCAGCTCGGGTGGCGCGATCACGACGAGCTGGGTCGTGGCGCGGGTCAGGCCGACGTAGAGGAGCTGGTCCAGGCGTTCGGCGGCCTCTGGCAGCTCGCACAGGATGACGACCTCGCGCTCGAGACCCTTGAAGCGACGGACCGTCTCGAACCGGATGACATCGGGCGGCTCGTCGGGAACCTCGTCGGACGGCAGCTGGAGCGAGCGGCCGGCGTCGTCGATCGCCCCGTTCCACAGGAGCTCGTTCCCGAAACGCCGCTGACGCCAGACGTCGCTCTCGGCCGCCGACCGACCGGACAGGACGACGATCTGCCACGGTCGGATCCCTTCGTCGTTGACCAGCCGATGGAGCTCGACCCGGACGGCATCGACGGTTGGTGCGCCGGGTGCAGCTTCGATGATCCGCGGTGGCCGGCCGGCCCGAGTGACCGCAATCGGCTCGGATGGGCCGTGGTAGAAGCCGCTTGCGAGCTCACTGACCGGCGCCGGGCAACGGTAGTCCTCGAACAGCTCGACCTGCTGGAGGCCGAGCTCGGCGACTTGATCGTCCCGGAATAGCGCCTGGCCGGGGTCGTGGAAGATCCACAGGACATCGTCGGCCGGGTCCTCGAGCAGGAACGTCAGCGACTCGAGCCAGCTCCGCTCAAAGTCCTGGCCTTCGTCGACGACGATCGCATGGAACCGCTCCGCGGGGAGCGCGTCGATGGCAGCGTCGAGAGCGCCCGGCAGGGTCTCGTCCCACCAGGTTCGGGGCGGCGGCTCCGGCCTTGGGCCGAGGACACCGGCCCGCTGGCCGAGCGTTTCGCACAGTCGATGGAAGGTCGTCACCTGCGGCCGGCGATCGGGCGGAGCGGGGTCAGACTCGATCTCGTGGAGGACCGCGGTCGCCAGCGGCTGGTTGAAGCAGACGAACAGGGTCCGGAAGCCATCCCGCGCGAGCCTCCGTGCGCGTTCGACCGCGAGGATCGACTTGCCACTGCCGGCCGGTCCGACCACCCCGACTCGCCGGAGGTTGCGGAAATGATCGAGCGCGCGGACCTCTTGGCGAGACGCCTCGATGAGCCGGCTGCGATCGTCCTCGACGTCGTGGCGGAGGAGCCGGCGAAGGGTGACCGTCGGGGCGAGATAGTCATCGACTCGCCGCATCCCGTCCGCACCGAGGGCCTGCCCCCGGCTGCCGTCGCCGACCCAGTAGGCGTAGGCGCGCTCGACTGCGGCTCTTGTTGCCCGGCGTCGCTAGCGCATCGGCATCGAGCACGATCTCGCGCGGCGCGTCGGGCCCCAGCAGCGCGTGGCCGTGGTCGAGGCTGGCCAGGTCGACATCGGGGAAGGCAACCGCGTGACCGGCCCGCGGCTCGCTGTGTGCCGGCCACTCGGGCAGGTCGGCCAGGGCGCGGCGTAGGTCGTGCTTGGCCGCTTCGGCCTGCTCGAACGGCGAGCGGTCGAGGAGGATCGGCCCGAGCCACCAGCGCCCGTTCTGGTCCCGCCGGGGCTCACCGGACTTGACCTCGATCACGAGCAGGCCGTGGTCCGGATGGACGATGACGAGGTCAGCCTCCCCGTCGTGGGCAGGTCCGTCGCGCCGCGTCTTCGCACACCAGCGAACGTTGGGGTAGATGCGGTACTCAGGCGGGAGTGCGCCTCGGAGGTCATCAAGGACGCGCCGTTCCGCAGCCTGTCCGCGCGTCTCCGGCTCGTGAGCCACCACTCGGCTCGTCCCCCTGCCTGCTCGCGGAGTCTACTACAGTGTTTCCGTCGCACCCATGTAGGCTCAGTACGGGGCCGGAGCGCGGTATCATGGGCTCGGCACCCTTGGAAAGGGTCCCACCTATCGAGAGCGCCCGAGAGTCCCGGCTCGACGACGGCGCGGCAACCGGCCTGACGACCTTCGCGTCGGCACGGTGCCCCCGCCGGGATGCGATAGGAGAGAAGGATGTCCCGAACGAATGGCTTGACTCCCAAGCTACCCGTCGGCTTGTTCATCTGTCCGGACTGCGGCGAGGCGAGAGGCAAGACCCGAACTGGACGGCTGTCTGTCTGTCTCTGCCAGGGCATCCGATGCAACTGGTGTGGCGCGGTCAGTCGCCGGCCCATCACCGACTATTTCGATCAGGATGGCGACTGGGTGCACGTCCCGTGGTTCGCCTACCTCGCCCACACCTGCACGGCGCCGGCGGAAGCCCGCGTTGGCCAGCAGTCGACGACCCTTCCCGCTGACGATGACACGCGCCGATACAACGAGGCGCTCACACGCCTCACGTGGGCTGAAGTGGAAGCGCGAGCTCGAGGGCGGGCGCGAGGACGTGCCCAGGGCTAGGGGTGGCGCTGATCGCTTGACCGTCGAACATCGGCCGACCGTTGACAGCGAGCCCGGACCCACCTGACCTGGGACCGAGGCTCCGCTTACGCGGGTTGGAGAGCGATAACTGCCAGGTGAGCGACCGGGACTAGCGTCGGCCGTGTGGTCGACTGGGATCCTGGCAAGGCAGCGTCCAATCAGCGTCGACGTGCGATCGGATTCGAAGAGGCCGCGACCGTGCTGGACGACTGGCGTCAGCTCACAGCCGACGATGTCGAGCATTCGAGTCGCAAGGAGCGCTGGCGGACCATCGGCCTGTCTGATCGGGGCCGACTCCTGGTAGTGACGTGGACGATGAGGCGCGGTACAGTCCGATTGATCTCCGCACGGCGCGCCATGAAGCGCGAACTCGATGCCTACGAACGCTCGTAGCGGCCGCGTCACCCCTGAAGAGGCGGCATCGGTTCTCCAGGACCCCCTCGGCCTGAGCGGCCCATTGATGCCCGATGGCTCGCCCCCTGAACGCGGCTGGATGGCCGGCCGGTTGATCGATGGGTTCGAGCTGGCCGTGGATGGCCGGACGCCGGAGTGGAGCCCGCCCCGCTGGCTCCGAACCCTCCAGGCGCAGGGCTACGACCAATCAGTCGATGGCGACCCGATCTTTGTCGTGAGTCACATCAGCGACGGGGAGATGCGCAGGTTCTCGAACCTGCGCGAGGCGCTGCGATACGGCCGATCGCTCGTCGAGCGTCGGCGGCGACCGGTCCACCCCGACTCGTTGGCCATCGACTGTCGGACCGCGACCGGGCGGGTAGCTCCGGTGGTCTGGGGTCGCGCCCTGCTGGGCATGGCCCGAGGTGCGCTCGACGCGGAACCGATCACCGTGGTTGAAGCGCCTGAAGCCTAGCGCTCTCGGCGCACCTCCAGGCACGCCGCGTCGCATTCGATCGGTTAGGCCGCGCCGTCGAAGATCGCCCGGAGGTCGAGGCCGAGCTGATGAGCCAGGGCGACCCGGACCTCGGCCCGGACCCGCGGATCGGTCAGCTGCTGCGGCCGCCCTCCCAGCTCGAATGTGCTCACCCGGGCGAGGTCGATCGTCCGCAGCTGGTGGCAGAGGATGAGGCCGTCCTTCGTCAGGCCGGCGTGACCGGCCGGGATCGGGACCTCGCCGGGGTACCTCGGCGGCCTCGTGGTGATCGGGCAGACCGTGGCCATCCCCGAGCGGTGGAACGACTCGTACGACACGACGAGGGCGCGCCGGGTCCCGCGCTGGTCGTGACCGACGGTCGGCTCGCGGTCGACGAGCACGATCGCCCAGCGGAGAGGTCCGAGCGACCGGCGTCGGTCGGGCGAAGAGCCGCTCAGGCGGGCCATCGGTCGGGCTCGTCGAGCTCCCGGGTGATGGCCGCCATCTCGGCCTGGAAGTCGCGATCCTCAGCCGCCTCGGCCCAGCGACGGGCGTCCTCGTCGGCCCGGACCTGGTCGTAGAGCCGCTCGATCGCCGTCTCCACCACGGCATCCTGGCTCGACCCGACCTGCCCACCGTCCGCGAGCTCGCGGACGCGCCGCACGGTCCGCTCGGGCAGGTTGTAGGTCCGTTTCGTGCGTGGATGGGTCATGGACCCAGATTACGGGTCCATGATCGACACGTCAACGGGCAGGTCGGGCGGCCGGACCAGGGCTCTTCATGATGGCAACGAGCCATGGCACGGGAATCGGTCTCAGCCGCTCTGCGTCAGGTTGGCGGCGCACGCCTCGGCCTGGGTCACCGCCGCGTCGAGCTCGGCCGCCAGTGGCTCGTCCGCGATGAGGCCGCGAGCGGCATCGGCGATCGCCCGCCAGTAGACCACCTTGCCGGGGCCGTCCTTGAACCGGGCGAAGACCGGCTCGCCACGGCGCAGGCCGTCGACCGTGGCGGTCACGTTGTCGAGCGCGTCGGCAGCCTTGAGACGCATCACTTGGGGATCGATCGGCGGATGCCACGCTGATCCCGGCGGCCTGGTGACCGCCTCAACGAGCCGCCGGACCTCCGAGCCGAACAGGGTCTCCAGCTCGTCGGGCGTGGTCGGGGTGTCCTCGAGGGTGTCGTGGAGCCAACCGGCCGCTACCAGGTCGGTCTGGCCCGGGTAATGGTCGGCGAGGATCCTGGCGACACCTTCCGGATGGCAGATGTACGGCTGTCGGGTGCCCTTCCGGAGCTGACCTGCGTGCCGCTCGCGGGCGAAGGCCGCGGCCTGCAGCGTGAGCTCTTCGGGGGACTCGGGACGCCTCATCCGTTCATCTTGACGGGATCAGCGTTTTCCAGCCTCCGGCCCCTTCGTCGCCTTGCCGTCGAACGTGCGCATCCGGGCCATGTTGGCGCTCGCGAAGAACGCCTGCTTCCGCGACAGCTCCTCCATCGGGGCGGACATCAGGTCGGTCTCGCGGTCGAGCTCGGCGACGATCTCGCGCAGCTCGTGGCTCGCGGCCGGCGTAGTCGCGGATCCGGCGGGCGACGCCCGACAGGGCCTCGCGGGCGCCGCGGTAGTCCCCCGCCCGGTTGCGGCCGATCGCCTCCTGGCGGGCGCGCGCCGCGAAGATCCGGGCAACGGCGCGATCGACGTCGCGGTCGCGCTCCTGGAGGTCGTTCACCCGGTTGTCGGCGTACTCCCAGCCGAGCTTGACCGAGGCGGCCTCGAAGACGCCGTCGCGGTCGGACAGGCTGAGCAGCGTGCCGGTCTCGCGGCCGATCTCGCCGTACGGGAAGTTGAGCCGGAGGACGACCTGGAGCCGCTGCTCGGCCACGAGGTCGCCCACCGTGACGACCGTCCGACCGCCTCCGAGCGCCTGGGTCGGGAACGGGCTGAGCGACTCGACCTCGACGCCCTTCGGGCGCACCGATCTCGAGGCTGACGTCCCGGGCGACGATCTCGAGCGTCTCGCCGACCTCGCTCGTGACGTAGTCGCGGATGCCGGCCGCGTTCGCGATGTAGTAGAAGTGGCCGCCGCCGGCGTCGGCCATCGCCTGGAGCAGGACCTCGTCGAAGTCCTCGCCGACACCGAACGTCGTGGTGCTCACGCCGCGGGCGCGCAGCTCGGCGGCGTGGCGGGCGAGCTCGTCGCGGTCGGTGATCCCCTGGTTGGCGAGTCCATCGGTCAGGAGCAGCGTCCGGTTGACGCCCTCCTCCGAGAGCGCGAGCGCGACCTGCTCGCAGCCGCGCAGCCAGCCGGCGCCAAGGTTCGTGCTCCCGCGGGCGTCGATCTCGCCGAGCCGGGCGAGCGCGGACGCGGCGAGCGTCATGGCGTGGCCAGGGTTGACGGGAAGACGACGTCGATGACCTCGTCGTAGACGACGATCGCGAACCGGTCGTCGTCGTGGAGGCGGGCGAGCGACTCCTCGACGGCGAGCTTGGCCAGCCGGATCTTTCGCCCCCCATCGAGCCGGATCGGTCGATGACGAAGGCGAGGTGGACCGGCGGGCGCTTGCGCTCCTGACGAGCGGGCGGCGCGCCGATCTCGGCGAGGACGAAGCGGTTGCTCCGGTAGGTCGAGCGGATGAATTGGCGGTCGGTTCGGGCGGTGAAGGTCATGACGGGTCCTCCTCGAGGAGCTGACGGGCGATCGCGATGAGGCGCTCGACCTGCTTGTTCTGCTGGCGGCTCAGGGGCCGGCGGATGTTGAGTTCGATGTCGGGTGCTCAGGGCGATCCGGTCCCACTGGGAGCGCTGGGTAGCCGGCTCGGGGGCGTCGGTGGCCGAGGGAGGCTCGGTCGGCAACGTGATCCGACCGACGACGAACGCCCGGCGTCCTCGAGCGGCTGGGGCGCGGGCGACGGCTCGTGCGGGCCGTTGAGGGCTCGGCATGGCTCGCGGCTGGCCTCCGGAGGCCCGGGACGGCCGGCCCGAGGATCGCTCGACTGGCGGAGGCAGGCAGGCTCGCCTGGCGCAGGGCCAGCTGTCAGCCGGCGCCGCTCCCTCGAGGACCGACCGGACGTAGTCGAGCGCCGAACCTTCGGGCGCGGCCGGGCGTCTCGGCATCCACTAGAGCGGCAATGGTCTCGTCGTCGAGCGTGGCGAGCCGGGCCCGGATCTCGGCCAGCGGCAGGTGCTCGCGTTGGAGCCGCCGGATCAGGCGAAGCCGGGCGAGGTGACCGTCCGTGTAGTGCGCGCCGGGCCCGACCTGCCCGGCGATGGCAGCAGTCCCTGGGCGACGTAGTAGCGGATCGTCCGCGGCGACACCCCGGCCAGATCGGCCAGGTCCTGAAGGCTGTACGTGATCTCATTCGGCATGTGCCTATTGTGACAGTGTTACGTCTCAATGTCAAGACTCGCGAGAGGCAGATCGACTTGCGAGTCAGGCGAGACAGATCAGACCGGCGCAGTCAGGCGGGTCGGCGGTCCAGGCATCAAGCAGCACGCCGATGCCAGCGTAGCCGTCCCGGATCGGCGCACCGTGGTAGTGCGCGCATTCGACCTGGCCGACCGGCCGCTCGCAGTGCTCGTGGACGACGACGAGAAAGCGCTGCTCGAACCAGTCGGGTGGTGGAGATGGAACGCACGCCTGAAGTCGCGTTCCCGATCGACCAGCTCGTAGGCATACCGGCTTCGCTCGTAACGGTCGAGTCCGTGCGGCGTGAACTCCTCGCTGATCCTGACCTGCGCTCGTGCCAGCCCGTGCCCCGCCCGCAAAGGATCCTCGAAGCTCGTAGCTCAGCCTGCCGGCGGCATCTTCGAGCAGCTCGAGAGGCGCCGATCGCGGCCGGTCGAGAACGACGCCGAACCGCTCGGCCAGGTCGGCGACCCCCAGGAGGTAACCGTCGAGATCGCTCGAGCCGAGGAGCATCCGGGCCGTCAGGCTGGCTCGAGGTCGGGAATCGTCTCGTCGGCGCCGAACTCGACGCCGTGCTCGACGCTGCGTCGAGTCACCCGTCGCGACGCGACCGCAGAGCCGCGCTCGTATCGATCCAGGGCTGGGACGGGGATCCGGTACAGCCGCTCCGAACACGCGAATCGCCGGGAGCACGCCCCTGCGCGATCAATCGGCTGATCGTGTCGTGACTGACGCTCAGTCGGTCGGCTGCTTCGGAGATCGTGTAGTAGCGTCGAGTCATTGCGCGTCCGATGCGTGTTATCAGTTATCTTAAACGATAACGCACTCGTCGCGGCTGTCAAGCCCGCGCCGAGGGTCGTTGCGGCGTCTCCGGTCGAGAATTTTGCATCACGGGGTCCGCAGGAGGTCGATGGCGCGGAGCAGCTGCGTGTCGCCTGACCTGGCCAGCCCCTTGACGCCAAGGCGGGACAGTCGGTCCGGGATGACGGCAATCGCGCCTGTCGGCATCGCGACCGGGACGTCCGGCGCGAGGCCGACGTGCCAGGCCGATCGGCCCGCGGGTGTCAACCACCGCTCGGTGCCGATCCAGAGCTCGGAGCCGTCCGCGAGTGAGAACTCCTGAAGGCCGGTGCCGGTTCCCGTGGTTGCGGCGCCGACGATCGTGGCTCGTTGGTAGTCCTGAAGCGCTCCGGCGACCAGCTCCGACGAGCTCGCGGAGTCGTGATCGACGAGCACGACGAGCGGGAGGCGGATCGTGACCGCGTCGGGCGGGACCATCGACACGGATTCGACGCCGTCACCGTCGCGCCAGCGGGTGACGACCTCGTCCGGCTCGAGGAAGAGCGAGGCCAACCGAATTGCCTGTTCGGTGTAGCCGCCGGGGTTGCCGCGAAGGTCGAGGACGAGGCCGGTCGCATGAACCCGCAGGGCTCCCCCGACCGCCTTCCGCACCTCTTCGGCGCAGCCGTGGGAGAAGACCGAGAGGCGGATCAGCGCGAACTTCGTGCCGGGGATCATCGCCCATTCGACCGCCGACGCCTCGAGGGCGTCGTCGCGGCGGAGGCCTGGTCGGGGGTCAGGAGATACGTGTGGCCGGTATCGCCGACGGCGTAGGTCATCCCGTCGATCGCCCCGTGGGCGAGGGCCGTCGGATCGAGATTCGCGGCATCGACGTACCGAGCGTGGAGCAGGTCCCAGGCCTGCGCGATGAGGGCGAACTCGGTCGGATCGGCGGGTCCCGCGGGCGCGGCTGGGGTGGCCGCCCGCTCGAACCCGATCCCGCCGAGGAACAGTGCGACCGCCAGGCCGATCGGAGCGAGACCGCGCATGCCGTGGCGGCCACGGCGAGTGCGCAACGCACGATCCAGCTCGACCAGACCGGGGGTCGCTCCAACGGAGTCGAATGTCGTGTCCATGGCCCGACCCTGAGCACGGCCCGTGACATCTCGCCTGTCACGGATTCCGACCGATCCCCGCTGCGTGGTGCCGGCCGGCACCAGGGGCTCAGACGGACTCGACGATCACCCCGATTCGCGGGTGCCAGTCGTCCTCCCGGATGATCGGGTCCATACTGGCACCCCAGCCCCACTCCCCAGGGAGGTCGCCATGTCGACCGAGCAGAACAAGGCCGTCGTCCGCCGGTTCATCACGGAGGTGCTCGTCGGGGGCAACGTCGACCTCGTCGACGACCTGCTGGCGCCGAACTACGTGAACATCGGGATGGGAGGCATGGACCGCGCCGCCTTCAAGGCGTGGCTGTCCGCCAACTCGGCCGGTCCCGGCGGGAAGATGGACATCCGGGACATGGTCGCCGAAGGAGACGCGGTGGTCGCTCGCTTCAATTACGCGATCACCCTCCCCGACGGACAGAAGATCGAGGCCAGGGGCCTGACCTACTACGGTCTCGCCGATGGCCGGATCGTCGAGGACGACCCGATCACGTCGCCGGACCTGATGCAGGCGTTCGCCGCCCAGATGCCGCAACCCGTCTCCTGAGAGCCGTCCAGACCCTCCGATAGCGCGCGGTGGGTCGCTAGCCCGTCCCGAACAGGCGCGCGACGACGACCAGCGCCACGGCGGCTCCCGCCAGGCTGGCGACCCCCCGCATACGTGGCGAGGCTCCCCGCGCGATTCCGGCCGCGATCGGCACGGCGCCGAGGACGATGATCGCGTAGACGAAATGGAGCAGCTCGTGGGGGTGCCCGCCGCCGACCAGCAGACCGAGGCCGCCGGCGATCGCCACCGCCAGTAGCACGAGCAGGAGCCCCTCGAGCCGACCGGTCAGTTCGCCCGGCGCCGAGCGGCGCCACGCGCGCCAGCCCGCTTCCGCGCCGACGATCACGATCACCAGGGCGCTGGCGATCGCGAGCCATGTGTGTAGCTGGGTGACGATGGTCCGCCCTCCCGGGACAGGATCAGGGCGCCTCCGGTCAGCCCGCCTCGGCGATCGCGTTCTGGACGACACCCACGATCAGCACGATCCAGAAGACTGCCATCGCGAGGAATGCCCAGCCGCGCCTCCGCCAGTCGAACGCGGCGGCCGAGCTCTCGGGCGCGTGCAGACTGCGATCGACGAACGGGATCACCAGCAGCGCGCCGAGCATCACGGCCATGGCGATGACCGTACCCCAGATGTCAGGGTCGATTCCGAGGTTCGCCGCGACGATGTTCATGCCGCGCGTCCAGCTGATCGGGAAGGTGGGCTTGAAGCCGAGACCGCCGGGGTCATCGTCGGTCCCAAACAGCGGCGACGACGGAGATGAGCTGGGGAGCGGTGCCAGCGTCGCGCGGGACCAGGATCGAGATGAGCAGGACGACCCCGAGGAGGACGACGCTGAGGATGACCCAGCCCCGGACGTGCTCGCTGAAGGCCGCGGTTCGGCCGCTGGGGCGCAGCCAGAACGGGACCGAGATGCCCTTGAACCGGATGAGCAGGTAGTGCCAGCCGATGAAGAGGCCCAGCACGATCGGCACGATCGAGATGTGCAGGACGTAGATCTGGGCCAGCTTCTCGGTCGCCGTCGGGATCGCGAGGAGCGCGTCGGAGGTGTAGTTGAAGGCGCCGGCAAGCCCGACCGCATTCAGGGCCTCGGAGATGTTCCACGGCACGCCGAAGCCGACCTCGTCCCAGTGCAGCGCCTCACCGGTCAGGGAGATGACGAATGTGAGGCCGGCCAACGCCGACCCCAACGAGCCAGAGCCCCTGTTTCCCGCCCCGATAGCCGCCGGTGATGAACACGCGCACCATGTGGACCAGCACCAGGCCGAAGATCAGGAAGGAGTTGTAGAAGTGGAAGTTGAGGGCGACTGACCAGCCGGCGTGGCGAGCAGATGCTGCGTGATCCCGTACGCCTGCCCGGCATCGGGCGTGTAGACGAGCGAAAGCAGGAACCCGGTGAAGACCTCGAGACCGAGCGCGATCGCCAGCACGCCACCGAGCAGGTACCAGATGCTGTTCGATCTCGACCGGGATCAGGTAGTCGCTGACCAGCTGGCGGATCCCGAACTGGTCGCTGAGGGTGGACCAGACTCCCCGCCGGGCGGGCGGAGTCGTCGATGGCTCAGGGGACACAGACGAGGTCATGGACCCGCCCTCCTGCCTTCGGATCGTGGCCCGAGCCCGGATCGACGCGATCGGGCAAGCGTGTCCGCCGATCTCCCGCGGATTATCCGCCCGCGGAGCAAGACGCCGTCGAGGGCCAAATGGCCCCCCTCGGACCCGTGTTTCGACCGGGAAGGAGACGACCTCGAAGCGCAACGCAGCGAGGACGAAATGCTCGCCCCGCGCGGGACGAAGGTGCTACCCGAAACGGCCTCCCGGAGCCACTTCCCGCCAACGCCGGCGAGACGCCCGTGGAACACTCTCGCGAGACGCGGCGGAGGGGAGCTGCGAAGGCTGGGATTCGTGCGGTCCCGCGACGGGACCCCGACCCAACTCGCTGAACGAACGGCCTCTCACGCCAGCGGTTTGAGCTGGGGGTGGGACATGACCACGACGGCCATCGGCTATCGCGTCGACGGGGTGATCACCGACGAGGCATCGGGCAAGCCGATCCCGGGTCTCCGGGTGCGGGCCTACGACAAGGACTTCTTCCGCGAGCAGCTCCTGGGCGACGGGCACACCGACGACACCGGGCGGTACGAGATCCGGTTCGACCGCGACGACTTCACCGGTCCGCTCATTCGGATCGAGCGTCATCCGGACATCTTCCTGACGGTCTACGACGCCGAGGATCGGCTCATCCACACGACCCGGGACAGCATCGTCGTCGACGCCGATCGGCAGACCTCGATCGACCTGCGAATCCCGTTCTTCCCGAAGCCGGGATCGGAGCCCGGCGTGGTCGACCTGTTCGGGATCGCGGTCAACCTGCCCGAGGTCGCCAAACTGAACGCCGAGGAGGTGCTCGGCGCCTACCGCCTGATGCGCGGCTACGAGGGCGTCGAGCAGGCCGAGCGGATCAAGCGCGCCTTCCCGGGGCTGTTCACGGTCAACGAAGCCCCACCCGAGTGCGGCAACGGGATTCCCGAGCTGTTCCACTACCTGATGCTCGAGCGGAACGCGCTCGACGTCCTGGCCGACGCCGACGCCGACCCGTACTCGGGCGCGACCGTCCACCAGTTCTTCACCGCCAACATCGTCGTCAACTACACGACCGACGCCACGCTGCCCGGTGGCGCGGCGAACCCGAACCAGCTCCCGGCCGGCTCGGCGACGATCCCGACCGCCGACGCGACCTACAGCATGCCGAACGGGACGGTGATCGGCACCGTCCGCCACCTCCTGGCCGACCTCAACGCATCGAACACCGAGGTCGCCCCGACCTACATCCAGAAGATCGGGCTGCTGGCCGAGTACTCGCTGTCGCACTACATCAACGCGCCGTTCAGCTACCTCGACCCGCGTGGCGGGCTGACCCGGCTCGAGTTCCGGATCCTCGGACTCGGGCACCGGCGTCGCGGGCTACGCCGTCGGCAGCGACTTCCACATGGAGCTCAACACCTCCAATTCCGACAGCCAGAACCTCGGAACGGTCCCGCACGAGCTGTTCCACCTGGTCCAGTACCGCTACAACGCGACCGTCGGTCCGGCCGGCGGGTTCCGCCAGAGCACCGTCGAGGGCGGTGCCCGGTTTATCGAGGAGTCGATCAACGAGACGCCGAATCGTTACGTCGAGTCGGCGGTCGATCCGGACCTGTCGAGCTCGCCCGTCCCGCGCAAGGGCATCTTCACGTTCCCGAGCGAGACGCTCCTCGACGTCGGCGGCAATTCGCTGCTGCGCTATGCGGCGGGGCTGCTCTGGAAGTACATCGCCGAGCAGCACTCGACTCGGACCGGGGCGGCCGACGAGCCGGCTATCGGCGTCGATGCCTACCGCAAGATCATCGAGCAGATGAAGACCACCGCCAGCGACTTCTCGGTCGCGGCCGTCCGCAACGGGCGCGGCCAGCTGCCGTGGTACGGCTCGTTCGACCAGTTCGGCTACTACGACGCCGCAGCCACCGAGCTCGACAGCCACGAGACGACCTGGGCGAACTTCCTGCTGGCGAACTACTTCCACCGCCTCCGGACACCGGCCTCGCCCGGGTTTGACGCGCGGTTCGACTACATGGAGGACGAGGACGCGGCAGGCAACGTCGCCAAGCTCGACACGTTCGGGCCGGCGATCGCGGCCGGCAACGCGATCACGATGGTCCAGGGCAGCGCGGTGACGAAGACCGTCGTCGGGCACAAGCCGTATGCCGCCGTCTACTACGAGCTGACGCCGGGGACGCCGGCGCCGCGGATGGTTCGAGTCAACGTCACGACGTCCGCCGGGCTGAGCGACCCGATCATCCAGGTCGTCCGGATCGGCGCGGCCAATGCGCTCGTCGATATCCACCGGTCCGACCGCTCGTCCTACTCGAAGACGATCAACATGGCCGGCCTCACCAAGGTCCTCGTGATCGTCGCGAGCAAGGAGCACGCCGGCGACTTCACGATCCACTTCGACGAGGTGGCCGCGGCGACCGACGTGATGATCACCCGCTGGAACACGGCGGTCGGGACCGAGTACGAGGTCAACCCGAAGGGCTGGTCGTGGACCTGGGTGTCGCCCGACATCATGGTCGACTCGAACAACGACCTCCTCGACGACACGAGCGTGTTCTTCGGCCAGAACAACAAGCTCAAGGTGCGGCTGCGCAATCGGGGCAACGCGGACGCGTCGAACATCCAGATCAGCCTCTTCTACCAGAAGGCCACGCCGCATCTGACCAGCGCCGGCTGGATCCCCGTCCAGAACTCGGCCGGCACGACCCAGGTGCTCACCGGGCTCAACCTCGCCGCCGGTGCCGAGACCTGGTTCACGGCCGACTGGGCCCCGGCCGACGACGGGACCCATCACAACCACTGGTGCGTCAAGGCCGTCGTGTCGTGCGCCGGCGACCCGAACGCCGACAACAAGATGGCGTTCCGGAACTTCGACAACGTCGCCGTCGGCAGCCCGGACACCGTGTTCGACGCGCTGATCCGGTACGGCCAGTGGACGGACGGCGATCGGCTCCAGATCATCCCGCGCGGCCGAGCCCAGACGCTGGTGGCCGACCGCAAGACGCTCCCCCGGCCGATCCCGACGGGCTGCGATCCGACGTCCGCGGACCGTCACCTGGTCCATGGCGTTCCGCTCGAGATGAGCTTCGCCAAGCTCAAGGTGGTCCCGGCGGACCTCGAGCCGTGGGACGGCACGTCCACGCTCGAGCCCGACGGAACGGGCGCCTACTACCCGGTCGACGAGCGGACGCTGCCGCCCGGGCTGAGCTCCGACGACATCGTCACGGTGGCCCATGTCCGGAACGGCCACCCGATCGGCGGCGTCACGTACCGGATCTCGAAGGCGTAGTCCAGCGACGCCGGTGCCGGTCACGCGGCACGGCACCGGCGCCTACTCGGCTACCGCCAGTTTCCAGACCGCGCGGATGCGCGCGGGATGCCGCCTATCGTGACCCTGCCCTGACTTGTCATGGACCCCGATCGATGACCATCGATTTGAGTATCGCCTGGAGCTCAGCCAGGTCCGCCGCAGAGGTCGCGGGCATGTGCGAGACGTCGATCACCAGCGGCCGGCGATCGACATCGACCATGTACACCACGTCGATCTGACCAGGGGCACTGTGGGAGTTCGCGCCATCGGGGACATTCCACTCGCTCCAGCTCCGAAACTCCCCCTTGTCGCAGGTCGAGATATCCAGGTCGGCGGGCACCGCGAGCTCGATCCGCAATGCAGACTCACCGCCCAGCGTCACCTCGGTCAGCCGACGTGGCAAGGCTCCCCGGAGGCTCTGGTTCGCCAACCCGCCGTCCTCGGGCGCCACGATGATCGCACCCTTCGCGTCATGCGAATGGTTCGCGAGATCGATCGGACTGAGTGCGCTCTTCCGCCAATGACACGGGTCGGCGTAGACCTGATCCACGGCCCAGGCGCTGAACGCCATCTCATCAGGCTGACCCAGGTGCTTGGACACGAGCCCACCGCTGATCGCCCACCCATCTGGCAGCGTGAAGACGATCCGCCTGTAATCGGGACATCCACCTCGGCAGAGGGCGTTGCCGCCAGGCGCGAGTGCCGGATTCACCAGGAAGTGGGTCCCGGGAGCCAGGGCGCCTGTCGTCGGGCGGGGCTCGGTGTCGGAGCGGGGCTCGGTGTCGGAGCGGGGCTCGGTGTGGCTGCTGGGCTCGGTGTCACTTCGGGCCCCTGGGTCGGCGTGCTGGTCGGGCCCCCGACACCGGGTCCGGAGACGTTCGGGCGTCCGAAGATGATGACGCCCGCGACAGCCACGGCCACGACCATCGCACCGGCCACTGCAATGCGTGCGAACGTGTTGATCCGCGGGGCGGAGCGCCGCGAAACGCGGACCGCAATCTCATCGGCGTTCGGCGATCCGTCGAGCTGCCCGGCCTGCCAGTCGAGGAAGCGCCGGAGTTCCTCGTCCATCCTGCCCTCGTTGCTCATGACTCGCGCTCCCCGAGTTCTCGCCGCAGCCGATCCTTGGCCAGACGTAGCCGCGAGCGGACCGTCTCGACCGGAGCGCCGACGAGGTCGGCCGTCTCGACCACCGAGTAGCCCGCGTACAGGTGGAGGGCGACGACGGCGCGCTGCTCGGCCGACAGCTCGGCATAGGCCGTCCGCAGGGCACTCCACGCCGGAAGGTGCTCGCTGGTCGCGTCGACCGGCTCGATCCAGGCGACGCGCGAGTCGGTGGGGAAGAAGCGCCCGAGCCAGGACCGCCGCGAGCGGTTGATCCGGATCGCCTCCCGGACGACGATCCGATCGAGCCACGGCCGGAGCCTCGCATCGTCCCGGAGACTCGACCGTCGGCGCCAGGCCTGCTCGAGAGCTACCTGGACCGCGTCAGCGGCATCGGCTCCGTCGCGGCAGATCAGGCGGGCGAGACGCACGAGCCGGTCGTAGTGCTCGGTGACGAACTCGTTCAGGGTCGCGCCGGCCAGGACGCCGGAGACTGCATCCGTGCGATCGACGTCCATGGGCTGCGCCGACTCCGTGCTGGTCATCTCAACGGTACAGAACGCGGCGAACCACACAACGGGTCAATCGAATGCAAACCAGCGGCGCCGACGCAGTCGGCCTAGCGCTTCGTTCCGAGCTTCACCGAGACGTCGCGCTCGGCACCGTCGCGGACGATGTGCAGCGTGACCGTCTGCCCGGCGGCGAACTGGACGACCACGATCTCGAGCGGGTGCTGGAAGTCGATCGCCTGGTCCTCGATCCCGACGATGACGTCACCGTCGCGGAGGCCGGCCGCGTCCGCGGGGCTGCCCGACACGACGGCCGCCCGGAAGCCGCCGCCGTCGGCGGGCTGCTTCTGCAGGAGAGCGCCATGGTCGACGGTGAGCTTCTCCTCCTGTTGGGACCCCGCGGTCGACGGGGGTGTAGCGCACGCCCAGGAATGGGCGGGTCAACGGCTTCCCGGCGATCGCCTCGTCGATGATCGGGCGAGCGACGTCGATCGGGATCGCGAAGCCGAGCCCCTCGGCGCCGAAGTCCACGCCCAGGCCGAGCGTGTTGATCCCGACGACGCGGCCGGCGAGGTCGACCAGCGGGCCACCGCTGTTACCGTGATTGATCGCCGCATCGGTCTGGAGCATGTTGCGGTACTCGCCGGAGTCGTCCAGGAACGTCGTCCGCGAGAGACCGGAGACGACGCCGCTGGTCACCGAGTTGGCGAACGACCCAAGCGGGTTCCCGATCGCGATGACCGGATCGCCGACCGCGAGGTCGCCGGAACGCCCCAGCTCGACCGCGGTCAGGTCAGGCAGCTTCACGCGGACCAGCGCCAGGTCGGTGAGGGTGTCGACGCCAATAACGGTGCCGGTGGCCGTCCGACCGTCGCCGAACGTGACGGTAACCTTCTTGTCCTCGTCGACGACGTGGTGGTTCGTCAGGATCAACCCATCGGGCGAGACGACGAACCCGGAGCCGACGCCGTCCTTCGCCTTTACGACGACCACGGACTTCGAGACCTTCGCCGCGGCGGCGGCGGCCGTACCGGGTGCCGCGCCGCCGGCACCGGCGCCATTGTCCGAGGCAGTGGCCGAGGCGCTCCCCGGACACCGACGATGCGTTCGGCCCGGCCGAGGCCTTCGCCTCCTGGGTCGGTTGAGGCGCCGACGTCGATTGGCGGCCGCCACCGACGACCAACGTGGTGATCACCGAGGCGAGGACCGCGGCGACGACGGCGATGGCGATCGTGACCACGGGCGACAGCGTCGTACCGGAGCGAGCAGGCGGCTGGGTATTCATCTGGCCCGGACCGGTCATCGACCCGCGAGAGTCCTGACGAGTCCTCGAAGCCCCGGCGTCAAACGGCGCACGACCCCTATCTTGACGACGCAGTCAACCCACGGCCGGCCGGAGAGCCCTGGTTTGGTCAGTTCGCGTTTGAGGACGACCGAAAGTCAGGGTTACCTCATGAGTCACCGTGACTGACGATTCGTCCCGCGGGTCCGCGTGCGCGACCCGCCCGGATCGAGGACCGCAGTGACGCGAGCGACGACCACGAATGCGCAGACAGCCCTCCGGCGCATCGCTCCCGTCGGGGCCATGCTCGTCGCGTTCGTCCTCATCGGTGCGGCCGCAGGCTGGCTGTTCGTCAAGTCGCCGGCGTCTCCGTCGTCGCAGTCGGTGCCGACGGATCGGCGAGTCGCCTGGTATTTGGGGAACCCCCTGTATGGAACCCGGTTCGACCCGACAACCGCCCAGACGACGACCGAGATCTGGGTCACGGTCCCGGAGCCCGCGTGTGCCAGCTCCAAGGGTTTCCCGCGTGACACCTGGCTGGCGCCGCCCGAAATCACCTACACGCCGTCGGCTGTAACCATCACGATGTACACGAGCGAGGCCTTCGAGAAGTTCCCGGGTTGCTACGACACCGTGAACGGCAGGCGCGGCATCAGTTACATCCTCGACGTCTACATCGACGTGCCGGTCCACCTGAGCGAACCGCTCAGGGGCCGAGAGCTCTTGGGCTCATCGAATCCCTGACGGCCTCGCGGCCCAGATCACGTCCGTGTCAGGACCTTCTCAGGCGCTGCGGACAGAGTTCGCGAAGTCGATGACAATGCCCCGATGACGACACCACCAGACCCTGTGGCCGAGCGCCCCGCCGAGCGCGGGGTCGGCGGTGGACGGAAGCGCCGCAAGATCCAGGGGCCGCCGCGCAAGGACGGCAACGGGCTGCTCATCGTCGGATTGGTCAGCGCGCTGGCGCTGGTCGTCGGCGGGATCGCCCTCTATCTGATCGCTACTCGCCCGGCGACGCCGGCGGCCGCATCGACGGCCTCGTGCCGCACGATCGCCTGGGAGTCGCTGCCGGCCAACGACGCGCTCCCCGAGGGCTGGACCGTCACCGGAAGCGGCTTCTACACCGACGGCTACGGCGCCTCGTTCTCGGGCCCCGTCGCAAGCGGATCCCCGGCGCCGGTGATCAACGTCCGGGTGAGCTGCTACGGCTCCGACGGCCACCTCGCGGTCACCCGCTCGCACGATGCGGACCTCGCGGTCGGCGGGACCGACGTCCCATTCGGGGATGTCGGCGACGAGGCGCTCGCGACGAAGGACCGGACCGGCACGACGACCTCGGTCTACGTGCGGCGTGGCCAACTCGTCGCGTCGATCGCCTCCCAGGGCGTGTCGGCGGATGACCTCCAGCAGGCCGCCGGAGCGATCGATGACGCGATGGACACCGCCGAGTCGGCGGTCGCGGAGGCCAGCCCGGGGGCCGAGCCGACGGCCTCCGACGAGGGCGAGGTCCCGACCGACGACCTCGGGACCAACGTGCCGGACGAGACCCCGACCCACACCTTCCCCGAGCTCGAAGCGATCCTGCCCAAGACCGTCGAGGGGGCCCCGTTCGTGTCCGAGAGCACGACGGCAACCGATGTGATGTCGGGCGACCCGTCGGGCGAGGCCCTGTTCAAGTGGCTGACGGACAACGGCAAGACGTCGGACCAGCTCGAGTTCGCGGACTCCTCCGATCCGACCGGGACAGTCGATGCCGACTTCACCGCGCTGCGCGTCGCCGGGATCGCCGCGCCGAAGCTCCGTGCGGAGCTCATCGCGACCTGGCTCAGCGCCGACACGACTGGCGTCACTCCGACCAACAAGACGATCGGCGGCAAGCCCGTCCAGGTGATCGACTACGGCGACGGGGGCTCGATCGACTACGTCTTCGACCAGGGCGACGCGGTCATCGTCCTGTCGTCATCCGACCCGGCCGTCGTCGAGAGGGCGCTGGCCGGCTTCAAGTAGCTCGGGACCAGTCATGAAGGAACCCCCGGGAGGAGCTCCGGGGGTTCCTGTAGTTCGTTGGCGTTCGGGCTGGCGCCCGCTGGAGTCAGCGGCCCTTGTGCGGGCCACCCAGGCGCGTCGCGTTCGGGAGCGACGGCTTGCGCGGGAGCGTCTGCGGGTGAACCACGTCGCGAGCGACGAAGGTCTGGGGCGCCGGCGCGTGCTCGGCGACCACCACCGCCGCCTGGTAGCGCTGTTCGGCGGGCGACGGGACGAAGATCTCCGCCGGCTGCCGAGGAGCCGTGACATCACGGTAGTGCGGCGTGGGCGGGAGGTTCAGCGCGTGGCTGTCATGCCCGAGCAGGGACTTGACATAGGTTTGGGCGTGCTCGGCGGGCGTGCTCGCTGGAGCGACCACGGGTCGCGCGCTGATGGCAACGGCGATGACGGCCACGACCAGGCCGGCAGCAACGGCTGCCAGGAGCCCGCCCGGCTGGCGCCGGCTATTCAGCGAAATGGTGGACTGTGCTGCTGTCATTTCCTGGTCCCCCTTCGATCATCGAATTGACGATTCGTTGGCGATCATCGTCGTCGACCTCAAGCGGGATTCCGAGTGGCCCGCCGACCGCCAAACGGTGAGCCGTGACAAGTCGCGGGCGTCGGTTGGGGCTCGCTGGTGCAGTCAGCCAGCCGACGATGGCCGTTCGGCCGGAAACACGCCGGTCACGGTGGCGGCCTAGACTGCGAGCAGGTCGACCAGCCGGGCGGACCACGGCGAGGGACGCGGTCAGGGCTGCCGACCGTTGGAGGTCCAGCCATGGCCAAGGATCCCGCCCTGATCGATCGGCGGCCGACGCCCGCCGATCCATTGCCGGGGACGACGCTCGACCGGAGCATCCCCGGACCGAAGCGGACATTGCCGCCGGAGCTCGGCCCCGACGCGATCGCCGTGCTCGAGGGACGCACGTTCATGTACTCCGACTCGGTCGGCGACGTCCCGAAGGGCTCGATCGGCGGGCTCGTCCACGCCGATACCCGGTTCCTCAGCCGCTGGCAGCTGACGATCAACGGGGCGCCGTTCCTGGTCCTGCGCGGCAGCACCGTCGACTACTACTCGGCGGAGTTCTTCCTGACCAACCCACGCCTCGACAACCTCGAGGCGAACAGCGTCGGCTTGCGCCGCCTGCGCTTCGTCGGCAACGGCCTCCACGAGCGGCTCGAGCTCGAGAGCTACCTGGACGAGCCGATCCGGATCGAGCTTCGGCTGGCGGTCGACAACGACTTCGCCGACCTGTTCGAGATCAAGGACAAGGTCCGCGACCGCTCGGACCAGATCGTGCGGACGCCGGCGCCGGACCGGACCGGCCTGACCTTCCGATACACGAACAAGTCGTTCTCCGCGGAGACGACGATCGAGACCTCGGCGGCCGCGACCAAGATCGACGGCGACGGCCTCGTCTGGGCCATCGACCTGCCGGCCAAGGACAGCTGGATCTGCGAGCTCCACGTCCCGCTCAAGCTCGGCCCGCGCGAGATGCAGCCCATGCATGCCGATTTCGGCGACGTCTTCGCGGCCGAATCCGACGATCCGATCGATGCCTGGATCACCGACATGCCCAGGCTGGCGACAGACTCGCACCTGCTCGGCGAGGTGGTCCGTCGGACCGCACGTGACCTGATCGCGCTCCGGATCGAGGCCACATCGGAAGGTCAGCCGATCATGCTGCCGGCGGCGGGGCTGCCTTGGTTCCTCACCCTGTTCGGCCGCGACACGCTGTTGAGCGCCTATCAGACGGTCGCCTTCGGGCCGGGGCTTGCCCAGGGAGCGCTGCTCGCGCTGGCGTTCTTCCAGGCCGACAAGAGCGACGAGTTCCGGGACATGGAGCCCGGCAAGATCCTCCACGAGCTGCGGATGGGCGAGCTCACCCAGCTCGGGCTCAAGCCACACAGCCCGTACTACGGCAGCGCCGACTCGACGCCGCTCTGGCTGATCCTGCTGTCCGAGTACTGGCGCTGGACGGGCGACGCCAAGCTCGTCCTGGCGCTCAAGCCGAACGCCCTGGCGGCCCTCGCCTGGATCGACGAGTTCGGGGATCGCGACGGCGACGGCTACGTCGAGTACGGGACCCGCTCGTCGCAGGGGCTCGGCAACCAGTGCTGGCGCGACTCGTACGACGGCGTCCAGTTCGCCGATGGGACGATCCCCTTCCTGCCGATCGCGACGGCCGAGATCCAGGGTTACGTCTACGACGCCAAGCTCCGGCTGGCCGAGCTGGCCGACGGGCCGTACGCCGATCCGGCGCTGGCGACCCGCCTGCGGGGCGAGGCGGCGGCCCTCCGCGAGCGCTTCGAGCGCGATTTCTGGATCGAGGCCCGGGGTGGCTACTACGCGATCGGGCTCGATGGCGACAAGCGCCCGATCGACTCGCTGACCTCGAACATCGGACAGCTGCTCTGGACGGGGATCGTGTCCGATGAGCGGGCCGCGATCGTCGCCCGCCAGCTCATGTCCGACGCGCTGTTCTCGGGCTGGGGCGTCCGGACCCTGTCGATCGACGACGAGGGGTTCAACCCGATCGGCTACCACCGCGGCACCGTCTGGCCGCACGACAACTCGATCATCGCTCACGGCCTCGCGCGATACGGCTTCCGGGACGAGGCGAACCGGATCGCGCTGGCGATGCTCCACGCTGCAGCCTTCTCGCGCTACCGGCTACCGGAGGCGTTCTCGGGCTACGCTCGATCGCGCGGCCGCTTCCCCGTCCCCTACCCGACCGCCTGCAGCCCACAGGCGTGGGCGACCGGCGCGCCGCTCCTCCTCCTCCGGGCGATGCTCGGGCTCGAGGTCCGCGACGGGCAGGTGACCGTCGATCCCGCGCTGCCCGACGAGATCGGCTGGGTCTCGATCAGCGGGCTGAGGGCGTTCGGGACGCGCTGGGACGTCGAGGCCAATGGCCGCAATGGGCACGTCCGCCTCGCCCACGGGGACTGACCCGGAGGATCGACCACCGCAGCGGGCGCCAGCCGGCGGTCCGGCCGGCGCCCGTCGTCCCCTTACGGCGCCGTCGGGTAGATCGACGTGCCGCGGCCGTAACGCATGACGAGGCTCCGGACAGCCGGTGGCGCGTGGCGGAGGTCGTGCGCCTGCGCGGCCCGCAACGTCGCCAACGGCGCCGGGATCACCGGCTTGAGCGGGGTGAACAGCCACGTCTGGAACAGCGCATCTAGGTCCTGGCCGGAGATCTTCTCGGCCAGCTTGATGAACTGCGGCGTGGTTCCGTTGCCGCCGCCCTTCGTCCGAGCCCACTGCTTGAGGATCTTGAAGAACGCGTCGTCGCCGACCGCGAGCCGGAGCTGCTGGAGGGTCATCGCGCCGCGGGCGTACTCGGCGAAGTCGAACAGGAACGCAGGGGTCGGATCACCGACGATCACGGTCCAGAACGGATCGTCGTCGGCGAAGATGCCGTACAGGAAGTCGAAGTTCTCCTGGACCGTGCCCAGGCCCTCGCGCTCGCTCCATAGCCATTCGGCGTACGTCGCGAAGCCCTCGTTGAGCCAGATGTCCTGCCAGCGCTTCAGCGCGACGTTGTCGCCGTACCACTGGTGGGCAAGCTCGTGGACGACGACGTCATCGCCGTTGATCGAGTCCGTGAAGAACTCCTGGGCGTAGATCGGCCGGGTCTGGTTCTCGAGAGCGAACCCGACGTTCGGGATATCGTCGACGACGCCGCCGCCGGCCGCGAACGGATACGGGCCAAAGTTCTGCGCCTCGAAGGCGAGGATCTCCGGCTGGCGGGCGAACGAGCCCTGGACGACCACGCCGGCGGGGTCGGGCGTGTCCGCGACCGTGCCGGCGATCCAGTCGTTCGGGTTGGGGGCGCTGCCGTCCGGGGCGCCCGGGACCGTCCAGCCGTCGAGCGTGTCGCCGTCGTTCTCGAAGCCGGTGTCCCCTTCACCGGTCGAAGACACGATGTCGTCGACGAACAGGCCCTTGCGCTGGACCACGTCGTCGCTGGCATACGAGATCGAGACCTCGACGGTCTTGCCGGCCCAGGCCGACAGGTCGACGTCCCATTGCTCCCAGCCGTCGCGCGGGCCGGTGGCCGCCCACCAGGCGCCGGTCGTCCCGGCCGGTGAGCAGGTGCCGTCCCCGTTGTCGGTCTCGTAGTGGGCGAGGAACGGGTGGAGCCCGAGCCAGAACGGGCACGAGAACCCGGTGTCCTGGGCGCTGTGGCCGTTGAGGTCAGGGAGGGTCGTCCAGTCGGCGTCGGAGCCGGCGGTGTGCGCCTCGACGAACCCGAAGTCCCACGGAAACTCGGTCTCGCCGGTGATCCAGAAGGTCAGGTGGGCGCCACCGACCGGGACGTCGATCGTGTGGGTCAGCCGCTTGTAGGCGAGATCGCCCTTCTGCGAGATCGCGAACTGGTCACCGCTGTGCGGAGCGGCGACCGGGGCGAGCAGGTCCGGGTCGATGAAGTCCCAGAACTTGATCCCGTTCGCCCGGTACGCGTGGACGTCGAACTGGCCGATCGTCGCGGTGGCGAGGTAGGAAGCCATCGGCTCCTTCGCGTTCCAGTTCCAGGTCGTCCAGTTGCCGCTCGTCGTCTGGCTGAGGAGGACGCCGTTCGAGACCGCCTCGAGGCCCTTCGGGACCTTGATGTGGACGGTGTACGAGGCCTTGTCGCTCGGGTGGTCGTTGACCGGGAACCAGGTCGATGCAACATGCGGCTCGCCGACGACGACCGAGCCATCGTCCGTGTTGAACCAGCCGTTCGAGCCGAGCACCGGGTCGTCGATCGTCGTCGGGATCCCGTCGTACCGGATCCGGGTGACGAACCAGTCGCCGTTCGGCAGGCCGTTCTTCGGCGTGACGATCAACTCCTGGCCCTTCCGCCGCCACTTCGCATCATGGCCGTCGACCTTGACCGAACGGACCGTCAGTCCGGAGAAGTCGAGGTCGAACCGGGACAGGTCCTGTGTGGCCCGTGACGTGATCGTCGCGACGCCGTTGAGCTGGTCGGTGGCGGGGTCGTAGCGGATGCTCAGGTCGTAGTGCTTGACGTTGTAGCCGCCGTTGCCGTCGAGCGGGAAGTACGGATCCCCGGCTCCGGCCGATCCGGGCCGGAAGTGGGGCTTCGCCTTCTGGTCGGCTGCCAGGACCGATCCCGGTAGGATCAGCAGGCAGAGGGCAATGGCAAGAAGAACCCGGGCCGCTCGGGCCATGGCTGGCCTCCCCTCCTGATGGGCGTCTGATCTGGGCTGGACGAGACTCCCACGAGCGCACCGCCCCCCGACGCGCTGGCCGTGACCTCGCACGATACGCCGTTCGCAGGTCGTGTGTGACCCATTTCGGGGCTTCTCGAGAGAGGTCCGGGGCGGTTGGTTGTCGTTGACGCGGCGGTGCAAGATGACTCGATGGTCGGCGCCATCGGCATCGGCATCGTCTGGGGCTGGCTGGGGGCGCTCCGGGTCGGTCGGTCGGTCGCCTGGGGTGCCTGGTTCGCGACCGGCGTGGCCCTGGCCGAGGGCGTGGCGGCGTGGCACCTGGGCTTCACCGGCGTGATCGCCTGCGCAATCGCAATCGGCGTCGGGTTCGTCGGGCAGAACCTCGTCTACCGGCTGCTCATCAGCTGAGGGGGACAGATGGACATCAAGATCGTCGGGGCCGCGGCCTTTGGCGGGCTGATCGGCTGGTACATCTACTACATCAACCGCCACCGGCCCGACTACGTCCAGCTCGGCGATCTCGTGACGATCGTTGGCGTGATCGGCGGTGCGGCGATCCTGGCCTTGTTCCCGGCCGGCTCTGACCTGTTCGGCGGCTACGGGATCGGCCTCGCGATCGGGTTCTTCGGGTACTTCATCGTCCTCATCGGCATGGTTGCCTACTCGAAGAACTTCAACGTCGACTTCTTCCTCGACGGCCGGCGCAAGAAGCCGGTCGATCCCTGGGTCCCCGCCGGCCCGCCGGGCACCGACCAGGGCGGCGCGCTTGAGGCGCAGCCGCCGGGGAAGGGCACGGGCGAGCGGAAGGGGCCGGACGACGGCCGCTGACCGGGGCGGCTCCGCCTACGCCCGCCGGGCGGCCCGGGCGGCCGGGGCGGACGCGCTGCCGTCGCTCATCCCGTTCCTGCCGGCGTCGATGCTGGCGACGGCCGAACGCGTCGCGCTCGACATCGAGTGGCCGGGCAGCCGCGCGGAGGCCCTCCTCGCGATCTTCGCCCGCCAGCCCAATCCGACCCTCATCGACGAGATCCTGGCCGCGGCCCGCGAGTCCGACGAAGCCCCGCGACTGCTGATCGCGCTCGCGGCCTCCCTGCCGGAGCCGAGGCGGCCCGAGCTGATAGGCGAGGCACTCGACCGGGCGGGCGACGACTGGGAGCGGTCGTCCGTCATCGAGTCCGCCGTTCCGATCGCACCAGCCAGCGAGCTGGCGACGCTGGTCGAGGTGGTCGAGCAGATCAAGGAGGCCGACGTCCTGTTCGCACCGCTGCTGGCATTCAACGGACGGGCCGACGACCTCGCCCAGGACGTCCGCGATCGGCTCGTTCGACGCGCCGGGCGGCCACGGTCGATCGAGACCCGGCTCGGAGCCCAGGCGGCCGTTGCCGACCTGCTTCCTCCGGCCAAGCGCGACGAGCTCCTCGGGCACTGGATCGACATGGGCCTGATCGACCCGCCGGACCTGTTCGTCATCGGCGCGACGGCCCGGCTGTGGCCGGCCGACGCTCGGCGCTGGCTCGTCGAGATGTGGGTCGACCTGGATGAGGAGCAGTCGCCGGACATCGAAGCGGCCGTCCTCGACGGGCTCGATCGGGCCGAGCTCGTGCGCGCCTTCGACCTCGCCCGACGCCGGATGATCCGCTCCGGCGCGGCGGTCTCGCTCGGCGCGCTCGCGGCTCGCCTCCCCGACGAGTACCAGGTCCGGGCGCTGGACCTTGCCCTGACGCGTCTCAAGGGCAAGCGACGGATCGCGGCCCTGGCGACGATCGGGCAGCGCGTGAGCGCTCCGGCGCTCCGCCACGCGCTCGGGTCTGCCGGTCGGCGCGAGGACGTCGAGGACTGGACGGCCGCCCTCGGGGAGCCGGCGCCATCGCTCGCGTCGTCGCTCGCGCCCTCGCTCGTCCCCGCGGCGATCACCCTCGTCCGGCGGTCGAGCGATCCCGACCGACGGGCTCCCGCGTTGGCCCAGCTCGCCCTGCGGACGCCGGATCCGCAGCGCCGGAGACTCGTCGACGAGGTCCTGAGGGATCTTCGCGAGGTCCGCGACGCGACCCTCTTCGAGACGAGCACGACGATCTCGACGGTCGCGACGCCGGCCCAGGCCACGTCGTTGATCGCGCTTTGCCGCGAGCGACTCAAGACCGCCGAACTGGAGCCGCTCCTCCCGGACCTCGCCCAGGCGCTCGACGACGACGCGCTGCTGGCACTCGTCCGGGAGCTGTCCGACAAGAAGCCGGCCCTTGCCGAGCAGGTGCTGACCGCCAGCGCGCCGGGCCTGTCCCTTGATGCGCTGAGCGGCGCGATCGATGCCGCCCTCGGGATCGGTGACACGGGCTCGTCGGCGATCGCCCTCGCGGAGCTCGTCGGGGATCGGCCGCAGCTCCGCTTCTCCAGTCTTGACGAGCGGGCCCTCGACCTCGCCCTCGAGAGCGGCGATGGGTGGGCCGTCTTCCGGGTGCTGGACCGGGTCGGGAGCAGCCTGCCTCCGGAGCGGGCGCTCGACGCGGCGCTTGGGATCGAGGACAAAGGTCAGCGTTACTCATCGCTGTCGACGATCGAACCGAACCTGCCTGGTCCGCTCCAGGCAAAGGCGCGCCGAGAGCTGGCGAAAATGCCGGACCTCGCCGGCGGGATGGGCGCGGGCGGCGGCGCCGACCTCGAGACACTGCTCGCCCAGTCACCGGGAGAGGCGACGACACTCTCGGTCGAGGCGCTGGATGCGCTCGTGGGACCGGCCTACGGAGCCCGGGCGGAGCCGCCGGCGACCGCCGCGAAGCCGCCGCCGACGTTCGCCGAGCCCGGCGAGCCGCTGCCCGAGGCGCTGCCCGAAGCCGAGGAGCCGCGCGAGGCCGAGGCGCTACCCGAGGCCGAGGAGGCGCCCGAGGCCGAGCCCGTGCCGCTACCGAGGCCCCCAGGCGACGCGCTCACGAACGGCCACGGGCCCGAGCCGCCGAGGGCCGGCGCCGAGCCGCCGATCGCGGCTGAGGCGCCGCGCCGGAACGTCGTGTCGACCGGCTTCGCCGAACCCGCCGCTCCCGACACACCGATCGAGGCCGGGACCACGCTCGCCGCCGGCCGGCCGTATACGTTCTGGCTCGAGATCGGGGCGCCGGTCGCCGGGTCGATCGAGGCCCGGGCGACCACGATCGAGCCACCGAAGGGCGTGGCCCGTCTGACCGTCGTCCTGTTCAGCCCCGACGGCGGGTTCATCGTCGACGCGCCGTCCGGCGAGCTTCGCGTCGGGCCGGATGGGTCGGCGTCCGTCCTCCGGCAGCCGGGCCGGATCGGGGGTCTCGGGCGCCGGCTCCACTTCCCGCTCACCGCGCCGACCGAACCCGGGACGTACCGTCTCCGCTGCTCGATCGTGGCCAAGGGGATGGTCCTCCAGTCCCGGCTGATCACGGCGGTCGTGACCACGACGCCGCGGGCCAGGCGCCGGGCGCTCGTCTCGAAGCTCGACTACCGCCTGGTCGACGCCCCGAACGCCGAGAAGGTCTCCGAGCGAGCCGAGCACCGGGTCAGCGTCATGCTCAACGAGGCCGGCGGCACCCACGCCCTCTTCGTGTCGACCGGCGGTGCGAAGCCGAAGCTGGTCGGCAGCGCGACGCTCGACCCGGCCGTCGTGAGCAGCCTCGTCGCCGAGGCGCGCGGCGGCCTTCGAGCGGCCACCTGGGGCACGGAAGACGAGTGGACCGCCGGCGACAAGTACCGCTATGCCGGCGCTCTCGACCTCGACCAGCTCCGAACCGACCTCGTCCGGATCGCGTTCCGCGGCTACGCCCTGTTCGACCTCCTCCTCGAGAGCCTCGGGTTCGCCACCCCGGCCAAGGAGGACACGTTCCGTGCGTTCGTGCGCAAGCCGTCGCTCGTCCAGATGGCGCACAGCGAGAACCCCCGGCTCGTCCTGCCGGTCGCCACCGTCTACGACCGGCGGCTCGACACGGGCGCCGACCCCGGCGGCATGCGGCTCTGCCCGCAGTTCGTCAAGGACCTCAAGAACCGCGCCGACCTGGCGGCGAGCCTCTGCTTCAAGGGCGATTGCCCGAGCAGCGATGACGACACGGTCGTCTGCCCGAGCGGGTTCTGGGGCTTCCGCCACGCGATCGGGGTCCCGGTCAGCTTCCCCAACGCCGAGGACGCGCCGCGTCGGATCGCGAAGGGCGCTGCGCGCTCGGCCGTCGCGGTCATCTCGACCGATCCCGGGCTGACCGGCTGGGACGAGCACCGGGCGCAGCTGGCCAAGGTCCCGGGGCTCGGCTGGACGGTCTCGACGACCCGTGACGACGGGCTCGTCCAGGTCGTCGACCGGGCGCCGCAGATCGTCTACTTCTACTGCCACGGCGGCGTGTCACACGCCCGGCCGTTCCTCAGCGTCGGCCCGAAGGATGGCCCGCTGATCTTCCGCGACACGCTTCGCGACAAGCGGGTCAGCTGGACCTCGCCGCGGCCGCTCGTGATCCTCAACGGCTGCCACACGACGGCCCTCGGGCCCGAGGTCGCCCACCAGCTCGTCGGCGGGTTCATCGCGACGTCGGGCGCGGCCGGAGTCATCGGGACCGAGGTGACGATCTTCGAGGGGCTGGCGACGGCGTTCGCCGAGAGCTGCCTGCGCCGGTTCGAGGCGGGCGACATGCTCGGCTGGGCGGTCCGCAACGCCCGTCTCGACATCCTGGCCAAGGGCAACCCGCTCGGCCTCGGCTACATCCCGTTCGCTCCCGCCGATCTCCAGCTGAGCTAGCCGGCGCGGGTCGGGACGTGGCCGCGGATCAGGCGAGTTGGCCGGATCAGGCGAGTGGCCGGATCAGGCGACGATCGCGACGACGGCGACGGCGACCACCACGGTCGCGGTCGACACGGCGAGCAGCCAGGTGACGGCCCGCGATCGCTTCCACGAAGTGGTGTCCTGAGCGGCGTTCATGGCTGGACCCTCGGTGAACGCGCGCTGATTGGGGGCCGGGTCGACGGCGACGCAGGCGGCTGGTCGCCGGGCGAGCTACTTGGCGATCGAGCTCAGGCTGCCGCTGACGTCGTCGACCTGGGCCAGCTCGAGCTGGCGGGCCAGGTGGCGGATGAGCTGGCGAGCGAACTGCTCGGCGCCCTCGGGGCCGTACGCGGCCACGAGCGACCGGGCGTACTCGAACGCGTGGGTGTAAGCCTCGCAAGCGACCTGCTGGGCCGCTGCCTCGGGGGAGTCCTCGATCATCAGGCGTTCTAGCGTCTCTGGAGCCATTGGCTGGATCACTTCCCACCTCCGTTGGACGCAACGCTACGTGGCGGAGCCGGGAGGGCGGGATCGTCGCGCCGACCGACGGACTGTCGGGTTGGACGCACCTCGGCGTCGAGCGCTACGCGGGCCCCGAGTCCCCGACTCCCAGGTCCCCAGTCAGGTAGCGCTGGATCGTCGGGCCGATCGCCCGGACGACCGACTCGCGCGGCGCCGACGCGAGCGGCTCGACCCCGACCACGTAGCGGGCCATCATCAGCCCGACGAGCTGCGACCCGGCGAGCGACGCCCGCAGTGCGGCGTCCGGCCGGTCGATCGCCCGGGCGAGGGCGAGGAGCGGCCCCTCGGCGAGGATCCGGCGGAGCATCCCGGCCGCGACCGGATCCGTCGTCGCCGAGCGGATGACGCCCAGCAGCAGCGGCCGCATCGCCGGGCGTCTCCCAGGTCTCGAGCACGAACCGGATGAACCGCTCGCCGACCTCATCGGCCGGGCCGGCGGCGACGAGCTGCGGGACGAGCGTCGACAGGTCGATCGGCAGCTCCATCGCCGCGACGAACAGCTGCTGCTTCGTGCCGAAGTAGTGGTGGACGAGGGCCGGATCGACCTCGGCCCGCGCCGCGATGTCGCGGATCGTCGCCGCGTCGAAGCCGCGCTCGCCGAAGCTCGCCCGGGCGGCCGCGACGATCCGGCCGCGGGTGTCGCCGCGACCCCGGCCGCCGGCCGGATCGCGCTCAAACGACCTCCCGGCGGATCGTCAGCGAGGCGATCGTCGCGAAGAACAGCGCGAACCCGGCCAGCACGAGCAGGTCCCACCGGAGCGCCGCGACCCCGAGGTCGGCGCCGCGGATGAACACCTGGCGCAGGCCGTCGACCGCGTAGCTCAGCGGCAGGAGCGGGGCGATCGGCTGGATGACCTCCGGGCAGGCTGCTGATCGGGAACAGGACCCCCGACAGCAGGAACTGCGGGACGATCACGATCGGGATGAACTGGATGATCTGGAGCTCGGTCCGGGCGAACGACGACAGGAAGATCCCGAGGCTGACGGCGCCGATGGCGCAGCACGAGCACGACGAGGAACGCGAACAGCGGGCTCCCGGCGACCGGCACGCCGAGTCCGATCGAGAACGCCGGCAGCGGGCCGATGGCCGGCACATGGATCGTCCCGAGCACCCAGACCATGAGCATCGCGACCTGGACGATCGCGAACAGGCCGAAGCCGAGCGTGTAGCCGGTGACGATCTCGGCGCGCGAGACCGGCGTCGCCATCAGCCGCTCGAGCGTCCCGCCGGTCCGCTCGCGCAGGAAGCTCACCCCGGTCAGGAGGTAGACGAAGAAGTAGACGAAGAAGCCGACGAGCGCCGGCGCGTAGCCGGTGAGCGGGTCGCTGCTCGGCGTGCCGTACACGGTCGCGTGCACGATCGTCGGCAGGCCCGCGCCGGAGGCCGCGTCGCCGCCGACAGCAGGGCCCTCTGGAGCGCCGCCGAGCTGGGCCGCCTCGCCGGTCGGGTCGAGCCCGTTCGTGATGACCGTGATCGACGGAGGGCGCCACCCGCCGGCCGCGAGCTCGGCCGGCAGGACGATCGCGACGGTCGCCGAGCCCGTCCTCGACCATCGACCGCGCCGCGGCCTCGTCGGCCGCCTCGGTGACGGTCGCGTCCTGGCTCTCGGAGCGCCGTGCTCGAGCGCGCCGGCCACGATCGCGCCGGGCTCGCCGGCCTGGTTGACGATGACCGCGTCGATCGTCGGGCGTCTGGCCCTCGCGGAGGATGAACGTGACGAGCCCGGTGATGACGAGCGGGGCGACGAACAGCAGCGCGATCGACGGCCGGTCGCGCCGGATCTCCTCGATCACGCGTCGGAACGAGCGCCGCGATCCGCCGGCCGTTCATCGGGTCACCGCCACGTCGGCGCCGAGCTGCGAGGAACGCCTGCTCGAGATCGTCGGTGCCGGCCCGCTCGCGGATCTCGCGCCGGCGTCCCGCGGGCGATGACCTTGCCCGAGCGGATGAACAGGAGCTCGTCGCACCGGTCCGCCTCGTCCATGACGTGGCTGGACACGACGATCGTCGTGCCGGCGTCGGCGAGCGCCCGGAAGTGGGTCCAGAACTGGACCCGGAGGAGCGGATCGACGCCGACCGTCGGCTCGTCGAGGAACAGGACCGGCGGGCGGTGGACGAGGGCGCAGGCGAGCGACAGCCGCCGGCGCTGCCCGCCCGACAGCGTGCCGGCGATCGCGTCGCCCCGGTCGGCCGAGCTCGACGAGCTCGAGGGCGGCCTGGACGGCGCTCGCGTCCCGGACCCCGTACGTCGCCGCGAAGAACCGCGCGTTCTCGCCGACGGTCAGCGCGAGGTAGACCCCGTCGGCCTGGGTCATGTAGCCGATCCGGGCTCAGATTCGGCCGGGACGGCATCGCGACGCCGAGGACCTCGGCCTGCCCGCTCGTCGCCCGGGCCAGGCCGGTCAGCAGCCGGATCAGGGTGGTCTTGCCCGAGCCGTTCGGGCCGAGCAGGCCGTAGATCCGGCCGGGCGCGAGGTCGAAGCTGACGTCGTCGACCGCGCGAATGGGGCCGAACGCCTTGACGAGCCCGCTCGCCCGGATCGCCGGCTCGACCGAATTCATCACGCGATGAATTCTAGCGCGGCCGGCAAGGCCCGGATCGTGGTCCGCAACGAGCGTCGCCGCCATGGCCCGATCCGCCCTACCCGGGGAGCGACTGGAACACGGGCCGTCCGGCACTACCGCTCGGTGCCAGGCCCGGCGCACCATCGAGTCAGCAAGCTAGCGGGTACGCATGCCCGGGTCCATCTGAGGTCTCGGGCTGCTCGACCCGAGAACGTTGGAGGACGAGATGCGTGTCCTGGTGACCGTCGCGTCAAAGCACGGGGCCTCGACCGAGATCGCGGGCGCCATCGGCGACGTGCTCATGGCGAGGGGACTGGAGGTCTCGGTCGTTGCCCCGGACATCGCCGGCAACGTCCAGGGCTATGACGCGGTGATCATCGGCAGTGGCGTCTACGCCGGACGCTGGCTCGGCCCGGCCAAGCAGTTCGTCGAGCGGAACCGCGACCTGTTCAACGGCCGCCCTGTGTGGCTGTTCTCGAGTGGCCCGGTCGGCGATCCGCCCAAGCCGGCCGAAGAGCCGGGCGATGTCGCGACGATGCGCCAGCTCACCCACGCCCGCGGGCATCGGGTGTTCCCCGGCCGGCTCGAGAAGAACGACCTCGAGCTTCCCCGAGCGGATGATCGTCAAGGCCGTCGGTGCTGCCGAGGGTGACTACCGGACCTGGCATGAGATCCAGGCCTGGGCCAACGAGATCGCCCACGAGCTGACCGGCGCCCGAGTGGACGTCGCGTCCGCCTGAGCCCCGAGCCAGGACGCATCCGTGCCTGTGCACCGAAGGAGGGTGCCGCAATGAAGCGGTTGTACGTGATTACGTTATCGGTCCTGTTGATGTTCCTGTGGCTCGTGCCGGCGGCGCTCGCTGCCGACCCGACGCCGGTCAATACCGGCCGGGTGCTCGTGTCGACCCAGGGCGACCTAACGATGCCGGCGGGTGACCAGGCCGACCTGGTCTTCGTCACGCAGGGCAAGGCGACCATCGCCGGCGACGTGAACACCCTGATCGTGATCCAGGGATCGGCCGATCTCACCGGCGCGCACGTCGGGTCGATCCTCGCCATCCAGAGCCCGATCACCCTGGGCGCGGGCACGGTCGTCACGGGCGACGTCCGGACGGTGGACTCAACCGTCACCCAGACCGGCGGCGCGCAGGTCCAGGGGACCGTGCGTGATGTCGGCCTCGATCTGGCCGGGATCGGCCTGATCCTCGCCCCCGCCATCTTCCTGCTCTGGATCGGGTTCGTCCTCGCGACGATCGCGGCCGGCCTGTTGCTGGCCGCCCTCGGTGCGCGTCAGGTCCGGACCGCGGAAGGCCTGATCAGCCACGAGCCCGGGCATACCCTGCTGTGGGGCATCGCCGGGGTCCTCGTCCCGATGGTGATCGTGATCGCGCTGTTCGTCACCGTCATCGGCGCACCGATCGGCCTCGGGATCCTGTTCGGGCTGTGGCCGCTGACGGCGTTCCTCGGCTACCTGGTGGCCGGGATCTGGATCGGCGACTGGGTCCTCCATCGCCTCACCCCTGAGATCGTCCGCGAGCGACCCTACCTGGCGTCGATCCTCGGGATCCTGATCCTGCAGGTGCTGACGATCGTGCCGTTCGTCACGGCGATCGCCAGCCTGTTCGGTTTCGGGGCCGTCCTCCTGCTGGCCTGGCGGACGTTCCACCAGGGCAACCTGCCGAGCGCCAGCGTGGCCCATCCGGCTTCACCGGCGCCGATGGCCGGCTGACCACAACCGACGCGTCGCCGACTGCATGCGGCGGGCGCGTCGACAGCACGAGACCCCGCCCGTTGGACGGGGTCTCGACCTTCCACGCGATGGGGACAGCTTGCGGGCACGAGCCCCTAGCCAGGACGCATACGCTTATGCACCGAAGGAGGGTGTGCAATGAAGCGGTTGTGCGTGGTCACGTTCTCGGTCCTGTTGACGTTCCTGTGGCTCGTGCCGGCAGCGCTCGCGGCCGACCCGACTCCGATCGGCAACGGTCGGGTGCTCGTGTCGACCAGTGGCGGCCTCACGATGGCGCCCGGCGACCAGGCCGACCTGGTCTTCGTCACCCAGGGCAAGGCGACGATCGCCGGCGACGTGAACACCCTCGTCGTGATCAACGGGTCGGCCGAGCTGACGGGCGCCCACGTCCACTCCATCCTTGCCGTCCGCAGCCCGGTCACACTCGGCGCGGGCACGGTCGTCAGCGGCGACATCTGGACGCTCGACTCGGCCGTCACCCAGACCGGCGGCGCGCAGGTCCAGGGTTCCGTTCGCAACATTGGCCTCGATCTCGTTGCGATCGGCCTGATCCTCATCCCCGCACTCTTCCTGCTCTGGATCGGCTTCGTCCTCGCGACGATCGTAGCCGGCCTGCTGCTCGCCGCACTCGCCGCGCGCCAGGTCCGGGCGGCGGAGAGCCTGATCAGCCACGAGCCCTGGCAGACCTTGCTGTGGGGCATCGCCGGGGTTCTCGTCGCGATCGTCCTCGTGATCGCCCTGTTCATTACGGTCGTTGGCACGCCGATGAGCCTCGGGATCCTGTTCGGGCTCTGGCCGTTGACGGCATTCGTCGGCTACCTGGTCGCAGCCATCTGGATCGGCGACTGGATCCTCCATCGCACGTCGCCCGGGACCGTGCGCGAGCGGCCCTACCTGGCGGCCGTGATCGGGATCCTCATCATGCAGATCCTCGCGATCATCCCGTTCTTCAGCGGGATCGCGAGCTTGTTCGGCTTTGGGGCCGTGCTCCTGCTTGCCTGGCGAACGTTCCGTCAGGGGGCGTCCCCGCAGCGAGCGTGGTAGATCCGGGTGCTTCAGCTCCGCTGGCGAGCTGACCCGACGGATCGGCCGGCAGCACGCGGCGGAATCGCCGAGCACGCTCGCTGCTGGCTCGACCGGCAACAGACAGCAAGAGACCCCGTCCGTTCGGACGGGGTCTCGACCTTCCTCGCGATGAGGACGGCTTGGTGGCTAGGCTGCGTGCACGTTCGCGGCGCGCGGGCCCTTGGGGCTCTGCTCGACATCGAACTCGACGCGCTCGCCGCCGACCAGACGGTCGAAGTCGAGCGAGGAGTCGAGTCCGCCGCGATGGAAGAAGTATTCCTTCGCATCCTCGGCGGCGATGAAGCCGAAGCCGCGATCGGCAACGACCTTCTTGATGGTACCGGTGGTCACAGTGACCTCCACATCTTCCCGAACTGGGAACTGCAGGCGCACGGTCCGTTCGAGAAGGGGGGTCGACCACGCGTAGGCTCGCCAACATGAGGTGGGCGAGTACCTACCATAGCACACCCGTTCGGATCGACCTACTCGGTCAGCCCGATCACGTGGCCCTCGGGATCGGCGACGAGGCCGAGCTGGGCCTCCCCGTCCGGGCTGAACTTGGGCATCACCACCGAGCCGCCGAGCTCGACAGCTCGCGCCAGGGTCGCGTCGACGTCGGCCACCCGGACGTAGCCGGTGACAAAGCCGGCCGAGCCGTCCCGGCTGCCGCCGATCCCGACCACGAGGCCGGTCTGGGTCGGATCGGTCATCCCGTAGCCGCCCGGATAGCTGGTGTCGAGCTTCCAGCCGAACAGGTTGCCGAAGAACGACTGGAGGGCCTTCTGGTCCTTTCCGGTCACTTCGAAGTGGATCACCTTCGGATCTGCCATCGGTCGAGCTCCTACTCCTTCGGGATCGAGGCCCGGTGGCCCCAGTGGCTCCCGTCACCGGTACTACGAAGAGCCAGGCCCGGAATTGACAACTGGCGTTTGGTCCCGTTCCGCTGCCGGATGATGTTCGGACGTTGAGCAGGGCGATCTGGTCGGCCAGGTGCGCGCCGCCTGCTAGCATCCGAGGCGCTGTGGTCGAACGCCAATGACGACGAGCCGCGCGTCCGACGCCCCGCGTGGGCGACGACGCGAGCGGGCAGCGACCATCGCGGGCGCGATCGCGACCGCGGTCGGATCGATCCGGGCCGCGATCGCCAACCCGGACATCCGCCGGCTCGAGGCCTCGTGGACCGGCGGCATCGCCGGGGACTGGGTCCTGCTCGTTGCGCTGCTCGTCATCGCCTACGACGCAGGCGGGGCGCTTACGGTCGGCCTGCTCGGCCTCGTCCGGATGCTGCCGTCGACGCTCATCGCGCCGCTCGCCGGCATCCCGGCCGCGCGCTTCGGCAGCGCGCGCGTCCTGGTCGCCGTCAACCTCATCCGGGCGGCCTCCGCGTTCGGCTGCATCGTCGTGGTCCTCATCGGCGGCTCGATCGTCGCGACCTTCGTGCTGGCGGCGATCGCCGCCACCTCCGGGGCGATGGTCCGGCCGATCCAGACGGCCCTCCTGCCATCGCTGGCCAGGACGCCGGGTGAGCTCGTGGCCGGCAACAGCGTGTCGAGCCTCGGCGAGGCGGCCGGCATGTTCGTCGGGCCGCTCGTGGGCGGGATCCTCGTTGTGACAGCGGGCACGAGCTGGGCCCTCGGCGCGGCCGCGCTCCTGTTCGCCGGCGCCGCGCTGGCGGTGAGCCGGCTCGACACCGGCGAGGAGATCGCCACGATCCGGGCACTGGAGGGTGGCGAGGCGCGGCCATCGCTCCTGGCCGGGTTCCGGGCCCTGGCCCATCGGCCGGGGCCGGCGCTCGTCGTGGTCGGGTTCATGAGCCAGGTTCTCGTCCGAGGGCTGCTCGTCACGCTCCTAGTCGTCACCTCGGTCGACCTCCTCGGACTGGGCGATGGAGGCGTCGGCTGGCTCAACGCCGCGGTCGGCGCGGGCGGCCTCCTCGGCGCGCTGACTGCCGCCGGGCTGAGCGGACGCGTCCCGCTCTCGCGCGTGTTCGCGATCTCGCTCGTCTTCTGGGGCCTGCCGATCGCGTTCGTCGGCGCCATCCCGGTCCCGGTGCTCGCGCTGGCGGCGTTGTTCGTCACCGGGTTGAGCAACGCGTCACTCGACGTGGCCGGCTTCACGATCCTCCAGCGCAGCCTGACCCTGCCCGAGCGGGTGCCCGTATTCGGGCTGTTCGAGGGGGGCGTCGGGGTGATGATGGCCGTCGGTGGGATCGTCGCGCCGCTCCTGATCGCGCTGTTCGGGACGCGTGGGGCACTGGTCATCAGCGGCGCGCTCCTGCCGACCGTCGCCCTGCTCACCTGGCCGCGGATCCGCCGGATCGAGCGCGAGTCGATGGTCCCCGAGGAACGCCTGCGGCTCGTCCGTTCGATCCCGCTCTTCGCGCCGTTGAACCTCTCGGCCCTCGAGCGGCTGGCGAGTGCGATGACCCCCGTCTCGTTCGAGCGCGGCGACGTGCTCATGCGTGAGGGCGAGCAGGGGGACCGCTACCTCGTGATCGAATTGGGCGCCTGCGACATCACCCAGGGCGGAACCTTCCTGCGCGTCGCCTCGGACGGTGACGGGATCGGCGAGATCGCGCTGCTCCGTGGTGTCCCGCGCACCGCGAGCGTCGTGGCGACTGGGCCGATCCGCGGGTACGCCCTCGACGCGCTGTCGTTCAGGAGCGCCATGGCCGGCCCGAGTGCATGGGCCGCCGCCGAAGCCGTGATGGCCGAGCGGCTGAATGCCTCGGGGACGGACGACGGGACCCCGGTGACCGCCGACACCCAACGATCGGCCGAAGCGTCGTAGGCTTCACCCGGCGATCAGCCAGCGGCGACCTCGAGGCGACTGTGTGACCCGAAGCGACCTGACCCAACGCCTGTCGGCGGTCTTCTCGTCGAGGCTGGCCCGGGGCGCGATCATCCTGTCGGTGCTCACGTTCGGCGGCTACCTGATGGGCCTGGTCCGCGACCGGATCTTCGCCCGGACGTTCGGCGCCGGCGCCGAGCTCGACGCCTACAACGCGGCGTTCGTCCTGCCCGAGCTCGCCCTCGACGTGCTCGTCGCCGCCGGCCTCGTCGCCCCGTTCGTGCCCGATCTTCGTCGTGACGCCTCGCGGACAGAGGCGGTCGAGGCGGCGCCAGGGCGTTCGGCCAGACGATCCTCACCCTGGCGGTCGTGGTCATGGCGGTCCTGCGGCGATCCTCTGTTCGTCTTCGCGCCGCAGACCGTCGCGCTCATCGCCCCCGGCTTCACGCGGAGCAGCAGCGCGACTGTACGTGACCCTGTTCCGGATCATGTGCTTCACGCCGGTGATCTTCGCGGCGTCGATCGTGCTCGGCGAGATCCTCGTCGCCGAGGGTCGCTTCCTCGCCTACGGCCTCGCGCCGCTGCTCTACAACGGCGGGATCGTCGTCGGGACGCGTCCTCCTCGCCGACCGGCTCGGGATCTACGCCGCGGCGGTCGGCGCGGTCGCCGGCGGCCTGGCCCACCTCGCGAGTCCGGCTCGTCGGCATCTCCCGGACCCGGTTCCGGCCGCGGCCGAGCTTCGCGCTCCGGACGAAGGGGGTCGGCGAGTTCATCCGGCTGATGATCCCGAAGATGCTCAGCCACCCGATCGAGCCGCTGACGTTCCTCTACTTCACCGCGCTCGCCTCGACGCTTGACGCCGGGCTCGGTCAGCTCGGTCAGCTTCGCCCGGAACTTCCAGAGCGTGCCGGTCAGCCTCATCGGGGCGTCGTTCGCGATCGCCGCCTTCCCGGTCATGTCGGCGGCTGCCGCCGTCCGGCGATCGGCGCGGCCTTCAGCCGGGTCTTCGCGGATCAACCTCGCCCTCATCGCCGTCCTGACGATCGGGGCGGCGATCGGGCTGCTCGTCGTCGGCGGGACCGCGATCCGGATCCTCCTCGGCGGCGGGGCGTTCGACGAGGACGACATCGCCCGGACGGCCACGATCCTCGGCGATCTTCGCCCTGTCGATCCCGCTCGAGAGCCTGACCCACCTGCTCAGCCGGGCGATCTACGCGACCCACAACACGATCCTGCCGACGATCGCCTCGATCGCCGGCTTCGTGGCGATCGTCGTCGCCGGCCAGATCCTGTCGCCGATCGATCGGCCTGTCGGCGATCCCGGCCGCGTTCGCGCTCGGGATGGCGGTCAAGGTCGCGATCCTGGCCGTCGCGCTGGCGCCGCGGATGGCCCGGATCGGGCGGTGGCGGTCACGACGCGTGCCGACGTCGATGCCGAGCTCGGCGCCCCGGCCGGGAGCCCGGTCCGCCGCCGGGCGGTCGCAGGCGGTCGCTCGCCGTCGCGCTCGTCGTCGCTCGGCGTTCGGGACCGTCTATGCGGCGAGCCAGTCGCTTCGGGCGCATCGCTCGCCGTGGCCCCGGTCGTCACGCCGTGGGCCCGCGAGCGGCCGCCGGCCGTCGTGCCGGAGCCGGGCTCGCACGATCCGGTCGCCGCGCCCGTCCGGTGCGCACCGTCGACGGCTCGCCGGGCGCTCGGCGGCTCGCGCCAGTGCCCGTGCGGATCGGCCGGTCGCCGTCCCCGTCACCGACGCCGAAGCCGGGCCCGTTCTCGATGGACCTCTACCAGAAGGGCGACTACGTCGGCGAGTTCCACGACATCTGGTGCCTGCCCGCGGCGATGCAGACCTCGATGAACATCATGGACGAGGGCGCCGACACGACCCGGGCCACCCAGCAGCGCCTGTTCGACTTCACCCGCTCGCTCGACCCGGCGCCCGACGGCGCGGCCGAGCCCGAGGGCTGGGCCGAGGGCCTGACCCAGCTCGGCTACGGCAACTACGAGGTCGGCATCCAGCCGTCGATCAAGGCCGCGATCCAGGTCGCCGCCCGCCAGATCCGGCTGACGAACCGGCCGGCCGGGCTCATGGTCTGGCGCGGCGCCCATTCCTGGGTCATGTCGGGCTTCAACGCCACGGCCGACCCGGCGCTGACCGACGACTTCACGGTGACCGCGGTCCGGATCGAGGACGTCTGGTACCCGCGGCTGTCGTCGATCTGGGGCTATTCGCGGTCGCCGGACTCGCTCGTACAAGGTCGAGCGACCTGTCCGAGGACTACCTGCCCTGGAAGCGGCCGCTCGGGACGTACCCCAAGAAGACCGGCAACTTCGTCATGGTCATCCCGGTCGAGTAGGCCGCCGCCGATCTCCGAGGTCTACGGGCGTCGCCGGCGCAACCGTGACGGGGACGTCGGTCTGGCCGTTCGTGGCGAGGGTGGCCATCGGCACCGCGACCGCGGCTTCGCGCTCGGCACGCTCGAGGCCGACCGTCCGCTCGATCCGATCGCGCAGGCCGACGAGCTGGCGCTGCATCATCACGAAGACCCCGAAGCCGAGTACCGGCATCAGCATCTTCGACCCGGCGTTGCCCTTGCCGAACCAGCCGCGGGTCCGCTCGATGACCCTGGTGCGTCCGGGCCCGGAGGGCTCGAGCACGAAGGCCCAGCTCACCTTGAACTCCTCGGGTGAGGCCGTCCCCAGGAAGCCACCCGACATCGCCAGGCCCGGCGTCTCGGTCGGCGAGATCGCCGGCTTCTCGGCCGTCGAGTCGGTCTCCTTCGCCTTGGCCTGCTGGCCGTTCACGAGCTCGGTGTCGAGGTAGAGCACGAGCGAACGGTTCGGCTCGAGGACCTTGACCTCGAAGCCGCCCGCATCGTGGGTCGGGACGATGTCGCCGACCTTTAGCTTCTGGAGCTCGGGCACGATCGCGTCGGCGCTGTTGCCCTTCATGTCCATCCGGTCGTAGCTGTACCAGCCGGCGCGGCCGTAGCCCATCTGGACGAGCCAGGGCCAGACGACCTCGGGCGGCGCCTCGATCGTGATTCCGCGGGTGATCAGGGTCTCGCCCTCGGGGACGATGTCGTCACCCGGGAGCTCCTTGGTCTGCTCCACGGTGTCGACGCCCCACGTCGCCCACCAATGCCTGAGCGACATGTACCCGACCCAGCTCGCCGCGGCGATGCCCGCGCCGATGACAACTCGTCTGATCATGAGAAAGCACCTCCGGGATCAGGGTAGCGCCGATCGCGTCCGAGCGTGGAGTGCCGTAGGACCTGTTCTCGGACGGAGCTCAGCCAAGGCGGCCGAGGTCGGGCTCGACTCGTTACCCTACGCGGGATGGCGCCATCCGGCGGACCGACCCTCACCACAGCGCGGCTGATCCTCCGCCGCTGGCGCGATGCCGACCGCGAGCCGTTCGCCCGGCTCAATGGCAACGCCGAGGTGATGCGCCACTTCGTCCAGCCGCTGACCCGGGACGAGAGCGACGCGCTCATCGACCGCCTCGAGACCGGCTTCGAGGAGCACGGGTTCGGCATCTGGGTGGTCGAGCGGCGCGATGACGGGGCGTTCCTGGGCTGCACCGGGTTGACGCCACCGACGTTCGAGGCGGCATTCACCCCATGCGTCGAGGTCGGCTGGCGGTTCGACCGCTTCGCCTGGGGCCACGGCTACGCGACCGAGGCCGGGCGCGAGTCGGTCCGGTTCGGCTTCGAGGAGGTGGGGCTGCCGGAGATCCTGTCCTGGACCTCGCCACTGAACACCCCGTCGATCGCGGTCATGGAGCGGCTCGGCATGCACCGGGACCCGGCCGACGACTTCGATCACCCACGGGTCCCGGAAGGCCACCCGCTCCGCCGCCATGTCCTCTACCGGCTCCGCCGCGAGGAGTGGGTCAACGGTCCGCCGGGCGCGCCCGCCCCTGGCTAGTCGAGCTTGCCCGCCCGGAACTGCTTGATCAGGGCGGCGTAGTCCGGCAGGCCGCGGTCGTAGCCGATCGCCCAGAACCCGACGCCGGCCAGGCCGCGCGCATCGGCCAGGGCCATCTTCGGGGTCAGGGTCGCCGGCGAGTCGACGTAGATCGCGGTCCACTCGAGCGGCGAGCCGCTCGGGTCCGGAGTCGCGCTCGGATCCGAGCTCGGGATGACGTACTGCTCGACCTGCTCGATGTCGTCGAGGGTCGGCACGTTGCCCGGGTCCGCCAGGAAGTCGAGGTGGTCGCCGGGGATCCAGTTGCTCCCCTTCCCCGTCTGGGGCGCGCCGAGCTCGGGTCCGGAGACCGGCCAGGCCATCCCGTACAGCGGCAGGCCGAGGATCGTCCGCTCGACCGGGACGCCGAGCGCCTCGTACAGGTCGAGCGACCAGACCAGGTCCTTCTCGTCGCCGTCGCGCCGATCGATCGGCGACGAGGCACCCGGCGCGGATCCCGACCAGTGGTAGTCGTAGCCCATCAGGAAGATCCGGTCGGCTCCGGCCGTCGAAGCGGCGAGCGCCATCGCCGAGCCGCGCAGGTTGGCCGTGGTCGCGACCGAGACCTGGGCCTTCGGGTGCACCTTCACGAGTGCCGTCCGGAGCTGCCCGACGAACTCGCCATACGCTGGAATGAGCGCGTCGTCGATCGTCTCGACGTCGACGTTGATGCCATCGACCTTGAGCTCGCCGACGATCCCGACCAGCGATTCGACGACCTTCGCCTGCACCTTGGGACTGTTGCTGGACCCGAACAGGCGCTTGTTCCGGGTCGCCCCGAAGCTCGAGAACACGATCTCAACCCGCGTCCCTCGGTCGTGGGCCTCCCGGATGAGCTCCTGTCCCACCGCCCCGGTGATCAGCTGGTAGCCCTTTTGACTTGTGTCGAGCGACCCGTCGCGGGCGTTCGTCACCGAGAACAGCGCGAGCGTCGTCAGCTGGATCCCGGCGAGATGGGCGCCGATCCCGTCGGTCATCTCCCAGTACGGCAGGTAACCAAACACCTCGTGGCCGGGCGTCGGCACCGGGGTGGGCTCGGGGGTCGGGGTGCCGGCGGCAGCGCCGTCGGTGGCCGTGCCAGATGCCCCTGGGCCGTTCGACCCGGTCGCGGTTGTGTCGCCCTGACCGGAGGTCCGAAGCGCGCCCCCGAGGAGGAGCCCGGCGACGACCATCACGGCGACCAGCACGCCGAGCACGGCCAGGATCCTCGTGCGCCGGGTCATCGGGAAAGGGTGGCCGCCGCCGCTGGGTCGGTCAAGCGCGCCTGATTGGAGCTCGGCCTGCTCAGCCCCCGAGGCCGGCCAGGAGGCGGAAGACCGGGACGGCGTCGGCGAAGGCAGCGGCGAGGGTGTCCGGGAGGTCCGGCGACAGCGCCTCGGCGTCGGACAGGCGCCGGCCGAACGTGACGTCCTTGAGCTTGAGCAGCTCGGCCTCCGGGTGGTCCGCCGGGAAGCCTGCCGGGGTCCGCTTCAGGCTGTCACCGTGGACGTCGCCGAACGTGGCCACGAACCGTGGGTCGTCGATCGCCCGGTGGACCGCCGCGGGATCGCCGGCGACCATCGCCCGCCAGGCGGCGAGCCGGGCCGGCTCTGGATGCCACATGCCGCCGCCGATGTAGACCTCGCCCGGCTGGAGGTGGAAGTAGCCGCCCGGGCCTGTCGACTCGCCATCGACCCACGGGAAGTTGGCGCTCGCATACGGCTTGTACGGCGACTTGTCCTTCGAGAAGCGGGTGTCGCGGTAGATCCGGAACGGCGACTTGGACGGATCGCTCCGGAGCGGTACCGAGCGAGCCGCCAACCGATCCGCGAGCGCCACGCAGAGCGCCTCGAGCGGCTGCTTCACGAGGCGCTCGTAGTCGGCCTTCCGGGGCTGGAACCAGGTCCGGTCGTTGTTCGCGGCGAGCTCCGCCAGGAAGTCGATCGCCGCGCGGCTGAAACCCGTGAACTCCGTCGTCGTGGTCGTCATCGTGGCCATCGCTCGCTCCATCGGCGTCGCTCGTCGCAATCACCATACGCCCGTCGGCTTCACTGTCGATTTCGAGGATGGTCCTTCGTTGTAAGGGTGTGAGGTCGAAGTGCCGGTCGCGAACGAAGACGACCGCTCGACCCGAAGGAGGTCCCCAGATGGCCAGCTACTTGCTTGTCTACCACGGTGGCGCGATGCCCGAGACCGATGCAGAGCAGAAAGCCGTCATGCAGGCCTGGACCGACTGGTTCGGGAAGCTCGGCGGGGCGCTCGTCGACGGTGGCAACCCGGTCTCGCAGACGCGGACGATCTCGTCCGGAGGCACGGTGAGCGACGGCGCCCCGAACCACGCGACCGGCTACAGCGTCATCAAGGCCGACAACCTGGACACGGCGGTGGCGCTGGCAAAGGGTTGCCCGGTCCTCGCCGGGGGTGCAAGCGTCGAGGTCGCCGAGACGTTCGAGGCGATGTAGGCGATCCGGCTGGGCCTGCCGGAAGCGGTCGGCCCAGCCGAAACCTGCAGTTCGACCCCTCAGGCGCTCTCGGCGAGCTCGGCGAGGTTGTTGGCCGTGCGCCGCAGGTCCGTGCCCTGGTGGTCAGGTGCACCATGGTGACGATAGGCGACGCCGCGACGGCTCCAGAGCCACCCCGGAAGCCACCGTGGCGCGGCTGAGCACCGGCCCTACGTGGCCCTCGAGCGTCCCGCGGCGCGGACGTGCACCGGCCCCGGCGCGGTCCTGCACCGGCAGCCCCCGCGCTGCACCTCAGACGCCAGGCTTGAACACCATGGCCTCCCTCGTCGGCTCGCTGCCTGTGGGGCAGAGGATAGCCAGGGACGGGCGGTCGGATACCTTGACCCGGTGAGACGGATCGACGCCGACGAGCGGCGGGCACGGATCGCTCGGCGGCACCACCTCGCGACCGGCGCTCGCGCGGCGGGTCCGGTCGAGGTCGCGGCAGACCTCGTCGGGCTGCACGCGACGGACCCGGCGTCGGTCTATCTGGCGATCGTGGCCCGGATGGCGCCGGGCGACCCAGGGGCCGAGCCCGAAGCGATCGGGCGCAGCCTGTACGACGAGCGGACGATCGTCCGGATGCTCGGGATGCGGCGGACGATGTTCGTCGAGCCGCTCGAGCTCGTTCCTGTCGTCCACGCGGCGTGCGCCCGGGCGAACGGGGCCCAGCAGCGGCGCGCGACCATCCAGCTCATCGCGGGAGCCGGGATCGCCGACGATCCCGAGCGATGGCTGGCCGAGGTCGAGGCCGAGACCCTCGACGCGCTGGCTCGGCTGGGCGAGGCGACCGCGATCGAGATCGCCAAAGAGGTCCCGCGCTTCCGGCACCAGATCCCGGTCGGCGAGGGCAAGACCTGGCAGGGCACGATCGGAGTGTCGACACGCGTCCTGTTCGGGCTGGCCGCCGATGGCCGGATCGTCCGCGGCCGGCCGCGTGGGTCGTGGATCAGCAGCCAGTACCGCTGGGTGACCACCGAGTCGTGGTTGACCGGCGGGGTCGCCGAGCTGCCGACAGAGTCCGCCCGGGTCGAGCTCATCCGGCGCTGGCTCCGGGCGTTCGGCCCGGGTATGGTCGCCGACATTAGGTGGTGGACCGGCTGGACCGTAGCCGAAGCCCGCCGCGCGCTCGGCGAGCTCGGGGCGGTCGAGGTCGAGCTCGACGCCGGGACCGGATATGTCCTGCCGGACGACCTCGAGCCGACGGCCGACACCGGTCCGTGGGTAACGTTGCTGCCGGCGCTGGATCCGACGGTGATGGGCTGGACAGGGCGTGACTGGTATCTCGGCGAGCATCGCTCGACTCTGTTCGACACGAACGGGAACGCGGGACCGACGATCTGGTCCGACGGCCGGGTCGTCGGCGGCTGGGCACAGCGACGAGACGGCGAGATCGCGATGCGCCTGCTCGAGGATGTCGGCGTAGCGCGGCGGACGGCCGTCGAGGCCGAGGCCGATCGACTCGGACGCTGGCTCGGGCCGGTCCGGATTACGCCACGCTTCCGGACGCCGCTCGAGCTCGACCTCGGTGCCTGAGGCGGAGCACAGCGGGCGCAACATGTCGCGCCTGCTGGGGCTCGGCGGGATGGCCCGGATGATCCTCGCCCGCGTCCGCGCCGGCGCTCAGCCCGCGCGACCGGTCGCCGACGGTCGGGGAACCTGACGACTCGCCATCCGCCGCGTCAGCGCGACGCGCCGGCGGCCGGATGGGCCGCGAAGAAGCTGACGATGACCCGCGAGGCCGAGAACGTCCGGGTCGTCGAGCCGACGATGAGCTTCGGGAGGTACTGGCGACCGCCCGGCCAGGTATGGCCGGCGCCATCGACGCGGTAGAAGACGACCTCCGAGCCGGCGCTTCCGTCAAAGCGGGTGATCGTCGTGTCTGGCGCAAGCGTCGAGCTGCCCGCCAGCCCGGCCGCGTCGCGCGCAACCCAGCTCGCCACGTGGGCCTCGGCCCCGACGACCGTCCCGCGACCGCCTCCGAGCCCGAGAACCGGCCCGATCGGGCCGCCACCGAATGGCACGAGCGGGTCCGCCGTGCCGCTGATCACCATGACCGAGACCGGCCGGTTCGGATGGCAGCTGGCCGGCTGCCTCGACCCCCTGCGTGCCGGCCACCTGGCCGATCGCCGCAATCCGGTCCGACAGCTCGCAGGCGAGCCGGCCCGACATGAGGGCGCCATTCGAGATGCCGGTCGCGTAGACCCGGTCCGGGTCGACCGGCGTCCGTCCGGCGACGTCGTCGATGACCGCGGAGAGGAATGCCACGTCGTCGATCCCGGCTCGGACCTCGGGCCGGCCATCGTTCCACTGCCGGTCGACGCCGTTCGGACGCGCCACGAGCCAGCCGCGCGCGTCGGTCTCGACCTGGAGACCGGTCAGGCGCTCGACGTTGTCGGCCGTGCCTCCTCCACCATGGAGCTCGAGCACGAGCGGCCGGGGCCCGGCCGGAAGGTCGGCCGGGACATGGAGGACGTAGTCCCGCGATCGACCGCCGATGTCGAGCATGATCCGGTAGTCGCCTGGCGGCGCGGCTCCGCTCGAGGACGCACGGTCGTCGGCCATCCTCCGGAGCCCGGCGCAGCCGGTCGCGACGAGGCAGGCCGCCAGGCCGATGGCGATCGCGCGGAGGGGCAGGACATGCGGCCGGCTCATGGCCCCAGCCTCGAGAGCGACGGCAGCGCGGTCAACGGGGGCGGGCGCGCCGTACGTAAGCCGCGCGTGAGACGGGGCGCCGAGGGAGACGCCGGCCGAGCGACTCAGGCGTGGACGCGGAAGGTTCGGCTGCTCGTCTTCGTCACGAGCGTGTGACCGTCGATCGCGCTCAGGATCCGGATCCGGACGGTGTACTTCCCGAGTCGCCGGCTCGACGAGATGAGGAAGCTCGGCCGGACCGTGACCGTGGAGCCCGCCTTGAAGTTCCGCGCGGCGTAGGTCCGGTGCAACGTGAGGGCACCGGTCGGACCGTAGACGTCGACCCGGATCCTGCCTCGCGCGCTCAGCGATGCCCTGACCCGAGTCGTGATCGTCACGCTGTGCCGGCGGGCGACACTCGTCGGGCTCGGAGCGGCGCTCAACCGCCAGGCGACCGGCGTCCCGCCACCGCCACCACCGGCGCCGCCACCGCCAGAGCCCTCGGCGAGGGTGAGCGGACCGGCCGCATAGTAGGCGGCGGCACGCTCGTGGAAGTAGCCGCCGTCATCGTCGGCGTTGAGCGAGGTCCGGGTGTTGTCGTTGATCGCCGGCGGGTTCGTGACGCCGTCGTGCTGCGCGTCGCAGGCGCAGGTGACTCCGCCCGCTCCCCCGCCGTACAGGAGCGCGACCACCCCGGCGTCGCGCCACAGCGCCAGGTGGGCGCCGGTCGGATCGTCGAGGAACCACTCGACCCGGTTGTCCTGGTAGTGACCGGTCGTGTCGTTCTGGGCCCGCATCTTCGTGTTGCCGAGCGGGATCTGCCAGACGACGACGCGCTTGCCCGACCCGGCGACGAAGCCGGCGATGAATTGCGCGTAACGGACGAAGTCGGCCTCGTCCCACCAGGCCGCGCCACCGTCCATCGGATCGACGAGGCGCTTGTAGTCGGCGTCCCGATCGGCGATGTCGGTGAAGGCGATGTCGAACGACGCGCCGAGCGACTGGTAGAAGTTCGCTGCTCTGGCGGCCAGCGCGTCGACCTCGGCGTTCGAGTTGTTCGACAGGCTGATGTCCCAGTTTGTGCCCCAGACCGACAGGTGGTAGGCCAGGATCACGTTCGGGGCGAGCTGGTCGCGCAGCCGGACGATCGCGCGGGCGAAGCCCGAGGCGTTGTTCGGGAGGTCGCCCAGGGCCGGGTCGCCGGAGCTGGCGACCGAGGCCGGGACGGTCGTCGCGTCGTCGCCGGTGCCGGTCTGCTGCTCGATGTAGCCCCACAGGTCGGGCTCGACGTGGAGGATCACCGGGGTCGAGCCGGCGGCGCGGGCGAAGAACAGCCTGAGATCGTTGTAATAGGCTGCCATGGTGGTGTGATTGGCGAGGTGGGCCAGGTCCCGCGCCTTCTCGTCGCCACCGACCACCGGGTTCGACTGGAGCAGCTGGTAGTACGGGAAGACAGGGGTCATGCCGTTGGTCGCCGAGTCGGCCACGTAATACGTGACGAAGGCTCCGTTCGTGTTCCAGGTCGCCCAGCCGTTGCCCGTGTTGACGCCGCCGGCGAGGTACTGATAGCGGAACCCGAACGGGGCCTTGGCGTGGAGCGCGGCCGCCCCGCCCGGTGAGTCGGCCAGACCGAGCTCGAAGTGGCTCGAGGGCCAACCGGAAGGCAGAGCCGGGAGCGCCGGCGGGGATCCCGGCGTGGTCGGTCGGGACGGGCCGGCGGAGTCGACCGGGGCCCACTCGCTTGGTCGGCGCGATTTGGCCCGTTCGCTCCGAGCACGGGCCCGCCGGCCTGGACGAGCGAGCCCGCACAGACCGCGATGACGGCCAGCGCGACGAGGAGCAGGCGGGTCGGTCGGGTCGAGATCATCGGTGGTGCAGCGGATCGTCTCCGATGCGACCCAGGAAGTCACTCCCTCGCACGTCCCGCGACCAGCCGTACCTTGGGCGTTGCGGCCGGTCACCCGATCCGGCCCGCCGGGTACCATCTGGCTGCGGACCGCCCGTCCCGGGCCCGCGCGTCAGGAGGATCGGACCACGGTGAGCGACAGCCGCGAGGACCAACTGAACGACGGTCCCGAGCTGACCGGCACTCCCCCCGCGTCCGAAGCGTCCGAGCCACCGGCCCTGACCGAGACGAAGCCGCCGAGTCGACGCGCCGCGATCCTGCGGATTGGCCTCGTCTTCGGGGTCCTCGTGGTCATCTTCGGCATCATCATGCCCCGGTTCATCGACTACCAGCAGGTCATCAACGCGCTCCAGGGGCTCACCGTCCAGGACCTGCTCGTGGTCGGCGTGTTCGGGCTCATCACGTGGGTCCTGACCGGGGCGATCTTCGCGGCGCTCATCGCCGGCCTCGGCGTCATTCGCGGGACCGAGGGCTACCTGATCCTGACCGGGATCGGTGCGAGCATCCCGCTCGGACCGTGGAACATGGCCGTGCTGTGGGTGGTCATCCGGGGCTGGGGCCGGTCCGCCCAGGCCACGACCGGGGGCGTGCTTCTCTACGGGATCTTCGATCAGCTCAGCCGGTTCGGACTGCTCGTCATTGCCGGCGTCGTGCTCGTGATCGCCGAGGGGCTGAACCGTGGCGTGTCGGTGGCGACCGGGGTGATCGTCGGTTGCCTCGTCGTCGGGCTCGTGCTCTTCGTCCTGCTCGGCGGCGGGCTCATCCTCGTCGTTCGCTCGGAACGGCTGGCTCGGAAGATTGGCCGGCTCGTCGAACGGGCGGCCGGCGCGGTCCTCCGCCGGCTCGGGCGGACCAAGGTCCCCGACATCGAGGGCAGCCTGGTGCGATTCCGGCTGACTCTCGGCGACACGGTCCGCTCGCGCGGGCTCGTCGCGTTCATCGTGGCGATGGCCTCGAAGCTCGCCTGGGCGCTGCTGATGGTCGTGTCGATGCGGGTTGTCGGGGTGTCGGACAATGAGCTGCCGGCAGCCGTGATCCTCGGCGGTGTTGCGGTGCGTGTTCGTGATCACCGTCCTGCCGATCTCGCCGGGTGGCGCGGGCGTGCCCGAGCTCCTCTACGTGTCGATCTACACGACGCTACACGGGCGGCGCGGACAGCTCGGCGATCACGGCCGGGGTGTTCCTGTTCCGGGCGTTCCAGTGGGCCCTGCCGATCCCGCTGGCCTGGATCCTGCTCTGGTTCTCGCGGCGCGGCAAGCCGCTCCTGCCGACGAGGGCCGAGTTCCGGAGCGAGGACACGGCAACGAGCGCGATCGCCCTCTAGACCGACCCGCCGGCCGCCCGTCTGTCGTGAGCGGTGCCGCCCGCGCGTCCGAGCTCGCCCGATGACAGCCCTGCTACCCTCGTGGGGTGGAGCGCTTCGTCGAGGTACCCGGCGGACGGCTGTTCGTGGTCGACGACGGCGACGGCCAGCCGATCGTGTTGGTCCATGCCGGGATCGCCGATCACCGTGCCTGGGACGGGATGATCTCGGGACTCGTCTTCGCCGGCTACCGGGCCATCCGCTACGACACCCGGAGCTTCGGCCGGTCGTCGACCGACGATGTCGAGTTCAGCAACCGGAGCGACCTCGTCGCGATCCTCGACGCGTTCAGGATCGGACGGGCCGTCCTCGTCGGGAACAGCCGCGGTGGGCAGATCGCGTTCGACACGGCGATCGAGTTCCCGGACCGCGTCGCCGCCGTCGTCGGGGTCGGCGCCGGGCTTGGTGGCTTCGAGGGCACGCTGACACCGCTCGAGATCGCGCTGTTCGACGAGATGGAAGGACTCGAGCAGGCCGAGCCGCAGGACGCCGACGCGATCACCGAGATGGACGTCCGCGTCTGGGTCGATGGTCCCGGCCAGCCGGCCGACCGGGTCCCGCTCCCGATCCGCGAGGCGGTCCGGGCGATGGATCGGCCGCAGTACGAGACCGGCCATGTCTATGGGCAGCCGATCGTCCTCACGCCGCCGGCGGCCAAGCGGCTGGACGAGCTTCGCTGCCCGGTGCTGGCCATCGCCGGTGCCCTCGACGTGTCGGACGTCGCCGAGACCGCCCGCCACCTCGCGGCGAACGCGCCAAATGCGCGTGCGGTGATCCTCCCGGATGTCGCCCACCTGATCGGGATGGAGGCTCCGGACCAGCTCAACGCGCTGATCGTCGACTTCGTCCGCCCGCTCGGAGCCTGGAGCTAGCCGCCCAGGCGAACCGCTCCGCTCGGCCCCCGGCACCTTGCCCCGAGGCCGCTGTGGGATCGATCTTCCCGCACCGGCATCCACTCAACCCCCAGACGCCCTTGACAGCTAGCTGTATCGCGATATATCGTGATGCCACGCGATACGTAAACTCGCGAGCCAACTCAGAAGGAACCAGCAACCATGAACGACCATTTCCACCACAGCGATGACCGGCCCGGCCGTCCCGACGCGGGCGACCTGCGGGCCACTCGCGACCTGCGCCGCCACCATCACCGTGAGCGCGGCCCGCGAGCCCAGCGGGGCGACTTCGGACCGGGCTTTGGGCGCGGCTTCGGGCTCCCCTTCGGACCGGGCTCCACGATGGGTCGCGGTCGACGGGCGGGGATCCGCCGCGGCGACGTCCGATCGGCGATCCTCACCCTGCTCGCCGAGGCCCCGATGCACGGCTACCAGATCATGCAGCTCCTCGCCGAGCGGAGCGGCGGCATCTGGCAGCCGAGCGCGGGCTCGATCTACCCGACGCTCCAGCAGCTCGAGGACGAGGGCCTCGTGACGAGTGCCGAGCAGGACGGACGTCGAGTGTTCAGCCTGACCGAGTCCGGACGGACCAGCGCGGCCGAGCAGGCGAAGCGCGGAACCGCCCCCTGGGAGGTCGCCGGCGCCGATGAGGCCGCCGACATGCGCTCCCTGATGGTCGGGTTCGTCGTGGCCTTCCGCCAGGCGGCATCGAGCACCTCGCCGGAGACACTGGCAGCCACCCGCAAGATCGTGACCGAGGCCCGGCGCGATCTCTACCGCCTCCTCGCCGACGAGGACTCGAGCGCCGGCACGTCGGACGACTGACGGTCGCTAGACCGCCTCGAGGACGAACAGCCGCGCCCAGAAGTCGCCCCGGACCGCGGCCTCGTCGCGGTCCGTGGCCAGGAGCAGCCCGGCCGACATGAGGTCGTCGCCGCCGCGGACCAGCGCGTTCTGACGCTCGAGACCGTCGCCGGTCGACGGCCAGAGCGAGACGCGGTAGTCGATCGCCGGGTCGAGCCCGCGGAGGCGGAGCCGGTCCGGACCGGGCACCGGCCGGTTCAGGACCCGGTACAGCCCGACGATCGCCTGTCGCCGATCGGCAGCGACGCTCATCCAGGCGGTCTCGTTGCCGTCGCCGGCGAATGGGCTCCGCAGCCGGACGAAGCGCCCGAACTGGATGAGCTCGCGCTGACCTTTGAAGAACGCGATCTGGTCGCTGACGAGGCGCCGCTCATCGGGCGTGAGCGTCGTCGGATCGAGCTCGTAGCCGAACGCCCCGAAGAAGGCGACCGCGGCCCGCGTGGCGAGCGGCGTGACCCGGCCGACCTGGTGGTTCGGGACGGCGGCGACGTGGGCGCCCATCGAGCTGACCGGGTAGGCCAGCGACGTCCCCCACTGGATCTTCAGGCGCTCGATCGCGTCGGTGTCGTCGCTCGTCCAGGCCTGCGGCGCGTAGGCCATGAGGCCCGGATCGAACCGCCCACCGCCCCCGGCGCACGATTCGAACAGGATGTCCGGGAACGCCTCGGTCAGTCGCCGGTAGAGCTGGTAGACGCCGAGGATGTAGCGGTGGAAGAACTCGCCCTGGCGGTCGGCGGGGAGGGCCACGCTGTACGGCTCGGTGATGTTCCGGTTCATGTCCCACTTGACGTACGACACGGGGGCGCTCCCGAGCACGTCCGACAGGACCCCGAACAAGTAGTCGACGACCTCCGGTCGCGACATGTCGAGCACGAGCTGCTGGCGGCTCTCGGTTCGCGGCCGGCCCGGAACGCCGATCGCCCAGTCCGGGTGCTCCGCGAACAGCCGGCTCGCCTGGCTGACCATCTCGGGCTCGATCCACAGCCCGAACCGCAGCCCGAGCGCCTCGATCTTGCGGGCGAGCCCGTCGACCCCATTGGGCAGCTTGCGCCGGTCGACGAACCAGTCGCCGAGCGAGCTGGTGTCGTCGTCGCGCGCTCCGAACCAGCCGTCGTCGAGGACAAACAGCTCGACCCCGAGATCGCGCGCCGCCGTCGCCATGTCGATCAGCTTTGGCTCGTCGAATTCGAAGTACGTCCCCTCCCAGTTGTTGATGAGGACCGGTCGCGGTCGATCGCGCCAGGGACCGCGCGCGAGGCGCTCGCGGAACAAGCTGTGATAAGCGTCACTCAACTCGCCGAGGCCGTCCGCGGCATAGGCCAGGACGGCTTCGGGCAGGACGAGCGCCTCACCCGGCGCGAGGCGCCAGGCGAAGCCCTCCGGGGCGATCCCGAGCCGGACCCGGGTCGTCGACAGCGGGTCGACCTCCGCCTCGGCCAGGAAGTTGCCCGAGTAGACGAGGCTGAAGCCGTAGGCCTCGCCGGCGTCCTCGGTCGTCGTGGGGCGGCGAAGGACGATGAACGGGTTCTGCTGGTGGCTCGATGCCCCGCGCAGGCTCGACACCGATTGGCTGCCCGGCGCCAGGGCACGCTCGACGACGTGGCGCTCGCGGGCCCACGTCCCGCTCAGCTGGACGAGCAGCCAGTCGGCATCGGGCAGGTCCAGGCTGGCCGACATCGCACAGGTCACGAGGAGCGGGGCCGGCCCGCCGTTGAGGATCGTCGCGCTCCGAACCACCACCGGCCAGTCGCGGAAGATCGTGTAGCGAAGCGACACCTCGGTGCCGCTCGGCGCATCGGTGAGCGCGATCTCGACGGTGTCGGCCTCGGCCTGGGCCTCGACGTAGGTCGACGGCATCCCGGTCAGGGCCGGCTTGCCGGCCGAGATCCGATGGCGGGCGTAGCGAAGATCGAGGATCCGGGCGCCGTCGGGCGTCTCGATCGTCAACGCCGGCACCCGGAAGTCGCCCGTGCCGGCGGTCGGGTACTCGAGCGCGACCGGATCGCCGACCCGGTTCGAGAAGCCGTCGAACGGGCCGAGCCCGAGATGCGCGTACGACCGACCGGTCGCGAGCCGCCGCCCGAAGTAGAGCTGGCCCAGCGCTCCCTTCTGACGGACCTGGACCAGATAGCTGATCCGGTCGTTGTGGAGGTGGAGCTGCTGAGCCTCGGGGTCCCAGTCGATCGGCATCTTCAGGCCGGCCCGATAGCGTGCAGGGTCCACGACCAGCGGTGGATCCCCGGGCCGACCAGGTACTCGTCGAGCGTGTCCGGGCCGCAGCTCGCCGTGCCGACGCCGCGGTGGGCGGCATCGAGATGGACGACAGTCGTCCCGCGGGGCGTGAGCTCGGGATCGTGGGTCGCGGCCGCGAGATCGGCGGCCCGGAAGTGGCTGACCGAGACCTGGCGGGGCCGGTCCAGCACGATCCGGACGCCGCGACCCGTCGAATCGGTCAGCTCGAGCCGGCGGACGTCGGCGTGACCGCCGCTCTCCTGGGGGCGGATGTACGGGACGTGCTGCTCGGTGACGGTCGAGCGCCAGCGGCCGACGAGCCCGCTCCGGCGCCGGTCGGGGTAGGTCTCGTGCGGGCCGGTCCCGAACCACTCGAGCTGCTCCAGCCCGGCCCGGAGCTCGAGGACCGTGCCGACCCGGGGCAGGTCGGCCAGCTCGTCGGGCACGCTCGCCGTCTCGTCGACCTGGATCCCGCCGCCGGTCAACGGCCGGAACACCTGCTCGTGCTCAACCACGTGCCCGGCCGGCGCTCGGTATTCGCTCCGAACGGTGGTGGTCGCCCCGTCGCGCTCGATGCCAACCAGGCGCCGCTCGAGCCGGTCGAGGCCCCACGCCAGCCACGGGTCGGATAGCCCGCCGAACCGGTCGTTGTCGGTCGGGGCGCGCCAGAGCGAGAGGGTCGGCGGGCTCGCGAGGTCCGGGTGGACGAGCAGGCCGTCGGCGTCCACCTCGACCGCGGCGGCGTCGCTCGCTGCAGCAGCCGAGCCCGGAGCGCCGGCGACCGCGGCGACCGCTCCGTCGACGGAGCTCCCGATCGCGAGCTGGGCTGCGGCGACCTCCGACCCGGCCGGCGCCCACGGCTCGTCGGCAGCGGTCAGGAAACGGACGGTCAGCCAGGCCTCGGCGCCGGGCTCGAGCGCCGGATCGGTCCAGCCGACGAGGACGGCGGCGCCACGTCCGCCCGGCCCGAGGTCCTCGAGGGTCGCCTCGCCGGACGCCGTTGCCCGCCCGTCGATCCCCAGCTCCCAGCGCGCCCGGAGCCAGCCGAGGTCGCGGAACGACTGGCGGTTGACGATCTCGAGGACGCCCGCCCGCCGATCGTGGAGCTCGACGATCCTGACCGGAGCGGCAATCGCCCGGTGCTCCCACATCGCCGGCTTCGGCCGACGGTCGGGCCAGACGAGCCCATCGGCACAGAAGTTCCCGTCGTTCGGGACATCGCCGAAGTCGCCGCCATAGGCCCAGCGCGTGCTCCCGTCGGGCATCTGCTGGACGAGACCGTGGTCCCAGAACTCCCAGATGAACCCGCCCTGGAGCCCCGGCGTCGACTCGATCGCGTCCCAGTACTCGCCGAGCGTGCCGTTGCTGTTGCCCATCGCGTGGGAGTACTCGCACATGATCAGCGGATGGCGCTGCGTGCCCGACCGAGCGTGGGCCACGATCGCCGAGATCGGCGGGTACATCGGGCAGGTGATGTCGCTGATGTCCTGGTCGCTCGCCCAGTCGTAGCGGATCGCGCCCTCGTAGTGGAGCGGCCGGGACGAGTCGTAGCGCCGGAGCCAGCCGGCGGCGGCATCGTGGTTCGGGCCATGGCCGGACTCATTGCCGAGCGACCAGAGGATGACCGACGCGTGGTTCTTGTCCCGCTGGGCCATCCGCGAGACCCGGTCGACCCACGCGCCGAGGTAGCGGTGGTCGTCGCACAGCGTGCTCTGGAACGCGTGCGACTCGATGTCGGCCTCGTCGATGACGTACAGCCCGAGCTCGTCGGTCAGGTCGAGGAACGCCGGGTCGTTCGGGTAGTGAGACGTCCGGACCGCGTTGAACCCGAACTGCTTCATGACGCATGAGATCCGCGCGCAGCCCATCGCGACTGATCGTCCGGCCCGGTGAACTGGTCGAAGTCGTGGCGGTTGACGCCCCGGAACAGCACCCGCTCGCCGTTGATCAGCAGGTCGAGCCCGACGATCTCGCACCCGGCGGAAGCCGACCCGCAGCTCGACCTCCTCGGCGACGGTGCCGTTCGGCGCCCGCAGGGTCACCGTCAGCGCAGTACAACCGAGGCTCCTCGGCCGACCAGCGATCGACCCCCGGGACCTCGATCCGCCAGCCGACGGACCCGTCGAGCGGCGGCGCCATCCGGCCGTACATCGCCGACCAGCCGGCCTCGTCGGTCGCGGACAGCGGCAGGCCGGCGGCGCGGCTGTACAGCAGGCGCTGGTCAGCGAGGGTCCAGCCCATGAGCGAGCGCCGATCGACGCTCCGGGCGTCCGCCCGGAACGGCTCGGCCACGCCCTCCAGGCGCGCCTCGACGGCCCAGCCCGGCTCGAGGGTCGTCGCCCGGGAAGCCGACGAGCACGCTGAGGTCGAGCGTCCCGGTCGTGAGATCGTCGGCGAGACCCGGGATCGCCCGGATGTCGGCGAGGTAGACCGGCCCCGGTCGCGTAGAGGAACACCGACCGGGTGATCCCGCCGTGCCACCACTGGTCCTGGTCCTCGACGAACGTCGCGTCGGACCACTTCACGACCCGCAGGTTGAGCGTGTTCGATCCCGGGTCGGACGAGGTCGGTCAGGTCGAACTCCGCGGCAAGATGTGAGTCCTTGCTGACGCCGACGTCGCGGTCGTTGAGCCGGACGATCAGGACGCTCTCGGCGGCGCCGACGTGGAGGACGACGCGACGACCGGCCCAGGTCGCCGGCAGCTCGAAGGTCCGCTCGTAGATCCCGGTCGGGTTCGCCTCGGGGACGTTCGGCGGGTTCCCCTCGAAGGGCATCTGGACGTTCGTGTAGTGGGGCAGGTCCGCGAACCCCTGCATCGTCCAGGCGCCCGGGACCGTGATCTCGGCCCAGTCGTCGCCGGGCGAGGCGTCCGGCCGGGGCAGGAGCTGGAACCGCCAGCGACCGTCGAGCTCGAGCCGATCCGTGTGCGGGACGCTGTGGATCGGGAGCCGGCCGAGCTGGACGAGCTCGGGCGCGACCCAGGGGTCGGGCTGCATCGATCAAGTCTATCGAGCCCCGGGTTCGCTAGCATCGACCAGATGCCGGACAGTGATCGACCGCTCTCGTTCCCCGCCGACCCGGACAGGCTCCCGACGTCGTATCGGGCGCTGCTCGAGGTGCCGACCCTCGGCCGGATCCTCGTCGCGACCCAGATCGCCCGGATCGCCCAGGCGATGGTCGGCGTGGCGCTCGTCCTGTTCACCCTCCAGGAGTTCGGCTCGCCCCAGCTGGCGGGGATCGTGACGTTCTTCGCCCTCTTCCCGGGTCTCGTCGTCAGCCCGATCATCGGGGCGCTCCTCGATCGTCACGGACGCACGCGGCTGATCCTGCTCGACTACGTGGTCGAGCTCTGCGCACTGTCGCTGATCGGTGGCCTCGCCCTGGCCGACGCGCTGCCGGCCCACGTCCTGATCATCATCGCGACGATCGCCTCGCTGACCGGGATCCTCAGCCACACGGGCCTGCGCAGCCTGTTCCCGATCCTCGTCCCCCGCCACCTGTGGGAACGGGTCAACGCGGTCGACTCGAACGGCTACGTGATCGGCTCGATCGTCGGTCCGCCGCTGGCCGCGGGGCTCGTGGCGGCGTTCGGTGGCGCGGTCGCGCTGATCCTGACCGGGTTCGCCTTCGGCCTGGCGGCGATCGCGATGATCGGCGTCCCGGACCCGGCGACGGAGACGGTCACGAGCGGCCGGATCCTCGTCGACGCCTGGCAGGGGCTCGTCTACTGGTGGCGCAACCGGACCCTGCGCGGGCTCAGCTTCGCGATCACGGTCCAGAACGTCGCTTTCGGGATGCAGACGATCCTCATCCCGCTGCTCGTCCTCAACGTCCTCCATGGCGGCGAGCTTGCGGTCGGGATCGTGTTCGCGCTGTCGGGCGTCTCCGGGATGGTCTCGGCGCTGTTCTTCGGTCGAGTCGACAGCCGCGGCCGGGAGTGGCGGATGCTCGTCGTGCCGATGTTCGCGATGGTCCCGGCCTATGCCCTGCTCCTGCCGGTCGCGGCCGGCGTGGCACCGGCCCCATCCGGATACGCCGTGTTGGCGATCGCCGCCCTGGCCATTGGGTTGCTGGTCGGGCCGATGGACATCGCGCTGTTCACGGTGCGCCAGCGGCGGACCGACCCCGCGTGGATGGGCCGGGCGTTCGCCGTGTCGATGGCGGCCAACTTCATGGGCTTCCCGATCGGGGCCGCGATCGGCGGCACGCTGGCGGCGATGTCGTTGCCCCTGACGGTCATCGCCGGCATCGTGATGATCGTGCTCGGGGCGACCTTCGGTGCCCTGCTGGTCCCGCGGGCCGATCCGGGGGTCAGCCCGGACGGGCGAACAGGTAGAGCGACCAGCCCAGGGTCGATCGACCCCAGCTGAGGTACTCGCGCCGGGCACGGGCCTGGCGCTCGACGATCTCGCGTGTGTCGGGATCGTCGGGGTTGGCCGCCGCATAGCGGGCGACCGCCCGCCACTGGAGCGTCTCGTAGCGGTCCCATTCGTCGCCGCTGCTGACGAGCGCCAGGAGCGGGACGAGCCCCTCCGCCTCGCCGGTCGCGACGTTCGCCGCGTGGGTCCCGAACTCATCGCGGGCCAGGCCGGCCGCAGCGAGGTAGGCCGGATCGGGTTCGTGCTGCCAGAACGGCTCGCCGACGAGGACCTGGCCGCCGGGACGGGTCGCTCCGCGGAGGGCGCGGAGCGTGCCCCGGTGGCCGCCGAACGTCCAGCTCGCGCCGACGCAGCAGGCGAGGTCGAACGAGCCCGGCTCGGGTCGGTAGTCGGCACCGTCGATCTCGAGGACCTCGATCTCGGCCGCCGGCGCCCGCGCCGCGAGACCGCGCCGGAGGTCGGCGATCGAGTACGGCGAGAGGTCGACCGCGGTCGCCCGGAACCCGGCTCCGTCCCGACCGCCGTAGCGCTCGGCGAGGCGGAGCAGCAGCTCGCCCTTGCCGCAGGCGATGTCGAGCACCCGAGCGGCCGGCGGGAGATCGAGCAGCCCGATCAGCTCGTCGAGCTTGGCCACACTCGTCGGATTGCAGACGACGTGGTCGCGATGGTTGATGTCGAAGTACTTCCAGCGGTCCACTGATCGGCTCCGTGGATTTCGGGCCCGGCGCCTGGCCGGATCGATCAGCCGGTACCGTGCCGGCAGTGTCGCACGCGGGACTGGCCCCATGGTCCCGGTGAGCGACCCCGGACCCACGTCGACTTGCCTTCCTCGGTGCCCAGCGGTCACCCTATGGCGATGACCAGACGGATCGTCCGGGCCGCGCTGATCGTCGGGTTGGCGCTGGTCTGGCTCGCTCCGAGCGCTTCCTCGGCGGCCGAGCCCAACTTCCCGGCCAAGGATTCGCTCTACCACAACTACCCCGAGATGGTCGACGAGATCATGGCCGCCCAGGCTGCCTACCCCGACCTCGTCGCGATATCGTCGATCGGCAAGAGCTACAAGGGTCGCGACATCTGGATCGCCAAGGTGTCCGACAACGTCACGGTCGACGAGCCGGAGCCCGAGGTACTGGTCGACGCGCTCCACCACGCTCGCGAGCACCTCACGACCGAGCAGGCCCTCTACCTGCTCAAGGTCCTGACCCAGGGCTACGCCGGCGACAGCCAGGTCAAGAGCCTCGTCGACAGCCGCGAGATCTGGATCGTCTTCGCGCTCAACCCCGACGGGATGCAGTACGACCTGACCGGCAACCCGTACCGCGAATGGCGCAAGAACCGCCAGCCGACGCCCGGCTCGTCGAAGGTCGGGACCGACCTCAACCGGAACTACGACTACGCCTGGCGCTGCTGCCGGGGGTCGTCCGGTTCACCGGGCTCGCTCACCTACCGGGGCTGGAAGCCGTTCTCCGCGCCCGAGACCCAGGCGATGCGCGACTTCGTCAGGAGTCGGGTCGTCGACGGGCGGCAGCAGATCCGGCTGCACCTCACCCTCCACACGAATGGCCAGCTCGTCCTCTGGCCATACGGGCACACGAAGAAGAACATCCCGTCGGACATGACGAGCGTGGATCACAACGCGTTCGTCGCCCTCGGCAAGCGGATGGCCCAGCGCAACGGCTACAAGGCCGAGCAGTCGAGCGACCTCTACATCACCGACGGCGACCAGATCGACTGGATGTACGGCCGCTATCGGATCTTCTCGTTCACCTGGGAGCTCTACCCGAGCGAGCACTACACGGTCTGCCGACTTCTATCCGCCCGATGAGCGGATCGCCCCGCAGGTCGCCCGGAACCGGTCGGCGCTGCTCTACGCGATCGACATGGCCGGCTGCCCGTATGCGCCGCTGTCCAGGCAGAAGACGAACTGCGGGCCGCTCTACGACGACTTCGAGATCAACCGGGGCTGGGTCCGCAACCCGGACGGCACCGACACCGCCTCGGACGGCGCGTGGCAGATCGGGAACCCGGCGGCCGTGACGAGCGCGGGTCCGAAGCAGCTCGGGACGACGACGTCGGGCCGCTACGCGCTCGTGACCGGCGTCGGCGCCGCGACGAAGACGAACGCCCACGACCTCGACGGCGGGACGACCACGATGCGATCGGCACCGGTCGCCCTGGGCAGCACGGTCGGCGACCTGACCTTCCGCTACTCCTTCGCCCACCGCTCGAACTCGAGCGCGGCGGACTGGTTCCGGGTCTGGGTCGAAGCTGAGGACGGCACCCGGACGCTCGTCAAGGAGGAGCTCGGCAGGGCCGCCGACGACGACGCCCGCTGGGCCTCGGCCCGGATTGCGATGACAACATGGGCCGGCCAGAAGGTCCGGATCGTGATCGGCGCTGCCGACGGCGCTAACGACACACGGGTCGAAGCGGCCGTCGACGACCTCAGGATCGAGCGACCGTAGGTCCGGCGGCCCCCGCCACCACACCGTCCCCCGAGGACGGGACCTGGCTGCGCGTGGCAATTTGACGCCCGACCGTTATCATCCCCCATCGAGTGGGCACGACCCCATCGGGTTCCGATGGGGCTGTCGGTCAGCGCGAGCCGAATGACGGACGACGAGCCGAAGCAGGCGATACCTGGGGACCAGCCGGGGGGTCGAGGGCCCGACGCCGAGACCCCCGAACCGGCGACCGACCCGACGGCGCCGGAGCCAGCGGAGGCGGAGGCCGCCACGGTCGCAGAGCCAGGACCGGCCGCTGAGGCGGAGCCCCGGGCGGAGCCAGCCGAGGAGGCGCAGCCCGCCGCAGAGGCGCAGCCCGCCGCAGAGGCAGAGCCCGCCGCAGAGGCGCAGCCCGCCGCAGAGGCAGGAGCCCGCCGCAGAGGCGCAGCCCGCCGCAGAGGCAGAGCCCGCCGCAGAGGCGCAGCCCGCCGCAGAAGCGGAGCCCGAGTCGTCGCAGCTCATGCCCGAGCCCATCGCACGCACCTACGGGCCGGCCTGGCTGACGATCGTAGGTGGGGCGATCGTGCCCGGGCTCGGCCACCTGCTGCTCGGACGACGACGGCGAGCCGCGCTCCTGTTCGCGCCGATCCTGGTCCTGGCGCTGGTCGTCGGCGTCGCGCTGCTGGTCAGCCCAGATCGGGCCAATCTGGCCGGCGAATTGCTCGACCCGAACGCGCTCGAGGCCATGGCGATCGTCGTCGCCGCGGTCGGGCTCTACCGCCTGGCCGTCCTCGGAGCCACCTTCCTGCTCGCCGCGCGGGTCCGCCCGACGACGCCGACCCGATTCGCCGCGCGGAGCGTCCTCGCCCTCATCCTGGCGTTCGTCGTCGTCGCCCCGCACGTCATCGTCGGAGCAGTCATCGCGGACACCCGGGAGACGATCGTCGAGGTGTTCGACCCGAACGCGGTCGGCTCGAGCGACGACGGGACCGGCACCGGAGCGGGTTCGCTCGGCGACGTAATCCCGCCGGTCGAGCCCGATCCGACCGACCTCGACGACCCGACGCCGACCCCCGGTACCGGCACCACCGGAACCCGGACCGCAACGCCGAGTCCCAGCCCGACGCCGATCCCCGGACCGGCCTGGGAGGCCGACGGACGGCTCAACGTGCTGTTGATCGGGGCCGACGCCGGTCCGGACCGCTGGAGCCTCCGCACGGACACGATGATCCTGCTGTCGGTCGACGTCGCCACCGGTCGTTCGGCGATGTTCGGGTTCCCACGGAACATGGTCGGCGCGCCGCTGCCCAAGGAGAGCGCCGGGGCGGTGCCGGGCGGTCGCTACCCAGGCCTGCTCAACTCGCTCTATGTCTACGCGAACGCGCGGCCCGGACAGTTTCCGGGCGGCCAGAACCGAGGGTTCCGGGCAATCGGCGGGACGATCCAGAAGCTCGCGGGCGTGCCGGTTGACGGGATCGCGGTCGTCAACCTGAACGGCTTCGTCCGACTCGTGGACGCGCTCGGCGGGGTGACCATCGACATCCCCACCCCGCTCTACGACAGCCACTATCCGCTCGAGAACGGGACCGGCGACGTCGTCGCCTATTTCAAGGCGGGTCGCCAGCACCTCAACGGCCACCGGGCGCTGATGTATGCCCGGTCGCCGCCACCAGGATTCCGACTACGGCCGGATGCGCCGGCAGCAGGCGGTCCTGGTCGCCCTCCGGGCCCGGCTCAAGCCGTGCAGCCTCATCCCGCGCGTCCCGACCCTGCTCAAGATCGCCCGGGACGATGCCTGGACGAGCTTCAAGCCGAGCGACCTGCCGAGCCTGCTGAGCCTCGCCGCCCGGACCGACACGAAGCACGTCAAGAGCGTGATGTTCGCCCCGCCGACCTACCCCGAGTACATCAGCGACGCCGAGATCCGCCAGATCCACAAGGTCGTCCGCGGGATCTTCCCGAGCAATGAGCCGGAGCCGACCGCGACCCCGCCTCTGGTCCTGGCGCCCGATCCGGAGGAGCCCACGCTCGCCCCGAGCGACGAGCCCGATCCCTGCGCTTGAGGCCGGGGCTGCGAGGGGTCAGGCGGTCCGGAGCTGTCGGGCGGCGTCGGCGAACAGGCCGTTGAAGATCCGCGAGGTCGACGGGAAGGCGTGGATCGTCTCGGCCAGGACGTCGACCGGGACCCGTGCCTTGATCGCCAGGACGCATTCGTGGATCGCAGCGGAAGCGTCGGGGCAGGCCATCGCCGCCCCGATGAGCTCGCGGGTCCCACGGTCGACGACGATCGTCACGTGGCCGAGCTCGGCCTCGGCCGAGTAGCCCTTGGCGGTGGACGCGAACGGCGTCGTCACCTCGAACGCGTCGCGTCCAGCCGATAGCGCCTCGTCGAGGGTGAGGCCGACCGAGCTCGCCTCGGGATCCGTGTACGTCGCCCGGGGCAGCGCCCGGTAGTCGGGCACGACCCATTCACCGAGCGCCATCCGAACTGCGAGCTCACCCTGGTAGTGGGCCTGATGGGTGTGGAGCTCGGGACCGGCCGGATCGCCGACGACCCACAGCCCGTCGGCGATCTTGAGCCGGCCATCGCGCGGGAACGGCGCCCGGCCGGACACGTCGAGCCCGTAATGCTCGAGGCCGAGCTCGTCGAGCGGGAACGCCCGGCCGACCGCGAGCAGGATCGCCGAGCCCTCCGCCGTCGAGCCGTCGTCGAGGTCGACGACGTGGGCGCCGCCCGTCCCGGCTCCCGGGCGGGCCCGAATCGCGCGGACCCCGAGCCGGACGACCACCCCGTCGCGGACGAGGGCCTTCCCGACGGCCTCCGAGTTGCGCGGATGGTCGGTCGGCATGAGACGCGGCCCGGACTGGACGATCGTGGTCGGGACGCCGAACCGGACATAGACCTGGGCCAGCTCGCAGCCGGTCGGCCCGCCGCCCAGGACGAGCAGGCTCGCTGGCAGCTCGCGGGCGAGCGTCGCCTCGCGGTTCGTCCAGCTCGGAACGCGCTCGATCGCCTCGATCGGCGGGACCTTCGTCATCGAGCCGACCGCGATGACGACGTTCGTGGCGACCAGCTCGTGCAGCGCGTCGTCGTGGCGGACGTCGACCCGGCCGCGACCGACGATCCGACCGTCGCCGCGGACGACGGTGGCACCGGCGGCCTCGAGCGCCGTGACGTGGCTCGTGTCGTCCGGCACGGCGGCATCGGCGGACCGGTTGACCATGTAGTCGCGCCGCGCCGAGGCCCGCGACCAGTCGTAGGTGGCCGGGTTCGCCGCGTGACGGGCGGCAGCGTTCAGGAGCGACTTCGACGGGACGCAGCCAATGAACGGGCAGCTCCCGCCGTACCAGCGCCGGTCGACGATCGCGACGGTCGCCCCGAGTTCTCGGGCCTTGAACGCGGCCGCCTCACCGGCCGGGCCGGCCCCGACGATCACGAAGTCGAAGGTGTCCATGTCGTCCCCTGATCGCGGTCTGGTCGACCCCGACGGTAGCCCGTCCGGCCGGCCGGCGTCACCCGAACCCGCATTCGGCGCCGGCGACGCGGCAGACCTCCGCAGCCCCTCCGTCGAGGCTCCACAGCGAGCTCACAAGTCCAGCCGAGGATGAGCCCATGAGCAACGCGGTCCGGGTGGACCGCAACGTCAAGGGAGGTCGCGCAATGCGGCATGTCATCGGACCGATCCTGGGCATCCTCGGGATCCTCGCCATCATGGGCCTCGTGGCCGGGATCGCCTACTCGGCCGGTCTGGGCGCTGTCGGAGTCGTCGTCGCCCCGGGCGCGACGACCACGGTCGTGCCTGCCGTCGCGTACGGCTGGTACGGCGTCCCGTTCTTCGGTTTTGGGCATTTCCTGGTGTTCCTGTTCGTGTTCGTGCTGTTCATCGCGCTACTCCGACTCGCGTTCGGTGGCGGGCGGCGACGGCACGGCTACGGCTGGGGACCCAGCCATGGCTGGGGCCCCGGCTCCGGCGGTCCAGGCGGCTCCGACGATCCGCGCGAGGCATGGATTCGGTCACGGCTCGACGAGTGGCATCGGACGGCTCACGCGACGGGCGACGCCCCAACCGTGCCGAAGGCGCCGGACGCGGGGCCGGCGAGCGGCTCGGGGCAGCCACCGCTGGCCGGCTAGCCGGCTCCCGCGGCGGGCCTGGTCCACCTCGTCCCCCTTCGGCGCCGGGTTCCCATCGCCGGGGCCCGGCGCCTCCAACCGCCCGGGGCGCCGTACGATGCCGACGATGAAGACGATCCTGCTCGTCGACGACGAGCCCAAGATTCGCGAGCTGGCGCGCGACTACCTCGAGCACGCCGGCTTCGCGGTCGAGGCGGCGGCCGACGGCCGCGCCGCCCTGACCGCCGTCCGGACCCGATCGCCGGACCTGGTCGTGCTCGACCTCGGCCTGCCCGAGGTCGACGGGCTCGAGGTCATCCGGACGCTCCGGCGCGACTCGGCGATCCCGATCGTGGTGCTGACCGCGCGCGATGACGAGATCGACAAGCTGCTCGGGCTCGAGCTCGGAGCCGACGACTACGTCACGAAGCCGTTCAGCCCGCGCGAACTCGTGGCCCGGGTCAAGGCGGTGCTCCGTCGATCCGAGCGGGCCGACGAGCCGAGCGACGTGATCCGCGCCGGCGACGTCACCCTCGACGTGCCACGGATGCGGGTTGATGTCGCCGGCCGCGGCGTCGAGCTCACCCCGACCGAGTTCCAGCTGCTCGCCACGCTGGCCCGCCGACCGGGTCGGATCTTCACCCGGAGCCAGCTCCTCGACGCGCTCCGCGGAGTCGCCTTCGAATCGTACGAGCGGGCCATCGACACCCACGTCAAGAACCTTCGCCGCAAGATCGAGCCGGACCCGCGCGAGCCGCGCTACGTGCTCACCGTGTACGGCGTCGGCTACCGCTTCGCCGACGAGCGGCCGGCGTGACCGACGCGGCCGCCGGCGGACCTCCCGGCGGGCCTCCGCCCCAGCCTGACTCGTCCCCGCTGCCCGAGACGGCGTCCGAGGGCGGCGCGCCGTCCAGCGACCGATCCGATCGTCGGCCGCCCGACCCGTGGCCCGGCGGACCATGGGAGCGACGCGAGTACTGGCGGCAGCAACAGCGCGAGCTGCGCTGGGCGCGGCGTCGCCGTGCGCACGGCCCGCGGGGTCGAACGGCGTGGCACGGGGCCGACCGACCTGTTGGCCCGCCGTGGGGCGAGGGTCGGCCACCGTGGGGCGAGGGGCCGAGGCCGGGCACGGGCTGGATCCTCCGGCGAGTCGTTCCGATCGTCATCGGGCTCATCCTCGTCGTCGCCTTCACGACGGCCGTCGCAGCCTGGGTGATCGCCTCGGTCCTCGGGTTCCTCGGGCCGGATCTCGGCAGCGGCGGCCCGGTCGTCCTCCTGGCCCGGATCGCTGGGGTCGCCCTCGTCGTCGTCGGGCTCTTCTCGATCGCCCGTCGGGTCCGACGGCTCGGCGGGCCGATCGCCGAGCTCGCCGACGCAACGAGCCGGATCGAGGCGGGCGACTACTCGGTCCGGGTCGAGGAGCCGGATCGGGGCGTCCCCGAGCTGCTCGGACTCGCTCGCGGCTTCAACACGATGGCGGCGCGCCTGGAGGCCGACGAGCGCCAGCGGCGATCCCTGATGGCGGACGTGAGCCACGAGCTCCGAACGCCGCTGACCGTGGTCCAGGGCAACATCGAGGCGCTCGTCGACGGGGTCCACCCGGCCGACGCCGAGCACCTCGCGGCGATCCTCGAGGAGACGCGCGTCCTGAGCCGGCTCGTCGACGACCTGCGCACGCTGGCCCAGTCCGAGGCCGGGACGCTCCAGCTCCATCGCGAGCCGACCGACCTGGGCCTGCTGATCGCCGACGTCGCCCGGTCGCTGTCGACGGTGGCCGCCGCGGCCGGATCGACGATCGCGATCGAGGCCGTCGACGACCTGCCCCTCGTGGACGTCGACCCGATCCGTATCCGGGAGGTCCTGACCAACCTCGTCGCGAACGCCATCCGCCACACGCCCGCCGGGACTGCGGTCACGATCGCGGCCAGGATCGAGCCCGACCGCGAGTGGCTCCGGGTGGAGGTCCGCGACAGCGGACCGGGCCTCGCCCCGGAGGTCGCCGACCACGTCTTCGATCGGTTCGCCAAGTCGACCGATTCGGGCGGCTCGGGGCTCGGCCTGGCGATCGCCCGGTTCCTCGTCGAGGCCCACGCCGGCGAGATCGGCCTGGCGAGCCCGCCCGGCGGCGGGACGACCGCCTGGTTCCGGCTCCGGTTGCCGGCGACCTGACCGCCGGCCGTCCCGGCCGATCATGCCCGCCGGCGAGCGCCGGACGCGCTACGCTCCGAGCGATGTTCAGTCCGCGCGGTTCGATCACGGTCATCACGGGCCCGATGTTCTCGGGCAAGACCGCCGAGCTCATCCGGCAATGCGAGCGCGCCCGGATCGCCCGACGTCGGGTCGTCCTGATCCGGCCCGCCCTCGACGATCGGACCGAACCGGAGACGGTCCGGAGTCGGTTCGGGGTCGCCTTCCCGGCCCGGCCGGTGGCCGATTCGGCCGCGATCGAGCCGGTGGTGGCCGAGACCCGAGCCGACGTCGTGGCGATCGAGGAGGGCCAGTTCTTCGACCCGGGCCTCGTCGCGGTCTGCGAGCGTCTCGCCGATCGTGATCGGATGGTCATCGTCGACGGGCTCAATCGCGACTTCCTCGGGCGGCCGTTCGGGCCGATGCCCGAGCTCCTGGCGATCGCCGAGGAGGTCGTGATGCTGTCGGCCATCTGCATGGTCTGCGGCGAGGAGGCGAGCCGGACGCAGCGCCTCGTCGACGGCCGGCCGGCGAAGGCGAGCGACCCGCTCGTCGTCATCGGGGGGATGGGCGACGAGCGCTACGAGGCTCGCTGCCGCAAGCACCACGCGATCGGCTGACCGGCGACCCGGACATGGGACGACCCCGGCACGGACCGGGGTCGTCGAGGCGAGCTGTCGCCGGGTCAGCCGACGGAGCGGGCGGCCTTCACCACCACCGAGTTCGCGTACCGGTCGTGGAGCCCCTGCTTGGTCGGGCTCGTCGCCGTCGTGTACAAAAGGGCGATCGTCCAGACGACGCTGATCAGCCCGACGAGGAGCCCGAGCAGCGGCAACGGGTTGAGGAACTGGGCAAGGGCGAAGATGCCGCCGAGGGCCAGCCAGCGCTTGACGGCCTGTTCGGTCGTCAGGGTCACGCCGTCGAAGGCGTTCCCGACCTGCATCCCGAGCGCCTTCTGGCCGAGGGTCCCGCGCAACCGCGTCCAGGTGTAGATGTAGTAGCCGGCCGAGATCGCGATCCCGACGACCGCCGAGACGAAGACCGACGGCCAGTTCGTGCTCGTGTCGATCCGGATGCCGAGGACCGCGTTCGGATCCTGGACCGTCGTCACGTTCGTCGGCGTGCCGATCACCGCCCAAATGAGCACCGACGCGATGAAGCCGATGATGCCGACCAGGATCGCATCGAGGATCAGCGCGATGATCCGGTTCGGGACGTCGGCGTAGTACAGCCCGGCGTGGCCAGGAACCTGGGTCGGCGTGGGCGCAGGTGCCCAGGCGTCACCGGGCGGTGGAGACGCCGGCGGCGGGGCCTCGGGCGGCGTGGCCTCGGGCGGTGTCCCTGACTCAGGACCGGACATACATGACCCTCCCTCTGGTCGGCTCCTGGAGCGATGGCCCAGGATGACGCACGGTACGGCCAGCAGGATACGCTCGCTGGGACCGCGCGAACAGGGGTCTTGCGAGATCGGTCCGATCCGGCATCCCGGGTCGTGCTCGATCTCGGCCGAGGGAACCGATCGCCGACGACTGGAGTCTCAGGGGCCAACGCCGGCCGGGGGGCCGGCCCCTGCGGAGGTCGTGCGATGCAACGGCGACACCTCGGGCCCACGACGGCGATCCTCGTCGGCGCGCTGGCCCTGCTCCTCTCGGCGGGCCCGACGCTCGCCTGCGGCGGCCTGATCGGGCCAAACGGCGCGGTCAACCTGCTCCGGACGACGACGTTCGTCGGCTACCAGGCCGGGGTCGAGCACTACGTCACGGCCTTCTCGTTTGCCGGAGGCGGCGGCAGGTTCGGCTCGATCACCCCGCTGCCGGGCATCCCGTCGAGCGTCGAGCGCGGCGGCGACTGGACGCTGCAGCGGCTGGTCCGCGAGACGCAGCCCGTCCTGGAGACCGCCGACTTCCTGCTCGCGCAGCCGGCGGCGGCCGGTGGCGTCGAGGTCCTGCTCGAGAAGCGGATCGACGCGCTCGACATCACCGTGCTCAAGGGCGGCGGCGATGACGTCGGGGCATGGGCCAAGGCCCACGGGTTCCGGCTCCCGCCCGATGCTCCCGAGGTCCTCGACTTCTACGCCGAGCGGAGCCCGATCTTCCTCGCCGCGAGCTTCGATTCCGACGCTGCGGCGGCTCGCGGCCAGGCCATCGGCGATGGAACGCCGATCCACGTGACGATCCCGACGCCGAACCCGTGGGTCCCGCTCCGGATCCTCGGCCTCGGCAAGTCCGACGCCGACCGGGTCGAGGCGGACGTCTACCTGCTGACGAACGGCGATCCGACGTTCCTGCCGGCGCCGACGGGCCGCGGACTGACCCTGGCCCACTCCGCCCCGGCGACCGACGTCCTGCTGGCCGACCTGCGCGCCGACAAGGGCATGGCCTGGATCCCAAGCAGCGGCTGGCTGAGCCAGATCCGGATCGACGCCGCGCCGTCCGAGCTGAGCTACGACCTGGCCGTCGACGCCAGCGGCCAGGGCACGCCGTCCCGGGTGGCGGCCGGGCTGGCCCGACCGACCGGGTCGAGCGGGCCGGCGGCGCCGGCCGGGCCGTTCCTGCTCCTGATCGCCGCGTATCTCGCCTGCGCCGCCATCGTCATCGCCCGGCTCCGCCGACGGCCGGTCGCGGCGTCGTGAGCCTCCGGGCGGGCCTCCTGCGCGGCGGGCTCGCGATCGGGCTGCCGCTCCTCCTTGCCCCGGCCGTGGCGGCCGGGGCCGTCGGGGCCCTGGGCGGCGGCGGCGAGCCGATCCACGTCCGGATCGAGATCCATCACTCGCGCTTCGCCCCGGCGGCGTTCAGCGTGCCCGTCGGCCGCCCGGTCGCGATCGAGCTGGTCAACGACGACCCGATCGACCACGAGTGGATCGTGGGCGACGAGGCGACCCACCGTCGCCACGCGACCGGGACCGAGCCGCACCACGGTCTCCGTCCGACGGAGGTCTCGATCGACGCCCTGGCGACGGTGACGACGACGGTCACGTTCACCGCCCCGGGGACGTTCCGGTATGTCTGTCACCTGCCCGGCCACGAGGCGTACGGGATGGTCGGCACGGTCACGGTCACCCCCTGACAACGGTCAGACCCCGGCGGTCGTCCCGCCGGGGTCTGGGCCGCTGCTGGGTAGGCGACGATCAGGAGCCGGGGCTCCCCGGTGGGAGCTCGGTCACCAGGATCGCGTTGACGATCGCCTGGTCGCCGACATGGGCGCCAAAGACGATGTTCAGCTGGCCGTCGCTGACGTCGACCTCGAACGAACGGTTGAGGGCGACGTAGCGACCCGGCGCCTCAGCCGACGACGTCGAGGTACGGGATGACCGGGACGTCCTCGATCGTCACGTTGAAGATCCGCCGCCCGGCCCGCCGCTCGACGAGCTCGGCGAACGACAGGTCGACCCGATAATGGCCATCGGGCAGGTCGAACTTGTAGGACTTCATTCCGATCCGCTGGCTCTGATAGAGCTTGTCGTCGACCGTCCCGGCGATCGCGTGCGTGGTTGACCGCTTTGAGCCGGCCCCGGCATAGCCGAAGGGCCCGCTGCCATACGAGCGGTCGGCGGCGTAGAAGTCGCCGGAGGTACTCGTGTAGCTATTGCCGCCGACGTTCACGCCCTGCTGGTAGCCGGGCACGACGAGCGTGACCGGGACCTGGACGACCTTGTTGTCGGGGTCGTTCGTCTGGACGACGACGATCGCCCGGTAGACGCCGGTGGTCAGGCCGGTCGGATCAACGGTCACGTCGAGGCCGACCGACTCGTCGGGTGCCAGCGTGCCGTCGGTCGGGCTGACCGTGAGCCAGGCCGCATCCGAGAAGTTCGGCAGGCCCGAATTCGATGAGGTAGGCGTTAAGGCTGGTCTGGCCGACCGTCCACAGGTTGCCGGCGGCATCCATCTCCAGGCCCGCACCGCCGAAGCCGCCACCGTCCGGGTGGGCGATCGCGTCGGTCGTTTCGCAGGTGTCGGGATCGACCTGGTAGATCGTGTCGGTGTCGGAGTTCGTCGCGACCCAGAGCTTGTGGAACGACGGGTTCCAGGCAAGCCCCGAGATGTTCGGGTCGGCGGTCGCGCACTGGCCGAGGGTCGCCCCCGGGGTGGGGCTGTCGAGCCCGGCCACGTGGTAGACGATGCCCTCGTTCCAGCCGCCGATGTAGAACGTGTCGGTCGCTGGGTCGTAGGCCAGGCCACGCTGGCTCGTGTTCGTCCAGGGCGAACCCGTGATCACGTTCTTGACCGTCCCGTCGGCCGGGTCGAGACCATAGATCCCGTTGTCGCCATCGACGTTGACCTGCCACAGCAGGCCGTGGTTCTTGTCCCAGGCCAGGTCGGCGTTGAAGGTGGTCGCCCAGGGCGTCTCGAACGAGACGCCGGTCGGGTTCCCGGCCACGTCGAACTTGGTGTCCGTGCAGGGACCCGACTGGCCGCAGATGTTGCCGTTGTTCAGGACGCTGCTGATCCAGACGTCGCCGTCGAAGCCGACCCCCCATGGACCGCTCAGGCCGGTCGGCCACGAGGCGAGCACGTCGCCCGTGGACCGTGGCTTGGGCAGCCCGGAGGGCTGGCTGAACCCGAGGCCACGGGTCGTCCGGGCACTCGCATTCGCCCCGTTCGGGAGTGTCCGCCGGGCGGCCGACGCGGCCGTCTGCGCCTTCTGGATCGCCGCTTCGCTGGCTCCGCCCAGGTCGACCTCGCCGACGCTGAATGTCAGCGGCTCGTGCCCGTTCGGATTGCCGATCGTGAGGGTGCCGTGACCGGTGCGGTCCGGGGTGAGGAAGAACGTGAAGGGACCGCCGTCGACCGAGGCGTGCGGCTGGTCGAGATGGAGCCCGACGTCGACGCCGGTCGTGGTCTTGCCCTCGACGATGGTCACATCCGGCTCCGCGTTGACGTAGCCGGTTGCGCTGAACGTCGAAGGCCAGGTCCCGGCCGGGCCGGTGATCCGATAGGCGCCCCCGCTGTCGGTGGTCGCCGTGAGATCGAGCGGGCTGCCCGCCCGGGTGGCGTGGACCACGACCGAGGCACCCTCGATCGGGTTGCCGCTGTGGGCGTCGCTGACCGTGCCGCTGATCGCACCGAAATCGGTCGGCAGGTTGACCGTGAGGTTGACCTCGACCGTAATGAATGACTGCTTCGGGGCGTTCGTGATGAACGCGACGAGGCCGTGGTAGACGCCCGGGGTGAGGTTGGCGGCACCGAGCGTCAGTGTGACGTCGGTCGAGCCGCCGGCCGGAGTCTCGCCGGACTCGGGCGACTCGCTGAGCCAGGGCAGGTCGGTGAACGGCTCGATCGTCCCGTGCCCGACGTCGGGCACGTAGTCCATCGGCTGGAACTGATCGCCGAGGACGAGGTCCACGTCCATCGATCCATCGTCACCGCCGAACGCGTCGAGTGGCGCCTCGAACGAGATCGTCTGGCCGTCGACCGAGGCCGGACCGGTGCCGGTGATCTCGAACGTGGACAGGTCGATGACGAGCACGATGGGATCCGCGTCGTGGACGCTGAACAGGCTGATGAGGTATTCCGCCCCGATGTCCTGGGTCGGGAGGCCGGCGAGGCCCGATGGTGGAATGCCGGTCGAGGGATCCTGGTCGACGTCGACGTAGATCTCGCCGACGGCCTGGTCGATCGGGGTCTGGGCGGTGAAGTCAATCGACATCGCCATCACCGAGGTCCCGTCGGAGCCACCGCGGACGACGGTCGCATCGACCGAGCCGCTGCTGTCCCCGGATGGGTCGGTGATGATCTGCGCCAGGGAGCCCGGCGGCAGGACGTTGGCGGGCAGGACCGTCCTGGGCAACGGCCCGTGGACGATCGGCTTGTGCCAGCCGGGCCGGTAGGTCACGGTCGTCGGATCGATCGGCGGCAGGTCGGGCAGCTCGACCCCCAGGTCGCGCTCACGGGCCCCCCAGTCGAGGGTGGCGCTGCCGGGGTTGGCGAGGTGGACGACGGCGCTCGTCGTCGCTCCGAAGTCCACGCTCGCGTCGACCGTGAGCGGGTCGGGCGCGGCGATCGACGCCGCGAGGCTGAAGTCGCGAACCTCGTCGCCGCCGTCGGTGACGGTCAGGTCGGCGGTGCCCTCGACGTAGCTCCCCGAGTTGGCGAACAGGGTGTAGTGACCGGGGCGGAGGCGGAGCGTGTAGCTGCCGTCCTCGTTCGTGGTGGCGGTCCGGTTGCCGGGCGTCGCGCTTACGGCGGCACCGGCGATCGGCAGCCCGTCATTGCGATCCATGACGGTCCCGTGGACGAGCCCGCTCGAGACCGGCTCGATCCGGATGGCGCTGTTCGGCTCGATGACGCCGTCGAACAGCGAGATCTCGAGCGCGTCGGTCCCGGTCTCGTTCTCGATCCCGGTCAGGGCGTTCCGGCCGTCGCCGGGGTTGGCCGGGTTCGGGCCGTACAGGAGGTCGATCCGGCCGTCCTCGTGGAGCTGGGCCTCGAAGCTCAGCCGGCTCGCTCCAGCTCGCATCCCGTTGTACTCGATGACGAAGGTGCGGTTGGGCGCGCTCCCGATCGTGTCGTAGTTGATCCCGGCCTCGGTGTCGAGGACGAGGTCCTGCCAGAGCAGGTAGATCGCGGCGTTCGGCACGGACTTCGACGGGATGCCGACCGGGAACTGGTTGTACTGGTCGGCCGCCAGGAAGTTGAGGTAGCCGTTGTCGCTGAGATAGACGGCCGAGTAGCTGGTGCCGTAGAACGGGAAGTCGAACGGCAGCCGGAGGCGTCCGGCGAACTCGTCGCCGAACAGGCCCGACTGGTTCGCGGCGTCGACCCAGGCGAACGGGATCTCGCGGCAGCCGTGACCGAAGTCGTCGAGCTTGCGCGCGAGCGAGAAGTCCTGGGTCCGGTTCGGGCCGAGCGATTCGATGTCGGCGAACGCGGTCTCGGTGCAGCCGCCGGACGATCCGCGCAGGGTGAACGTGCCGATCGGCAGCTCGAGGCTGTACGCGCCGGACGGATCGGTCTTGGCCGGCGGGACCGGCGTGCCCACGGCGAGGACGCTGGCGTTCTCGATCGGGCTGCCGTCCTCGGCGGCCGTCACGTGCCCGCTCACGGTGAACCGCGGGAGAGCCGCGAGGTGGAAGTCCTGGTTGGTCGTCTGGTCGGTGACGATCGTGACGAGTGGGGCCGTGTCGGCCCCGTAGCCGAACGCCTGGCCGGTCGCGACGTAGTCCCCGGCGGCCAGGAACAGCTCGTAGTGACCCGTCGCGTCGGTGGTCGCGGTGAACTCGCGGTCGCCGTTGGTCGCGGTGACCCGCGCATCGGCGATCGGGGCGGTGGTTGCGACGTCGGTCACGGTGCCGCTCAGCGTTCCACCCGACTTGACCAGGTCGACCGCCGCCTTGGCGTCGATCCGGCCCTCGCCGTAGACGTAGTTCGGATCGTTGTCCGACGGGTCGGGCGTGCCGCATTGGTCGTCGGGCCGGTCGACCGCCGTCTTGTTGAGCGCGTCAAGGAGCGGCGTTGAAGTTGCCGGCCAGGGTGGGCTTGGCGGACAGCATCAGCGCGAGCGCGCCGGCAGTGTGGGGGGTCGCCATCGAGGTGCCGCTGAGGGCTTGGTAGCCGTTGCCGGGCACGCTCGACACGACGTCGACCCCGGGCGCCGAGACGTTCGGGCTGACCTTGTCGCTCGGCGACGGGCCGCGCGACGAGAAGTCGGCGATCAGGTCGGTCTTGTCGGTGGCGCCGACGCTGATCACCTCGGTGAACAGCCCCGGCGTGCCGGCCGTGCTGCAGCCCGGTCCCGCGTTCCCGGCGGCGAACACCGGGATGATCCCGGCCGCCCGCCAGGCCTCGACCGTGGCGAGGTAGAACGTGTCGTTGGGGTTGTCGTTGCCCCACGAGTTGCTGACGATGTCGGGCCGCAGATCCGGTCGAGGGTTGTTGCCCTCGAGGTCGGTCGGGGCGATCATGAACTGGCCGGCCGACAGCAGCGAGCCCTCGCTGCAGTCGAAGTCCTCGCAGCCCTTGGCCGAGATCCACTCTGCGCCGGGCGCGACGCCGATGTCCGGCAGCGGACCGTCGAGGTCGCCACCGACGATGGTGCCCATCGTGTGGGTGCCATGCCCGGCGTTGTCGCATGGGGTGTCGCCACACACGCCGGTCGGATCCCACCAGTTGTAGTTGTGGTCGAACGAGCCGTCGTGGTGGTTGCCGCGATAGTGCTCGACGAGCGCCTCGTGGGTGTACTCGACACCGGTGTCGATCGTGGCGACGGTCACCCCGGCGCCGGTGATCCCCTCCGCCCAGACCTGGTCCGCGCCGATCTTGGCGACGCCCCATCCGGGCGTCTCACCGGCGTCGACCACGACCTGTGGCGCGATCGGCTTGACGAGCGGGTAGACCTTCTCCTTGCGGACCGTCCGAACCGACGGCAGCGCCGCCAGCTTGGTCGCGAGCGCGGCGTCACCGTGAACGAGCATTACGTTCGAGAGCCAGAAGCTCTCGGCTCGCGCGCCCTTCGTCCGGCCGACCGCGGTCCGCGCCGCGACCTGGGCCGAGACGGCCGTCTTGCGCAACGAATCGAAGACCAGCTGACCCCGCTGGGCGCGGTCCTTGACCTGGGCCGCTCCGGTCAGGTTCGCCTTGGTCGTGAACTCGACCACGAACCGATCCGCGGCGCCCGTCTGGAGGGCCTTGATCAGGCCCCGCTCGATCTTTGCGTCGGCAGGCGCCGTGGCGTCCCGCCGGGCCGGCGCCCGGCGCGAGGCCGGCGCCCGCGACGGGCGCGGCCTGGATGAGCGCGAAGAACCCGACCAGGAACAGGGCGCCGACCCGTCCTGCCGAGACGCGACGATGACCCATCTCTCGAACCCCTCCCATCCCGGCCGTCTGACCGGGGACCCTCGCGATGCCGACCGAGTCGATCGTCGGGTTACGCACGCAGCGCAGGCAGGCGGATTGACGCGGATGAGTCCAGGCGTGCGACCCCGCGACGTTGTACCGGTGGGGCGTCTCCGCGGCGTCCGTCGGTCCCCGGGCCGACTCGCCACGGTCGGGACGACCCCCTCCGCTAGCTGGAGGGTACTCGCCCGGAACCGCGGGCGTACAGCCTCCGCGCATGAGCCTTTGGTACTGGCCCGCGGCGGGGCCCGGGCTCAATCCGGCGTCGCGTCCGGGCTCGGGTCCGGCGGCAGATGGAGGACCGGCTCCAGGTCGAGCGTTTCGACGTGCGCGGCGATCTCGGCGCCGGTGGCGACCCACATCCCGTCGAGGTTGCGGGCCCGCTCGATGAGTCCCTCGAGGGCCGCGGCGCGCGAGGGTCGGCCGCTGACGAAGGGGTGGCAGGTGAGCATGAACAGGCCGCCCTCGGCGGCCAGCGCCTCGAGCTCGAGCGTCCAGCGGGCGACCACGTCGGCCGGGCTGAGGATGACTCCGCTGCCGGTCAGCCCCGGCAGGTAGTTGTAGGGCCCCCAGTCGTCGAGGCTCCAGTGGACCGGAAGCTCGACGAGGGTCGCCGCCCCGGGCTCGGGTCCGGTCGCCAGCCGGTATGGATGGTCGGCGTCCATCAGGCCCGAGTCGTACCGGATGCCATGCCGGGCGAGGATCGCCGGAAGCGCGTACGTCATCTCCCAGTTCGGCGCTCGATAGCCGATCGGCCGGACCCCAGCGACCCGGTCGAGCGCCTCGAATCCACGCAGAAGCCGGCGCTCCTCGGTCTCTGGATCGGCCGCCCGCGAGCCTTCGTGGAGATGGCCGTGGTGGGCGATCTCGTGGCCGGCGTCACGGATGCTCCGGACGGCCTCGGGCCAGCGCTCGGCGCTGAAGCCCGGGATGAAGAACGTCGCCCGGACCGCCTGGCGATCGAGGATCCGGAGGAGCCGCGGGACGGCCGTCCGGGGGCCGTATTCCTGGTGGCTCATGACGTCGAGCTGAGCGGCGGTCTCCGGGTGGTCGAAGAGGAGACCGCTCTCGGCGTCGAGGTCGAAGCTGAAGCAGGCCGCCGCACGGATCCCGGCGGGCCAGCGGAAGCCTGGCGGCAGGACGGACGGGGTCGGGTCGGGCATCGTGGTCCCACGATGGTACGCCGCTGGCTCGGCTCCGGATGGAGGGCGCCGGACGCGGTCGAGCCCCGGGTGGACCGGGGCTCGAGCGCTGGGTGGAGGAGTCCGGCCACGAGGGCCGGCGTGGGCTGGGACGATTACCGTCCGCCCATGCCCGGAGGGCTGAGCCGGATCTGGTGGTCGTGGCTGTTGATGGGCTGGGGCACGAACGGCTCAGCGTACGGCGCAGCATGCTGGGCGTCGATGTTGACCGACTGCGGCACGACGACCGGCGCCGTGATCGCGTGCGGTTCGCCGTTGATCCACTCGTAGCCCAGGACGGTCGGGAGCGTGACCGGCGCGAGCGGGGTCGTCTTCTGGACCTCGAGCTGGCCGGGGCCGGCGACGCCACCGGGATACGGGACGCCCTGCAGGCTTCGGAAGATCGGGCTGGTCGTGCTGGTCGTCTTGGCCGTCAGGGCCGCGACGCCGGCCACGCCGACGATCAGGGCGATGGCGAGGAGGACGGCCGCAAGGAGCGGTGTCCAGGATTGGGCCGACTGCTGGCTGACTGGTCGGCTGATCGAATTCGCGTTCATCACTCAACCTCCTTCTGGTTTGAGCCCAACCTAGGAGCCTCCGGCGGCCCTCGTCGACGAACGCACCGACATGACCCCAGTCCGGGATCGGACAGCGCCGCCTGGACGGCCGCTTACACTCCGACCGTGCGTGCCGCCGTCCTCGCCCGACCGGGTGAGCCCGTCCGGATCGAGCAGCTCGAGCTCGAATCGCCCGGCTCCGGCCAGGTCCGGGTCCGGATGCTGGCCAGCGGGGTCTGCCACTCCGACCTCCACGTCCGCGACGGCGAATGGGAGCGCCCGGGTCCGATCGTGATGGGTCACGAGGGCGCCGGGATCGTCGAGGCCCTCGGGCGCGGGCGTCGACCCGGTCGAGAGCGGGCTCCGGCCGGGCCAGCTCGTGGCGCTGTCCTGGGTCGTTCCGTGCGGCGCCTGTCGCTCGTGCCGGGCCGGCAGGTCGTGGGAGTGCCAGGACTCGCCGTCGTTCCGCCATGGCCGGGACGCCGACGGTCGCACCCGGCTTCGGGCCGCCGACGGGAGCGACGTGCTCGCCTACCTGTCGATCGGGACGATGGCCGAGGCGCCAGGTGGTCCCGGCCGGGGCAGCGATCCCGATGCCGGACGGCACGCCGCCCGAGGTCGCGGCCCTGATCGGCTGCTGCGTCGCGACCGGCGTCGGCGCGGTGATCAAGACGGCCGCCGTCCCGCCGGGCGCGAGCGTGGCCGTCATCGGGCTCGGTGGGGTCGGGCTGTCGGCCGTCATGGGTGCGCGGCTGGCCGGGGCCGGGCAGCTGGTGGCGATCGACCGGGTCGCCGCGAAGCTCGAGCTCGCCCGCGAGCTCGGGGCGACGGACACGATCCTGGCCGGCCCCGATCCGGCCGCGACGGCCGACGCGTTGCGGGCCGTGACCGGCGGCGGGCCGGACTTCGCCTTCGAAGCGATCGGCCGCCCGGACACGGTCGAGCTGGCGATCGACGCGCTCCGCCCCGGCGGCAGCGCGGTCCTCGTCGGGATGACCGCCCAGGGCCGACGGGCGAGCTTCGACGTCTACCGGTTCGTCGACGGCGGGCGGCGGATCCTCGGCTCGAACTACGGCTCGGCGATCGCCGCGGTCGACTTCCCGCGGTATGCCGCGCTCCACCTCGAGGGCCGGCTCCCGATCGATCGGCTGGTCGATCGGCGGATCGAGCTCGACGGCGTCGAGGCCGCCTTCGAGCGGCTCCGGCGGGGCGAAGGACTGCGCAGCGTCATCGTGTTCTGAGCGCGGCCGGCCGGGGCGGCCGAGTGGCGGTCAAGGGGACGGGCTCGGACGCCCCTGGCACAGCTTCGTGTCGCCGATGATGTCGGTGTCGTCCTGGCACATCCCGTCGACGAACCAGCCGACGTCGTAGTCGATGTACGGGATCGGCGACTCGTCCGGATCGACGACGATCGGATGGTTCACGTTCGCCGCGGCCATGTCCTCGACCGAGCAGCGATCGAACACGGCATGCTCGAGCTGGTCGGGATCGCCCGGTGGCTCGCCCGACGAGGTCGCGTCCGGGTCGGACGGGTCGGTCGAGGCCATGAACGCCTGCCACCAGGTGACCCAGGCGAGGAACGCCGCGTCGCAGGCCGGGCTGGCCGTGGCCCCGGACGGGACCGGAGCGAGCGTTGGTGGCAGCTCGTCCGAGAACTGCTCGTCGCCGGGCGACTCGTCGATCGGGAACGATCCCTCGTCGACCGCGGCCGTCGGGCTGCCCGAAGCCGACGTCGAGATGGCGCAGCCAACCGCGATCGAGCCGACCAGCCATGCAGCAGCCAGGGCGCGCACGACGCGCCCGCGCCTAGCCATCGCCGGTCCTAGCGATCACGTTCGGCAGCGTTGACCAGTGCCGCCTGCGCCGCGGCGAGCCGCGCGACCGGCACGCGGAACGGCGAGCAGGAGACGTAGTCGAGGCCGATCCGCTCGCACTTGGCGATCGACTCCGGGTCGCCGCCGTGCTCGCCGCAGATCCCGAGCTCGAGGTCGGGCCGCGTGGCGCGGCCCTTGTCGACGGCGATCTTCATCAGCCCGGCGACCGCGTCGTCGAGCGTCTGGAACGGGTTGACCGGCAGGATCTTCTCCTCGACGTACTTGAGCAGGAAGCCGCCCTCGGCGTCGTCGCGGCTGTAGCCGAACGTCATCTGGGTCAGGTCGTTCGTGCCGAAGCTGAAGAAGTCGGCCTCGCGGGCGATCTCGTCGGCGGTCAGGGCGCCGCGCGGGACCTCGATCATCGTGCCGAACTTGTAGTCGACCTCGACGCCGGCCTTCGCCTCGACCGCCTTCGCCTCGGCCTCGAGCAGCGCCTTGCGTCGCCGGCGAGCTCGTTCACGTGGCCGACGAGCGGGATCATGATCTTGGCGATCGGGTTGCCGCCGGCGCGCTTGACCGCGATCTGGGCGTTGAGGATCGCCCGGGTCTGGATCTTCACGAAGTCCGGGATCATCAGGCCGAGGCGACAGCCGCGCAGGCCGAGCATCGGGTTCTGCTCGTGCATCGACTTGATCGTCCGCGAGCAGCTCGCGCGTCCTCCTCGGATCGCGCCGCCGTGCCTCGCCCGGCTCGGGTGACCTTGACGAGCTGCTCCTCGAGGTTCGGCAGGAACTCGTGGAGCGGCGGGTCGATCAGCCGGATGACGACCGGCAGGCCGTCCATCGCCCGGAAGATGCCCTCGAAGTCGCCCTGCTGGAGCACCTCGAGCTTGGCCATCGCGGCGTCGAACCGGGCGACCGCCTCGGCGCTCGTCGGCGCTCGAGCGGTCTCGCCGGCCGCGACCTTCGCCTTGGCCCGGGTGGCCGACGTTCGCGACGAGGATCGCGCCGCGGACGATCTCGAGCCGCTCGCCCTCGCGGAACATGTGCTCGGTCCGGCACAGGCCGATGCCCTGGGCGCCGTAGCTCCGGGCCTGGGCGGCCTCCTCGGGCTTGTCGGCGTTGGTCCAGACGCCCATCCGGCGGATCTCGTCGGCCCAGCCGAGGATCGTCTGGAGCTCGGGCTGGTCCTCGAACCGGGCCGGACACGGTCGGCAGCGCGCCGAGGTAGACGTCGCCGGTCGAGCCGTCGAGGCTGATCCAGTCGCCCTCGTCGAAGCTCGACGCCGGTGATCGCTGCAGCGGGCGGTCTTGCGCGCCGTAGTCGACGACCAGCTCGGCGCAGCCGGCGACGCACGGCTTGCCGATCTGGCGGGCGACGACCGCGGCGTGCGAGGTCGCGCCGCCGCGGGCGGTGATGATCCCCTGCGCGACGGCCATGCCGTGGAAGTCGTCCGGCGAGGTCTCGATCCGGACGAGGATGACCTTCTCGCCGCGGCCGACCCACTCGACGGCGTCGTCGGCGTCGAAGACCGCCCGGCCGACGGCCGCGCCCGGCGAGGCGTTGAGGCCCTTGGCGATCCGCTTGGCGCGCCTGGAGCGCGGCCGGGTCGAACTGGTCGCGCAGGAGCTGGTCGACCTGGGCCGGCTCGATCCGGGCGACCGCCTCCTCCTTCGTGATCACGCCCTCGTCGACCATGTCGACCGCGATCTTGCACGGCGGCCGCGGCGGTCCGCTTGGCGCGACCGGGTCTGGAGCATGTAGAGCCGGCCGCGCTCGATCGTGAACTCGAGGTCCTGGACGTCGCGGTAGTGGCGCTCGAGCTGCTGGCCGATCCGCTGGAACTCGTCGTAGACGCCGGGCATGTCCTGTGGCCATCTGGCTGATCTTCGGCGGGCGTCCGGATGCCGGCGACGACGTCCTCGCCCTGGGCGTTGGTGAGGTACTCGCCGAAGAGCGTCGTTCTCGCCGGTGTTCGGGTCGCGGGTGAACGCGACGCCGGTGCCGGAGTCGTCGCCCATGTTGCCGAAGACCATCGTCACGACGTTGACGGCCGTGCCCAGGTCGTGGGCGATCTTCTGGCTCTTGCGGTAGTCGCGGGCGCGCTTGCCGAACCACGAGGCGAAGACGGCCTTGATCGCGAGGTCGAGCTGCTCGTACGGGTCCGTCGGGAAGTCGCGGCCGGTGTCGGCCTGGACGATCGCCTTGAACTCGTCCGACGAGCCTCTGCAGGTCCGCCGACGTCCAGGTCGGTGTCCTGGGCGTCCGCGCCATGGCGCGTCCTTGGCCGCCTCGAGCGGCTCGTCGAACCGCTCGCCGTCGACGTCCATGCACGATCCGGCCGAACATCTGGATGAACCGCCGGTAGGCGTCCCAGCCGAAGCGCTCGTTGCCGGTCAGGGCGATCAGGCCGTGCAGCGTCTGCTCGTTGAGCCCGAGGTTGAGGACCGTGTCCATCATCCCGGGCATCGAGAACTTGGCGCCCGAGCGGACGCTCACGAGGAGCGGGTTCGCCGGGTCGCCGAAGCCCTTGCCGGTCTCGCGCTCGACCTCGTGGACCGCCTCGAGGACGTCGTCCCAGAGGCCGTCGGGCAGCTGCTCGCCGGCGGCGAAGTAGTCGTTGCAGGCCTCGGTCGTGATCGTGAAGCCGGGCGGCATCGGCAGGCCGGCGATCGTCATCTCGGCGAGGCCGGCGCCCTTGCCGCCGAGCAGGTCGCTGCATCGTCGCCGTTGCCCTCGGCGCGGCCCTCGCCCCAGGCGTAGATGTAGCGCTTGGCGGCGCGGTGGGCGCGCTCGGTCGGGCTGGCGGCGGTCGTCGGTCATGGGGCGGGCTCCTCGGCGATCGTGCGCGTGGCGCCGCTTCGGGCGCGGTCCGTGCGGGCTGCCGGCCGATTGTACGCCGTCGGTCCCGGCGACGGCCGGAGCGGCAGTTCCGGCACCGCCGGGCGTCCAGGCCGACACCGCCGGCCCGTTCGCGCCTCGGTAGCCGGGGCCACCACGACCGCTACCGATCGCCGCACGACTACGACGCGGAGACATCGCCGCCATGATCGACGCCTCAGACCAGCGCGAGATCGCCAGCGAGGCGCCGCAGTACAACGCGCGCGCTCGTCGCGCGCGTGGACGAGACCGAGAGCCTGGCCTACTTCTGGGTCCGGTTCGACGGCGAGCCGACGCCGTTCGAGCCCGGCCAGTACATGACGATCGGCGTGTTCGCGCGACGGGAAGCTCGTGCAGCGGCCCGTACTCGGTCGCGTCGCGATCCGCGCGAGCCGCCGGCACGGCGGCTACGAGTTCTACGTCCGGCTCGTCCAGGGCGGGCCGTTCACGCCGCTCCTGTGGCGCCTGCCGGTCGGGCACGCGGATGCGGATGATCGGGCCGAAGGGCAAGTTCACTGCTCGAGCCCGACGACGACCGGACCCACCTGTTCATCTCGACCGGCACCGGGCATCGCGCCGTTCGTCTCGATGATGCGGCGAGCGCTCGCGCGACGGGCGCCCGCGCAAGACGGTCTTCCTCAACGGCGTGCTCGTACGTCGACGAGCTCGGCTACCGCGACGCTAGCTCGAGGGCTGGGAGCGCGACGGCGGCTATCCGGTCACCTACGTCCCGACGGTCTCGCCGCCCGGACGATCCGCGGAACGCCGGCTGGACGGGCGGGTCGGGCGGGTCGAGGCGATCGTCGCAGGACGTCTGCCGCGAGCTGCGCCTCAGGCCCGACAGGACGATCGTCTACATCTGCGGCAACCCGGACATGATCCTCAACGCCGAAGCGGTCCTCATGGACCGCGGCTTCCCCGAGTCCCACGTCAAGAAGGAGCTCTACTGGCCGAAGGGCAAAACAGTCACGATCTAGGGCAAGTGCGGGCGTTTCTGCGGTCTATCTGATAGTTCTGCCACTCGGGCACGATGCGGCGAGCGCTTCGCTCGCCGTGGTTGTCCAAAGCATCCCAGCTGTACCAGCCTGCCCGGTCGCCACCCATCTGAACCAACCAGGGCCAAAGGCTCTCCGGCGGTCCCGGGAGGGTCGTTGCCATGACCGCTCCGCCAGTCGCATCGGGGACGACCTCGTCACCGGTGTACCGGCGAGACACCTCGTCACGGGTCGCGCCCCAAGTCAGCAGCATCGGCCGGATCACCGCACCGTAGATGGCAAGCGCTCCACCCGCGCCAAGCAGAACGAACCGAGCGACGTTCCCGTTCTTCATGTCCCTTTGGTCAACCCGTGCCGACCGTGACTCTGTGTCGAGCTTTGCTCGACCTTCACGCAACAGCTACTCGTCCTTGAGCGATCGCTGGCCGCCTCATGTCCATGAGCGGGATGCCCAGGCCATATGTCAGGAACTGGCCTTCGGGACGCAGCTCGATGATCCGCACGACGGTCCGTCGCTCGACGGGCAGGAGCGAGACGAGCTCTTTCGGCAGTGACGTGAATTGCGCCAACGGCCCCGCGGGATGGACGATGGCCGTTGCCTGGAAGCTCACCGTGGCCGGCGGGATCGGAAGCAGCAGAGTCAGAATGCCCCCGCGACACACGGACACCGTCACCGACACCCGCCCGCTCGCCTGGATGTGCTTCGCCTTCCAGCTATCCGGATCGACCGCCATGTAGAGCGTGTGTCCAGCGGACTTGAAGCTGACCCCGCTGGTCCGCGGTTCTCCCGCTGGAGTGACGTATCCAACGACCGCGAAAGACGCCTTTGCGATCTCGCGCCACACGTCCTGCGTCGTAAGTCGGCGGGGGCTTGAGCGAGCGCCGTGCTCCGGGCGGACCTCTCCTGTGCTGGGCCGGGTGGTCGTAAGCATCAGAATTCCTTTCTCAGTCATCGTGGTTCCGTTTGCCCGTCCGGTGAGGACAAGCCACTTGCTCGAAGCGATGCGATGGCCAGTGAAATGCGGCTGCCGACCTCTATGCCGCTGCTCAGCGCAGGAGGTCGCGGCGACGGAACAGCCACAGAGCGGCCGCCCAACAGACGGTTGCCAGGGCACCGAAGATCGCGAGGCCGTCCAACGGCAGGCTGCCAGCGTTGATCACCGGCGCCGGCGAGAAATACCGAAAGGCGCTCAGGTACGAAACCCACGACAGTTCTGGTGCCAGCTTGGCGATCGTCTGGCCCAGATACATCGCGACGAGGAACCCGGCGACAAGACCGCCGGCGAGAGGACGGCTGAGCGTGACCACCGACAAGAGGGTGGTCAGTGACGCGATCGCGCAGGCGAATGTCAGAGCCAGGACGGCGACGACAGACCAGCGAACAAGATCGACCGCGACACCGACGACCAGGAGGGTTCCGACGATTGCGGCCACCATCGCGACCACGAGCGCGCTCAGCACGACCAGCTGGGCCGCGATCGCCGTCATCAGAAATTCGTCCGCGAGATCGGCGTTGCATGCGATAGCTCGAGGACGCCGTGATCGAGATCCGCCCCGAGCGTCCGAGTCGGGATCAGGATGGCCGCGATGGCAGCGAGCAGCGGCCATAGCATCGAGAGCAGGTATACATTGAAGTAGGTTCCCTGTTCCGCCAGATTCCCCTCGAGACCAAATGCGGCGCTCATCGCCTTTGGGAAGTTCTTGATCATCGTCTCGACGAGCTCGGTATCGGCAGCGAGCGTCGGGTAGTACGCGGCGATGAACACCGCGTAGAGGATCGCCGTGAGGCCGAGCCAGAACGACAGGACCGGCTTCGGCGGAGCTCCGAGTTGGAGGACAAACGCGTTCATCAGGCGATCTCCCGAGTCAATTGAGCGGGTCCCGCGACGCCGTTGCCGGTCTCGCCGGCGCCGCGTCGGACTCATAGAAGCGGAGGAAGACGTCCTCGACGTCGGGGGTGGTGATGGCGACGTCCCGGACTTCCAGCTCGACGATCCGCCGCAGTAGCGGGCGCACGTCCCCCCGGACCATGAGGTGCACCTCGCGGCCCGAGTCCGCGATCACCTCCACGTCGGGCATCTCGAAGACACCTGGATCGTGTGCCTCCTCAAGGGCGAGGTTGACCGATCGCCAGTGCTCCCCGAGGAGCGCCTGCACCGGTCCCACCTCAGTGAGGCGCCCCTCCCGGATGACTGCGACGCGGTCGCAGCATCGCTCCACCTCGGGCAGGTTGTGCGAGGACAGGAAGACGGTGCGACCCTCGGACCGCGCCTCGGAGATCAAGGAAAGGAACTCACGCTGCATCAGCGGGTCGAGACCGCTCGTGGGCTCGTCCATGATCAGCAACCGCTCGCGACCCATGAAGACGGAGACCACGCCGACCTTCTGACGATTGCCGCGCGAGAGCTTTCGAATCTGGATGGTGCGGTCGAGCTCGAGTCGCTCGGCGAGCCGCCTCCAGGCGCCCGCGGGAAGCCCACGCAGCCCGGCGAGGTAGTCGAGCTGCTCCGCCGACCGTCAGCTCGCCGAGGAACCCAGGATCACTCCCGAGATAGGCGAGATTGCGGTGGACAGCTGCCGCCTGCGCCCAGGTGTCCAATCCGAAGATGCGGGCCATGCCCCCGGTCGGACGGATCGCCCCGAGGAGCAGCCGGATCGTGGTCGTCTTGCCGGCGCCGTTCGGCCCGAGGAAGCCGAAGACCTCTCCTTCGTCGACCCCAAAACTCAGCTCGACCACGCCCCGACGGGAGCCATATCGCCTGGTTAGGCCTGTCGCCTCGATGACCTCGGACATTGCCGCATCCTTTCAATCAGCAGCGAAGTGTCGGACGCGAGTTCGCCCATTCGTCCTGGCCGGAGCCGGCTCAGCCGAGGACCGTGGGGACCGGTCACCGGGACACATCGATCGGTCCCGCCGGCACTCTGGTCGATCGATTTGGCCGCACGCTCGCGCCGACCAGGCTGATGCGGCGTTCGACAGCCGGGGCGAAGCGCCGCCCGAGGATGATCCCGATGGGAAGCGCCACGACCGCCGGGACCCCGAGCAGGAGCAAGGCCGCGTAGGGAACCCCCACAACGCTGAGCATGATGCTGATCGCGCCGATCTCTCCACCTAGTGAGGTGGCCGACGCAAGCGCCCGCGTCATCCGCGCCGAGACATAGATGACGCCGGCCGCGAGGCCCAGGGCAAAGCCCGGATGTCCCGTCCACCGATCCACGGCGTACCAGATGCCGATGCCTGCCAGCGGCCCTGCGATCGCGACGCCGAGCGCCGGGAGATTCATCGCCTCCCGCTCGCGCATCTCGTCCTCCGTCTGCCCAAGGAGACTTCCGGTGAAGAGGACGCTACGGGACTCGGGACGGCACGGCGTCACCCCGATCGGGGAAGTCCGTCACCCGTATGGGTGAAATCAGGCCCGACGGATCAGTCCGAGTTCGCGGGCGCGCGCTGTCGCCTCGAGTCGTGACGAGACGCCGAGCTTCCCGTACAGGTGCTCAAGGTGCGTCTTCACCGTGTTCCCGGACACGACGAGATGTTGGGCGATCTGGCAATTCGACATTCCAGCCACGAGCAGACCGAGGATCTCCCGCTCCCGTGCAGTCAGCGGCTCAACAAGGCTCGTCGATGACTCGATCTCAATCTGACTGCCAATCGCTTCACGGCCTGGTCGCGTGACCGCCGACGCACCCAACACGACGACAAGGAGGAACAGGACGAGGGCGGCCAGGTCCTCGATCGTCCCAACCGGAAGGCCGCCGGCCGGCCGAATAACAAGCACGACGATCACGGCCGCTGCGCCGAATGCGACAAGCACGGACGGCCAGAAGCCGACCTGACGGGCGAGCAGGATGAGGACGGCCGCGGTTCCGAGCCATATGGCATCGACCTCATCGCCGGGGATCAGCAGCTCGACGGCCACGACCACGACGAGGACGCCGATGGTCGCGAGCGCCAGTCGGCCGAGGAATCGCTCAAGCGAGCCGCCGACGAGGGCTCCGTCGCGCAGCTCGTTGACGGTGGCGAATGTGAGACCGGGCATGCGTTGGTCCTAGCGTGTTAATTCAACACACTGGGGAGGCTAACCGACAGGGCCAGATGGACTCACTTCGCCCTCCGCTTCACCCGTCGGGGCGATGAACTTCGCGTCCTCGTTACGACCATCGCGTCACGGCTGCCGAGCCTCGACGCGGGCCTGCGCATGGCGCGACTGAGATCCCGGGCCGCAGGTTCCGGGGCGTAATCACCCCTTCGGGTGAACGATCTCGCCCATCCTCCGGACGAGGATTTGTCTCGTCACAGATAGCGTCGTTGACGGTGGACGGTGACGTTCATCGAAGCACCTTCCGGCCATCACTCGCGCAATTGCCACGGTCCGGCGATGGGAACGGACGGTGATGGGGAGACAACAGGCGATGCAGGTGAACCCACGGTCCTTGGGCGTTCCAATCGCGGCCGGCACCGGCGCCGCACTCGGGCTGTTGTTCGGCTTGCTGCTCAACGAGGTGATCCTCGGCGTCGCGTTCGGGATCATGGTCGGCGCCCTCGTCGGTCAGACTCGCGGCGGCAGCGCGATGACGCTCGAGATCGACGGGCTGAGGAAGCGGTTCGGAGACATCGTCGCGCTCGACGGTGTCGGGTTCAGCGTCGGTTCCGGCCAGGTCTTCGGGTTCCTGGGACCGAACGGAGCCGGCAAGACCACAACGATGCGGATCGTCCTCGACATCCTTCACCCGGACGAGGGCACGGTCACGTGGAATGGGGTCAACGTCGCGGCCGTCCCACGTCGGACGTGGGGGTACCTTCCGGAGGAGCGCGGGCTCTATCCGCGGATGGGCGTCCTCGAACAGCTCGTGTTCGTGGGATCGCTGTATGGCGTCCGGCGCGACGAAGCCACCCGACGGGCGCGGTCGTGGCTCGCGCGCTTCCGGATCGCCGAGTATGCGGATCGGCCCGCAGAGCAGCTCAGCAAGGGCAACCAGCAGAAGGTGCAGTTCATCGCCGCGATCCTCCATGACCCCGACGTTCTATTGATGGACGAACCCTTCACCGGCCTCGATCCGATCAACGCGGCCCTCGTGCGGGACGCATTCCTCGAGTTGCGTGACCGGGGCAAGGCGCTGATCTTCAGCACCCATCAGATGGAGGCGGTCGAGGAGCTATGCGACGCGATCGCGATCATCGACCGCGGACGACTCGTTGTCTCCGGCGCCACAGCGGACGTCAAGCGTGCGAGCGGCCGGCGCGTCGTCCGCCTTGGGGTTGCGGGCGATCGTGATCTCGACTGGCTCGACGCCCTGCCAGACGTGACCGTCCGTCGCTCAGGCCTCGACTTCCATGAGGTGGAGCTCCGCGATGGGCGAGATCCGGAGCGAATCCTTGCCGAGGCGCTCGCCCGTCATGAGTACGTGACGCGGTTCGAGATCGCCGAGCCGTCGATCGAGGACATCTTCGTCGAACGCGTGGGTGCGCCGACGACGGACGAGCGGACGCTCGCGGCTGCTCCGGCGGGGCTGGCGGCATGAGGGAGTTCGCGCGCGCCGATCTTCGGAACATCCTCGCCGTCGCGCGGCGCGAGTTCATCGTCCGCGCACGAACCAGGACATTCCTCGTCTCGACCGCCGTCCTCATGCTCGTGGCGCTCGCCGTCGGCTTTGCGCCCGTCGTGATCTCGTACTTCAACCGGGAGTCCACGCACGTGGCTGTGTACGTCGGCGCGAGCGACCTGAACGGCGACCCGGTGGCGACCCTCGATGCACTGCTCAACCCCGCGGATAGCGGCGGCTCGGGCGCGAACAACGCTCCGATGTTCAGCGTGCGGCGATCGACGGACCTCGCCGCCGACCGCGAGCTCGTCCGCACGGGGCAGCTCAATGCCGTGCTCGACGTCGAACGGGGCGCAACCGGCGATGTCGCCTTCACGGTGTATACGAGTGAGCCGAGCAGCAGCCGCACCGCCGCTATCAGCCGCCAGGCCGCGACATCGATCGCCGTCACCGACCGGCTCGGACGTCTCGGCCTTGACCCGGCATCGCAGACAAGCCTGTTCGTTCCGCCGGATCTCGCGTTCCGGTCGCCAGATCCAACAACCTCATCAGTGGTTCCCGACTCGCCCGCCCAGGAGGTGGCCGACCTCGCGGTCATCTCGGCGCTCGAGATGTTCCTCTTGCTGGCGATCATCATGTACGGGACCTGGATCGCCCAGAGCGTCGTCGAGGAGAAGAGCAGCCGGATGATGGAGATCATCCTGGCGGCCGCGACGCCCATGCAGATTCTCGCCGGTAAGGTCCTCGGCGTGAGCGGGGCGGCCCTGCTCCAGTTCGGCGCGGTCCTCGCGGCGGTCGTGGCTGCGTTGCTCTTGCAGGGTCAGGTCGCCGCCGTCGTGCTCGGCGACAGCCAGGCTGGCGTACCGTCCGGCCTGACGGCCGAGTTGCTCATCACTTTCTCGGTGTTATTCGTCCTCGGGTTTGTCCTGTACGCGGTTCTGTTTGCCGCGATCGGCTCCCTCGTCAGCCGGCAGGAGGACGTCAGCCAGATCGTTACGCCGCTAACGCTCGCCGCGTCCGCGGGCTACTTGGTAGCCGTCTACACCTCGATCGGGACGTTCGACCCGAACGCGCCTTGGGTGGCCGCGCTGTCCTGGGTTCCATTCTTGTCCCCGTACATGATGCTGTCGCGCCTGGGCGTCGGTACCGCCGGGATCCCAGAGGTCGTCCTCTCGGTAGTGATCCTGCTAATCACGATCGTCGCCGCCACGTGGATCGCCGGTCGCGTCTACGCCGCGGGCGTTCTCATGTACGGGCAGAAGCCGAGCATTCGCGGGATGTGGAAGGCGATTTGGGAGGCCAGCTAGATGCGGACAGCGTTTCGCGGGATCAGGTCCCGCGCGTGCACATGGCGGGTGGGCCCGCCCAGCGAGGGGAGGGAAGAAGATGCATGTGACCGGACAGCGCGAGCAGTCTGCGCATCTGCCGCCGCGCTGGTTCATTCGTTTGTTCTGGGTGGTGCAGCGTGCCCTCTACTCGGTCACCGGCGGCCGGTTCGGCCTTCAGACCGCGACGGCCGACGCGCTGGGGCATGCTGCGCCTGCGGACGATCGGGCGCCGCACCGGCGAGGAGCGCAGCGGCCATCCTCGGCTACTTCGAGGATGGTCCCGACCTGGTCACCATGGCCATGAACGGCTGGGCCGATCCCGAGCCCGCCTGGTGGCTCAACCTGCAGGCTCACCCCGACGTCATCGTCGACCTGCCCGGTGGGTCGCGCGCCGTCCGCGCGCGTGCCGCGGACGCGGACGAGCGGCCCCGCCTGTGGGCCAGATGGGCCGCCTATGACAAGGATCTCGACGCCTATGCGGCGCGGTCCACGAGACAGCGGTCGTCATCCTGTCGCCCCGACCGTCCACCGATCAGCAATCAACCACACGGCAGTGGGCCTGCCACGATAGGAGTCCAGAGATGAACACGAGCCGAACGCTCGCCGTCTCGACTAGGAAGACTGGCATGAGCGCCGATCGGAAGGCCGCCGTCTGGATCGGCGTGCTGTTCATGATCGGAACCGTTGGCATGGTCCTCAGCGGGGTCGTCACGAACGCGGTCCTGTCGGGCCCGGCCTACCTGGCTCAGGTCGCCGCGCAACCGAACCAGGTGGCCGTTGGAGCCCTGCTCGTCCTCCTGGCGGGCCTCGCGCTCGCGCTGGTGCCGGTCGTGTTCTGGCCGATCGGCAAGCGGTACAACGAGACGCTGGCCATGGGGTACGTCGTCTTCCGTGGCGCGCTCGAGTCGGTCATCTACATCGTCGCCGTGCTCGGGTGGCTCCTGCTGATCCCGCTCAGCACGCAGCCGGATGCGGGACCGCTCGCCGGCTTCGTGCGCAGTACCGAGACCGTGATCTGGGATCAGCTGGTCGCCATCCCGTTCGTTCTCGGCGCGCTCATGTTCTACGTCCTGCTCTACCAGTCGCGGCTCGTGCCCCGGTGGCTGTCCACCTGGGGGCTCGCGGGGGCCGCGCTCTCCATCGTGCCGTCGCTCGGGGGCATGTTCGGGCTTCTCGCTCGGCGTCCTTTCGCTCCGCTCTTCCTGCAGGAGATGGTCATGGCGGTTTGGCTGATCGCCAAGGGTTTCAACCCATCGGCGATCGCTCCCGAGTCTGCCGGTGACACGTCGCGATGGGCCAATGCGAGCACTGCGTCGGGGTCAGCAGCGTAGAAGGCGCGACGGTCGAGAAGGGTCAGCGTCACCCGGCGCTGCCCCCCTCTCGCTGACCCGCGGATCGACGGGCGCCTCCGGCCCAGCGGGCGCAAACCGACCGGAGGCTCAGGATGGATGTATGAAGGCGATCGTTAATCACGAATACGGCCCACCCAGTGTTCTCGCGCTCGAAGACGTCGATGTGCCGGTCATGCGGCGCGATGAGGTGCTGGTGCGAGTCCTCGCGGCTGCGGTCAATCCGGGTGACTGGGACGTGATGCATGGAACGCCGTACGTTCTCCGTCTCGAAACTGGACTGCGCAGACCCAGGAACAAGGTTCTTGGTCTCGCGATCGCCGGGCGGGTTGAGGCAGTCGGCAGCAACGCGTCGGAGTTCAGACCCGGTGACGAGGTCTACGCCGGGATCGGCACAGGAGGATTTGCCGAGTTCGTCTGCGTGCCGGAAGGGAAATTGGCGCCGAAGCCCTCCAACCTGACGTTCGAGCAGGCGGCGGCTGTACCGATCACGGGGTCACCGCACTGCAGGCTCTCCGCGACATCGGACGGGTTCAGCCAGGTCACAAGGTCTTGATCAATGGTGCGTCCGGCGGCGTGGGCACCTTCGCCGTGCAGATCGCCAAGACCTTTGGAGGAGACGTTACCGGCGTCTGCAGGACGACGAACGTGGACCTGGTTCGTTCGATCGGTGCCGACCATGTGATCGACTACACCCACGATGACTTCACCAGAAATGGGCAGCAGTACGACCTGATCTTCGACAATGTGGGGAACCGGACATTGTCGGAGCTTAGGCGGGCCCTGACTCCTCGCGGCACGCTCATCCCCAACAGCAACAAGGGCAGCGGTCGTTGGCTGGGAGGTTTCCTCCGCCGCGCGGTTCAGGCGCTCGTGGTGTCGCCATTCGTGCCCCAGAGGCTCCGCCCGTTTGCAGCCACCGAGAAGCGTCAGGACTTGGTTGTGCTAACGGAACTCATCGAGTCCGGAAAGGTCACCCCGGTCATCGACAGCAGTTATCCCCTGAGTGAAGCCGCCGAGGCTCTCAGCCACTACGGAGCCGGGCACGCCCGCGGAAAAGTCATCATCACGATGACCCGGAACGGGGCTCAGGAACGAGGCACCTGAAATGGCGGATGTGAGGGTCATCCTCTCGGGGTTGTGGGTGGCTGTGATGCTGACCTACCTCCTCGGGGATGTCTTGCGCGTGTTCGCCGGCGACATCACACCGGGCCAGCTCGGGGGCCGAAAAGCCAGCCAGCGAATGTGGCTGGGGATCGCAGTGATCATGCTGATCCCGATCATCATGGTCGTCCTGTCCCTGACGTTGCCGTATCCCGCGATCGGCTGGGTCAACATCGTCGTTGCCGTGCTCGTCGTGGTCTTCAATCTCTTCGGCTTGCCCTACGCCGGCCTCTACGACAACTTCCTGATCCTTGTGAGCTTCGTCTTCAACGCATTGATCGTCTGGAACGCCTGGACGTGGGTCTCCACAGCTGCCTAGCCCAGTTGCTGAAACGGTCCCGCGGACCCGGGTGTCATCGCCAGCCCGGTCGCTGTGCGCCTCTGTTCTGGACGCGGACGGTCAACGCTGAGGGCCCATCGAGGAGCGATCATGCAATCGCAGGGTAGCGACTCAGTGGGCACCAGGGCCGAGCCGTGGATCGGACTGGCCCTGTGCGTCGCGGTGGTGCTGGGTTGGGCCTGGGAACAAACGGTCCCGAACCCGGACGGCCCCCAGGCCTTCGCTCCGGACTGGCTCCCGCTCGCCGCCGCCGGGATCGCCGCGGCGGGGATCATCCCCCTGGGTGGTTCGCCCCGCTGGCTGCGTATGCAGCGGGCGCTGTCTCGGCAACCTCCGCCCGCTGGTCAGCGGGTCGTCCGGTGCGCCCCAAGGGCTGCGTCTTACACCGTGTCGATCGCAGCGGCCGGCGCAAGCGGTCCGAACACTGGCACAAACAGGACACCGATCCCGCAGCGATGCCGATCATCGCTCCCCTGCCCGGGACCTGATTCATACGTCGACGATAGCCGGGACCGACCGAGCGGCACGAGTGCCACACGGCCCGGTCTCCGCAAGACCTTGCTTGCCGATCCGAGTCGGGCTGCTGTCTTAGCCTAGAAGCTGACGCGGGCACCCTGGTTCTTGGAACAGGCCCTCAACTATCGATCAAGATCTTCCGAGTGGCGTTACATTTGTCGTCGAGTGAGAACGGCCCTCGAACCGACCGACCGGTTGTAATTCACCGTCAACGACCATAGAACCGCGGCCGACGGATACCCTTCGCCATAATCGACCGATTCGGCGGCGCGGCGACCTACTCGCCGGGCTGCGGCCTAGGTGCGGTCCTCGACTCCGCTCACCGAGAGCCGGGGCGACCTTCCCAGCCCTCGTCCCGGTTCGGAATGACACACGATGACACGCGGTGATACCTGCGCGTGGCTACTGGCCGAAGGGCAAGGTGGGCGTCGCGCCGGGCTGAGCCTGTGACCTTCGGCCCGATCGAAACGGGCCACCCGACGCATAGGACAGATTGGGCCGCCGACTAGGATCGAAGTGCGGCCGGATCGGCCGCTGGCAGTCATGGGTAGCGTATGCATCCGATCGTCGCCCGGAATCAGCTCTCGCCGAACGTCACCCGGCTCATCGTCGAGGCGCCGCGGATCGCCGAGATCCGGCGGCCCGGCCAGTTCGTCATCGTCCGGCTCGGTCGAGGGAGCCGAGCGGATCCCGCTGACGATCGCGGACGCCGACCCGGTCGCGGGCACGATCAGCCTGATCATCCAGGCCGTCGGCGCGAGCACGATCGACCTCGTCGCCCTCCAGCCCGGTGACGCGATCCGCGACGTGGCCGGGCCGCTCGGACGGCCGACCGACCTGATCGACCAGGGCCGGGCCGTCTGCGTCGGCGGCGGGGTCGGGACCGCGGTGGTCTACCCGATCGCCGAGGAGCTCCATCGACGCGGCGTCGAGGTCACGAGCGTGATCGGCGGTCGCTCCCGCGAATGGGTCATCCTCGAGGACGAGCTGCGGACGACCGGCGAGGTCATCGTCTGCACCGACGACGGCAGCTACGGCCGCCATGGGTTCGTCACCGAGGCGCTCAAGGACGTCTGCGACGCCGGCGGCGATCGACGCCGTCTTCGCGGTCGGTCCCGTGCCGATGATGCGCGCGGTCGCCGAGCTCACCCGGCCGTACGGGATCCGGACCACCGTCTCGCTCAACGCGATCATGGTCGACGGCACCGGGATGTGCGGCGGCTGTCGGGTGTCGGTCGGCGGCGAGCACGCGCTACGCCTGCGTCGACGGACCCGAGTTCGACGGCCACGAGGTCGACTTCGGGGTCCTGGCGGACCGCCTGACGACGTACCGCGAGTTCGAGCAGGACGCCCTCGCCCGGCGGGAGCTGCCTCATCCCGGCCCTCGCCCAGCGTGCCGAGACCGACCCGGTCGTGGCGCCGCGGCGACCGACCCGAGTCGTGGCCCGATGACCGAGCCCGTCCGCCGCTCACGGCGAAGGAGCGGATGGCCATCGAGCGGGTCGCGATGCCCGAGCAGGATCCCGAGGTCCGCGCGGCCAACTTCCGCGAGGTCAACCTCGGGCTGACCCGCCAGATCGCGATGCTCGAGGCCGAGCGCTGCCTCCAGTGCCCGAAGCCGTACTGCATCGGCGGCTGCCCGGTCAGCGTCAACATCCCGCGCTTCCTGCGCCTCCTCCGCGAGGGCGACCTGCCCGGCTGCGGCCGACTCGCTCCTCGACGACAACGCCCTGCCCTGCGTGACCGGCCGGGTCTGCCCCCAGGAGAACCAGTGCGAGGGCGTCTGCCTTCGAGCGAAGAAGGGCAACGCGGTCGCCATCGGCCACCTCGAGCGCTTCGTCGCCGACTGGGCCCAGGCGCATCCCGACAGCGCTGACCCACGTCCGGCCACAGCCGACCGGCAAGTCCGTCGCGATCGTCGGCTCCGGGCCGGCCGGCCTGACCGCGGCCGGCGAGCTGGCCAAGCTCGGCCACGAGGTCACGATCTTCGAGGCGTTCCACGCCGCGGGCGGGGTCCTGGTCTACGGCATCCCCGAGTTCCGCCTGCCCAAGGACATCGTCCAGGCCGAGGTCGACCGGCTGGTCGCCGACGGCGTCACGATCGTGCCCAACTCGATCATCGGCAAGACCTACACCCTGGTCGAGCTCCGGGGCCGGTTCGACGCGGTCTTCCTGGCGGTCGGCGCCGGCCTGCCGGTGTTCATGAACGTCCCCGGCGAGAACCTCAAGGGCGTCTACTCGGCCAACGAGTACCTGACCCGGGTCAACCTGATGGGCGCCTGGAGCGCCGGCGCCGAGACCCCCGTCCTGCACGGGCAACGGGTAGCCGTCGTCGGGGGCGGGAACGTCGCGATGGACTCGGTACGAACGGCCAGGCGCCTCGGAGCGAGTGAGGCGGTGATCGTCTATCGCCGGGGGCGCGACGAGCTTCCGGCCCGGGCCGAGGAGGCCCACCACGCCGAGCAGGAAGGAATCCGGTTCGACTTCCTGGTCGCCCCGGTCGAGGTCCTCGGCGACGCAGCCGGCTGGGTTCGCGCGCTCCGCTGCGTCCGGATGGAGCTCGGCGAGCCGGACGCGTCCGGTCGTGCGCGCCCGGAGCCGATCGCGGGTTCCGAGTTCGAGATCCCGTGCGACATGGTCGTCGTCGCGATCGGGACGCGCTCGAACCCGATCCTCACCGCGGCCGCGCCGGACCTCAAGGTGAGCGAGCGCGGGCTACATCGAGACCGACGAGGACGGGATGACGAGCCTCGACGGGGTGTTCGCCGGCGGCGACATCGTCCGCGGCGCGGCCACGGTCATCCTGGCGATGGGCGACGGCAAGCGGGCGGCTGCCGCGATCCACCGCTACCTGGGCTTCGAGGCACCATCCGACGAACCGGCCGGTGCCGCGAACGCCGGCCAGCCCGTTCGGTCAGCGGTCGCCGCCGACTGATCGACTGGATCAGCGGTCGGTCGTGAACGACCAGCGGCTCGCCGCGAGCCGGTTGCCCGATCCGTCGCGGATGTCCGCCGACACGTAGATCGCGTAACGCTCGTGGCGGAACATCCACAACCGGGGGTCGATCGTCGCGGTCGCGGTCGCCGGGTTGTAGGTCACCTTGATCCGGACCCAGCGGTTCGTTGCCAGGTTCTTGAGCCGGACCGTGGCCGCGGACACCCCGGAGACGCGCTCGGAGAAGACCACCCGCGGTGAGACCTTGCGCGACACGTGGACCGCACCGGCGGTCGGGGCCCGCGAGCGGATGAACGGACGGATGTGATCGACGATCGTGACCGACTCGCTGACCACGTCGCCGAACTCCCCGTTCTCGTCGAACGCGAGGGCCTCCCAGCGGTAGCAGAACCCGGGCCGGAGCCCGTTCTCCTCGGTCGGGCTCGTGAACGGCAGGACCGCGTAGTCGAACACGTCGTCGTTGGCATCGGGGCAGACCCCGCCGCGGACGAGCGGCCAGATGAGCCGGACGAGGACCCCGTCGACGACCTCGTGGCTGACCGTCCAGCTGACGGATGCGTGGGTCGCGGCCTGGCGCACCGGGCCGAGCGGGGAGTTGAACGTGATGTCGAGCGGCGTGGTCGGGCCCGGGGCCGGATCGAAGTCGGGCAGCGGGCTCGGGACCGGAGCGGCCAGCGCGGCTTCCGCGTCGACCCGGCCGGAGCCATAGCGGTCGTCACGGCCCGGGTCGCCGAGATCGACCGCGCTGGCCCGCAGGACGCCCTCGAGCTCGGCGACATCGAGCGACGGTCGGGCCGCCCAGACCAGCGCCGCCACGCCGGCGACGTGCGGCGCGGCCATGCTCGTCCCGCTCAGCCGCTGGTAGTCGTCGGCCGGGTCGCTCCCGGCGGGCAGAGTCGACAGCGTCTCGACGCCCGGTGCAGTCAGGTCCACGGCCCGGTTGTGGGTCGAGAAGTCGGCCTCGACGTCGGTCCGGTCGACCGCCCCGACCGAGACGACGCCGCGCAGCCCGGCGGGGTAGAACATCAGCCGGTCGCCGCTGTTCCCGGCGGCCGCGACGATGAGGATACCGGCAGCCCGGGCGGCACTGAAGGTCGGCTGGAAGAGCGCGATCTCGTCCGGGGTGAGGAGGCCGCCGAGCGACAGGTTGATCACGTCGGCGCCGTGGGTCCGGGCCCAGTCGACCGCGTCGAGCACATCGGAGAAGAAGCCGGAGCCGTCTCCGTCGAGGACCTTGATCGGCATCAGCGAGCTGTCGGGCGCGATCCCGGCGATCCCGGTCCCGTTGTTCGCCCGGGCGAAGATCGTGCCCGCGACGTGGGTTCCGTGGCCGACCGGGTCGGTCACGTCGGTGGTATTGAACGTTTCGTTGCGGGGCGCCACGACGGTCACCCCGGCCAGGTCCGGATGGGTCAGGTCGACGCCCGTGTCGACGACCGCGACGACGACGCTCGGGTCTCCGGTCGTCGTCGGCCAGGCCTCCGGGACATGGATCTGCTCGAGGTCCTCCTGGTCGCCATAGAGCGGATCGGACGGCGGAGCGTCGGCGGGCCAGCCGGTCGCCTGGACGACAGCATCGGGCACCACCCCGATGACCCGCGGATCGGCACGGAGCTGGGCTGCGAGCTGGCCGGCCCGTCCTGCGGCAGCCGTCACGACCGTGCGCTGGCCGGACGCCGACGGCCGGATCGCCTTGAGCCCGGACAGCTGGAGGCGGACCGGCGCGTGGTCCCGCCAGAGGACGACGAGCCGACCGCCGGGCGCGGCATTGTCGGCGACCCGGACGGTCGGCGGCGCGGCGGCGGCCGGCAGGGCGCCGGCCAGGACGAGGGCGATCGCCACGAAGGCGAGGAAGAGGCGGCGAACGGTCGCGGACACCGGAATGACGCTCCTTGGGATCGCGTGGAACGCGGGGTCGGGACGGTTCACTCAGGGCGTCACGGCCGCGCGGCCATGAGACGCTCGAGGATCACGGACTTGATGCGGTCGACGGAGATCCGCTCCTGGGCCATCGTGTCTCGATCGCGCAGGGTGACCTGCTGGTCGTCGAGCGAGTCGACGTCGACGGTGATGCACCACGGGGTGCCGATCTCGTCCTGACGCCGGTAGAGCTTGCCGATCGCCGCCGTGTCGTCATAGACGGCCATCAGGTCCCGCTTGAGGTCGGCCTTGATGGCGTGGCACAGCTGGACGATCTCGGGACGCTTCTTGAGGAGCGGGAGGACCGCGACCTTGTACGGCGCGAGCTCCGGGTGGAGCGCCAGCGAGACGCGGGTCTCGCCGCGAACTTCCTCCTCTCGGTAGCTGTCGATCAGGAACGTGAGTGAAGCCCGGTCTGCGCCGGCGGCAGTCTCGACGATCCAGGGGACGAACCGCTCGTCTGTCGTGGGGTCGAAGTAGTCGAGGGTCTCGCCCGACGCCTCGCCGTGACGGGACAGGTCGAAGTCGCCGCGGTTGTGGACGCCTTCGAGCTCCTTCCAGCCGAACGGGAAGCGGTACTCGACATCGACGGCCTTCTGGGCGTAGTGGGCGAGCTCGTCCGGCGCGTGCTCGCGCAGGCGGAGCCGCGCCGGGTCGACCCCGTACGCCTCGTACCAGGCGCGGCGGCTCGGAAGCCATTCCTCGAACGCCGCCGCGGCCGGCTCGCCGGGCCGGACGAAGTACTGCATCTCCATCTGCTCGAACTCACGGGTTCGGAAGATCGAGTTGCCCGGGCTGATCTCGTTGCGGAAGCTCTTGCCGATCTGGGCGATCCCGAACGGAATCTTCTTCCGGCTCGCGTTCAAGACGTTCTTGAAGTTGACGTACGACCCCTGGGCCGTCTCGGGACGCAGGTAGACGATCGACGAGTCGTCCTGGACCGGGCCCATGTGCGTCTCGAACATGAGGTTGAACCGGCGCGGCGCCGAGAGCGGACCCCCATCGACCGGGCAGACCAGTCCGAGCCGCTCGACGATCCCCTCGTCGCGAAGCTCGGTCGCCGTCAAGTGCTCGGCGCCGGGGAGCTCGTCGAGCCGGAACCGGCGATGGCAGGTCGCGCACTCGACGAGCGGATCCGAGAACGAGCCGACGTGGCCCGAGGTGACCCAGACCTGGGGGTGCATCAGGATTCCGGCGTCCAGGCCGACGACGTCGTCGCGGAGCTGGACCATCGCCCGCCACCAGGCCCGCTTGACGTTGTTCTTCAGCTCGGTCCCGAGCGGTCCATAGTCCCAGACGGCGTTGATCCCGCCGTAGATCTCCGACGACGGGAAGATGAACCCGCGCCGCTTGCCGAGCGATACGATCGTGTCGAGACTGGCGACGGCGGGCGCGACCGACTCCGGATCGGAGGTCTGGGGGTGGGTCACGACGAGGCGACTCCATTTGGGGGCGGCCGGCCGTGGCAGGGACGGACGCGGGTGGCGTTGGCCGGCCGATGCTAGCAGGTTCCCGTCAGCGGGCCCGAAACCGTCCCCAGTCGGCCACGAGGTCGCCGTACTCGGGGTGGGCCTTGATGAAGCGTCGCATGAACGGGCAGTCCGGGCGGACCTGGAGGCCTCGCTCGCGAGCGTCGTCGAGAGCGTGGCGGGCGAGCCGGTCGGCCAGGCTGCGACCCCGGAAGGCGGGATCCACCTCGGTGTGGATGAGGGTGATCTCCGTCCTGCCCTCGTCGAGGCGATATGTGGCGACGCCGGCCAGCTCGCCGCCGACGGAGACCTCGTAGCGGGACCTGTCCGGACGATCGCGGACCTCGACCCCGGCGACGTCGCCGACGGCGCTCATCGGCCCGCCGTCACGCCGGCCGGCTGGCGTCGTCGGCCCGCGACTCGACCAGCGAGGTCGGGGCGCCATGGATTGCCGGGATCGTGCCGAGCCGACCGGCCCGGTAGTCGGCCATGGCCTGCAGGACCTCCTCCCGGGTGTTCATCACGAACGGGCCAAGCCAGGCGACCGGCTCGCGGATCGGCCGGCCGCCGAGGACGAGCACGTCGAGGTTCGGGCTCCGGCTCTCCTGGTGCCGGGCCGCGGCCACGGTCACTGTGTCTCCGGCGCCCAGGACCGCGAGCTGGCCGGCCCGGAGCGGCCGTCCGTCCGGGCCGACGCTCCCGGCGCCGGCCATTGCGTAGACCAGCGCGTTGTAGTCGGGCCGCCACGGTAGGGACAGCCTCGCACCCGGACTGAGCGTCGCGTGGACGAGGGTCATCGGGCTGTACGTCGAGCCGGGCCCGGCCTGGCCGGCGACGTCGCCAGCGATGATCCGGACGAGCGTGCCGCCGTCGGCCGAGGTGGCCAGGGCGACCTCGCCAGCGCGGATGTCCTGGTAGCGCGGCGCCGACCACTTCTGGGCCGCGGGCAGGTTGACCCAGAGCTGGAAGCCGTGGAACAGCCCGCCGCTCGCGACGAGCCACTCCGGCGGCTTCTCGATGTGGAGGATCCCGGCCCCGGCCGTCATCCACTGGGTGTCACCGTTCGTGATGACGCCGCCACCACCGTTCGAGTCCTGATGCTCGAACACGCCGTCGATCATGTAGGTCACCGTCTCGAACCCACGGTGAGGGTGCCACGGCGTCCCCTTCGGCTCGCCAGGGGCGTATTCGACCTCCCCCATCTGGTCGAGATGGACGAACGGGTCGAGGTCGGCCAGGTCGACCCCGGCGAACGCCCGCCGGACCGGGAACCCCTCCCCCTCGAAGCCCTGCGGCGCGTTCGTGATCCCGCGGACGCTCCGCGCGCGAGCTACAGCCGGGTCCGGCTCCGGTAGGCGCGGCAGGACGGTGATGTCAGGAACGGTGATGGCGGGCATTGCGCTCTTTCCTCGGCGCGACCGTGGTCGCATGTAATTGCTTATGCAACTATCTGTCAGACGGGTGCGACTGTCAAGCCCGGTCGATCGGGGAGCGTCGCGAGAAGGAGCCGCACGGCATTGCCGCCCATGATCGCGGCGATGTCGTCGTCGGCGAATCCCTCGGCCAGGAGGGCATCGGTGACCTGGACGATGCCGGTCGCGTCGAACGGGACCGGCACGGCGCCGTCGAAGTCCGAGCCGAGGCCAACGTGCTCGACGCCAACCAGCTCGGCCGTCGCCCGGATCGCTCGTCCGATCGCGGCGGCGTCGTCGCCGCCCGTGGCCGTCGGCCAGAACCCGATGCCGATGAGGCCGCCGGTGGCGGCGATGCCCCGGACATGGGCGTCGACGAGACAGCGGACCGAGTCGTGGCTGGCCCGGACTCCGGCGTGCGACGCGACGACCGGCCGCGTGGCGATCGCCAGGACGTCGTCGATCGTGCGGTCGGAGGCATGGGCGACGTCGACGAGCATGCCCCTGGCCTCCAGCCCGGCAACGAGCTCGCGACCGGCGGCGGTCAGCCCGCCCTTCTCGACGCCGTGAGCGGACCCGCCGAACTCGTTGTCGAAGAAGTGGGTCGGCGACATCATCCGGAAGCCGGCATCGCTCAGCCGATCGAGCCCGGCCAGGTCGCCGTCGAGCGCGTGCGCGCCCTCGATCGCCAGGAAGGCCGCGGTGATCGACCGGTCGGTCGTCCGGCGGGCGAGGTAGGCCTCGAGACCGGGCCGGCTGTCGATCAGGCTGAGCCGTCCGTCGGAGCGGTCGGCCATCGCCCTCGCCCGCGCCGCGTGGTAGAGCGCCCGGGCGAGGAGGCTCCGCCAGGTGGACGTCGGCCAATGCTGGGCGAGGGCGAGGAGCGTAACGTCGTCGGACCGGCCGTCGTTCCGCTCGAGGTTGGCCCGACGCGGGACCTTCGTCGAGACGGCGAGGCATTCGAGCGCGATCCCGCCCTCGATCAGCCGGGGGACGTCCACGTGGCTGTGGCTGGAGCGTTCGAGGAGGTCGCGGCCCCAGAGCAGCGAGTCGGCGTGGAGGTCGACGACGACGAGCTCCCGATGGAGCTCGAGGGCCCGCTCGGAGGCCGGGTAGGGCGGACGGCGATGGACCGGGTTCTTAGCCCGCGCGAGGCGGTCTGGGACCACCGCGAAGGCGATCCGTGCGGACGCTCCAGCGACGGCCACGACGGCCACCCCAAGCGCCGCGAGGCGGACCGGCGATGGTCGCCTCACCCGTTCGTCGGCGAGGCGGCGTCGATCGGCCGAAGGCGTGCTCCGGCCGATCGCGTCAACGTGTGGCGGTCAACCGCGCCGGCGACGGCCGGCAGCCACGGATGGCTTGTCGAGGAGGACCAGGGCGCCGGCGATGACGAGGCCCAGGCCGAGGAAGACCATCGAGAGCGAGATCGACGGCGGCTCGCTCGGCCCGATCGTGGCGGTCGGCGGGAGCGTCACATGGGGCGTGGCCGTCTCGCCGTGGACTCCGCCGGACGAGGGTGACGCCGATGGCGTGGCGGTCCCTTCCGTGCCACCGGTCGCGGTGGCGGTGGCGGTGGCCGTGGCGGTCGGGGCCGTGGTTCCGGTCGGAGCCGTCGTCTTGCACACGAGCTCGAGCGGATCCGCCCGACCGATGTTGTCGACCGTCTGGTACTTGTCGTCGCTGTTGTCGGGTCGCAGGACGTGGGCCCGGACCGTGTAGTTACCCACGGCGAGCGGCAGCGATCCCTCGAAGCCGTCGGCCAGCTTTCCGTCCGGGTTCACCCACGAGAAGTCCGGTGGGATGCCATTGTTGCCGCTGTTGCCGCTGACTGCCTTGCCGGCGCCGTCGATCCGGATGTAGGCGTTCTCCGGCCGGGTCTGCAGGAACTGGGTGCCGTCGACGCCGAGCACGAGCGCGTAGAGCGTCTCCGTGTCGCAGTCGTAGCGAAGATAGAGGTGGGCGACGACGGGCTTGCCGGCGACCCCCGAGTCGGTCATGTCGGCGAACTTGTCGGCGCCGAGATTCCAGTCGCCGGTGGCGCCATCCACGGTGGCCGATCCGTACGTCGGCTGGGGTGGGCTGGCGGCCCCGACGGCCGCGGGTCCCGCGAGGGACATTGCAAGCAGAGCGGCCACGGCGGCCCACCCGACCGGGCGGACCATCCGCCCGGCGCGCTGTCGAACGAACCGATGACGGACCCCTGTCCGCATGGCCTGTTCCTCCCTTGGACCGATAGCGATCCGATGATGTCCCGGTATCCGGCATTCGCCGGACCATCGATAATTCGCAATGATGGCCGAATCGGCGGCGTAAGTCCAGTACGAACGTTCTATCAGCCGCGCACCGAACCGTCGCGATCCGACCTGAACCGCTCATGGCTGGGGAGTTGCGGGGCCATCGCCCGGTCCCGGAGCATAGCTGCGACGACGCCCTCGCGGAGCCCGCCTCGGTCAGCTCAGGCGTCCTGCGACACCTGCCGGCGTCGTTCCGTGCCCGGTTCGCGACGCGGCTCGGGCGCGGCGAGCGGGACCCCGACCGGCTGGTCGTCCAGGCGGAGCTCGAGCCAGAGCGGTGGCAGCTCGGCCGCCAACCAGTCGTCGCAGCTCGTGGCGATGCGGCGGCCGAGCACCTCCGCTCCGTCTCGTGAGGTATCGGGCAGGACGACCGAATAGCGGCCGGGCCCGTCCGGCTCGACCCGGTCGCGGCCTCGGGTCCGCTCCCGGAGCAGCCCGCCGATCACGGGACCCACGCGGGCGAGGGTCTCGACTGCCACGACTCGATCGGACGGCTCGCGGGCGGCGAGCGCGACCCGCAGCCGGATGGCCGGGCGAGCCGGTGCTGTGACCGGCTGCGGCCGGGCCGCGAGCGGTTCGGCCGGATCGATGGCATCGGCCGACGACGGCGAACCTCCGCCGGTCGAGACGTTCGCGGGCGGCGGGGCACCGTCCCTGGCTCGGCCGGCGGTCATCGGGGCAGGCCGGTCGACCGGCCTGGCGGGTCGAGGACCCGATGGGACGTAGCGAGCCGGTCGCGACGGTGACCAGGTCACCTCGGGTCCGGGCGAGTCGAGGAGCGGCGCCGGGGCCGCATCGGCGAGCGTCGGGGTCGCGGGGCTGCCCCCCGCCCGGAAGATGCCCTCGGACCGCCCGAGGAAGGCGGTGATCGCGTCGGCCAGCTGATCGGTTCCAGCGGGCACCGGTGCTGACGGGCCGGCGCGCGCTGGCCCGACGACGCGCGCGGTCCCTTCGGCGCCCGCGAGGACCGGCTCGTCGATCGGCCCCGAGCCAGCCGACGGAGCGACGGCAGCCGCGCTCGGCGAGTGCTGATGGCCAGCCGATGCCCGTCCGCGGAGGGTCAGGCCAAGGATGGCAAGGATCGCAGCCGTGTCCACGGCCACAACGACAGCGAGCAGGCCGAGGACGACCGCCTGGTCCACGACGTCAGCGAGTGGCAGGAGCCCGGGACAGCCAGCGACGCCAGCCGCCTCCGGCATCATCCGGGCTCGTCCCGGTCGCCGGAGCGATCCCCAGGATCTCCGCCGCGGCGGCCCGGAAGTCGTTGGCCGCGTGGCTGTCGTGCGCGCTGAGGGTGATCGGCAGACGGAGCCCAGCCGCCTCGGCCAGGCGGATGCTGTCACGGATCGTCGCCGTCAGGACCAGGTCGCCGTAGGTCTGCCGGATCTCCTCGAGGACCTGCCGTGAGTGAACGGTCCGGTTGACCCTGCCGGCGAGGATCCGCGGCGCCCCGAGCGACGGATTGAGGCCCATCCGGATCTGGTCCATCTCCCGGACGAGGCTGGCCACGCCGGGCAGGGCGATGGCGTGGGTCTCGACCGGGATCAGCACCTCCCGGAACGCGGTCAGCGCCGCGACGCTGAGGAACGCGACCGAGGGCGGGCAATCGGCGATCACGATGTCCCAGTTCGCCGGCAGCTTGCCGATCGCCCGGACGAACGCCGCCGCCAGGTCACCCATCAGGGTCCGCTCGGCGGTCACCAGCCAGGGCGAAGCCGGGACGATGTCGACGCCGGGCACGATCGTCCGCTGGGCGAGGGTCGCGAACTCGGCCGAGCCGACGAAGACATCGAACATCCCCCGGCTGTCGTCATGGGCGCCGACCCAATCGGAGGCGGAACCCTGCGGATCGAGGTCGATCAGGAGGACACGAGCGCCGGTCTCGCCGATCGCGGCAGCCAGGTTGACCGAAGTCGTCGTCTTGCCCGCGCCGCCCTTATGGTTGATGACCGCCAGCGTTCGCACGCCACCTCCGGATCTGACCGTCGCTCGAAAGGTGGCTCGTCCCGGCGCGCCGCGGTCATTCTAGCGGGACGGAGGGTCGGAGCGGAGCGGTCCGGCGCAGTCCAGTGCGGTCTGCACCAGTCCACGCGCGATCTCCACCGCGTGAAGTCACGGTCCCTCGGCGATAATCGGGTCGTGGCCGGACCCGGATCAGCCGCGCCCGATGGACGTCAGCCCGCGGTTCAGGTTGACAGTCTCCTGACGCGCGGCTTCCTGTTCTGCGACTTGCGTGGCTACACGGCGTTCGTCGAGGCCAACGGCGACCGGGCGGCGGCCGACCTGCTCGAGGCGTTCCGGGCTTCGGTCCGAAGCGCGATCGCACAGACCGGCGGTGGCGAGATTCGAACCGAAGGCGACAGCTTCTATGTTGTGTTCGCCTCGGCCAGCGCCGCCGTGCGCTGCGGGCTCGAGATCGTCGCGCGGGCCGCAGAGGCTGCCGCCGAGCGACCAGATCGGCCGATCCGAGTCGGGGTTGGAATCCATGCCGGCGAGTCCGTCGAGCAGCGCGAAGGCTACGTCGGCTCGGCCGTCAACATCGCGGCCCGAGTCTGCGCCCAGGCGACCGCCGGCGAGGTCCTGGTCACCGACACGGTCCGCTCACTCGTCAGGACGAGCCTCGACGTCTCGTTCCGATCGCGCGGGCGACCGCACCTCAAGGGGATCGCCGAGCCGATCGACCTCTTCGCCGTGTCCCGGGGCCCGGCCGCGAGCGCCTCGAGATTCCGCCTGCCGGCCCTTGAGTCGCCCTCCATCCGTCGCAGCCGCTTGCTACTCATCGGCGGTGGCGGCATCGCGCTGATCGCGATCGCCGGTTCCCTGGCCGCCTCCATGCTGCCGGCCACCGGCCCGAGCGCTTCACCAGCAGCGTCCAGCGTCGCGTCGGCCGGGGTCGTCGACGTAGCGGCCCTCCCAGGCCGGATCGCCTTTCGTAGCTCGCAACAGCTTGACGCCGGCAGCCGGGCGACGTCTCAGGTCTGGGTAGCCAAGCCAGACGGGACCGAGCCCCGCCAGTTGACGCCGCTCAACGAGAACGTACTGGAATTCAAGCCGGGGCAGAACTACGAGAAGATCGTCTACCTCACCACGAACGGTGGCCTCGGTATCGCCAGCCTCGACGACCCAGAGTCGACCAACCGGGGGTGGCCGGGCACGTGGCAGCTGTCCGACTTCTACAATGGCGCGCCCCTGGTCACGCTCGGGCTCTTCGCCTGGCTGCCGTCCGGCGAGCTGCTCATCGACCAGCGCCAGGGTGCGCCCGACACCCCCACGATCCCAGCCAAGCTCGCCGCAAACGGTCAATCCGTGGTGCCCTTTGGTACGGGCGATTGCTCCGCCGATGCGGCCAAGGCGGCTTCCGGCCAGGACCTGGCTGTAGCGCCGAACGGCCAGACGGTGGCACTCCGCAGTGGCATGGATCTCTGGCTGGTCCCGCCCCACGGATGTGCCATCCAGGCCACGCGAAATGTCGATGCCTCGCAGCCGGCCTGGTCGCCGGACGGAAACCGGCTCACATTCAGGGGCCGAGCGGCTGGTGGAGCCGGCGATATCTGGATCGTGAACGTGAACGGCACCGGGCTTCGAAGGCTCACCGACGATCCGGAGCCGGACGACAACCCGACCTGGTCTCCTGACGGGACCTGGATCGCCTGGAGTCGGACCGATGGCCCGGCACAACGCCTCAGGGTGATGCGAGCCGATGGATCCGGCTCGGTCGAACTTCCCGTGGGGGATCCGGGCGCCCGATTGGACGCGCCGGTCTGGGCTCCCGCCCGGAACCTGGCAGCGAGCCCAAGTCCGACGACCGTCGTGCCCAACCCCTTCACGGTCATCGGGAGCTACAGCGCCGACCAGCTCGGCCTCGACCAGCCGGTCGCCATTGCCATTGGACCCCAGGGCAACGTGTACATCACCGACCTCCACCCGTCAGTGACCGTGGTCGATGCCTTCGGAGGGCACGTAACCCGCTGGGGTGAACAGGGCAGCGGCGACGGCCAATTCGACTTCGGAGGCCGCGACAAGTACCACGCGTCGATCGCCGTCGGGCCAAACGGGCGGGTGTACGTCTCCGACTCCCAAAACGCCAGGGTCCAGGTCTTCGGGCCGTCTGGGACCTACATCCGTCAGTTCGGCAAGCGCGGGACCGGCGACGGCGAGTTCACCTGGTCGTTCGACCTCAGCGTGGACGCCGCCGGCAACGTGTACGTGCTCGATGATGAGGCGAGGAACCTCCAGAAGTTCTCCCCGACCGGCCGACTCCTCTGGAAGGTCGACCAATCGACGCGGCCCGACATGACCGGACACGGCCACGACGCGAACATCGACTCCAAGGGACGGATCGTGGTCGGCAATGACGACACCGGGCGGGTTCTCTATCTCGATACGAACGGGCGCGAAGTCGACGCCTTCGATGGGCAGGCATGCGACGTTACCGTCGACTCCGCCGGCAACACCTACATCGGCGGCTGTGGTGGTGATTCGATCGACGTGTTCGACCCGTCTCACCGCCTCATCGGCCGCTGGTCCGGCCCAGCCATGCCGCTCCTCGGACCACCGGAATTCGGGCCGAAGGGTGAGGTCTTTGCGCTCGGCAAGGACGGCTCGCTGATCAAGCTCCAGGTCACGCTGCCGGGGCGATAGCCACCGAGGCTGGCGTCCGTACTCAGCCGACCCGCCAGCGGGTCGGGCGGATCCGGATCGCGATCGGATAGTCGGACGCGTACCGCTCGGGCGTCCAGCCGTACTCGTCGAGCAGCCGGCGGTACTTGGCGACGAACGCCGGCGTGGCCGCGGCACCCGGGTCGTCGCGGTCGATCCGGGCTTCACCCTCGACGCTGACCACATCGCCACCGTCGTGCGTGCTGTTGAGGTTGAGGGAGACCGTCGGGTTGGCGGCGATGTTCCGGATCCGTGGTGTCGTTGCCAGGCTGTAGACGAGGAACTCGCCGTCGGCCCACAGGAACCAGACGGGCGAGGCCTGGGGCTGGCGGGTGGGCGAAACCGTCGTAAGCCAGGCGATGAGCTCGGTCTCGAGCCGGGCTGCGGCCGCGGCCCCGGCCCTCGTCGTCAGGTCGAACATGTCAGGCGTCCATCCAGCTGTCGTCGAGCCGGGCTCAGTGGCCCGCCCGGACCTCGTCGAGGAACGGCGAGCGACCGAGCGTCGCGCTCGAGGGCGACCCGGACGAAGTCGCGCATCGCGGCCTCGACCTCGCGCTCGACCGTGGCCGGCACGCGCAGCTCGGCGAGCGCCTCGACGTCCATCCGCTGGTAGGCCTTGAGCAGCTTGAGCGCCTCGAGGCTCAGGCCGGTCCGCTCGGCCGGCGGACCCGGTTCAGCGCTCGCAGATGACCCCGCCGAGCGGCGGGACCCAGCGGAACGTGTCGCTCGCCTCGAGCATCCGGTCGCACTCGACGCAGCGGTCGACCTCGGGCCGGACGCCGAGCTCGTCGGTCGAGGTGCATCTCGTACCAGCGCGCGACCCGGCCCGGGGCCATCCCGGCGTCGAGGAGCTCGTAGGCCCGCTTGAGCAGCAGGTACAGGGCTCGGCCGGCGTGCCGCTCCTCGAGCGAGCGGTCGGCGAGCTCGGCGAGGTACCACGCCGTCGCCGCCGTCTCGAGCGTGTCGCGCAGTCGCAGCCAGGCATGACCGACGCTGACCTGGGTCACGACGTCGAACGTCCGGCCCTGCGCGAGCGCGACGCGCAGCTCGGCGAACGGCTCGACGCTGCCGCCGAGGCGCGACGTCGGCCGCCGGATCCCCTTGGCGATCGCCTTGAGCTTGCCGTCGCCGGGCGTGATCAGGGTCAGGACGCGGTCCGCCTCGCCGAGGTCGAACCGCGAGAGGACGATGGCGTCGGTGGTGAAGGTGCGCGGCCTGGGCACGAGCCCACGGTACCACCGGCGCTGAGACAGGAGCCGGCGGCCCGCTAACTGGCGGGTGCCGCCCGAGGCGAACCGGCGACCCGCCGACTCGGCCGAGGTGCCCGGCCGCCTCCGAGCCGAACCGGCTACCTTGGACGCACATGTTGTCGGCGACGTACACTCGGGCCAGGATGGCCGCCACGACCGCCCGGCATCGAGCTGGCCGAGCTCATCGCCGACACCGAGGACGGAGATCCTGCGCGTCGTCCGCGACCGCGACCCGTCGACCGCCGGCGTCTACGAGATGGTCCGCTATCACCTCGGGCTCGACGGCAGCGGCGGCGCCGACCGGCAAGCGGATGCGGCCGCTCCTGGGCCTGCTCGCCTACGCCTCGATCACCGGCGACCACGAGCCGGCGCTGCCGGGCGCCGCGGCCGTCGAGCTCGGCCACAACTTCAGCCTCGTCCACGACGACATCGAGGACGGCGACGTCGAGCGCCGCCACCGGCCGACGCTCTGGGCGCTGCACGGCATCCCGCAGGCGATCAACACCGGCGACATGCTGTTCAGCCTGCAGCCGGGTCGCGCTCCACCGCCTGACCGACCTCGGCTTCCGCGACACCAAGGTCCTCCGCCTGATGCGCCTGTACGACGAGACCTGCGTGCGCCCTGTGCGAGGGCCAGTACCTCGACATCTGGACGTCCGAGCACGACGAGGCGATGTCGGTCGAGCTGTACTTCGACATGATCGGCCGCAAGACGGCGGCCCTGATCTCCGCCTCGATCGAGGCGGGCGCGCTGCTGGCGACCGATGACGAGGCGGTCATCGCCCGCTACCGGCGCGTTCGGCTGGGCGCTCGGCCTCGCCTTCCAGCTCAACGACGACCTGCTCGGGATCTGGGGCCAGGAGCAGTCGACCGGCAAGGAGCCGACCGACCTTGCCCGGCACAAGAAGACGCTGCCGGTGATCTACGCCCTCGAGCACGCCGATCCGCCCGACCGCGACCGGCTCATTGCCCTCCAGGGCGCCGCGGCGCCGACCTCGGCCGAGCTCGTCCGAGGCGGTCGCGATCCTCGAGCGAACCGGCGCCCGCGACTACACCCGCGACCAGGCCCAGCGCCACCGCGACGCGGCGCTCGCCGAGCTCGGCGCGGCCGGCACGCTCGACCCCGCGGCCCGCGCCAGCCTCGAGCGAGATCATCGTCTCGGTGATCAGCGCCTAGGGTTCGGCTCCGCCGGGCGGTCGGCGCGCAGCGGGCGGGCTCCGCCCGCACGGTCGGGCCGACCGCCAGTCGCACATGTCATGACCGCCATTCTTACGCGACCGGTTGCGTGGCCGGGAGCCTGACGACCTGCCACCTTCAGCGGCTCCCGCGACGAATGGTGCTCGATATTCAGACGCTGAAGGCACCCAGATCGGCGTCGCGGCAGGACGGTCCGGCCGCCGGCGCGCGTGGTAGCGATGGTGCTCATATCTGGGCGGCGGGGCGGTTTTGGGCCTGAGGCGCAGCGCCTGATTCGGCGGGCGGCGGCTCCCCGGCGGGCGGCGGCTACCTCGCGCGTGGCGCGGTCTCGGGCGGGCTCGACCTAGCCGTCGGCCTCGTCGGTCGTCGGCTTCCTCGACCGAGCGCTCGCGGATCGCCAGGACCTTGCCGACGCGCCGGCCGTCGGTCGACTCGACCGTCAGGCGCAGGCCGTCGACGTGGACCTCGTCGCCCGGCGACCGGGACCCGCCGATCCGGTGGTAAGACGAGCCCGCCGACCGTGTCGTACTCGTCCTCGTCCTCGAGCTCGAGCTCGAGGTCGAACAGCTCCGCAGCTCGTCGACCGCCGCCCGGCCGTCGACGCGCGCCTCGTCGTCGGACAGCCGCACGACCATCGGCTCCTCGACGTCGTACTCGTCCTGGATCTCGCCGACGATCTCCTCGAGCAGGTCCTCGATCGTGACCAGGCCGGCCGTCCCGCCGTACTCGTCGAGCACGATCGCGATGTGGACCTTGCGCCGCTGGAACTCGTGGAGCAGGTCGTCGATCGACATCGACTCGGGCACGAAGCACCGGGCGTCCGCAGGAGCGTGCGCAGCGCCGGCCGCGGGCCGGCGTCGCGGCTTGAGGATACGGCAGCAGGTCCTTGGCGTACAGGATGCCGACGATCTCGTCGACCGACGTCTCGTAGACCGGGACCCGCGAGTGGCCCTCCTCGACGACGTGTCGATCGCCTCGTCGAGCGTCGCGTCGCCGGCAGGGCGACGATCGCGATCCGCGGGACCATGACCTCGTGGAGGCGCCGCTCGCCGAGCTCGATGACCGCGTTGATCATCTGCTCCTCCTCGGCCTCGAGGATGCCCTGCTCGCCGCCGCGCTCGACGATCAGGCGCAGCTCCTCGGCGGTGATCTGCGCCTCCTGCGTGACCTCGGCGCCGAACAGCCGGGTGACCGAGCGGGTGATCGCCGGTCAGCGAGCGCGACGACCGGGCCGAGCAGCCGCGCCGAGGAAGTCGATCGGGCCGCGACAGCGCCAGCGCGAACCGCTCGGGGTTGGCGAGCGCGAGCGTCTTCGGGACGAGCTCGCGCGAACACGATCGTGAACAGCGCCAGCATCACGGTCACGATCACGCAGGGCGATGCCGGCCGGCCGCTCCGCGGGCCAGCTCGACCTGCTCGAGCAGGCCGGCGAGCCGTCGGCGAGGCTGACCGCCGCGAACGCCGAGGCGAAGAAGCCGATGAAGGTGAGGCCGAGCTGGGCGACGGCGAGGAACCGGCCCGGGTCGTCGAGCAGCCTGCGGACCCGGCGGGCGCCGCGGTTGCCCTCCTCGACGAGCTGCTCGACGCGGCTGCGGCGGATCGAGACGAGCGCGATCTCCGCGGCGACGAAGAAGCCCTCGAGGACCGTCAGGATGACGAGGAACAGGAGCTCGCGTGATCGGGCAGGTTCACGCTCGCGTCGGCTCGCCGCGGTCTCGGGCTCGGCCGGCATCGGGCGGCGCGCGGCTCGCGGATCCGCGCCGGCACGCCGACGGCGAGCTTGCCGGCCGGCACGTCCCTCGTGACGACGGCGCCGGCGCCCGTCTTCGCCCCGTCGCCGACCTCGACCGGCGCGACGAGCATCGTGTCGACGCCGAGGAAGGCGTCGTCGCCGATCGTCGTCCGGTGTCTTGCGCTGCCCGTCGTAGTTGGCGGTGATCGTGCCGGCGCCCGACGTTCGTGCCGGCGCCGACGTCCGCGTCGCCGAGGTAGCTCATGTGGTGCTGCTGGACGCCCGCGCCGAGGCGGCTGTTCTTGACCTCGGCGAAGTTGCCGATCTTCGGCGCCGCGGCCGATCGACGAGCCCGGCCGGAGGTGGGCGAACGGCCCGATCGTGACCTCGTCCTCGACCTCGGAGCGCTCGACCACGCTCGCCCAGATCCGGCAGTCGCGGCCGACGGTCGAGTCGACGATCTGCGAGCCCGACGCCGATCCGGTCCCCTCCCCGATCGACGTCGCGCCCGCGCAGGACGACGTTGGGCTCGAGGACCACGTCCGGCGGCCGAGCTCGACCGCCGGCATCGACGTAGACGGTCGACGGGTCGAGCATCGTCACCCCGGCCAGGCGATGCGCGCTCGTTGATCCGCCCGCGGAGTCGCCACTCGGCCTCGGCGAGCTGGGCCCGGTCGTTGATCCCGGGCAGGCGTGCCGTCGTCGTCGACGTCGACCGCGCCACGATCGCCCGTCCTCGCGGGCGAGCGCGACGAGCTCGGTCAGGTACAGCTCGCCGGTCGTCGGCGACGGGCTGCAGGTCGCCGATCCGGCGCCGCAGCCAGGCGGCGTCGATCGCGTACACGCCCGGCGTTGATCTCGTCGACCTCGAGCTCGTCCTCGGTCGCGTCCTTCGCCTCGACGATCCGCTCGACCGTGCCGTCGTCGTCGCGGACCACCCGGCCGAGACGGGCCGGGTCGAGGCGTCGACGGAGACCAGCGCGATCGCCGCGTCGTCCCGGCGCCGCAGCTCGAGCAGCGCCACGAGCAGGTCGGCCTCGAGGAGCGGCACGTCGCCCGACAGGACGAGGACCTCGGCCGACGTCGTCCGGCAGCGCCGCGAGCGCCGCGCGGCAGCGCATCGGCCGGTCCCGCGTGGCTCGTCCTGGAGGGCAATGTCGGCGACGCTCGGCGAACGACGTCCCGGACCGCCTCGGTCGGGGGTGAGTAGACGACGAGCGGGCGCTGGTCGGTCGCGGCGCGAGCCGCCTCGAGCACGTACCCGAGCATCGGCCGGCCGCACAGCTCGTGGAGCACCTTCGGACGCGCGACTTCATCCGCGTGCCGAGCCCCGCGGCGAGGACGACCGCGACGGTGCGTGGCGGGGCTGGTTCGGGCTTCATCAGGGCTCGGGCATCGTAGGGGCGTCCCGATCGGGGTGTCAAACGTCGGCCGATCGTCCGGGCACGGCCCGCGAGCCGCCCGGCGACGGCCGGCTCGTCCTCAGTCGAGGGCGCGGTCGGGGTCGAACCGCTCGACCAGATCGGCCCGGAATTGGGCCGCCTCGAACGAACCCATGTAGTAGAAGCGCTGGCGCCACAGCCGGCGCTCGCGGAAGATCTGGATGCTGACCCCGTGATACCGGTCGCCCGACGGATAGTTGAGCAGTACCTCGGACACCCACGTGTCGGCGCCGCCCGTCACGCGGATCGGGACGTTGGCCGGGTTCACGATCCAGCGCTCGGTGTCGCCCTCGGCCCAGGTCGGCTCGATTCGGGCAGACCGCCCGGGTAACGCTCGTCGACGGCCTGGAGCCCGGCCTCGTCGAACCGCTCGCCCGACTGCGGGAATGAGCCGCGATAGTCGGGATGGATCCACGGCTGGGTCTCGGCGAGGCGACCTGAGGTGGTGGCCCGGATCAGTCGCTCGAACTCAGCCCGCTCGACTTCCCGGCCGTCGCCGTCGCCGAGCCAGGCGGCCGGATCGAGCGGGTCGAAGCGCTCCGCCCATTCAGCCCGCCAGTCGGGAGCAGCGAACGGCTGGCCGAAGTAGGCCGTCGCGTGATGGAGCTGGCCACGGTGCGAGCTCATAGAGGCTCACGAGCCACCAGCGGGTCTCGCCGTAATCGAACAGGGCCTCGACGAATACGCGGTCCTCGCCGCAGCTCGTCAGGTGGGCCTCGCCGAGCAGCCCCAGCCCGACCGGCTGGCGGCGGACGGCGGCCATCGCGTCGGCGCCACCCATGAGTCGCTCGCCGGACTGCGGATAGATCTCTTCGTAGTCGTCGGCGAACAGGCCGTCGGCCGCGGCGGGGTCGCCGGAGGAGCGCCCGGATGTACCGCCGCATCGCCGTCGCATGGTCGGGTCGGAGGGCCATCCCGGTATCGTCTGCCGAACGTCAAGGCTCAGCGGCGACGGGCAATCGCCTCGATCTCGATCGAGGCCGCCCTTGGGCAGCGTCCCGACGGCGAACGTCGAGCGGGCCGGCGGCGGATCGCGCCTGGCGGCGCGCCGTAGACCGCGTTGACCGCGGCGAAGTCGCCGATGTCGGCGAGGAAGATCGTCGTCTTGACGACGTCGCCCAACCAGGCCGCCGGCGGCTCGAGCACGGCCTCGAGGTTGCGCGAGGACGCGCTCGGCCTGGGCCTCGATGCCCGCCGGCGAGCTCGCCGCTGGCCGGGTCGAGCCCGATCTGGCCCGAGCAGAACACGAAGCCCTCGGTGGCGATGGCCTGGCTGTACGGCCCGAGCGCGGCCGGGGCTCCGCACGTCGTGATCGCGTGCTCGGGTCATCAGTTGCCTCCTCGTCGTCGGCCGCGCCGAGCGGCGATCGTGCGTCGCGGCGACGAACGGCGTCGGCCGCCGCCGGGCACCGGGAGTCGGCCCTCGCCGCGTTCGCCGCTCGGACCCTCGGCCGCGGCCGCCGTCGCGCCTCCGATCGAGAAGGATAGAGGACCCACAGCGTCGGGCCGGAGCCGGACTGGCCGACGGGCCGGCCGAGCAGCAGGAGAGCGCCCGACGGAGCGCGACGAGGCCCGGCTCGACGACGGCCGCGGCCGCGACAGATCGTTGGCCACCGCGAGGATCGCCAGCCCGGTCGACGAGGGCCGCGCGCTGAGGCCGGTCGCGGAGCTCGTCGGCGAGGTGGGCCGAGCTCGTCCGCACGGCCGCCCCGCGCGCGGCCGCGCACCGACGTCCAAGGCGGCGAAGACGTCGGCGCGTCCAGATCGCCGACCGGCGCCGTCACGAGGAGCACGCCGGGCGGATCGCCGACGACGCCGCGAAGCGGGGTCACGACCTCGCCCCGGCCCTCGACGAGCGCGGCCCCGCCGGCCAGGAAGAACGGCACGTCGGAGCCGAGCCGGGCCGCGACCCGCAGGCGCTCGTGGATCGTCAGCGTCAGCGCCCCACGCCTCGAGGGCGCCGTCTACGGCAGCCGCCGCGTCGCTCGAGCCGCCGGCGAGGCCGGCGGCGACCGGGATCCGCTTGTCGAGCCGGGCGGCGAGCGGCGGCGGCGGCCCGCCGGACCCGGCCCAGCCTGCGCCGACCGCCTCGCGGGTGGCGGCGAGCGCCCGCAGGACAAGGTTGTCGGCCTCGGGCCCGGGAACGAGGCCCTCGACGTGGAGCGTGTCGGCGCGGTCCGCCGCCCGGGGCGAGGCTGAGCCGATCGGCCAGCTCGAGCGGGACCATGACCGAGTGGAGCTCGTGGTAACCGTCCGCCAGCCGGCCGACGACCGCCAGGCTCAGGTTGAGCTTGGCCGGGGCGAGCCGGACGACCGGCGTCAGGCGCCGGGTCGGGTCGACCGCTGGCTCGGTCACCGATCGACCCCCTGGCGGCCGCGTCGGTCGGGACCGATCGGTCCGAGCACCTCGAGCAGGCGCAGCCACTCCCCCACCGCGAGCGTCTGGGGCCGCCGGTCCGGATCGATGCCGGCGGCGGCGAGGACCTCGGCGACTCGCTCGGTCGGCAGCGCCAGCTGCCGGGCAAGGACGTTGTGGAGCATCTTCCGGCGTTCCCGGAACCCGGCCTGGACGAGCCGCCACAGCTCGTCCTCCCGCGGCCGGATCGAGCCGGTCGTCCGGCGGATACGGCTCGATGACGATGACCGCCGAGTCGACTTCGGGAGCAGGCTCGAAGGCCGTCGGCGGCACGCGCAGGGCGAGCCGGACCGACCCGTGGTACTGGACGAAGACCGACAGGTAGCTCATCTTCCCGGGCCGCGCCGCGATCCGCTCGGCGACCTCGCGCTGGACCATCAGCACCAGCCGATCGGGACGCGGCGGCTCCCCGAGCAGCCGATGGAGGATCGGGCTGGTGATGTGGTAGGGCAGGTTTGCGACGACGTCGTACGGCACCGGACAGAGCCGGGTCAGCGGCTGGTCGAGCGCGTCGCCTTCGATGAGCCGGAGCGTCCCGGGCCCGGCTGGGTCGGCCAGGTCCCGGGCGATCGAATCGGCAAAGTGGTCCCGGAGACGGCTCGCCAGCCCGCGATCGAGCTCGACCGCAGTGACCCTGGCGCCGGCATCGAGCAGGCCACCGGTGAGGATCCCGAGCCCTGGACCGATCTCGAGCACCGCTCGACCCGGGGTCGGCGCCGCCTCGGCCAGGATCCGCTCGAGGACCTCGACGTCGGCGAGGAAGTTCTGGCTGAGAGCGTGCTGGGCGTGGAGCCCCGCCTCGCGGAGCGAGCGCCGGACCTCGGCTGGATCGAGCCGGGCCGGCGCGGTCATCGGGCCGCCAGAGGGCAGCGACGGCCGGGCATCCAAGTCGAGCCCGGCGAGATCCCCGGCCGCCAGCCGGCGGCCACCGGCCGCCCCGATCATCGCTCCGTTGTCGGTGCACAGGCCCGGCCGGGGCACGATGAGCGGCAGCCCGAGCTCGGCCGCGTCGCCCTCGAGGCGGGCCCGCAGGGCGGCGTTGGCCGCGACACCGCCACCGACCACGACGGCCCGTGCCCCGATCTCCGTGGCCGCCCCCATCGTCTTGACTGCCAGGACGTCGACGACGGCATCCTGGAAGCCGTAGGCGAGCTCGGCAACCGTCGCGGTCGATAGGCGCGCGTCGGGGTCGTCGGGCTGGAGGCCCTCGTCGGCCCGGGCGGCCGTGACGATCCGCCGGGCGGCGGTCTTGAGCCCGCTGAAGCTGAAGTCGTATGAATCGCCGAGCCAGGCGCGTGGGAACCGGACGTCGCGTCGCGTCGCGTCCTCGGCGGCGCGCTGGATCGCCGGCCCGCCCGGATAGCCGAGCCCGAGCAGGCGTCCGACCTTGTCGAACGCTTCACCGGCGGCGTCGTCGACGGTCTGGCCGAGGAGCCGGTAGTCGCCGTGATCGCGCATCTCGACGAGGAACGTGTGACCGCCCGACACGACGAGGGCCACCAGCGGGAATGGCGGCTCGGGGCGGGCCTCCGGGTCCTCGCCCGGATCGAGCAGCCAGCCGGCCTCGACGTGGCCCTCGAGATGATTGACGCCGACCAACGGCTTGTCCCGGACGTGGGCGAGGGCCTTGGCGAAGTTGACGCCGACGAGGAGCGATCCGGCCAGGCCCGGGCCGTAGGTCACCGCGACGCCGTCGATGTCGTCCCAGCCCGCCCCGGCATCGGACCAGGCGGCCTCGAGGACGGGAACGATCCAGCGCAGGTGGGCCCGGGCCGCGACTTCGGGCACGATCCCGCCGGTCACCGCGTGGAGGGCGACCTGGCTGGCGACGACGTTGGCGTGGATCCAGCGGCCGCCCTCGACGAGGGCGATGCCGGTCTCGTCGCAGCTCGACTCGATCGCCAGGAGGAGCGGTCCGCTCAACCCTTGTCCTCCGGCTTGGCCGGGGCCGGCTGGGGCCGGCTGAGCTCGCCGCCGTCCGGCCACGACCGGGATCCAGCATGTCGCTCCACGGGCGAGCCGAGGAGCGGGTCGGGCACCGCCGCGAGCGCCGCCCGGAGGCCGGCCAGGCGGTCGCGCATCGTCCGGCCGTCGAGACGATCGGTCGTCATGATCAGCGCATCCTCGTTGTTGTCGGTGTAGTAACGCGGGCGGATCCCGACCGGCCGGAAGCCGAACTTCTCGTAGAGGCGCCTTGCCGGCAGGTTCGACAGGCGGACCTCCAGCGTCGCCTCGGTGGCTCGCCGCTCGAGGGCGACGTCGAGGAGGGCCATCAGCAGGTGACCGCCGAGCCGCCGCCGGCGCCAGTCGGGATGGATCGCGAACGTCGTGACGTGGGCCTCGTCAACCATCAGCCAGAGCCCGGCGTAGCCGACGATCTCCGGACCCACCCGGATCACGAGGTAGTGGGCCAGCCGGTTCGTCTGGAGCTCCGTCCGGTAGGCGTTCGGTGGCCAGGGCGCGCTGAAGCTGGCCCGCTCGATGGCCTCGACGCTGGCCACGTCGGCGAGTTCCATCCGCGCGACGATGACGCTCAGCTCGGGTCGCGCGACCATGCCATCTCTCCGCGTTCCTCGCGCACGCCGCGCGGCAGCGTCACGTACTCGGGCACGAGGGTCGCGAGGTCGTCCGGGCGCCCGTCGCGCAGGCGAGCTGTCCCGAGCTTGAGCAGCGACCGGGCGAGCTGGGCCCGGATCGGCGCCCCCCGCTCAAGGGCGTCAGCCGAGGCCCGCTCGGGCAGATCGATCGCGAACAGGCGCCAACCAGGATCGAGGGGCGGCTCGCTGCCGGCCGGGACGAGCGACGCTCGACCGTCTGGCTCGATGACGATCCGATCGGACGGGCCGGCCGGGAGGAGCCCGGCAACCGGCGGCGTGGCGGGATCGAGGCTCGTCGCGGCGTTCACGAGCGCGACGCCGGTCGGGATCCCGACGAGCGGGATCCCGAGCCCGTGAGCCAGGCCCTTGGCCGTGGCCAGGCCGACCCGGAGCCCGGTAAAGGCGCCGGGTCCGGTGCCCACGACGATCCCGCCGAGCTCGTGGAGGCCGACGCCGGCTTCGGCCAGCACGCCGTCGATCCGGGCGAGCAGCTCCTCGCCGTGGCGGTAGCCGGCGGCCCAGGCCGTCTCGGCGATGAGCGAAGCGTCCCTCGTGCCGAGGCCGACGACCGCGATCGTCGTCGCCGTGTCGAAAGCGAGGATCGGCGCGTCGGGTCCGCCGCCGGCGGCGGACTCCGGTTGGCCCGTCACGAAGCGGCCTCGAGGTACCGGCGCGTGCGCTCGCTGCCGGCGATCAGGTCGATCACCCTGGGCTCGTCGCCGGTCCCATCGATCCGGACCTCGAGGCGGTCTTTGGGGAGCGCCGACCCGAGCCGCTCGGCCCACTCGATGAGGGTCACCCCGGCGCCCTCACGCTCGTCGAGCAGCCCCGACGCGAGCGCCTCCGGCCCGTCGGCCAGCCGGAACAGGTCGATGTGGAACAGCGGCAACCGCCCGGCGTACTCGGCCATCAGGACGAAGCTTGGCGAGTTGACCGTCGCGCTGACCCCGAGGCCCGCGGCGAAGCCCTTGGCGAACTGGGTCTTGCCCGCCCCCAGGTCGCCGATCAGGGCGATCAGGTCGCCCGGCTCGGCCGCCGCGGCGAGGCGGGCGGCCAGCTCGCGGGTCGCCTCCGCGGATTCGCTCGTCAGGTTCACGACGTCGGCGGACGGTGGCATGGCGCGGGAGGACCTGGGGAGCATGGCCCGAGGGTAGCGGACTGCAGCTGGGCGTGCCGTCAGACGAAGCGTTCGAGATCGGCCACCGGGACGACGGCGACCTCGCCGCCGTCGAGGACGATCGCCGCGGCTTCAAGATGGACGCCCGCGGCGAACCGGCGCAGCCCGGCCGACCTGAGCCAGCGGCCCTCCCGCCCGGACAGCTCCCCCGCCTGGACGCGGACCCAGTCGCGCGGCGGCGGCTCGAACCGGGTGGCCGGCGGGTCGAACACGAGCATCGGCGGGTCGACGAAGATCGCCACCTCACGACCCTCGAGCGCGCCGAGCAGCCTCGCGATCGGTCCGGCGATCGGCCGGCGGACGGTCCCATCGAGGATGAGCACAGCGAACGGGGCGAGCGGCTGGAGGCTCGCCCGTTGACGCGCCTCCGATCCCTGGAGGTCGCGCAGGTCCTTGCCGGCAAGGCCGGAGGCGACGACCCCGCGAACACCGGTCGCCCGTGCCCGGATGATCGCCTCCGAGTCGATCCGACCGTCGACGACGAGGATCGCCCCGGCGCGGCCGACATCGAGCGCACCGCGGAGCCCCGTCTCGCCCGACACCGGCTCGAGTCGACCGCGACTCGGGATGCCGACCGCGAACGTCCCGCGAAGCGCCTGTCCCGACAGCCGAACGGTGAGCCCGCGACCCGGGATCGAGTCGACCACCGACCCGGCCGCCGGGGCCTCGAGCCGGTCGACGTGAGCGCCGGCGGCGATCCGCCAGCGCCCGTCAGCCGGATGGAGCAGCTCGCCCGCCGGCGTACGGGGCTGGCGTCGACGAAGCGGCCCGCCCGCTTCGTGGCCGTCTCCGGGCCACCAGTCGCCGGCCCGGAGAGCCGGGCCCTCGCTGTCCTCAGGGCCCTCGAGCGGTGGGCCGTCGTCGACCCGCGGGTCGCGTTGCCGCTCCGCGAGCCCGAGGCCGGCCGTCACCGCGTCGCCCGGCGCGACGAGGATCCGGTCGCCCGGTCCGAGCTCGAAGCGCGCCACCGGCGCGTCGTCCAGGAGCCGCCGCGCCGGGACGAGCAGGAGGCCCTGGTCGAGCTCGGGTGGCGCCTCGGTTGCCGTCGCCGAGCTCGGGCTGGCGAGCTCGGTCATCCGTCGTGGCCCGCCCAGAAGGCGTCCTCCCAGGCCTCGAGCATCGCCCGGCGGCGCTCCGCCCGTTCGGGCAACCGGAGCGGGACGTCACGGAGATCCACGAGCAGGCCACCGAGCCCGCCGCCGACCTCGACGCTCATCCGCCGTCCCCGGGTCCCGAGCCCGACCGGGTCCCGGAAGCGCAGATCGGCGGTCGCCACCTGGCCCGGGGGCAGGTCGACCAGCTGGAGCCCACCCGGCACGAGCTCGAGCTCCGTCTGGCCGGCCGGGCCGCTGACGACGAGTCGGCCGGCTGTCCGGCCCGCGCGCAGTCCCTGCGGGACGATCACGCTGCCGAGCGGCGCGAGGAGATCGTCGGCCAGCTCGGTCAGGAGCGCGCGCCGCTCGGCCGGATCGTCGATCGAGCCGAGCGGGCCGAGGAGCCGGGCGTGGTCGAACGCCAGCTGGCTGGCGCCCGGTCGACGAACGACGTCGGCGATCGCCAGCGCAATGGCCGGGCCCGGGGCGGCCGACCAGGCGCCACCGGCGACGACGATGAGATCCGGCGCCGCCAGCGCCTCGAGCCAGGGCGTCGCCCGGACGAGCCGCGTGACGGCTGCGCGGGCGGCCGCCGTCCGCAGCCGGGCCCCGTCGCCATGGGCCTCGACCCATGGACCCAGTCGGAGCTCGCGGAGGCGATCGCGCATCCGATGCCGATCGAGCGCGATCGTCGACCAGGCGACGACCGCATCGACTGCATCGTCGTCCAGGTCGACCGGGACGAGCGCCGCGTCCGGGACGAGGGCCGCCGGGGCCTCCAGCCCGTGCGGTCCCGCGACGGCTCGCAGGCCGCCGTCGAAGCCGATCTCGACGAGCTCGATCCGCCGATCGAGGATCACGGCCAGGTCGAGCACGGCGCTGAGGGCCTGACGGCGCGGGCTCAGGCCGCTCGGATCGAGCCGGTCGAGCAGCCGTCGGAGCGGCTCGCCCGGCGAGTCGCCGGCGTCGGCGCCTGGCGCGTAGACCGGGCCGTTCCCGTCGCCGATGCCCTGGGCCGGTGGCGTTGCCAGGTCGTCGCGGGCCATCTCGCCGATCAGGATCATGGGCGCCGCACCGGGCCGGCCGGCGATCCCGTTGACGGTCGCACCAAGCTCGATGAGCGCGGCGGTCTCCTCCCGGCTCGTGGCCGGCTCACCCGTCACGGCGATCGCGTCGACGTCCCGCTCGAGGGCGATCCGGGTCAGCCCGACCGGTCCGTCCTGGTCCAGGCTCGCTCCGCGGACACGCCAGGCCGCGACGCCGGCGATCGCCTCGACCGCCGCGCCGTTCACGGACGGTCGTGGCGAGGACTGCCAGGACCGGCGGCGGCGTCGAGCGGGCGATGAGCCGCGGGGCTGCCGCCACCGCTCGGCTGTCGAGGCCGAGTCGATCGGCCGACCCGGGGTCCGCCGCCCGGACCCGGTCGACGAGGTGGCCGACGAGGACGTCCTCGTCGACGCCGGCCGGGAGGGCGACCGATCCGAGCAGGCGTCGCCGGCCGTCGACTGGGCCGATGAGCGCTGCGGACGCCGTCGCGGCGCCGAGATCAAGCGCGATTCGAACGGCGGGATCGACGGTCACCGGTCCATGCTAGCCGAGCCGCTCCGGGGCGGCCGATGTGGGAAGCCCGCCGAGGCCGGGCCGGCCGAGCTCAGGCGTCGACCGTGTCGTCCTCGTCGAACTCCTCGAGCCGGTCGATCAGCTGCTCGATCCCGATGTCGTCGGCCAGGATCGCCGAGGCGGACGAGACGTCGCCCCCGAACAGCCCACGCAGGGTCGGATCGAAGAAGAGCATCGCGTTGCTGCCGAGCGGCCGGTACGGGCGGCTGGCGTTGAGGAAGTGGACGGCCGGCGCGGTCAGCCCGCGAAACTGGATCTCGCGGGCGACCTGCTCGACGAGGTCGTCGCGCTGCTCGTCGGTCCGTTCCCGCGGGAAGCTCATCGGAGCGCTCCGCCGAGCGAGCCCAGACCGCTCGCCACCGGGACCGGGTCCGCGACGACCTCGATCGCGACCGGTGCGGCAAGAGCGCGCTCGAACGAGCCGTAGGCGGCCGCCCCGCGGACCGCAAACGTGACCACCCCGATCTCGGGCGAGCGTCGGAGCTCGTCGCGGACCGTGGTCACGGCGATCCGGGCCGCATCGTCGATCGGGAACGCGCCGACGCCGGTCCCCAGCGCGGGCAGCGCCATCGACGTGACCCCCTGCTCGCGGGCCCGGGCGAACACGCTCCGCACGGCGGTCTCGATCGCCCACGCGCTCGTCCGCCGATCGCGATCGAGCGAAACGGCGTGGATGATAAGCCGGGCAGCCAGTCGACCGGCCGGCGTCACGATCGCCTCGCCGACCGAGACCGGCGCCTGGCGGACCGCGGCGAACTCGACCTCCTCGCCCGCGATCGCCTTGAGCGCCTCACCGACGCCCGTCGACATCCACAGGCTCGGATTGGCCGGATTGACGATCGCGTCGACCTCGAGCTCGCAGATGTCACCATTCCAGAGCTGGATGCGACTCACCGATCCCTCCACGTCGCGATGGTCCGGACGGCCACCGGTATCGCCGCGGCATGGTACACCCGGGGCAAGCGGCGGGACATGGCCGTGACCGTTTCCCAGGTGTTGGTGGTGCGCAGTCGCGCCAGCTCTTCGATCGGGATCGACTGGTCGCCGTCCGACCCGATCAGCACGAACTCGTCGTCGACGTCGACCGGCCGCCCTCGGACGTCGGTCACGTCGACCATCAGCGCGTCCATTGCGACGTTCCCGACGAGCGGTACCCGGTGACCCCGGACGAGCGCCTCGGCCCGGTTCGACAGTGCCCGCGGGTAGCCGTCACCGTAGCCGAGAGGGAGCGTCGCGATCCGACTCGGTCGGGCGGTCGTGAACGATGGGCCGTAGCCGATCCCGGTCCCCGCCGGCAGCTCGGCGACCCGGACCGGACGGGCGTGGAGCGACAGGATCGGCCGAAGGGCGGCCGCCGGGGCGCTCGCCGCTGCCGCCGGCACGACGTCGTCGGGCACGATCCCATAGGTCGCCAGCCCGACTCGCACGGCGTCGTAGGCAGGCACGACCCGTCCGAGCAGCCCGGCGCTCGCCGCGAGATGACGAGCCGGAGCGCCGCCCCACGCCTCGGCCAGCCCCCTGAGCGCGGCGGCGTACCGCTCGGCCTGGCCCTCGGTGCGCGGGAGGTCGTCGGCCTGCTGGAGGTGGGACCAGACGCCCGCCAGCCGCACCCCGGGGCTTGTCCGGAGACGACCGACGGCGGCCGCGATCCGGTCCGGATCGAGCCCGGCTCGACCGAGCCCCGTCTCGACGTCGAGATGGACCCGCAGGGCTCGTCGCGGACGCGGACCCCGCTCAGCCCGCCAGGCGGCTGCCGCGGCGTCGATCATCCGCCCGAGGCTCGTCTCCCCGGATGCGCTGACGGCCAGCCCGAGGCGCATCGCCGGGGCGACGACCTCGGGTGGGATCGCGTAGAGGCACAGGAGCGGCGCCCGGAGGCCGCCGACGCGGAGCTCGACCGCCTCGTCGAACGTCGCGACCGAGAACCCGTCGGCGCCGGCCGCCTCGAGTGCCAGGCCGATCGGCACGGCGCCGTGGCCGTAGGCATCGGCCTTGAGGACGGGCTCGACCCGGACCCCGGCCGGGAGGGCGGCCCGGAGCGCCGCGAGATTCGCCCGCAGCCGGTCGAGATCGATCTCGAGCCAGGCCGTCCTCGGGAGCGCCGGGAGGCCGGCCGAGGCGAGGCGGCCGACGAGCGACGCGGCGTCGGTCACGAGCCGCTGCTGGGTGCGCCTTCGACGGGCGTCCCTGCGCGGCCGACGGCGCCGAAGCCGAGGCGAGCCGGCCGGGCGCGGCGCTGGCCGAGCGCCACCAGGCGCTTCCGGGCGAGCGCGATCTCGAACGGCAGGTCGCTCGCGAGCAGGCCGGCATCGCCGAGACGGTCGCGAACGACGTCGCCGGCCGCTCCGTGGAGGTAGACCCCGAGGCGAGCCGCGTCGTACGGACCGAGACCCTGGGCGAGCAGGGCTCCGATCGTCCCGGCCAGGACGTCGCCTGTGCCCCCACTGGCCAGGGCCGGGTTCTCGAACGGCGCCCGCGCCGCCCGACCATCCGGCGCCGCGACGATCGTGTGGGCTCCCTTCAGGACGACGACCTGGTTCCAGCGAGCTGCCGCATCCCGGGCGGCGGCCTCCCGCGCGCCATCGTCCTCGGCCAGATCGCCATCGGCGGCGGGCGCGATCCCGCTGGCCGCGCGGAGCCGGGCGAACTCGCCCGCGTGCGGGGTCAGGACGCACGCCCGTCGGACCCGCTCCCACCACTCGTCGCGGACGGCGAGCGAGCGGAGCGCCTCGGCGTCGACGACCGCCGGTGGCGGGCCCCCCTCGCCCTCGACGGCGAGCAGGGCGCCGATCAGGTCGGCCGTGGCCAGGCCCGGCCGCAACCCGGGTCCGACGACGAGCGCGTCATGCTCGTGGTCCATGATCCGGGCGAGGGCATCCTCGGGCTCGACCTCCTCGACGTCGTCCTCCGGGAGGGCCATCGTCGTCGCCTCAACGACCTTCGCCGCGAACAGCGGCTGGAGCGACTCGGGGACGGCCAGGGTGACCAGACCGGCGCCGGCCCGTCCGGCCGACCGGCAGACGAGCAGTGCGGCGCCCGCGTAGTCGAGCGAGCCGGCGATCACGAGGAGCTTGCCGAACGTGCCCTTGTGGCCGCGGGCCGGGCGCTCCGGGATCAGCGCAGCGACGGTCTTGTCGTCGAGCACCTCGAGCGCGGCCGGTGACCCGCCGGCCGGCGCCGGGTCAGGCACCGTCCGTCTCCGCAGCGAGCGCCCTGAGCCGGTCCATCCGGGCGAGGATCCGCCGCTCGTGCTCGTCGAGCCGATCCTCGATGTCGGGCGGGAAGACGTACCGCCCACCGGCCGTCCGGATCCCGAACGCGATCGCGACCGCGTAGTCGGACTCGTGGCTGATCGACACGGCGATCCGCTCCATGCCGAGCTGGTCGGCCCGGACGGCCGCCCGGCCGTGGAGGCGGACCGCCGGTTGCCCGGTCGGCATCCGCTCGATCTCGATCTCGCGCCAGCCGATCCCGCGGATACCCAGCCCCAGGACCTTGCTGACCGCCTCCTTGGCCGCCCAACGCCCGGCGAAGGTCTCCGGACGATCGCGGACGTAGCGCCGCTCCGAAGGCGTCAGGACCCGGTTCGAGAAGCGGGAACCGAACCGGCTGAGGGCCGCCCGGATTCGATCGACCTTGATGACGTCGATCCCGAGCTCGGTCGTTCCCGCGGGCACGACACCCTCGGGCGGATGGCGTCGCGGAGCTTCATCCTCGGACCGATGGCTCGCAGGGGCGTCGCCTCGGGCCTCGGAGGGCTGCGTGTCGGCTCCCCGCTGAGGTTGCCGGCTCACGATCCCGCTACTCGACCGTGACGGACTTGGCCAGGTTGCGCGGTTGGTCGACGTCGGTTCCGCGGGCGATCGCGGTGTAGTAGGCGAACAGCTGGAGCGGGATGATCGCCAGGATCGGGCTCAGCGCCTCGTGCGTGTCGGGGACCCACAGGACCTCGTCCGCGAAACGCTCGATCTGGACGTCGCCCTCGGTCGCCACGGCGATGACCCGGGCGTCCCGGGCACGCCCCTCCATGACGTTGCTGATCAGCTTGTCGTAGACCGACGAGCGGGTGGCGACAGCGACGAGCGGTACCTCCGGGTCGAGCAGCGAGATCGGGCCGTGCTTCAGCTCGCCAGCCGCGTAGCCCTCGGCGTGGACGTAGCTGACCTCCTTGAGCTTGAGCGCCCCCTCGAGCGCCGCCGGGTAGGTGTAGCCGCGCCCGACGAACATGAACCCGCGCGAGTTGACGTAGCGCCGGGCGAGGTCGGGGACGTCGCCCGCGGCGTCGAGCGCGGCCTGGGCCTGCTTGGGCAGGCGGCGCAGAGCGGCACCGAGCTCAAGCTCCTGCTCCGCGCCAAGCCGGCCGCGGGCCTTGGCGATCGCCGCGGCGAGGATGACCAGGGTCGTCACCTGGGTCACGAACGTCTTCGAGGCCGCGACCGCGATCTCCGGTCCGGCCTGGAGGAACAGGACCGCGGCGGCCTCGCGGGTGATCGCCGAGCCGACCGTGTTGGTCACGGCGACGATCGGACAGCCGTGCTCGCGGGCGAGCCGGGTCGGGGCGATCGTGTCGGCCGTCTCGCCCGACTGGGTGACCGCGATCACGAGGGTCCGCGCGTCGAGCGGCGGCGGGCTGTAGCGGAACTCGGAGCCGATGTTCGCGCGGGCCGGGATCCCGGCCCAGTCCTGGATCGCCGCCGCGCCGACGAGCGACGCGTAGTAGGCCGTGCCGCAGGCGATGAGCTCGACCCGCTCGATCGTCCGGAGCAGCGGCCCGAGATCGGCCAGCTCGGGGAGCTCGATCCGGTCGTCCGAGGTGACCCGCCCGGTGATCGCCTGGAGCAGGGCGGTCGGCTGCTCGTGCATCTCCTTGAGCATGAAGTGCTCGTAGCCGCCCTTCTCGGCGGCCTCGGGCGTCCAGTCGATCGTCGATACGATCCGGTCGACCGCGCCGCCGTCCACGTCGGTGATCGTCACCCCGGACGGCCGGAGGTCGGCGACGTCACCTTCCTCGAGGAAGATCACCTGGTCCGTATGGGCGAGGATCGCGGCGACGTCGCTGGCGAGGAAGCTCTCGCCGTCGGCCACGCCGACGACGAGCGGCACGTTCATCCGCGCGCCGACGAGCCGGTCCGGCTCGGCCCGGTGCATCACGGCCAGGGCGTACGCCCCATGGACCAGGCGGAGGGCGTGGCGGACGGCATCAGCGAGGTCACCCGAATAGGCCTCCTCGATGAGGTGGGCGAAGGCCTCGGTGTCGGTCTCCGACGTCAGCTTGTGACCCCGCGCCTCGAGCCCGTCGCGCAGCTCGCGGAAGTTCTCGACGATCCCGTTGTGGATCACCGTGATGTCGCCGGTGCAGTCCTGGTGGGGATGGGCGTTGAGGTCGTTCGGCCGGCCGTGGGTCGCCCAGCGGGTGTGGGCGAGGCCGATTGCCGCATGCGGTGTCCGGTCGGCGATGGCCGTCTGGAGGTTGGCCAGCTTGCCGGCCCGCTTCTCGACGAACAGGTCGCCGGCGTCGTCGACGAGGGCGATCCCGGCCGAATCGTAGCCGCGGTACTCGAGACGCTTGAGCCCCTCGATGAGGATTGGGCCCGCCTCACGCGGTCCGGTGTAGCCGACGATCCCACACATCCGGTCAGAGTCTCCTGAGCGGCCGCGGGACGCTGCCCCGGGGCCGGGCTAGTTTAGACGCTCTCCGGCGAGCGTCGAGATCTCGTCGGCCAGCTGGCCGACGAGCTCGGCGTCCGGCCCCTCGACCATCACCCGCAGGGCGGGTTCGGTCCCTGACGGTCGGACGAGGATCCGGCCACTCGCTCCGAGGCGGGCGGTCGCCTGGGCCAGCGCCCGCTGGAGGACCGGGTCCCCCTCCCAGTGATCCCTGTGACGGGCCGGGACCGCGCGTTGCTGCTGCGGAAGGAGAGGGATCTCGGCGGCGAGCTCGGCGATCGGGCGGCCGCGCCGAGCGAGGACCCGGAGGACCTCGATCGCGGTGATCACGCCGTCGCCCGACGTACTGTGCTCGCGCACGATGACATGGCCGCTCTTCTCGCCACCGAGGACGGCGCCGGAGACCTGCATCCCCTCGAGGATGTACTTGTCACCGACCGGGGTCCGGATGAGCTGCCCGCCGGCCGCCTCGATGACGCCCTGCAGACCGCCGTTCGAGAGGACCGACACGACGAGCCCGCCGCCGTCGAGCGCGCCCCGCCCCAGGCGGTCGAGCGCGAGCATGCCGATCAGCTGGTCGCCGTCGACGACCCGGCCCGCCGCATCGACCGCAACGCACCGGTCCGCGTCGCCGTCGAGCGCGAAGCCGATGTCGGCGTGGCGGTCGATGACGGCGGCGGCGAGCGATGCCGGGGCGGTCGCCCCGCAGTCGAGGTTGATATTGATCCCATCGGGCTCGGCGTGGATCACCTCCACGGTCGCGCCCGTCGCTTCGAGGATCGACGGTGCGACGACGCTGCCCGAGCCATTCGCGCAGTCGAGCACGATCCGGACGCCGGGTGCCGCGTCCCGGGCCAGGCGGATCCGGTGGTCGCGATAGCGCTCCAGGAGCGCGCCGGCGTCGATCGACCGGCCGAGATCGGCATTGCCGACGCCACCGAGATCGCCCGACCGCCAGATGAGCTGCTCGAGCTCGTCCTCGACGTCGTCGTCGAGCTTGAGGCCGGCGGCGTCGAGGACCTTGAGGCCGTTGTCCTCGGCCGGGTTGTGCGAGGCCGAAACCATGATCCCGGCGGCGAAGTCGCCCGATCCGGCGATGAACGCGAGGCCGGGCGTCGGCACGACCCCGACCCGGTGGACGTCGACCCCGAGGCTCGTCGCTCCGCTGACGATCGCGGCGACGAACATGTCGCCCGACCGCCGGGTGTCCTGGCCAACGACGATCGACCGGCCGGGCCCGGCCAGCCGCCGGGCGGTGGCCCGGCCCAGGTCGTGGGCGATGGTGGGCTTCAGATCGACGTTGGCGACACCGCGGATTCCGTCTGTCCCGAAGAGGCGGGCCACGCTATGGACCGCTCGGGGCTGCCGATGGACCCGGCGACGGCGGCGGCGTGGCGATCGCCTCCACGGTCACGGTGATCTCCGCGGGACTGACCGCGACGAGCTTGACGTCGGCGGGCAGCGAGATCTTGAGCTTGACCTTGTGGATGCCCGGGGCGAGCCCGTCGACGTCGGCCACGACGGCCAGCGTGCGCGGGTCGAGCGCGTCGAGCGCGGCCACGGTCCCGCCCACCGTCACGAGGACCGAGTCGGTCGACAACCCGTAGGTCCGGTCGTCCCGTGCCCCGGACAGGACGATGCCCGCGGAGTAGGTCCGGGTCGCGACGATCGGCTCGAGGGTGATCACCACGTCGACCGTGCCGCCGGACAACGAGTCGACGCCGTCGGGCAGGTCGAGCGGGACGGTCCGGGTCAGGTCCGTGGAGGCTCCGCTGATCGACACCGGATCCGTGTCGACCTTGGCCAGGGAGGCCAGCGCGTCGGCGTCGCCCTCGACCGAGACGATCGGGGGCGAGACCGTCACCGTCTGGACCTGGAACCCGGAGGCCGGCGTGCCGGTCACGATCGGGTTGACCGGCAGGCTCTTCCGCTGGAGGCCGCTGCCGACAGCGATCCGGACGTGGACGCTGGCCGGCTCGATCTTGACCGGACCCTGGGCGTCGCCGCGGACGTCGACCGCCACGAGGTCGACGGTCTGGTCAACGTCGATACCCGACGGCTGGATGACGACGCGAGCCTCGGCGGCGGTCACCAGGCGGACGATCGACTCGGGACCGGACACGGTGGCCTCGGTCGCCGACAGCACGGGATCGCGGATGTCGAGACCGGCCGGCACCTCGCCGTGGTCGACCTGGATCGGGACCACTTTCGAGACGAGCGGATCGAGCTGGACGACGATCGACGGTGGGTCGTAGTCGAGGATCGTCACCCGCGGATCGATCGCCTGGACGTCGACCTTGACCGTGGTGAACGGGTAGTTCGGCTGGGCGTTCGCCTGGGACAGGTCGACGGTCGCGGTGAAGCTCGAGCTCGTCAGCCGCTGGGCCAGCTCGGCCGGGGCGAAGTAGCGGATGGTCGTGACCGATGGCAGGTTGCGCAGGAGGACGGCCGACGTCGGCAGCTTGAGCGGGACGATCGGTACGCTGCCCGTCCAGACCTGGGCGTTCTGGGACAGCACGAGACCGGTGTACAGGAACGTCGCCAGGATGATCGCGGTGAGCTTGAGCGGCCAGTTCCGGACGATGAGGTGGAGGGCGCGTCTCATCGGCGGGCTGCGGGCGCCGCCGGCGTGGGACGGGGATCGGCATCGTGGCGATCGGGCCGCGGCTTGGCCGCCGCTGGCGTGCCGTCGCCGGCTGTCGAGCCATCCCCGGTCGACGCGGTCGCGGACGTCGAGTCGTCGGTCGGGGTCGAGCCGGTCTCGCCGTCCGCCGGCTTCGGCGCACCATTGGTGCCGGCCTGCGGCGAACGAAGGACCGACCGCCGCAGCCGCGCGACCTGGCCGCCGGTCGGTCGGGCGACGGCGACCGAGCGAACGGCGCCGCTGCCCTTCTTGACGAGGCTGCGGCCGCTCTCGCCCGGTCGGAGCAGCCCGGCCAGGGCCCTGGTCAGCTGCGCCTCGTTCAGGTTGCGCCGGATCCGCGAGCGCTCGACGAGGCTGACCTGGCCGCTCTCCTCGCTGACGACGACGACGACCGCATCGGTGTCCGCGGCGATCCCGAGCGCCGCCCGATGGCGCGTCCCGAGGCGCTCGGCCTGGACCGTCGTCTCGGCCAGCGGCAGCAGGGCGCCGGCCGCGACGATCTGCTCGCCGCGGACGATGACGGCCCCGTCGTGGAGTGCCGTTCGCGGCATGAAGATCGTGACGAGCAGATCGGCCGACAGGTCGGCGTGGAGCATCACCCCGGTCTCGGCGAACTCCTCGAGCCCGGTCTGCCGCTCGATGACGATGAGCGCCCCATGGTCCTGCTCGGCGAGCACGGTCGCCGCCCGGGCGATCTCGGCGGCGACGTGCTCGGCCGTCCGCTCGTCGACCGGCGAGAACAGCCACGCCATCGAACCAACCCGGCCGATCCGCTCGAGCGCACGGCGGAGCTCGGGCTGGAACACGACGACGAGCGCGAACACGCCGACGATCGCACCGGTCTCGAGGATCTGGCGGAGGAGCGGCAGGTTGAACAAGCGAGCCGCGGCATAGACCGCGATCAGGACGCTGACGCCGATCACGAGGCGGACCGCCCGCGTGCCGCGAATCAGGAGGAACAGCCAGTAGATCAGGACGGCGGTGATCCCGATGTCGACGATGGTCGAGAGACGAACCTGATCGAGAACCGACTGGATGGCCTGCGGCATCGTTGCCAGAGTGTACGTCAGGCCGGTGGCGTGGACAGTCGGGGGTCGTCCGGCATGCGGGCGGCCACGAGCTCGCGGAGCCGGTCCCGAGCGGGTCCGTTGTCGGTCAGCTCGACGTACCGGTCGAGGATCACGAGCTTGTCGGAAGCGGCCGTCGTCCAGCCGAGGTCGAGATCGAGCTCGGCGAGGGCGAGGTGGAGGTCGGGGTCGGACGGGGACACCGTCAGGCCGAGCTGACAGGCATCGAGCGCAGCATCGAGCAGGCCGCCCCGGCGCAGGGCCCCGACCGCGTCGAGGATGACCTCGTGGACCACCGCCGGGTCGCCGGTCTCGACGGCGGCCTCGACCGCGATCGACAGCGCGCCCGGGTCGAGCGGAGGTGGCTCCGGCTCGGGTGGCGGCGACACCGGCGATTCCGGGACGCTCGCCCCAAGGTCGGCGATCGGTGCCTCGAGCAGGCGGACGGCGAGCGCCAGCTGCTCCTGTCCGCCGCGCTCGGCGGGCCAGCCCTGGAGCTCGGTCACGAGCGCCTGGAGGTGGCGCCGGCGGGCCCTCGACTCGGCCAGCTCGAGCGCGCGTCTGGCGGTGTCGCAGGCGTCGGGCAGGCGGCCGTCCGCGGCCTGCGTCTCGGCCAGCAGGTCGAGGACACCGGCGGCCTCTGCCTGCCGACCGGCGGCGGAGAGTGCATCAGCCCGGCCGGCCAGGCTCGTCTCGTCGCGGGGCGCGAGCCGGAGCGCCTCGGCGAAGGCGGCCAGGGCGTCATCGGTGCGCCCGAGCTCGAGGAGGACGCGACCGAGGCTGGAGTGGGGCAGCGGCCGGTCGGGGGCGAGCGTCACGGCCTCGGCGTAGGCGGCGGCGGCCGCATCGAGCCGACCGCGGACGGCCGCGACGTGGCCGAGCCGGAGCGCGCTCTTGTAGCGCTCGTACAGCGCTTCCTCGCTCATCGACCCCCGAGGCTTTCGGTCATGAACCCCTTCTGGACGTGGAGCCGGTTCTCGGCCTGGTCGAGGACCAGGCTGCGTGGCCCGTCGAGGATGTCCGAGCTGATCTCCTCGCCACGATGGGCCGGCAGGCAGTGCATGACGAGGGTAGCCGGTCCGGCCGCTGCGAGGAGCCGATCGTCAACCTGGTAGCCGGCGAATTCGGTGCGCCTGTGCGCCGCCTCGGCTTCCTGGCCCATCGAGGTCCAGGCGTCGGTGTAGATGATGTCGGCGCCGCGGACCGCGGCCAGCGGATCGTCGCCGAGGATCACCCGACCGGAGCCGCCGGCGACGGATCGCGCCAGCTCGACGACCGCCGGGTCCGGACCGTGACCCGTCGGATGGGCGAGCCGAACCTCGAGCCCGAGCCGGGCGCCGAGGATCGCGAGCGAGTGGAACACGTTGTTGCCGTCGCCGACGAACGCGAGGACGAGGCCGTCGAGCGCCCCAAATCGCTCGCGCAGCGTGAACACGTCGGCAAGCGCCTGGCACGGATGCTCGAGGTCGGTCAGGGCGTTGATGACCGGGATCGTGGCCGCCGCCGCGAGTTCCTCGGCGATCGCGTGGCCGAATGTGCGGACCATGATCCCGTCCACCCAGCGATCGAGGTTCCGCGCCACGTCGGCCACGCTCTCGCGGGTGCCCAGCCCGACATCGGAGGTCGCCAGGTGGACGGCGTGACCGCCGAGCTGGGTCATCCCCGCCTCGAACGTGACCCGAGTGCGCAGGCTCGGCTTCTGGAAGAGCATCGCCAGGGTCCGCCCGGCGAGCGGCGGGTCGGCGTGGCGGCGGGTCGCCCGGAACTCCGCCTTGAGCTCGGCCGACCGGCGGAAGACCAGCTCGACCTCGGCCGCGCTCAGATCAGCCGCGCTGAGCAGATCCCGCCCGCGCAGGGAGACGGCGCCGTCAGCGGTCACGCGGACCCGACAACGAAGGCATCGGCCGCCGGGTGGGCGCGTCTAACGTTTGGTGTACTGAGGGGCCTTGCGGGCGCGCTTCAATCCGTACTTCTTGCGCTCCTTCATCCGCGGGTCGCGGGTCAGGAGGCCGGCCTGGCGGAGCGGCAGCCGGTTGCCCTCGGGGTCGAGCTGGAGGAGCGCGCGGGCGATGCCGTGGCGGATCGCCCCGGCCTGACCGGTCACCCCACCGCCCTCGACCTTGATCATCGCGTTGAAGCGGCCCTCGGTCCCGGTCACCCGGAACGGCATCCGGACCTCGGCCTCGTTGACCGCGTTGCCGAAGTGCTCGTCCATCGAGCGGCCGTTGACCACGATCTCACCCTCGCCGGGCAGGAGCCGGACTCGGGCGACCGCGGTCTTCCGCCGACCGGTGCCGTAGTAGAACGCTGGCGTCGTCATGAGATCAGGGCTCCTCGTCAGGCCAGCGGCTCGGGCCGCTGGGCCTGGTGCGGGTGGTCCGAACCGGCATAGATCTTGAGCTTGCGGAGCTGCTGGGCCCCGAGCCTGGTATGGGGCAGCATCCCCTTGACGGCCCGCCGGATGACCTCCTCGGGACGACGCTCGAGGAGCTGTCCGAGGGTCTCCTCCTTGTAGCCCTGGGGATGGCCGCTGTGGCGGTGGTAGATCTTCGACTCGAGCTTGTCCCGGGTGACCGTGATCCGCGCGGCGTTGAGGACGATCACGTGGTCGCCCGAGTCGAGGTTCGGGGCATAGGTCGGCTTGTGCTTGCCCTCGAGGACACGGGCGATCCGCGACGCCAGGCGACCGAGCGTCTCGTCCGCCGCGTCGACGACGTACCAGCGTCGTTCGATCTCACTCTCGCGAGGTGCGTAGGTCTTGGCCGTCATGGTTCTCCGTGTTCTCCGTCAACTCGCGGGGGTCGCCCGAGGACGACCCGTCGCAGACACAGGCCGTGCGGCGGAGCACTCGCTCCGTCGATGGCCGGCCGCCCGGCGTCGAGCGCCGCAGCGACCCCTGTCGCATCCAGCTTGCCGTGGCCGACCTCGATGAGGACCGCCACGATCCGCCGGACCATCCCGCGGAGGAAGGCGTCCGCCGTGACGTCGATCGTCACGACCCGACCCCTCCGCGCGACCCGGACCGCGTGAACGGTTCGGACCGGCGACCGGTTCGTCGTCCCGAAGGCGCGGAAGTCGTGCCGGCCCACCAGGACCGATCCGGCTCGTGCCATCGCGGCGACGTCGAGCGGGTCCCGCACCCCGAGCGCGTAGCGCTCGCGAAGCGGGCTGCGCGGCCCGTTCCAGACGGTGTAGCGGTACTCCCGGTACCGCGCCGCATAGCGGGGATCGAACCCGTCCGGGACCCGTGACAGGCCCCCGATCGAGACGTCCACCGGGAGGAGCGCATCGAGCGCTCGACCCAGCTCCTCGGCCCCGGCCCTGCCCCGGAAGGTGAACGCGATCACCTGCCCGGAGGCGTGGACCCCGGCGTCGGTCCGTCCCGCCGCGTCGAACGTGCCCGATCCCGAGGGATCGAGCCGGGCGAGCGCGGCTTCGAGCTCTCCCTGGACCGTCCGCCTTCCCGGTTGCGCCTGGAAGCCGGCGAAGTCCGTTCCGTCGTATTCGACCCGTGCGCGGTAGCGCCTGGGCGCGCCCTCTCGGACACTCATCTGTTGTCGGTTGTCAGATCAGCTCGATCTGCACGATCTCGGCGGCGTCGCCGAGCCGTTGGCCGATCCGGACGATCCGGGTGTAGCCCGAGGTCCGGTTGGCGTACTTCGGTGCGATCTCGTCGAACAGCTTGTCGACGACCAGTGGCTCGTTCGGGAACTCGGCGACGACCGTCCGGCGGGCCGCCAGGTCGTTCCGCTTGGCGATCGTGATCATCCGCTCGACCCGGCCGCGGATCTCCTTGGCCTTCGCCTCGGTCGTCCTGACCTTCTCATAGCGCAGGACGGAGACGGTCAGGTTCTTGTAGAGCGAGCTGCGCGGGCCCTTCTTGCGCGACAGCTTGCGGCCGTCGATCCGGTGCGCCACGACTCAGACCTCCTCGGTCTCGTCGTCGGGGAACGGGTCGTCGGACAGCTCGGTGTCCGGGACCACGAAGCCACGCATCCGGAGCCGCTCCTTCATCTCGTCGAGCGACTTCCGGCCGAAGTTGCGCATCCGGAGGAGGTCGTCGTCCGAGAGCTGGAGCAGCTGGCCGACCTTGACGATGTTGTTGCGCTTGAGCGAGTTGTAGGCGCGCATCGGCAGATCGAGCTCCTCGATCGGCATGTCGAGCATGTTCGGGGGCAGCTGCGGAGCCCCACCCGGGGCGACCGCCGCCGTGGCGACCATGCCGATGTTGGCGAACAGGCCGAACTGGCGGACGAGGATGTCGGCCGCCCGGGCGAGGGCCTCCTCGGGGCCGATCGTGCCGTCGGTCTCGATCTCCATCGTCAGCTTGTCGTAGTTCGTGATCTGGCCGACCCGGGTCGGCTCGACCCAGTAGTTCACCTTGCGGACCGGGGTGAAGATCGCGTCGACCGCGATGACCCCGATCGGCAGCGCCTCCGAGCGCTCGGCGGCGAGATAGCCGACCCCGCGCTCGACCGTCAGATCGAGCTCGATCGGGACGTCGTCGGTGTCGAGCGTCATCAGGACCTGGTCGGCGTTGATGATCTCGACGTCGGCCGACTCGGCGATGTCCGCTGCGGTGACCGCGCCGGCGCCGCTCTTGACGAGCCGGAGCTGAACCGGGTGGGTGGCGAAGCTCTTGAGGCGGAGCTTCTTCACGTTCAGGACGATCTGGGTCACGTCCTCCTTGACCCCGGGGATCGTGGAGAACTCCTGGTACACGTCGCGGAGCTGGATCGACGTGACCGCGGCGCCTTCGAGCGACGACAGGAGGACACGCCGGAGGGCATTGCCGAGGGTGACGCCGTAGCCGGCCGGGAGCGGACCCGCCTCGTACTTGGCGTAGGTCCCGAGCTCCTCGACGGGCTCGATCTGGGGGCTCTCGAGTTCGATCATGATCTGGGGCTTACCTCGAGTAGTACTCGACCACGAGCTGCTCGTTGAGGTCGAGCGGCATCTGGTCGCGGCGGGGCTGGTCGAGAACCGTGCCGGCCAGCTTGGCGGCGTCGATGCTCAGCCAGTCCGGCGGCTGATGGGATCGGAGCGTTTCCTTGGCGACCTTGAACGGCTCGCGCTCGCGGTGCGACTCGCGGACCTCGACCCGGTCGCCCGCCTTGAGCTGGTACGACGGCACGTTGGTCGGCCGTCCGTTCACCGCGAAATGACCGTGGGCGACCAGCTGGCGGGCCGCGGCGCGGCTCGTCGCGAAGCCCATCCGGAAGACCGCGTTATCGAGCCGGAGCTCCAGCAGCCGGAGGAGGTTCTCGCCGGTGACCCCGGGTCTCGCCTCGGCCGCGTCGAAGTAGTTCTTGAACTGGCGCTCGAGGACCGAGTAGGTCCGGCGGACCTTCTGCTTCTCACGCAGCTGAAGGCCGTAGTCGCCGACCTTGCGTCGCCGGACGCCGTGCTGGCCGGGCGGGGTCGGCCGGCGCTCGAAGGCGCACTTCTTGGAGTAGCAGCGGCTGCCCTTGAGGAACAGCTTGGCGCCCTCCCGGCGGCACAGCCGGCAGACGGATCCTGTGTAGCGAGCCATCGTCTACCTCCCGCCTAGACCCGGCGCCGTTTCGGGGCGCGGCAGCCGTTGTGCGGGATCGGCGTGACGTCGGTGATCGCGGTGACCTCGAGCCCGGCCGACTGGAGTGACCGGATCGCCTGCTCGCGACCGGCCCCGGGGCCCTTGACATAGACCTCGACCGAGCGCATCCCATGCTCCATGGCTCGCCGGGCAGCGCCTTCGGCGGACAGCGCGGCGGCGTATGGCGTGCTCTTGCGCGAGCCCTTGAACCCGGCCGTTCCGGCCGAGCCCCAGCTGATCACCGCGCCACCCTGGTCCGTGATCGTGATGATCGTGTTGTTGAACGTCGCCTGGATGTGGACGTGGCCCACGGGGACGTTCTTCTTCTCGCGGCGGCGTTGCTTTGCGACACGCTTGCGTTCGGCCATGAGTCTGGTCGGAGCCCCTTACTTCTTGCGCCGGACGCCGACCGTCTTCTTCGGTCCGCGGCGCTGGCGCGCATTGGTCTTGGTCCGCTGGCCGCGCACCGGGAGGTTGCGCCGGTGGCGCAGGCCGCGGTACGAGCCGATCTCGATGAGTCGCTTGATGTTGAGGGCAACTTCGCGGCGCAGGTCGCCTTCGACCTTGTAGCGGCGGTCGACGATCTCGCGGAGACGGTTGACCTGCTCCTCGGTGAGGTCGCGGACGCGGGTGTCCGGGTTGATGTTGGCCTGGGCGAGGACCTTCTGGCTGGTCGGCAGGCCGATCCCGAAGATGTAGGTCAGGGAGATCTCGACGCGCTTCTCGCGCGGGATGTCGACGCCGGCGATACGTGCCATCGGTTAGCCCTGCCGCTGCTTGTGCTTGGGGTTCGTGCAGATGACCATCACCGTTCCATGGCGCCGGATGACCTTGCAGTTATCGCAGCGTGCCTTGACGGAGGCTCGGACTTTCAACGCATCCTCGATCGATCTGGCTGGGGCCGCTGGGGCGGCCACCCGGTTACTTCAGGCGGTAGGTGATCCGACCCCGGGTGAGGTCGTACGGCGAGAGCTCGACGCGAACCCGATCGCCGGGCAGGATCCGAATGAAGTTCATCCGGAGCTTGCCGCTGATGTGGGCGAGGACCCGATGGCCGTTCTCCAATTCGACGGCGAACATGGTATTGGGCAGCGGCTCGATGACCGTTCCCTCGACCTCGATCGCGTCCTTCTTGGCCACAGGCGTCCAGGTTCCCTTTCTCAGACCGAGTGCCGGCCCGGGCCGGGCCGACACACGAATGGACAGGATACCAAACCGCACCGATTCCGGCAACCGGGAGCACGCCGCTACTCATGTCGTGAGAATCTCCGGAACCTCGGACCGAGGGCCCGCGGAGCTTTACCTCGGTCCTCGGTGAGGTCATCGCAGATCCGGGATCCTCTGTGTCATCGGACTCATACCGTGGTGAGGATCTCTGGTCCTGTGGCCGTTATCGCGATCGAGTGCTCGAAATGGGCAGCCAGCGAGCCGTCGCGGGTGACGATCGTCCAGTCGTCGTCGAGGATCCGGGTGTCGTGGTCGCCGAGGGTCAGCATGGGCTCGATGGCCAGGCACAGCCCCGGCTCGAGCTTGCGGCCGTTCCGTCCGAGCCGGTAGTTCGGGACCTGTGGCTGCTCGTGCATCGCCCGGCCGATCCCGTGGCCGACGAACTGGCGGATGATCCCGTAGCCGGCCGGTGCGGCCACGTCCTCCACGGCGGCCGAGATGTCCTCGATGTGCCCGCCCGGAACCGCCGCCGCGATCCCGGCCATCATCGCCAGCCGGGTCGTGTCGATCAGCCGGCGGGTCGCCTCGGGCGCCGTCCCGACGAAGAACGTCCGAGCCGCATCGCCATGCCAACCGTCGACGATGGCTCCCGCGTCGACCGACACGATCTGGCCCTCGCGGACGATCCGGTCGCCGGGGATCCCGTGGACGATCTCGTCGTCGATCGAGATGCAGATGCTGGCCGGGAACGGCCGGCGCGGGTTGACCCCCGGGTAGCCCTTGAACGACGGAATCGCCCCCGATCGCCGGATGTGCGCCTCGGCGAGGGCATCGAGATGACCGGTCGAGACGCCGGGCCGGAGCTCCGACTCGACCAGAGCGAGGACCTCGGCGACGACCCGTCCGGCACGCCGCATCCGGTCGATCTCGGCCGCCGACTTCAGGCTGACGGCCATCAGGCGCCCCTCCGGACCAACGGCTTGACGAGGGCCAGGAGGTCGGCGGCGACCTGGTCGATCGGGCGCTGGCCGTCGACGGTCCGCAGGATCCCCCGATCGCGATAGTGCCCGCTGACCTCGCGCATCGCGCCGAGCTGCTGGTCGAGTCGCGCCCGGATGGTCTCGACCCGGTCGTCCTCGCGCTGGATCAGCCGTGACGCGTCGAGGTCGCACACGCCCGGGACGCGCGGGGGATGGGTGGTCTCGTTGTAGACGTGGCCGTTCGCCTCGCAGATCCAGCGTCCGGACATCCGTCGGACGAGCTCCTCGGACGGGACGTCGATCTCGAGCGCCGTGTCGACTCGCGCTCCGTGCTCGTCGAGCGCCTGGTCGAGGGCAGCCGCCTGGGCCGCGGTTCGCGGGAACCCGTCGAGGATCACCCCGTCCCGGGCGTCGGGCTCGGCCAGGCGGGCGAGGAGCATCCGGACGGTGATGTCGTCCGGGACGAGCTGGCCGCGCTCCATGAACCGGCGAGCCTCGAGACCGATCGCCGAGCGCTCCCGGACGGCCGATCGGAAGAGATCTCCGGTGGCGACGTGCGGGATGCCGAGCCGCTCGGACAGGATCTCCGCCTGGGTGCCCTTGCCGGCGCCTGGGGCGCCGAGCAGGACGACGAAGGTCACCGGATGAGATCCTCCCGCCGATGGCTCACGAGAGCGACCCCTCGGCGGTCGGACGGCCAACGTCCGGTCAACGGATGAACCCTTCGTAGTTGCGCATCAGGAGCTGGGCCTCGATCTGCTTCATCGTCTCGACGACGACGCTGACCACGATCAGCAGGCTCGTCCCGCCGAGGGTAAGCCCGCCGAGCGTCGGGAAGACCAGCCCCACGAGGATCGGCGAGACCGCCACGACCGCGAGGAAGAACGCCCCGGCGATCGTGATCCGGTAGACCACCTTGGTCAGGTAGTCCTGGGTCGGCCGGCCAGGGCGGATGCCCGGGATGAAGCCGCCGTTCTTGCGCAGCTGTTCGGCGGTCTCGTCCGGCTTGAACGTGAATGCCGTGTAGAAGTAGGTGAACCCGAACGTCAGCAGGAAATACATCACCGCATAGAAGGGCCGCGATGGGCTGAACAGGTTGACGATGAACGTCGCGATGTCCTTGACGATCGTGATCTCGGAGTTCGTGAAGTACTGGGCGATCTGGGACGGGAAGAGCAGGATGCTGACCGCGAAGATGATCGGGATCACCCCGGCCTGGTTGACCCGGAGGGGCAGGAACGTCGAGCCGCCCTGGTACATCCGTCGGCCGCGAACCCGGCTGGCGTATTGGATCGGGATCCGCCGCTGGCCCTCCTGGATGTAGACGATCACGAAGACCGCCGCGATGGCCACGAGGGCGAAGGCGACGAACGCGAGGATGTCCGGCGAATTGATGAAGGCGATGAGCGCGGTCGGGGCACGACCGACGATGCCCGCGAAGATGATGAAGCTGATGCCGTTGCCGATCCCCTTCTCGGTGATCAGCTCGCCCAGCCACATCAACAGGACCGAGCCGGTGGTCAGGGCGACGATCTGAGTCAGCGTCTCCAGGCTGTCCAGGCCGAAGCTGCCGGTCAGGACCGGCGGGTTCGTGTTGTGGAGCAGGGCCAGGAAGCCGTACGACTGGAGGAGGGCCAGCGGGACCGACAGGTAGCGGGTGTACTGGTTGATCTTGTTCCGACCATATTCGCCCTCCCGGCTCAACGCCGTGAGCTGGGGGACGACGTTCGTCATCAGCTGCATGATGATCGAGGCGTTGATGTACGGGTTCACCCCGAGTCCGACGATCGAGAACCGCGACAGCCCGCCGCCAGAGAACAGGTCGAGCAGGCCGAGCAGTGAGTTGCTGCTGAAGAACTGCTCGAGCGCGGCCGGATCGGCGCCCGGAACCGGGACATGGGCCAGGAACCGGAAGACGACCAGGATCCCGGCGACGAACAGCAGCCGCCGTCGGAGGTCCGGTGCGCGGAACGCGTTGAGCAGGTTCTCGATCACGGTCTAGGCGTCTTCGCCAGCCGGAGCTTCGTCGATCGGGGGATCCTGGTGGGCGGCCGGTTTGCCGGCGTCGGCGGCATCGGGCGAGGCGTTCGACTTCCTGGCCGGCTTGGCGGGCTTGGCGGCTTGGTGGGCTTGGCTGCCTTCGTCCTGGTCCCCTCGTCGGGCGTGGTCGTGACCGAGGCGACCGGTTCGGTGGCCTCCACCGCATCAGCCGTGGCCTCGATGGCAGGCGCCCCGGGAGCCGCGGACTCGGCTGCGGCAGCCTCCGCGGTAGCGGACTCGGCGGGAGTGGACTCGGCGGGAGCGGACTCGGCGGCCGTGCCCTTCTTCTTGGATCGGGCCGGCTTGGCCGGCACCGGCTCGTCGTCCGGGGCGACGACCTCGGCTGTGGCCGCGTCGCTCTCGGGCGTGGCCTCCAAGCGGAGCGCCGGCAGGGGCCTGGTCGGGATCTCGAGCGCCTGGGTCGAGCCACCCGCAGCCTCGATCTTGGCCACGGCGCTCTTGCTGAACGCGTCCGCGACGACGAACAGGGCGACCTCGATGTCGCCCTGGCCGAGGACCTTCATCGGCTTGTCGAGGGTCCGGACCAGGCCGACCGCCCGGAGGATCTCCTGGTTGACGGTGATCGGGGCGGCCTTCGCCGGCTTCTTGCTCGCCGGGACGTCACCGGCCTCGAACGCGCCGAGCAGCGCCAGCTCGCCGATCCGCCCGACGTTGACGATCTCGTATTCGACCTTGAGCCGGTTCTTGAAGCCGCGCAGCTTCGGGATCCGCATGTGGAGCGGCGTCTGGCCGCCCTCGAACCAGGGCGGGATCGAACCGCCGGCACGAGCCTTCTGGCCCTTGGTCCCGCGACCGGCAGTCTTGCCCTTGCCGGCGGCGATCCCCCGGCCGACCCGCGTCCGCGGGGTCCTCGACCCGTCGGCCGGCTTGAGGTCGTGGAGCTTCATGACTTCTCCTCCGGGGTCGCCGTCCCGGGAACCTCCTCGACGCTCACGAGGAACCGAACCTGGCGGACCATGCCCCGCGTCGCGGGGTTGTCGGGAACCTCGACGGTGTCACCGATTCGGTGCAGGCCGAGGGCGCGGACCGTCGCCCGGTTCCGCTCGATGTGGCTGATCGTGCTCTTGATCTGGGTGACCCGCAGCCTACCTGCCATCGCTGCCCTCCATGGCCGGCTGGCCGGCGATGAACGCCCGGACCGGGACGCCGCGCCGGGCCGAGATCTCCTCGGCCGAATGGAGCGAGCCGAGGGCCTCGATCGTCGCCCGGGTCACGTTCACGGGGTTCGTCGAGCCATGGACCTTGGCCAGGATGTCGCGGATCCCGGCCGCCTCGACGACGGCGCGGACGGCACCCCCGGCGATGACCCCGGTGCCCTGCGACGCCGGCTTCAGCATGACCCTGGCCGCGGCATACTCGGTCCGGATCTCGTGCGGGATCGTCGTCCCGACCATCGGCACCCGGATGATGTTCTTCTTGGCGTCCTCGACGCCCTTCCGGATCGACTCCGGGACCTCGCCCGCCTTGCCCAGCCCGACCCCGACGTGGCCCTGGCCGTCGCCGACGACGACGACCGCGCTGAAGCTGAAGCGACGGCCGCCCTTGACGACCTTCGCGACGCGGTTGATCTGGACGACGCGCTCTTCGAGCGTCAGCTTGTTCGGATCGATCCTGGCCAACTCGGCTGCTCCCTTCAGATCAGAAGTCGAGACCGGCCTCGCGGGCGGCGTCGGCAAGCGACTTGATCCGTCCGTGGTACCGGAACCCGGCCCGATCGAAGACGACGTGCTCGACGCCGGCTGAGCGGGCGCGTTCGGCGATCAGGCGACCGACGACCTTGGCCTGGTCCGACTTCGTCGACTTGGAGCCCTTGAACTCCTTCTCGGCGGTCGAGGCGGCGGCCAGCGTCCTCCCGGACGCGTCGTCGATGACCTGGGCGTAGATGTGGCTGAGGCTGCGGAACACGGCCAGCCGGGGCCGCCCGGTCGTTCCGGCGAGGCGGAGCCGGAGCCGCTCGTGACGCTTGTGACGCGCAGCGGTCCGGGTGGTGAGGTGGGTCATGAACGGCGGTCCTTCGTGATCACTTCTTGCCGCCGATCTTGCCGGCCTTGCCGGCCTTGCGGCGGACGACCTCGCCCGCGTACCGGACGCCCTTGCCCTTGTACGGCTCCGGCTTGCGGGTGGACCGGACCTTGGCAGCGATCTGGCCGACGAGCTCCTTGTCGATCCCGACCACGGCCAGCCGGGTCGGGTTCTCGACCTCGAAGCTGATCCCGCTCGGCGGGACGATCTCGATCGGGTGGCTGTAGCCGAGGTTGAGCTGGAGCTTCTCGCCGACCTTCGCCGCGCGATAGCCGACGCCGGTGATCTCGATGCCCTTGCGATAGCCGGTCGTGACCCCCTCGACCATGTTGGCCACGAGGGTCCGGGTCAGGCCGTGGAGCTGGCGATGCATCTTGGCGTCGGTCGGGCGCTGGACGAGGATGCTGCCGTCCTCCTGGACGACCCGCATGTCGGGATGCAGCTGACGGGCCAGGGTGCCCTTGGGCCCCTTGACCGTGATCGCCCGCCCGTCGAGGGTCACCTCGACGCCGGCCGGAACGGTGATCGGGAGACGACCGATGCGCGACATGGCGTTCCTCTCCTACCAGACGTAGGCGAGGACTTCGCCGCCGAGCTGGGCCTGTCTGGCCTGCGCGCCGGTCATGATCCCCTGGCTGGTGCTGACGATGACGATGCCGAGGCCACCGAGCACCCGCGGGATGTCGGTCTTGCGGGCGTAGACCCGGAGGCCGGGCTTGCTGATCCGCTTCAGGCCGGACACGACGGGCACCTTGCCATCGACGTACTTGAGCTGGAGGCGGAGGATCGCCAGCGTGCCGTCCTTGTCCTCGCGGACGTCGGCAATGAAGCCCTCGTCCTTGAGGATCCGGGCGATCTCGCGCTTCGTCCGCGAAGCCGGCACGACGACCTCGGCGTGATGGGCCCGGGACGCGTTGCGGATCCGGGTGAGCATGTCGGCGATCGGGTCGGAGATGTTCATCGTGGTCCTACCAGCTCGACTTCGTGACGCCCGGCAGCTGCCCCAGGAGCGCTCGCTCCCGGAAGCAGATCCGGCACAGTGCGAACCGACGCATGTAGGCGCGAGGGCGGCCGCAGACGAAGCAGCGGTGGTAGCCCTGGACGGGATGCTTGGGCGTTCGCTTCGCCTTGGCGATCATTGACTTCTTGGCCATCTGACTCCTCCCCGCGCCTAGCCGGCGAAGGGCATGCCGAGGAGCTCGAGCAAGCGCTTCGATTCCTCGTCGGACTTCGCCGTCGTCACGATGCTGATCTCCAGCCCGCGGAGACGGTCCACCTTGTCGTAGTCGATCTCCGGGAACGCGAGTTGCTCCCGGAAGCCGAGCGAGTAGTTGCCGCGCCCGTCGAACGACTTCGAGGGGATCCCCCGGAAGTCGCGGATGCGGGGCAGCGCGATCGAGGTCAGCCGATCGAGGAAGTCCCACATCCGCTCGCCGCGGAGGGTGACCTTGGCCCCGATCGGGTTGCCGGTCCGAAGCCGGAACTGGGCGATCGAGCGCTTGGCCCGGGTCACGATCGGCTTCTGGCCCGTGATCGTCGTCAGGTCGCCAACGGCCGCCTCGATCGCCTTGGCATTGGTCAGCGCCTCGCCCAGGCCGATGTTGACGACGATCTTGTCGACCCGCGGCACTTCCATCGGGTTGCCGTACTCGAACTGCTTGATGAGCGCCGGGACGACCTCGGCCCGGTAGCGCTCGTGGAGGCGGTTGGCCATCAGGACTTCACCTCCAACCGCTCGCCACAATGGCTGCAGACGCGAACGCGCTGGCCGTTGTCGAGGCTGGTGTGCTTGATCCGGGTCGGGCGGTCGCAGCTCCCGCAGACCAGCATCACCTTGCTGACCGGCAGCGGCTGGGCGATCTCGAGGATCCCGCCCTGCTGGACCTTCGGCATCCGGTCGCTCGAGGAGCCCGTGGCCCGTGGCTTGGTGTGCCGCTTGGCCACGTTGAGGCCCTCGACCACGACCGACACCTGCGACAGGGGGCTGATGTGCCGCCAGCGCCCCACCACCGCGCGCCTTGGTCTTGGCCATGCCCTGCGGATCGCGGACGATCCGGTCGACGACGCCACGCTTCCCGGCATCCTTGCCGGTGAGCACGATCACCGTGTCGCCCTTGCGGAGCTCGGGCACCTTGGTGGCCGCCTTGCGTCGAAGCTGCGTCATCAGAGCACCTCCGGCGCGAGCGACACGATCTTCATGTAGTTCCGGTCACGCAACTCGCGGGCGACCGGCCCGAAGATGCGCGTCCCGCGCGGGTTTCCCTGGTTGTTGATCAGGACCGCGGCGTTCTCGTCGAACCGGATGTAGCTCCCGTCGGGGCGACCGTACTCCTTGGCCGTTCGGACGATCACGGCCCGGACGACGTCGCCCTTCTTGACCGCGGCATTCGGGATCGCCTGCTTGACGCTGGCGACGATCACGTCGCCGACGCCGGCCGTCCGCTTCTGCGAACGGCCCATCACCCGGATGCACTCGATCGTCCGGGCGCCGGTGTTGTCGGCGACCTTCAGACGGGTCGACTCCTGGATCACGCCCCGGCCTCCACCGGCTCGGCCGGCTCGCTCTCGCTCGGCTCGGTCGGGTCGGTCGGCTCAGCGGTCTCGATCGCGCTCTCGGCCCGGTGGCGGCCGGGATGGGCGGAGCCGTGGATCGCCTCGGAGGTTGCCTCCTCCTCGACGACGAGCTCACTGATCGGGGTGTTCTCGCCGGCCCGGGCGAGGACCTCGACCAGCCGCCAGCGCTTCGTGGCCGACAGTGGTCGCGATTCCTCGATCAGGACGGTATCGCCGATGCGAGCCTCGTTGAGCTCGTCGTGGGCCTTGAACTTCGTGCTCAAGCGGATGACCCGCTTGTACAGCCGGTGGCGGGTCAGGCGCTCGACGGACACGACGATCGTCTTGTCCATCTTGTCGCTGACCACCCGGCCGACCTTCGTCTTCCGCTTTCCTTGCACCGTGGCTCCTGTCATGGTCCGGCTCGCCTCAGGCCGTTCGGCCGAGCTTGCGCTCGTGCTGGACGGTCAGGATCCGGGCCATCGTTCGTCGCGTCTGGGGGATCGTGCTGTAGTCCTTGAGCTGGCGGGTCGACAACGCGAACCGGGCGCCCCACAGCTCCTGCTTGGCCTCCCGCAGGGCCTGCTCGAGCTCGAGATCGGTCATCGCGCGGACCTTATCGATGTCCATCGGTCGCCGCCTCCTTGACCGTCGTCTCGCGGACGACCACCCGGGTCGCCACGGGCAGCTTGTGGCTGGCCAGGCGCATCGCCTCGACCGCCTCGTCGTGGCCGATGCCGGCCATCTCGAACAGGATCCGGCCGGGCTTGACGACCGCCACCCAGTGATCGGGCGCGCCCTTGCCCGAGCCCATCCGGGTCTCGGCCGGCTTCTTCGTCGCCGGCTTGTCGGGGAAGATCCGGATCCAGATCTTGCCGCCGCGCTTGACCGACCGGGTCATCGCCCGGCGGGCGGCCTCGATCTGGCGGCTCGTGATCCAGGCCGGCTCCATCGTCGCCAGCCCGTATTCGCCGAAGGCGACGGTGTGGCCGCCCTTGGCCATCCCGGACATCCGTCCGCGCATGACCTTGCGGTGCTTGACCCGGCGGGGCATCAACATCGTCAGGCCACCGTCCCGGCTGCAGCTGCGGCGGCCGCCGCCTGGGCCGCGAGGACGTCGCGGGCCGGCGTCCGCTCGGGGATGACATCGCCCCTGTAGATCCAGACCTTGACCCCGATCCGGCCGTACGTGGTGTGGGCGTGGACCTGGCCGTAGCTGATGTCGGCGCGGAGCGTGCCGAGCGGGATCCGCCCCTCCTTGTCCCACTCGCGGCGGGCCATCTCGGAGCCGCCGAGGCGACCCGAGACCATGATCTTGACGCCCTTGGCACCGGCCTTCATCGTCCGCTGGACGCCCTGCTTCATCGCCTTACGGAAGGCGATCCGGCGCGACAGCTGCTGGGCAATGTTCATCGCCACGAGATAGGCGTCGAGCTCGGGCTGACGGATCTCCTTGATCTCCAGCTTGACCTTGCGCTTGGTCAGCGCGCCGATCTGCTGGCGCAGGATCTCCACGTTCTGGCCGCCCTTGCCGATGACGATCCCGGGCTTGGCCGTGTGGACGGTCACGGTGACGTGGTTGATTCCCCGCTCGATCTCGACCTGGCTGACGCTGGCGTTGGCCAGCCGCCGCTCGACGAGCTGGCGGATGCCGATGTCCTCCTTGAGGAGGGTGGTGTACTCCTTGTCCGCGTACCACTTCGCGGTCCAGGTGCGCGAGACACCGAGCCGGAAGCCGTACGGGTGGACCTTGTGTCCCATCTGCTAGGCCTCCCGGTCCTCGACCACGATCGTGATATGGGTCATTGGCTTGTGGATCGGGAACGCGCGCCCCTGGGCACGCGGCCGAAACCGCTTGATAGTCGGGCCCTGGTCGGCGCGGGCGTCGACGATGACGAGGTCCTCGGCCGACAGGTTGTGGTTGTTCTCGGCGTTGGCCGTCGCGCTCTTGAGCACGAGGGCGATGTCGCGGGCGGCATGCTGGGGCATGAACCGGAGCAGGGCGGCCGCATCCTCGACCCGCTTGCCCCGGATCGCCTCGGTGACGAGGTGGGCCTTGCGAGTGGAGCCGCGGACGTAGCGGGCGGTGGCGGAAACGCGCACGATCGGCTCGCTCCTACTTCAGGGCCGTCGATCGGTCGGTGTGCTTCCCGTGCCCGCGATAGTTGCGGGTCGGAGAGAACTCACCGAGGCGATGGCCGACCATGTTCTCGGTCACGTAGACCGGGATGTGCTTCTTGCCGTTGTAGACGGCGACCGTGTGCCCGATGAACTCGGGGAAGATCACCGAGGCGCGGGACCAGGTCTTGACGACCTTCTTCTCGTTGCGCTTGTTCATCTCGGTAACGCGGCCGAGGAGCCGCGCCTCGACGAACGGTCCCTTCTTGACCGATCGCGACATGCTGTTGTCTCCTCCCCGCTACTTGCGGTGCCTGGACCGGACGATGAGCCGGCCGCTGGTCTTGTTGCGTCGGGTCCGATAGCCCATCGCGGGCTTGCCCCACGGGGTCTTGGGCGGCATCCCGGTCGGGGACTTGCCCTCGCCACCACCATGGGGATGGTCGCGTGGGTTCATCACGACGCCGCGGACCTCTGGTCGCTGGCCCATGTGCCGGGCCCGGCCGGCCTTGCCGAGGTTCTGGTTCTCGTGGTCGAGGTTGGACACCTGACCGACCGTCGCCATGCAGCGGATGCTGACCCGGCGGACCTCGCCCGACGGCAGGCGGACCTGGGCGTAGTCGCCCTCCTTGGCGAGGAGCTGGGCCGAGACGCCCGCCGAGCGGACGATCTGGCCGCCCTTGCCGGGGACGAGCTCGATGTTGTGGATCGTCGTGCCGAGCGGGATGTTGGCGATCGGCAGCGCGTTGCCGACCCGCGCCTCGGCGTCGGGCCCGGCGACGACGATGTCACCGACCTTCAGTCCATGGGGCAGGAGCATGTAGCGCTTCTCGCCGTCCCGGTAATGGAGGAGGCCGATCCGGGCCGACCGGTTCGGGTCGTACTCGATCGTGGCAAGCCGAGCCGGCACGCCGATCTTGTCGCGCTTGAAGTCGATCTTGCGGTAGTGCTGCTTCTCGCCGCCGCCGCGATGGCGGACGGTCAGCCGACCGGCGTTGTTCCGGCCCGAACCGCGCTTCTGGGCCTCGAGCAGCGGCTTGTACGGCTCCCGAGTGGTGATCTCCTCGAAGGTCGACCGGGTCATCTGGCGGAGGCCCGGCGAGGTTGCCTTGTAGCTTCGGAGCGGCATCCCTACACCCCCTCGAAGAATTCGATCTTGTCGCCGGCGGCCACGGTCACGATGGCTTTCCGCCAGGGCGTGGTGAAGCCGCTGATCCGGCCGCGCTTCGTCCCGCGCCGCTTCTCCTTGGCCTTCGTCGTCAGGACGTTCACCCCGATGACCTTGACCTTGAACAGCTCCTCGACGGCGGCCTTGATCTGGATCTTGTTGGCGTCGTCGTGGACGGCGAAGGTGTACTTGCCGCGACCCGATTCATCCATCGACTTCTCGCTGATGACCGGGCGGACGATGACCTCGTGGGCGGTGAGGCTCATGCGTACACCTCCTCCATCCGGGCCAGCGCGGGCTGCTCGATGAGGACGGTGTCGGCGTTGATCAGGTCGACCACGTTGAGCGAGTCGGCCAGGATCACCTCGACCGTCGGCAGGTTGCGCGACGAGAGATGGAGGATGTCGTCACGGGCGGGCGCGACGACGAGCACCCGGCCGGTGGCGCCGACCGCGGCGAGGACCCCGACCAGGTCGCGGGTCTTGATCGCCTCGAGGCCGAACCCGTCGATCACCTTGATCGCGTCGTCACTGAACTTGGCGGTCAGCGCCCCGCGCAGGGCGAGCTGTTTCATCTTGCGCGGCAGGCGCTGCGCGTACGACCTGGGGTGCGGGCCGAACACGACCCCGCCGCCACGATAGTGCGGTGCGGTGCGGTGGCCCTGGCGCGCCCGGCCGGTCCCCTTCTGGCGGTACGGCTTGCGGCCGCCGCCGCGGACCTCGCCGCGAGTCTTGGTGTCGTGCGTCCCGAGGTGGCGACCGGCCAGCTGGGCGGTCACGACCTGGTGGAGGACGGCGGCGTTGACCGGGGCGTCGAACAGCTGGTCGCTGAGCTCGACGCTGCCGATCGAGGCGCCGGTCCGGTCGTAGAGGGTCGTCTGCGGCATCGTCAGGCCTTCTTCACGAGGATCAGCGAGTTGCGCGACCCGGGCAGCGAGCCGTTGACGAGGAGCAGGTTCCGCTCGGTGTCGGCCCGGACGATCCGGACCTTCTTGACGGTGACCCGGTCGTCGCCCATGTGGCCGGCCATCTTCATGCCCTTGTAGACCCGGCCGGGCGTCGTGCCGGGGCCGATCGAGCCGGGCTCGCGGTGGTGGTCCGAGCCGTGGGTCTTCGGCCCGCGGTGGAAGTTGTGGCGCTTGATCTGGCCGGCGAAGCCCTTGCCCTTCGACACCCCGACGACGTCGACCAGGTCGCCGGCGTTGAACAGGTCGCCGATCGACACCGTCTGGCCGACCTCGTAGGCGTCGACCTCGTCGACCCGGAACTCGCGGATCGTGGCCACCTTGGGCAGCCCGGAGCGCAGCTGGCCGGTCTCGGGCTTCGACAGGCGCGCGACGACGTCCGTCCCGAGCTGGACGGCGGTGTAGCCATCACGTTCGAGCGTGCGCAGGCGGGTCACCGTGTTCGGCTCGACGGCGAGGACGCTGACGGCGACCATCGTCCCGTCGTCCTGGAAGACCTGGGTCATGCCGACCTTGCGGCCGATGAGTCCGATGCTCATTCGGCTCGCTCGAGCCCGTGGCTTCGTGCGAAGTCGTTCTGTGTACTCACGTCACATCTTGATTTCGATGTCGACGCCGGCCGCAAGCGAAAGTCGCATCAGGGCGTCGACCGTCTTCGCGCTCGGATCCAGGATGTCGACGAGCCGCTTGTGAGTGCGGATCTCGAACTGCTCCCGGGAGTCCTTGTCGATGAACGGCGAGCGGATCACGGTGAACTTCTCGATACGGGTCGGCAGCGGCACCGGGCCGACGACATCGGCGCCGGTCCGTTGGGCCGTCTCGACGATCTGAGCCGCCGACTGATCGAGCAGTCGGTGGTCATAGGCCTTGAGGCGGATCCTGATCCGCTGCTTCGCCATCGCCCTACTCGGTGATCGAGGTGATGGCGCCGGCGCCGACGGTCCGGCCACCCTCGCGGATGGCGAACCGCTGGCCGGTCTCGAGGGCGATCGGGGTGATCAGCTCGACGGTCATCTCGACGTTGTCGCCGGGCATGATCATCTCGGCCCCGTCGGGCAGCCCGATCGCGCCGGTCACGTCGGTCGTGCGCAGGTAGAACTGGGGCCGGTAGCCGTTGTAGAACGGGGTGTGCCGGCCGCCCTCCTCCTTGGTCAGGACGTAGACCTGGGCACTGAACTTGGTGTGCGGCTTGACCGAGCCGGCCTTGGCCAGGACCTGGCCGCGCTCGATGTCGTCGCGCTCGATCCCGCGGATGAGGCAGCCGACGTTGTCGCCGGCGCGGCCCTCGTCGAGCAGCTTCTTGAACATCTCGACGCCGGTGACCACGACCTTGCGGGTCGGCTTGACCCCGACGAGCTCGACCTCGTCGCCGACCTTGACGATGCCGCGCTCGATCCTCCCCGTCGCGACCGTCCCCCGGCCCTTGATCCCGAACACGTCCTCGACCGGCATCAGGAACGGCTTGTCGATCGCCCGCTCGGGGGTCGGGATGTAGGAGTCGACCGCGTCCATCAGCTCCTGGATCGGAGCGTAGGCCGGATCGGCCGGGTCGTCGCCGGCCTCGAGCGCCTTGAGCGCCGAGCCGCGGATGACCGGGATGTCGTCGCCCGGGAACTGGTACTTGGAGAGCAGCTCGCGGACCTCGAGCTCGACGAGGTCGAGCAGCTCGGGGTCGTCGACCGCGTCGCACTTGTTGAGGAAGACGACGATGTAGGGGACCTCGACCTGGCGGGCGAGCAGGATGTGCTCGCGGGTCTGGGGCATCGGGCCGTCGGTCGCGGCGACGACCAGGATCGCGCCGTCCATCTGGGCGGCGCCGGTGATCATGTTCTTGATGTAGTCGGCGTGGCCGGGGCAGTCGACGTGGGCGTAGTGGCGCTTGTCGGTCTCGTACTCGACGTGGGCGATCGCGATCGTGATCCCGCGCTCGCGCTCCTCGGGGGCGTTGTCGATCGACTCGAACGCGCGGTACTCCGAGCCCGCCCTTCATGGCGAGGTACTTGGTGATCGCCGCGGTCAGGCTCGTCTTGCCGTGGTCGATGTGACCGATCGTGCCGATGTTGACGTGCGGCTTCGTCCGCTCGAACTTCTTCTTCGCCATCGTCGTCTGCTCCTGGCTCCTCTACCGGTCGACGGGACCGCCGCTTAGACCTTCGACTTCTGGACGAGCTCCGCCGCGAGACTCGCGGGGACCTCGGCGTAGTGACTGAACTCCATCGAGCTCGTCGCCCGGCCCTGGCTCATCGAGCGCAGGTCCGTGACGTAGCCGAACATCGATGCCAGCGGGACGTAGGCCCGGACGACCTCCGTCCCGCCGCGCGACTCGATCGCCTCGATATGGCCGCGCCGGCTGTTGAGGTCGCCGATGATGTCGCCCATGAACTCGCTGGGCATCAGGACCTCGACCTTCATGATCGGCTCGAGGATCGCCGGGTCGGCCTTGTTGAAGGCGTCCTTGACGGCCATCGAGCCGGCGATCTTGAACGCCATCTCCGACGAGTCGACCTCGTGGAACGAGCCGTCGAACAGGGTCGCCTTGACGTCGACCACGGGGAAGCCGGCGAAGATGCCGGTTTCGAGCGCCTCGCGGATGCCCGCGTCGACCGACTTGATGTACTCGCGCGGGATCGTCCCGCCGACGATCTTGTCGACGAACTCGTAGCCGGCGCCCTTCTCCTGGGGCTCGAGCTTGATCACGGCGTGGCCGTACTGGCCCTTGCCGCCGGTCTGGCGGACGAACCGGCCGTTGCCCTCGGCCGCCCGCCGGATCGTCTCGCGGTAGGAGACCTGGGGCTTGCCGATGTTCGCCGCGACCTTGAACTCGCGGATCATCCGATCGACGAGGACGTCGAGGTGGAGCTCACCCATCCCGGCGATGAGCGTCTCCGAGGTCTCCGGGTCGGTCTTGACCCGGAACGTCGGGTCCTCCTCGGCCAGCCGCTGGAGGGCGATCGCGAGCTTGTCCTGGTCGGCCTTCGTCTTCGGCTCGATCTTGACCTCGATGACCGGCTCCGGGAACGTCATCGACTCGAGGATGACCGGGTGGTCCGGATCGCTCAGGGTGTCGCCGGTGAAGGTGTCCTTGAGCCCGACCGCGGCCGCGATGTCGCCCGCGTAGACCTCGTCGATCTCCTCGCGGTGGTTGGCGTGCATCTGGAGGACGCGGCCGATCCGCTCCTTCTTGCCCTTGGTCGGGTTGAGGATGTACGAGCCGGCCTTGAGCGTGCCGGAGTAGACCCGGAAGAAGGCCAGCTTGCCCACGAACGGGTCGGCGGCGATCTTGAAGGCGAGCGCGCTGAACGGCTCGTTGTCGCTCGGGGTCCGGATGATCTCGGCGCCGGTCCGCGGGTCGATCCCGATCATCGGCGGCACGTCGAGCGGCGACGGCAGGTAGTCGATGACCGCGTCGAGAACCTTCTGGATGCCCTTGTTGCGGAGGGCCGAGCCGGTCAGGACCGGGATGATCCTGGTCGTCAGCGTGCCGAGCCGCAGCCCGCGCTTGATCTCGGCGACCGTCAGCTCCTCGCCCTCGAGGTACTTGTGGAGCAGCTCGTCGTCCATCTCGGCGACGGCTTCGATCATCGCGTGGCGGTGCTTGTCGGCGTCGGCCCGGAGCTCGTCCGGGATATCGACGACGTCGATCTGGTTGCCGAGGTCGTCGCGGTAGTAGACCGCCTTCATCTCGACCAGGTCGATCACGCCGAGGAAGGTGTCCTCGCTGCCGATCGGGATCTGGATCGGGACGGCGTTCGCGCCGAGGCGTTCCTTGATGCTCTCGACCCCGCGCCAGAAGTCGGCGCCGGTCCGGTCGAGCTTGTTGATGAAGCAGAAGCGGGGCACGCCGTAGCGATCGGCCTGGCGCCAGACCGTCTCGGACTGCGGCTCGACCCCGGCCACGCCATCGAACACGACCACGGCGCCGTCGAGCACGCGGAGGCTCCGCTCGACCTCGACGGTAAAGTCCACGTGCCCGGGCGTATCGATGATGTTGATGCGATGGTCGCCCCAGAACGCGGTCGTGGCCGCAGCAGTGATGGTGATCCCCCGCTCCTGCTCCTGGGGCATCCAGTCCATCGTTGCCGCGCCCTCGTGGACCTCGCCGAGCTTGTAGATCTTCTTCGTGTAGAAGAGGATCCGCTCGGTGACGGTCGTCTTGCCGGCGTCGATATGCGCGATGATTCCGATGTTCCGCGTCTTGCGAGCGGAACCTGTCGTGCCACGGTCTGTCGTGCTCCTGGGTTCGTGACTACCACTTGAAGTGACTGAAGGCCTTGTTGGCCTCGGCCATCTTGTGGGTGTCCTCGCGACGCTTGACCGCGGCCCCGAGGCCGTTGGCCGCGTCGACGAATTCGGCGGCGAGCTTCTCGCCCATGCTCTTGCCGCTCCGCTTGCGCGCCGCCTGGACGAGCCAGCGGACGCCGAGCGACAGGCGGCGGTCGCCCCGGATCTCGACCGGGACCTGGTAGGTCGCGCCACCGACGCGGCGCGGCTTGACTTCGATGATCGGGGTCGCATTGCGCAGGGCGGCCTCGAGGACCTCGATCCCCGGACGCCGGGCCTGGGCCTCGGCCCGGGCGAGCGCCTGGCGCATGATCCGGTCGGCCAGGTTGCGCTTGCCGTCGTGCATCAGCTTCGCGCTGAACCGGGCGGTGGTGCGGTTGGCCGGGACCGACTCGTACTTGGTCTTGCGGGCGACGTTCTGGCGACGGGGCATCTAGCGGGCCTCCGATCGCCGGCGCCGCCTTGGCCCCGTACTTGCTCCGGCCCTGCTTGCGATCGCGGACGCCGGCGGCGTCGAGCGTGCCCCGGATGATGTGGTACTTGACCGACGGCAGGTCCTTGACCTTGCCGCCCCGGACGAGCACGACCGAGTGCTCCTGGAGGTTATGGCCGATGCCCGGGATGTAGGCCGTGACCTCCATCTGGTTGGTCAGCCGGACACGGGCGATCTTCCGAAGCGCCGAGTTCGGCTTCTTCGGGGTCATCGTGCGGACCTGGAGGCAGACGCCACGCTTCTGCGGGGCACCCGGAATGGGCTCCTGGCGCTGCTTCAGGCTGTTCCAGTTCTTGCGCATGGCCGGCGCCTTGACCTTGGGGATCTTGCGCTTGCGGCCGTGTCGCACGAGCTGGCTGATCGTCGGCACGAAGACGCTGCTCCTATCTCTGTTCGGCGGCTGACCGCCCGGCTCGACCGGCGCCGCGTGGCGGGGCCGGACGATCAAAGGGTTTGACGGTGGGGTGGCGGTCCGTGACGCACGGGCGGGCGCGTCGGACCTCGATGGCCACGAACGCGGAGGATATCAGCGGCCCCGAGCGTGTGTCAAACGCGGCGGGGCCGCCGGTGGGCTGGTCGTCGGCGGTTGGCCGACCTCAATCCCGCTCGGACGAGCCGGCCTCAACCGGCTGCTCGTCGTCGGCGGTCAGGAACGGGTTCTTGTCCGGGTCGGACAGCGCGTCCGGCTCGGCCTCGGTCCCTTCGAGGAGCAGGTCGGCGAGCGCATCGTCGTCGTCCTCTGGGGGCGTCGCGGCGAGCAGCGAGGCGAGGCCCGCGGTCTCGTCGTCGGCCGGTCGAGCCGTGCCGTCCTCGAGGAACGGGTTGAACTCGCCCTCGCCGGTGAGGCCCTCGAGCTCTTCGCCGGCCAGCGCCTCCAGGGCCGCCCGGCGGCGACGCTCCTGGGCAGCGGCCAGGTTGGCCGGCGCGCCGGTCCCGGCGGGGATCAGCTTGCCGATGATGACGTTCTCCTTGAGCCCGATCAGGTGATCCTTGGCGCCGTTGATGGCCGCCTCGGTGAGCACCCGGGTGGTCTCCTGGAAGGACGCCGCAGCGAGGAAGCTCGACGTGTTCAGCGAGGCCTTGGTCACGCCGAGCAGGACGGTCTGGGCCGTTGCCGGCTCGCCGCCCTCGGCCAGGACCCGGTCGTTCGCCTCCTCGAACTCGAGCCGATCGATGAGCTCGGTCGGCAGGAGATCGACGTCGCCCGGCTGGTCGATGCGGACCTTGCGGAGCATCTGGCGGACGATGATCTCGATGTGCTTGTCGTTGATCGTGACGCCCTGGCTCCGGTAGACCTTCTGGACTTCCTTGACCAGGTAGCGCTGGACGGCGTCCTTGCCCCGGGTGTCGAGGTACTCCTGCGGGTTGATCGGGCCGTCGGTGATCGCGTCGCCGGCCCGGATCTCCTGGCCGCTCTCGATCTTGAGCTTGGCGTTGTGCGGGATGACGTACTCGCGCTCGACGACGTCCTCGGCCCGGACGACGAACGAGTCGCCGTCCTTGACGAGGAACCCGGCGACCGGGGCAACGACGTCCGTCTGGCCGTCCTTGCCATCGATCCTGGCGATGGCCTGGTTGACCGCGACGGCGTCGCCCGGCGCGACCAGGAGCTCGGCGCCCTTCGGGATCGCCAGCGACGTGTCATATGACTCGCGGCTGATGACCTTGACCCGGGTCTGGGCATCGCGGATGACCTCGACGACACCGTCGATATGGCTGATCTCGGCCTTGCCCTTGGGGACGCGGGCCTCGAACAGCTCCTCGACCCGGGGCAGGCCGGCGGTGATGTCGAGTCCGGCCACGCCGCCGGTGTGGAACGTCCGCATCGTCAGCTGGGTGCCCGGCTCGCCGATCGACTGGGCGGCGATGATCCCGACCGCCTCGCCGATCCCGATCAGCTGGCCGGTCGCCAGGTTGCGGCCGTAGCAGGCCCGGCAGACCCCGTGGCGGGCCTCGCAGGTGAGCGGTGAGCGGACGACGACCTCGTCGACCCCGGCGGCGTCGACCGCGCGGGCGAGATCCTCGGTGATCAGCTCGTTCCGCTCGACGATGACCGTCTGGCTCTTGCCCTTGCTCGTCGGATCGACGATCGGGGCAGCGGCCAGCCGCCCGACGAGCCGCCGCCCGAAGGCGCCGTCCTCGTTGCCGGCGATCTCGATCGACTCGGTCCGGGTGATCCAGCTGCCCTCTTCGGTGCCGCAGTCGTCCTCACGGGTGATGACGTCCTGGGCCACGTCGACGAGCCGCCGGGTCAGGTAGCCGGAGTCGGCCGTTCGGAGAGCGGTATCGGCCAGGCCCTTCCGGGCGCCGTGGGTGGAGATGAAGTACTCGAGGACGGTCATGCCCTCCCGGAAGTTGCTCCGGACAGGGACGTCGATGATCCGGCCCGACGGGTCGGCCATCAGGCCGCGCATCGCGCCGAGCTGGCCGATGTTGCCCTTGTTCCCCCGGGCGCCCGACGAGGTCATCATCGTGACCGCGCCGAACGGGTCGAGCCCGGCCATCATCGCGTCCGACATCTCGGCCGTCGTCCGCTGCCAGACCGAGACGACCTGCTCGTAGCGCTCATCGTCGGTGATCAGGCCGCGCTGGAACTGGCGGTCGATCTCCTCGACCTCGCCGTCGGCCGACTTGAGCCGGGCGGCCTTGTCACTCGGGATCTCGATGTCGAACACGCCGATCGTCATCCCGCCCCGGGTTGCGAACTCGAACCCGACGCTCTTGATCCCGTCGACGAGGTGAGCCGTCTCGACCGGGCCCAGGAGCGCGATAGCACTCCTCGACCAGGCGCCGGAGCTCGGCCCGCTTCATGATCTTGTTGTTGAACCGGAGCCGGTCGGGCAGGATCTCGTTGAAGATCACCCGTCCGACCGTCGTCACGATCCGCTCGGAGCGGATCTCCTCGGCCGTCTCGTCCCAGGTCTGGACCTCGACGTCGATGGGCTCGTGGAGGGTCAGGTTGGTCTTCTCCCGGAGCTGGTAGGCGAGGATCGCCTCCTTCTCGTCGGTGAAGCGCCTGCTGGCCGTGGGCGGCTTGGCCTTGGCGCCGGTCTCGGCTTCGCCGTCCATCGTCAGGTAGAAGTTGCCGAGGACCATGTCCTGGGTCGGCGCGACGACCGGGCTGCCGTCGGCCGGCGACAGCAGGTTGGCCGTCGACAGCATCATCTCGCGCGCCTCTTCCTGGGCGGCCGACGAGAGCGGCACGTGGACCGCCATCTGGTCGCCGTCGAAGTCGGCGTTGAACGCCTGGCAGACGAGCGGGTGGATCTGGATCGCCGAGCCCTCGACGAGGATCGGCATGAACGCCTGGATGCCCAGGCGGTGGAGGGTCGGGGCGCGGTTCAGGAGAACCGGGTGGTCCTTGATGACCTCCTCGAGGACGTCCCAGACCTCGGGCCGAACCCGCTCGACGATCCGCTTGGCGCTCTTGATGTTGTGGGCGAAGCCCTTCTCGACGAGCTGGCGCATGACGAACGGCTTGAACAGCTCGAGGGCCATCTTCTTCGGCAGGCCGCACTGGTGGAGCTTGAGCTCCGGCCCGACGACGATGACCGAGCGGCCGGAGTAGTCGACCCGCTTGCCGAGGAGGTTCTGGCGGAACCGGCCCTGCTTGCCCTTGAGCATGTCGGACAGGCTCTTGAGGCGGTGGTTGCCGGTGCCGGCGATCGCCCGGCCGCGGCGACCGTTGTCGATCAGCGCGTCGCACGCTTCCTGGAGCATCCGCTTCTCGTTGCGGATGATGATCTCCGGGGCGCCCAGCTCGAGCAGGCGCTTGAGCCGGTTGTTCCGGTTGATCACCCGGCGATAGAGGTCGTTGAGGTCCGACGTGGCGAACCGGCCGCCGTCGAGCTGGACCATCGGGCGGAGGTCCGGCGGGATGACCGGCAGGACCGACAGGATCATCCAGTCGGGGCGGGTCCCGGAACGGCGGAACGCCTCGATCAGGCGGAGCCGCTTGATCGCCTTCTTGCGGCGCTGGCCGGAGGTTGTCCGGACCTCGACGTGGAGCGACCGCGACAGCTCCTCGAGGTCCATCCGCTGGATGATGTCGCGGACCGCCTCGGCACCCATCCCGGCGTGGAAGATCCGGCCGCTCCGGGCTCCGCTGCCGTACTTGGCGTCGAGGTCGCGGAAGTTCCAGCCGTCGAGTGATGTCTCGGGCAGGGTCATCATCGGCTGGAGCCGCTCGATCTCGTCGCGGGCGCGGCGGATCTCATCCTTGAGCCCGTCCGCGTCATGGCGGAGCTGCTCGCGCTCGGCCTCGAGCTCGGCGTCGATCCGCAGCTCGGCATCGGCGACCCGCTGGACCGTCGCCGCCTCCTCGTCGGCGATCCGCCGCTTGAGGTCCTCGCCGATCCGGTCGGTCTCCGCCGCCGCGATCTTGCGCAGCTGGGCGGTGGCGGCCTTGCCGGGCTTGTCGCCGGCGGCCAGCACGACCTCGCCGGTCGGCGGGAATGCGATCGTCTCCTCGGCCGCCGTCGAGCCGAGCTCCTTGAGCTGGGCCTCGACGCCCTTGGCGGCCTCGGCGATCGCGTCGGTCGCCTCGGTCCGCTGGCGCTCCAGGTCGGCCTTGGTGGCGGCCTGCGCCTGGTTCAGCTCGTCCTTCTCGCGATGGAAGACGGCACGCAGCTCGTCCTCGCGCTCGGCGAGGGCCTTGCCGCCCTTGCCGCCGCGGCCCTCGGCCTCCTCGTCGAGCTGGCGCAGGGCGCGGGCGCGCGCCTCCTCGTCGACGTGGCTGACGATGTACAGCGCGAAGTAGAGGATCCGCTCGAGGTTGCGGGGGCTGATGTCGAGGAGGATTCCCGAGCCGGGACGGCGTCCCCTTGAAGTACCAGATGTGGCTGACCGGGCTCGCCAGCTGGATGTGACCCATCCGCTCGCGACGGACCTTGCTGCGGGTGACTTCGACGCCGCACTTGTCGCAGATGATGCCCTTGTAGCGGATCCGCTTGTACTTCCCGCAATAGCACTCCCAGTCCTTGGTCGGACCGAAGATGCGCTCGTCGAAGAGACCGTCCTTCTCCGGCTTGAGCGTGCGGTAGTTGATCGTCTCGGGCTTGGTGACCTCGCCCTTCGACCACTCGCGGATCTGATCCGGGCTCGCAAGCGAGATCCGGATTGCGCTGAAGTTATTGACTTCCAGCATGGTTCTCCTCCGCGTCGCCGCCTGGCTCGGTGACGCGATCTGGACCGTGGGCAAGCGAGTTCGGGCTGGCCGGGCGTCGAGCTCGCGGGTGAAACGTGGTGATGACTAGTCTTCGAAGCCGGCGAGGTTGATCCCGCCGAGATCGGGCAGCGCGTAGACCGTGCCGTCGTCCTCGCCGAGCTCGATCTCCTGGTCGTTCGGGTCGAGGATCTCTGCGTTGAGCCCGAGGCTGCGCAGCTCCTTGATCAGGACCTTGAACGACTCGGGGACCCTCGGCGGCTGGATCTCCTCCCCCTTCACGATGGCCTCGTAGGTCTGGACCCGACCGAGGACATCGTCCGACTTGACCGTGAGCAGCTCCTGGAGGATGTTCGCGGCGCCGTACGCCTCGAGCGCCCAGACCTCCATCTCGCCGAAGCGCTGGCCGCCGAACTGGGCCTTGCCACCGAGCGGCTGCTGGGTGATCAGGCTGTACGGGCCGGTCGACCGGGCGTGGATCTTGTCCTCGACGAGGTGGTGGAGCTTCAACATGTAGATCTGGCCGACGGTGATCCGCGATCGAACGGCGCGCCGGTCCGGCCGTCACGCAGCTCGATCTTGCCGTCCTCGGGCAGCCCGGCCGAGACGAGCTCGGCCTGGATCTGGACCTCGGTGGCGCCGTCGAAGACCGCGGTGGCGGCCTTCTCGCCCTTCGCCTTGAGCGCCCACCCGAGGTGGGTCTCGAGGATCTGGCCGATGTTCATCCGGCTCGGCACGCCGAGCGGGTTGAGGATGATGTCGACGGGGGTCCCGTCGGGCAGGAACGGCATGTCCTCCTGGGGCAGGATCTTGGCGATCACGCCCTTGTTGCCGTGCCGGCCGGCCATCTTGTCGCCGACCGAGATCTTGCGCTTCTGGGCGACCGACACCCGGACGAGCCGGTTGACGCCCGGCATCAGCGCCGAGTCGTCGTCGTCGCCACGCTGGATCTCGCGGATCTCGATGACCTTGCCCCGCTCACCGTGGGGCAGCCGGAGCGAGGAGTCCTTCACCTCGCGCGCCTTCTCGCCGAAGATCGCCCGGAGGAGGCGCTCCTCGGCGGTCAGCTCGGTCTCGCCCTTCGGCGTGATCTTGCCGACGAGGATGTCGCCGGGGGCGACCTCCGCACCGACGTAGACGATCCCCTGCTCGTCGAGGTCCTTGAGCGACTCCTCGCCGACGTTCGGGATGTCGCGGGTGATCTCCTCGGGGCCGAGCTTCGTGTCGCGGGCCTCGATCTCGTGCTTCTCGATGTGGATGCTCGTGAACAGGTCGTCGCGGACGAGGCGATCGCTGATCACGATCGCATCCTCGTAGTTGCCGCCCTCCCAGCTCATGAACGCCACGAGCACGTTCCGGCCGAGCGCGAGCTCGCCGAGATCGGTCGAGCTCGAGTCGGCGATCGGCTCGCCGTCGACGACCCGGGCGCCGACGTCGACGATCGGGCGCTGGTTGATACAGGTGCCCTGGTTGGACCGGACGAACTTCTGGAGCGGGTACTCGACGAGCTCCCCGCCGTCGGTCTCGATCTGGACCCGCTCGGCGGTGACGCTGGTCACGACTCCGGCGCCGCGGGCGATCAGGACCTGGCCCGAGTCGCGAGCGGCGCGAACCTCCATCCCGGTCCCGACGATCGGGGCCTCGGGCTCGAGGAGCGGAACCGCCTGGCGCTGCATGTTCGAGCCCATCAGCGCCCGGTTGGCGTCGTCGTGCTCGAGGAACGGGATGAGCGCGGTGGCCACCGAGACGACCTGCTTGGGCGAGACGTCCATGTACTCGATCTGGTTCGGGCGCGCTTCCGGGAACTGGTCGCGGTAGCGCGACGGGACCCGTTCGGCCGTGAAGTGACCGGCTTCGTCGAGCGGCGCGTTCGCCTGGGCGACGACGTGCTGCTCCTCCTCGTCGGCCGGCAGGTACTCGATCTCATCGGTCACGACCGGCCGGATCGGGAACGCCTGGGCCTTCTGCTTCTTGAGCTCGGCGACGGCGGCATCGGTGAACGCCGCGCCCGCCTTGAGGACGACGCCACCGGTCTTCCCGCGGAGCTCGGCGCCGGCCTCGTACGTGCGCACGTTCGGGTCATCCCAGGCGACGGTCCGCTTGACCTTCCGGTACGGCGTCTCGATGAACCCGTAGCTGTTGATCCGACCGTACGTCGCGAGCGAACCGATCAGGCCGATGTTCGGGCCCTCGGGCGTCTCGATCGGGCAGATCCGGCCGTAGTGGCTGTGATGGACGTCGCGGACGTCGAAGCCGGCTCGCTCGCGCGACAGGCCGCCCGGCCCGAGCGCGCTCAGTCGGCGCTTCGAGGTCAGCTCGGCCAGCGGGTTCGTCTGGTCCATGAACTGGGACAGCTGGCTGCCGCCGAAGAACTCCTTCATCGCGGCGACGACCGGCCGGATGTTGATGAGCGCGTTGGGGGTCGCCTTGTCGATCTCCTGGATCGTCATCCGCTCGCGGACGACCCGCTCCATCCGGAGGAGGCCGATCCGGAACGCGTTCTGGATCAGCTCGCCGTTGGCCCGGATCCGGCGGTTGCCGAGGTGGTCGATGTCGTCGGCGGTCCAGCGCCGCTCGCCGAGCGGCTTCTGGCCCTCGATGTTGAGCTCGATCAGGTGGCCGACGATCGCGGCAATGTCCTCGCGGGTGATCGTCCGCTCGTCGCGGGGCAGCTCGATCCCCATCCGGGTGGCGACCGCGTCGAGCTTCTTGTCGAACTTGTAGCGGCCGACCCGACCGAGGTCGTAGCGGCGGAAGTTGAAGAACAGGCTCTCGACCAGCTGGCGCGCGTTGTCGCCGGTCGGCGGGTCGCCCGGCCGGAGCTTCTTGTAGACCTCGATCAGCGCGTCCTGCTGGGTCTTCGTCAGGTCCTTGTCGAGGGTGGCGGCGATGTACGGATGGTCGGGATCGGTGTCGACATTGACGAACAGGCCGGCGATCTCCTCGTTCGACTCGTAGCCGACGGCGCGGAGCAGGGTCGTCGCGGCGATCTTGCGCTTGCGGTCGACCTTGACCGAGAGGAGGTCCTTGTTGCTCGTCTCGAACTCGAGCCAGGCGCCGCGGTTCGGGATGACCTTGGCGCTGAACAGGGTCCGGCCCGCTCGTCGGGTCCTCGGTGTCGCTGTAGTAGACGCCCGGGCGAGCGAACGAGCTGCGAGACGACGACCCGCTCGGCCCCGTTGATGATGAACGTCCCCTGGTCGGTCATCGTCGGGAAGTCGCCCATGTAGACCCGCTGGCGCTGGATCTCGCCGGTCTCCTTGATCAGCAGCTCGACGTTGACGTAGAGCGGGCGGCTGAACGTCAGGTCCTTGGTCCGGCACTCGAGCTCGGTGTACTTGGGCGGCCCGAACTCGTACTCGAGGAACTGGAGCTCCATCACCTTGCCGGTGAAATCCTTGATCGGGCTGATCTCGTCGAACAGCTCGCGCAGACCCTTCTCGATGAACCACTTGAACGAGTCGAGCTGGAGCTCGATCAGGTTCGGGATCGGGAGGACCTCGGGGATCCGCGCATACGACTTGCGCGCCGAGGCCGGGGTCGCCCGGGACGACGACTCAGCAGACAGCATGAAACCGCTCCTATCCGAGGAGTGTGGGGAAGAGGGAAAGGGCCGCGCTCACAGAAGGAGTAGGATACCGCGATCCAGCGAAAAGTCAAACGGGCCAGTCCGACTCCGCACCCACTGGGGGAGGCGCCGCCCACGTCCCAGGGCTGGCGTTGTCATACGATCCTCACGCGGTCATACGTCACTCGCCGACGGCCTGTAGACCGTGTGACCGGGAGCGATTGGTCCCGTGCTGAGCGTGGCTCGGGATGAGTACCGGCCACGACGATGGGGTTGAGGCCTGGATCGCTGACGAACGCCCGCCTGAGTTGCATTTGACAATCTGGAGTGGCGGCCGGCAGGGCGAGCGGCAGACCCTCCCGTTGAGGGTGCCCGCGCGCCCGCCATGGTCTTCGCCGGCGACCGGCCACTCGCTCGGCCCGAGGTTTACTTGATCTCGACCTTGCCGCCGACCTCTTCGATGGCCGCCTTGATCTTCTCGGCCTCGTCCTTCGTCACGCCTTCCTTGACCGGCTTGGGTGAGGCGTCGACGAGGTCCTTGGCTTCCTTGAGCCCGAGGCCGGTCAGCTCGCGAACGACCTTGATGACCGGGATCTTGTTGGGCCCGATCTCGGTGAGCGTCGCGCTGAACTCGGTCTGCTCCTCGGCCGCGGCGGCCTCGGCCGGGGCGGCACCCGGGGCGGCCGTCGCTGCCGCCACCGCCACCGGGGCGGCTGCGGTGACCCCGAAGCGGTCCTCGAACTTCTTCTTGAACTCCGACAGCTCGAGGACGGTCATCTTCTCGAAGGCCTCGATGAGCTGATCGGCGGTGAGAGTCGCCATTTCGGTTGATCCTCCTGGATCTGGCGCCGGGTCCGGGATCTGACCCGACAGGTGGACAGTCGTGGTGTGGTGAGTGATCAGGAGTTGGATGCCCGCTGGTCGGCGAGCGCCCCGATCCCACCGGCGACGTCGCGCAGCGGCGCGTCGAACAGTCCGGCGAGAGTCGCCAGCGGAGCCGTGATGGCTCCGACGATCTGGGCCAGCAGGACGTCTCGCGGCGGGAGCGTCGCGAGACGGGTGACCCCGTCGGCGTCGATCGCGCGGCTGCCGAGGATGGCGCCCTTGACCTTGACGATCTTGTACGGCCGGGTCGCGTCGAGCACCGCCTTGGCGACGGCGGCCTCGTCCCCGGTCCCGAACGCGATCGCGGTCGGGCCCTCGAGCATCGGCGGCAGCGCGTCGTTGCCCGACTCGGTCGCGGCGATCCGCATGAGCCGGTTCTTGACGACCCGGTACGACACGTCCTGCTTGCGCAGCGACCGCCGGATCTCGGCGATCTCACCCACCTTGAGGCCGCGGTACTCGGAGACGATCAGCGTCGTGCTGTTGGAGAGCTCCTCCTTCAGCGCAGCGACGGTCTCTCGCTTGGCCTCGGTCGGCATCTTGTCGACCTCCCATAGTTCGTGCGCGCGGCCGGCGCGCGGCGGTGGCACCGATCCGGCCACCAGCCGGATCGACCCTGCGACGGTCCACTTGCGTCTGCAGGGTGGCGCCACCCGCGGATCGGGAGGCTCGTCCTGCCTCGGCGTGCTCGCCGTCGTCCCCGGGCGAACCCGGTCCGTGCGGCGGTTCAAGCCCCGACCGTCCCTCCCCCTATCGGGTGAGGCGCGGTCCGCGGGCGCAGGCTGTCTTGGGCGTCCGTCGTTCTTCGATTGTCAGGCGACGCACCCGCGGTCATCCCGCCGGCCGTCGCCGCGTTTGGTGCCGCCGCCGGTGCCCGGCGACGGAGCTGTGGCGACTAGGCTACCGCGGCAGCCAGCGTCGCCGGGATATCGACCCGGATGCCCGGGCCCATGGTGCTGGCGACCGACAGCGTCTTGAGGTACTGACCCTTCGCCCCGGCGGGCTTGGCCCGGTTGATCGCGTCGACCAGGGCGGCGAGGTTCTCGACGAGCGCCTCCGAGCTGAAGCTGCCCTTGCCGAACGCGACGTGGACGATCGCGCCCTTGTCGACCTTGAACTCGACCCGGCCGCCCTTGACCTCCTTGAGCGCTCGCTCGATGTCGAAGGTGATCGTGCCCGACTTCGGGTTCGGCATCAGCCCCTTGCGACCGAGGATCTTGCCGAGCTTGCCGACCATGCCCATCGTGTCGGGCGTGGCCAGGGCCACGTCGAACTCGAGCCAGCCGGCCTCGATCTTCTTGACCAGGTCCTCGGCCCCGACCTCGTCGGCGCCGTTGCGCAGCGCCTCCTGGGCCTTCTCGCCCTGGGCGAACACCACGACCCGAACGACCTTGCCCGTGCCGTGCGGCAGGACCACGGTCCCGCGGACCATCTGGTCGGCGTGGCGGGGATCGACCCCGAGCCGGAGATGGGCCTCGACCGTCGGGTCGAAGTTGACCGTGCTGGTCTGCCGCAGGAGCTCGGCCGCCTCGTCCGGAGGATAGACCTTGTCGTGGTCGACGAGCTTGGCGGCCTCGACGTATTTCTTTCCGTGTCCCATGTCTGGTACCTCTCTGGCGGCCGGCGGTCCGGCCTCCCCTCTGCGCGGGGTGGGCGTGGGTCCGAGGTCTAGCCGACGACCTCGAGACCCATGGACCGGGCAGTGCCCTCGATCTGGCGAGCGGCGGCCTCCACGTCGTTGGCGTTGAGGTCGCTCATCTTGATCGCGGCGATCTCCCGGAGCTGATCACGGGTGACCCGGCCCGCAGTCTCCCGACCGGGTGTCTGCGACCCCGTCTCGATCCCGGCAGCCTTGCGCAGGAGATCGGCCGCGGGCGGCGTCTTGAGGATGAACGTGAACGAGCGATCCTCGAACACCGTGATCTGGGCCGGGATGATCTGGCCCGACTTGTCGGCGGTCTTCTCGTTGTAGGCCTTGGTGAACTCGACGATGTTGATGCCATGCGGGCCCAGCGCCGTACCGACCGGCGGGGCGGGGGTTGCCTTGCCGGCCGGCAGCTGCAGGGTCAGGACGATTCGGATCTTCTTGGCCACGGTAGGAGTGGTTCCTTTCTAGCAACGACGCCCGGCGCCGTCCGGGGCGGTGATCACAGTTTTTCGACCTGGAGGAAGTCCAGCTCGACCGGCGTCTCGCGGCCGAAGATGCTGACGAGGACCTTGACCTTGTTGCGCTCGGGGTTGACCTCGTCGACCGTGCCGATGAACTCGGCGAACGGCCCGTCGGTGACCCTGACGCTCTGGCCCTTCATGAACGCGACCCGGTACTTCGGGGTCTCGACGCCCATCGTCCGGAGGATCTGCTTGACCTCGTGATCGGCGAGCGGGATCGGCTCGTTGCGCTGGCCGGGAATGTTGCCGCCACCGACGAAGCTGGTCACGCCCGGCGTGTTCCGCACGACGAACCAGCTGTCCGGGTCGAGGATCATCTCGACGAGCACGTAGCCCGGGTAGACCTTCTTCTGGACGGTGTGGCGCTGGCCCTGGCGGATCTCGATCTCGTCTTCCATCGGGACGAGGACCTGGAAGATCTTGTCGTCCATGCCCATCGACTCGATTCGATGCTCCAGGTTCGTCTTCACCTTGTTCTCGTAGCCCGAGTAGGTGTGGATGACGTACCAGTGCTTCTGGGGAGCCTGGGTCTCGGTCGTGGTTTCGGTCATGTGTCGGTCCTAACCCAGTGTCTGGATGTAGTTGAGGCCCTGGGTGAAGACGAAGTCGACGACCGAGATGAACACGCCGACGACGAAGCTCACCAGGAAGACCAGGAACGTGAGGTTCAGGGTCTGCTGGCGAGTCGGCCAGGTGACCTTCTTCAACTCAGACCATGACTCGTCGAGGAATTGACGGATCCGCTGCAACACTTGGGTCTCGATGCCTTCAGGTACGGATGGAAGACGAGGTGGCAGGGGCGATAGGACTCGAACCTACAACCGCCGGTTTTGGAGACCGGTGCTCTGCCAATTGAGCTACACCCCTCCGGTGGATCGCTACTTCGCCTCCCGATGAAGCGTATGGCGGCGGTCCCGCGGACAGTATTTCATGAGCTCGATCCGGTTGGGATCGTTCTTCTTGTTCTTGCGCGTCGCGTACGTCCGCTCGCGGCACTCGGTGCAGGCGAGCAGGATGACCGGACGGTTCTCGACCTTCGCCATCGCCCTACTCGGTGATCGAGGTGATGGCGCCGGCGCCGACGGTCCGGCCACCCTCGCGGATGGCGAACCGCTGGCCGGTCTCGAGGGCGATCGGGGTGATCAGCTCGACGGTCATCTCGACGTTGTCGCCGGGCATGATCATCTCGGCCCCGTCGGGCAGCCCGATCGCGCCGGTCACGTCGGTCGTGCGCAGGTAGAACTGGGGCCGGTAGCCGTTGTAGAACGGGGTGTGCCGGCCGCCCTCCTCCTTGGTCAGGACGTAGACCTGGGCACTGAACTTGGTGTGCGGCTTGACCGAGCCGGCCTTGGCCAGGACCTGGCCGCGCTCGATGTCGTCGCGCTCGATCCCGCGGATGAGGCAGCCGACGTTGTCGCCGGCGCGGCCCTCGTCGAGCAGCTTCTTGAACATCTCGACGCCGGTGACCACGACCTTGCGGGTCGGCTTGACCCCGACGAGCTCGACCTCGTCGCCGACCTTGACGATGCCGCGCTCGATCCTCCCCGTCGCGACCGTCCCCCGGCCCTTGATCCCGAACACGTCCTCGACCGGCATCAGGAACGGCTTGTCGATCGCCCGCTCGGGGGTCGGGATGTAGGAGTCGACCGCGTCCATCAGCTCCTGGATCGGAGCGTAGGCCGGATCGGCCGGGTCGTCGCCGGCCTCGAGCGCCTTGAGCGCCGAGCCGCGGATGACCGGGATGTCGTCGCCCGGGAACTGGTACTTGGAGAGCAGCTCGCGCACCTCGAGCTCGACGAGGTCGAGCAGCTCGGGGTCGTCGACCGCGTCGCACTTGTTGAGGAAGACGACGATGTAGGGGACCTCGACCTGGCGGGCGAGCAGGATGTGCTCGCGGGTCTGGGGCATCGGGCCGTCGGTCGCGGCGACGACCAGGATCGCGCCGTCCATCTGGGCGGCGCCGGTGATCATGTTCTTGATGTAGTCGGCGTGGCCGGGGCAGTCGACGTGGGCGTAGTGGCGCTTGTCGGTCTCGTACTCGACGTGGGCGATCGCGATCGTGATCCCGCGCTCGCGCTCCTCGGGGGCGTTGTCGATCGACTCGAAGGCGCGGTACTCCGAGCCCGCCCTTCAGGGCGAGGTACTTGGTGATCGCCGCGGTCAGGCTCGTCTTGCCGTGGTCGATGTGACCGATCGTGCCGATGTTGACGTGCGGCTTCGTCCGCTCGAACTTCTTCTTCGCCACGTGAGCGCTTACTCCAGACTGTTGGTGCTATGGCGGCGCGGCTGCGCCGCGCCGGAACCGCGGGCAGTTCGGCCCGCCTCCGGGGGGATCATCGGACCCGCGGCCGCGATGATGGAGCCCACAATCGGACTCGAACCGATGACCTCTTCCTTACCAAGGAAGTGCTCTGCCAGCTGAGCTATGTGGGCCCGGTAGAACCCTTCATGAGATGGTGGGCAGGGAGGGAATCGAACCCCCACAGTCGAAGACGGCTGATCTACAGTCAGCGGAGCTCACCACCTGCTCAACCTACCCACTGAGCGTGTCCGGTGACGCTGCGGCGTCGTGGTGCACCCGGCACGCGATCATTCGCGCTGGAGCCGACGACGGGACTCGAACCCGGAACCGGCGGTTTACAAAACCGCTGCTCTACCAATTGAGCTACGTCGGCGCGCGCAGGACCATACCGCAGGTGACCCTGTGGCGCCCGGGAATGATAGGCGGTCGGCAGGCGCGAGCGTCAACCGCGGTCGGGCTCGCCCGGGAGCAGATCGACCGCGGCGTCGGTCGGCGGCTTCGGGGTCGGCGGCTTCGGGCTGGACCGACGTTCGAGCCGTCCGGCGCGGGCCATCCGCTTCCGCGAGCCTCGGGCGGCGGCTGGCCGCGCGGTCGTCGGCGCGCGGACGACGAGCTCGCTTGGTCGGGAGCCGCCGGCGTCGTCGCAGCCTGCGTCCGGTCCGCGGCTCGCGCGGGACCACGGCGCTTCCGGCGGCGACGGGCTTCGGCGCGGGGACGGTCGGCCGCCTCGGCGACGCCGTCCGCCGACTCGGGAGCCGCCTGCCGGCTCGGGAGCCGCCGCCGACTCGGGAGCTCGCCGCGGCGCTCGGCGAGCCGCCGCCGCGTCCGCGAGTCAGCCGGCCGTCGGTCCTCGACACCCGGCGGCGAGCCGGTCGGCCGCTCCGCGCTGGGTCGACGCCTCGAAGAGCAGGATCGAGCCGGCGACCGCCGCGTTGAGCGACCCGACCGCGCCGCGCATCGGGATCCGCACGAGCAGGTCGCAGCGACGCCGGACGGCCGGCCCGAGACCCTGACCCTCGCTGCCGACGACGAGCGCGAGCGGCCCGCGCAGGTCGGCCTCGCGAACCGTCAGCGGGGCGTCCGCCTCCGCGCCGACGATCCGCAGCCCGCGCCCGTGGAGGTCGGCCAGGGCGCCCGGCAGGTCGTCGACCGGCGCGAGCAGCAGATGCTCGACCGCGCCGGCCGAGGCCTTGACCGCGGCCGGCGTGAGCGGCGCCTGGCGGTGGGTCGGGAAGACGACGCCGTGGACGCCGGCCGCCTCGGCGCTGCGCAGCAGCGTTCCGACGTTCTGGGGATCCTCGAGCGAGTCGAGGACGAGCACGAACGGCGGCTCGCCGCGCTCGACCGCCCGGGCCAGGATGTCGTCGAGCGTCGGCGAGCGCCGCGGGCCGACGACGAGCGCGACGCCCTGGTGGCCGTCGAAGCCGGCGATCGCGGTCAGCGTCCCGCCCTCGACCTCGACGATCGGGATGCGCAGGCTCGTGGCGTGGAGGACCAGCTTCTCGAGGGCCTGGCGGCGCTGTGGCACGACGAGCAGGCGGCGCGCCTCGCGCCGGGCGACGAACGCCTCCTCGACCGGCCGCCGACCGGCGACCAGCTCCTCGGCCGCGGCGTCGAGCAGGTCGACGCGCGGGCCGAGGGGCACGAACGGGCGCGGCGCGGACGGCGGCCGGACGCCAGGCGGGCGGCCGGACCAGGCCCCGGGCGGTGCGACCGCCGGGACGAGGACCCGGCGGTCGTGGGCCGCCCGGCCGCGGGCCGGCCGGACGCTCGGCCGGATGGTCGGGGCCCGGTCGGTCGTGCCCCATACGGTCGGTAGCCGCGGACGGGGCCCGGTCGGTCCGGATGGCGGACGGTCGATCCGGACCGTCGGGGAACGGCTCGGAGCGGGGCGGTCCAGCCGGGATACGGCTCCGAGCGGCGCGGTCCACCGGGAACGGCCCGAGCGGCGCGGTCGCCCGGCGCGACCCATACCGCCGGTCGGGGGCGGGTCCATGGTCGAACCCACCGCGGCCGGCCGATCGTCGGGACCTCCCGGCGGGCGAGGGCGCGATCCATACGGAGCACGGCCTGGACCCGGCCCGCGGCCGGGACCGGGGCCGCCGCGGACCCTGCGGATCGGGCGGACCGGGCCCTCGCGCGACGGCGGTCGGCCGGCCTGCCAGTCGTCGCGCGCGCCCGGTCCGCCGGGCCGTCCGGGACCGGCCTGGCCGCGATCGGGCGGCGGCCCGTCGATCGCCGCGCAGGCCGAACGCCTGGCGCGGGCCCTGTCGCGCCCGGTCGCCCGTCCCGCCCGGTCGGGTGTGCACCGCCGACCCGTGGACCTCCGGCCGCGCCACCCGACCCGTGCTGGCCGCCGTCGCGGCCGGCCGTCCGCCGGACGACCTGCCGGCCGGCCGCCGCCATGCGCGACCAGCCCGGTCCGGCTTCGGTCGATCGGGCTTCGGTCGATCGCGGCTTCGGCCGCCGTCGAATCAGCCATCGGACACCGCTTCGGCTCGTCGCCAGCGCTGGCCGTCGCGCGTGTCCTCGACCGCGATGCCGCGCGCCGCCAGCTCGTCGCGCAGCCGATCGGACGCCGCCCAGTCGCGCGCGGCACGGGCCGCGGCGCGGGCCTCGAGCAGCGCCTCGAGCTCGGGCTCCAGCCCGCTCGGCGCGGCATCCGGCCCGATCCCGAGCACGTCGTCGAGGTCGCGCAGGGCGGCCGACGCCGTCGCCGCGTCGGCGGTCGACAGGGTCCGCGCGTCGATCCGCCGGTTCAGCTCGCGGACCAGGTCGAACAGCGCCGCCAGCGCGGCCGACATGTTGAGGTCGTCGTCGAGCGCCGCCTCGAACGCGGCGCGCGCGGCCTCGAGCGACAGCCGGCAGGTCGCGGTCGTCGGGCCGGTCCTCGCGATAGGTCGTCGAGCGCGGCGAGCGCGCGTCGAGGCGCTCGATCGCGGCGGCTCGCCGCCGCCAGCGACTCGTCGCGAGTAGCTCGAGGCCGGCCCGGTAGTGGACCGCGATGAGGGCGTAGCGCAGCGCGCGCGGCGAGACGCCGGCGCTCGAGCAGGTCGCCGACCCGGGCGATGTTGCCGGTCCGACTTGGCCATCTTCTCGCCGCCCATCTGGAGGTGGGCGCAGTGCAGCCAGGTCCGGACGAACGGCTTGCCGGTCGCCGCCTCGCTCTGGGCGATCTCGTCCTCGTGGTGGGGGAAGATCAGGTCGACGCCGCCGGTGTGGATGTCGAAGGACTGGCCGAGGTGCGCCATGCTCATCGCCGAGCACTCGATGTGCCAGCCCGGCCGGCCCGTCGCCGATCGCTCGTGTCCCAGCGACGGCTCGCCCGGCTTCGGCCCCTTCCAGAGCGCGAAGTCGCGGACGTCGTCCTTGCCGTACTCGTCGGCCTCGACGCGCTCGCCGACCCGCAGCTGGTCGGGGTCGAGCCGGGCCAGGCGGCCGTACGCCGGCCACGACGCGATGCGGAAGAAGATCGAGCCGTCGTCGGTCCGGTAGGCGTGGCCGCGCTCGAGGAGCGTCTCGATGAGCGCGACCATCTCGTGGATGTGCTCGGTCGCCCGGGGCAGGACGTCGGGCGTCGTCATCCGCAGGCGCCGCGGCGTCGCCAGGAAGCGCTCGGTCCAGCGGTCGGTCAGCTCGCCGATGCGACTCGCCGGCGGCCGCGGCGCCCCGGATGATCTTGTCGTCGATGTCGGTGATGTTCATGACCCAGGTACCCGGTAGCCCGCGCCAGCGCAGGTAGCGGACCAGCAGATCGGCGAACAGGAACGAGCGGAAGTTGCCGATGTGGGCCGGGCCGTAGACCGTCGGCCCGCAGCGAGTAGATCCGGACGTGGCCCGGCTCGAGCGGCTCGAGCGGCACGCGCTCGCCGCGTGAGGGTGTCGAGGAGCCGGAGCGTCATCGGCGCGGCGTCCGACGAGCGGCCGATCGCCGCGGGCGGGATCGCCGCGACCGGCGCCCCGTCGCCGGCCAGGTTGCCGGTCGACGCCTTGACGTTGACGGCCGCCGCGTCGACGCCCGAGCAGCGCCGCGATCGGCGCGCGCATCGCGTCGAGACGGCCGCCGAGCCGCGGCCGGGCGCCGACGATCGTCAGGTCGACCGAGCCGGGCGGCAGCCGGCCGCGCGCGAGCGCGCTCGACGACCGCCGCGAAGCAGCTCGGCGCTGGCGATGCCGCGGGCGTGTCGGGTCATCGGCCGGGAACAGCCGGCCGAGGTCGCCCAGGCCGGCCGCGCCGAGCAGCGCGTCGGCGACCGCGTGGAGCGCGACGTCGCCGTCGGAGTGGCCGTGCAGCCGCGGCGCGCCGTCGATCTCGATGCCGCCGAGGCGCGAGCGGCTCGCCGGGCCCGAACGGGTGGCTGTCGTCGACCCGATAGCCGATCGCGCGACCGGCGCCGCCGGCCGAGGAGCGCGCGTCGGCCCGCGCCGAGTCGTCGGGCACGGTCACCTTGAGGTTCGTCGGGCTCGCCGGGGATCGCATGGACCGGGATTCGTACAGGCCTCCAGCAGGGCCGCCTCGTCGGTCCAGGTCTCGGGCCCGTCGGCGGGAAGCGTCGCGCAGGCGCGCGCGCAGGAGCTCGCGCCGGACGCCCTGCGGCGTCTGGGCCGCGGCCAGCTCCGGTCCGATCGACGGTCGCCGACGACGCCGGCCGTCGTCGACCCGCTTGAGGTCTCGGCGACCGGCACGACCGGGATCGCCGCGCCGTGCTCCGCCGGCCGCCGCGGCGACGGCGTCGACGAGCGCCGGCGGGACGAGCGGCCGGGCCCCGTCGTGGACGAGCACGACCCGCTCGCCGCGCGCCGCATCGGCCGAGCCGACCGGTCGCGGCCGTCGAGCCCGGCCAGCCCGGCGGCGACCGATTCCTGGCGCCGCGCGCCGCCCGGCGACGACCGCGACGACCGTGGCCGGCAGCCAGCCGGCCGCGGCGACCTCGGCGACCGCGCTCGGCGGCGACGACGACGACGATCCGCTCGACCGCCGGCGCCGCGGCGAGCGCCTCGAGCGTCCAGGCGAGCAGCGGCCGGCCGGCCGATCGGCGCGGCGAGCTTGTCGATGCCGCCCATCCGCGGCTCGACGCGCCGGCGGCGACGACGACGCGTCGCCGGCGCCGGCGGCCGGCGCATCGGCGCCGTCAGTCGACGCGCGGCTGGGCGAAGACCATCCGCCCGGCGACCGTCTGCAGCACGCGGGTGACCGTGACGTCGAGGTCGCGATCGATGTACCGGCCGCCGCCCTCGACCACGATCATCGTGCCGTCGTCGAGGAAGCCGACGCCCTGGCCGGGCTCCTTGCCCTCCTGGATGACCCGGACCCGCAGCTCCTCGCCGGGCAGGAAGGCCGGCTTGACCGCGTTGGCCAGCGAGTTGATGTTCAGGACCCGGACGCCCTGCAGCTCGGCGACCCGGTTGAGGTTGAAGTCGTTGGTCAGGATCGCCCGGCTCGCGCGCTTGGCGAGCGCGACCAGCTTGGCGTCGACCTCGGCGATGTCCGGGAACGTCCTCGTCGACGATCTCGACCGGCGTCGGCGAGTCCTTCTGCATGCGGGCGAGGATCTCCAGGCCGCGCCGGCCGCGGTTCCGCCGGAGCGTGTCGGAGCTGTCGGCGATGTGCTGCAGCTCGTCGAGCACGAACCGCGGCACGACGAGCGTGCCGTAGAGGAAGCCGGACTCGACGATGTCGGCGATCCGGCCGTCGATGATCGCGCTGGTGTCGACGACGATGTGCGGGTCGCCCGACGCACGGCTCGGCCGTCGCCGTCGGCTCGGGTCGGCGGAAGAGGCCGATCGCCTCGGCGGCCATGATCAGGTCGTGCGCGCTTGGCGACGGTCAGGCCCGACCATGCCGAGGCCGAGGAAGAGCGAGACGCCGAGCGGCAGCCACGTGCCGAACGGCGCGCGGCAAGTCGGACAGCGGCAGGCCAGCAGCAGGCCCATCAGCAGCCCGAGGAGCAGCCCGACGACCGCGGTCACGAACTCGGCCGTGGAGAGCTCCTGGACGCTGCGGATCAGCCAGCCGGCCGGGACGATCGTGAGGTACGGCAGGATCGCGAAGCCGACCACGATCCAGGCGACCACCCAGGCGGCCAGGAAGAGCCCGCGTAGGCGTCGCGCGAACGAAGACGCCGCCGAGCGACGTCGCGAGGGCGAGCGCCGACGAGGCCGCCGAGGGCGGCGCCGAGGACACGGATGTTCCGGATCACGGCGGCCTCGACGCGTCGCCGGCTGAACGTGACGCATGCGGCGTCGACGGCGCGGCCAGCCGGTCGTCGTGGCGGTCAGCCTAGCATCGCCGGTGCTCGCGGCGCGGCTCGGCCGACGAGCGCGGCGCCGAGCGCCTCGCGGAGGGTCGCCGACGGCGACGATCTCGAGCCCGGCGACGCTCGGCGGCCGGCCGCCCCGGGCCGGCCGCGGGCACGATCGCCCGCGCGAAGCCGAGCCGGGCCGCCTCGCGCAGCCGGCGCTCGAGCCCGGACGGCGCGCAGCTCGCCGAGCAGGCCGACCTCGCCGATCGCGACCGTCGCCGGCCGCGACCGGCCGGTCGCGCAGCGACGAGGCCAGGGCGAGCGCGAGCGGCAGGTCGAGGCGCCGGCTCGTCGACGCGTCGAGGCCGCCGGCCAGGTTGGCGTAGACGTCGTGGCTGCCGAGGCCGACGCCGGCGCGGCGGCCGAGGACGGCGATCAGCAGCGCCAGCCGGTTGGGATCGATGCCGCTCGCGCGTCCGGCGCGGCGTGCCGTACGCCGCCGGCGCGACGAGCGCCTGGACCTCGACGAGGAGCGGCCGGCTGCCCTCGAGCGTCGGCGCGACGACGCTGCCCGGCGCCGGCGCCGCGTGTCGGCGAGGAACGCCCGCGCCGGGTCGGCGACCTCGCGTCAGGCCGACCTCGCCCATCTCGAACACGCCGACCTCCTCGGTCGACCCGAACCGGTTCTTCGACGCCCGCAGCAGCCGCAGCGCGGCGACCGCTCGCCCTCGAGCGTCAGGACGGCGTCGACCAGGTGCTCGAGCGTCTTCGGGCCGGCGAGCGTGCCGTCCTTCGTCACGTGGCCGACGAGGACGACCGCGATGCCCGTCGCCCTTGGCGAGCTCCATCAGCCGGAGCGCCGCCTCGCGGACCTGGCCGACGCTGCCGGCCGGGCCGTCGAGCTCGTCGACGGTCGCCGTCTGGATCGAGTCGACGACGAGCGACGCCGGGCCGGCTCGCCGCGCGCCAGCTCGACGATCCGCCCGACCTCGCTCTCGGCGACGACCCGGACGCGCTCGCCGGCCGGGCCCGTCGAGCAGGCCCGAGCCGCGCCGCCCGCAGGCGGACCTGGGCGGCCGACTCCTCGCCGGTCGCGTAGAGCACGCCGCCGCCGGCGCCGCGAGCGGCCGCGCGAGGCCGGCGGCGACCTGGAGCAGGAGCGTCGACTTGCCGATGCCCGGCTCGCCGCCGACCAGCACGAGCGAGCCGGGCACGAGCCCGCCGCCGAGGACGCGGTCGAGCTCGCCGATCCCGACCGCGCAGCCGCGGCGACGTCGGGCCTCGGCGACGTCCGCGCAGGGCGACTCGGGCGACGGCCGCCGCGCCGCCGACCGCGCGCGCGCCGTGCCGCGCGCGGCGCGCGCGGCTCGCGGACGACCGTCTCGACCAGGCTGTTCCAGGCGCCGCAGGAGCGGCACTGGCCTTCCCAGCGCAGGAACGCGTCGCCGCAGGCCTGGCAGACGTAGCGGCTCTGGGGCCGGCCATCCGCGCCGGCCGGCGCGCTAGCGACGGCCTTCGACGGGCGGTCTTCTCGGCTCGGCGGCGTGGATGTCGAGGCCGGCCTCCGCGTCCTTGTCGACGACGATCGTCGTGCCCGGCTCGTAGCGTCCGAGGAGGAGCTGCTCGGCGAGCGAGTCCTCGACCATGTTCTGGATCACGCGGCGCAGCGGACGCGCGCCGTAGGCCACGTCGTAGCCGAGCTTGATGATGTGGTCCTTGGCCGCCTGGGTGACCTCGAGCGACATCTGCTGGGCCCGCAGCTGGTCGCGCACCCGGGCGAGCATCAGGTCGACGATCTCGCGGATCTCCTCGACGGTCAGGCGACCGGAAGACGACCGTGGCGTCGATGCGGTTGAGGAACTCCGGCCGGAAGTTCTGCTTGAGCTCGTTGCTGGACCTTCTCCTTCATCAGGTCGTACGAGCGCCTGCGGCCCGCGCCTCGTCGCGTGTCGCCGCTGGCCCGGAAGCCGAGCGCGGAGTTCGTCTGGAGCTGCTTCGCGCCGAGGTTGCTAGGTCATGATGATGATCGTGTTGCGGAAGTCGACGCGGCGGCCCTTGGCGTCGGTCAGGTGCCCGTCCTCGAGGATCTGGAGGAGGATGTTGAACACCTCCGGGTGCGCCTTCTCGACCTCGTCGAGGAGCACGACGCAGTAGCTCTTGCGGCGGACCGCCTCGGTCAGCTGGCCGCCCTCGTCGAAGCCGACGTAGCCGGGAGGCGCGCCGACCAGCCGGCTGACGTTGTGGCGCTCCATGAACTCGCTCATGTCGATCTTGATGAGCGCGTCCTCGCTGCCGAACATGAACTCGGCGAGCGCCTTGGCGAGCTCGGTCTTGCCGACGCCGGTGGGGCCGAGGAAGATGAACGAGCCGATCGGGCGCTTCGGGTCCTTGAGCCCGGCGCGGGCGCGGCGGACGGCCTTCGAGACGATCTCGATCGCCTCCTGCTGGCCGATGACCCGGCTGTGGAGCGCGTCCTCCATGTGCAGCAGCCGCTCGGACTCCTCCTGGGCGATGCGGGTGACCGGGATGCCCGGTCCACATCGCGACGACCTGGGCGATCTCCTCCTCGTCGACCTGTGGGCTGCGTCGCCGGCGACCTGGGCTCTGCCACTCGCTGCGCAGGCGTCTCGACCTGCTCGCGCGGCCGTCGCCTCGGCCTCGCGCAGCGTCGGCCGCGTCCTCGTACTCCTGGGCGTTGATCGCGCGCGTCCTTCTCCTTGGTGACCCGCTCGAGCTCGTGCTGGGCCTCGCGCAGGGCGGGCGGCGCCGAGGAGTGGCGCAGCCGGACCGCGGCTGGCGGCCTCGTCGATCAGGTCGATCGCCTTGTCGGGCAGGTGGCGGTCGGTGATGTAGCGGATCGACAGGTCGGCGGCGGCCTTGCACCGCGTCGTCCGTGATCGTCGACCTTGTGGTGCTGCTCGTAGCGCTCGCGGATGCCCATCAGGATCTCGATCGGTCTGCTCGAGCGTGGGCTCCTCGACCATGACCGGCTGGAAGCGGCGCTCGAGGGCGGCGTCGCGCTCGATGTACTTGCGGTACTCGTCGAGCGTCGTCGCGCCGATGCACTGCAGCTCGCCGCGCGCGAGCGGCGGCTTGAGGATGTTGGCGGCGTCGATCGCGCCCTCGGCCGCGCCGGCACCGACGAGCGTGTGCAGCTCGTCGATGAAGAGGACCGCGTCGTTGGTGTTGCGCAGCTCCTCGATGATCTTCTTGAGGCGCTCCTCGAACTCGCCGCGGTACTTGGTGCCGGCGACGAGCGAGCCGATGTCGAGCGTCAGGACGCGCTTGTTGAGCAGCGTCTCGGGCACGTCGCCGGCGACGATCCGATGGGCGAGGCCCTCGGCGATGGCCGTCTTGCCGACGCCGGGCTCGCCGATCAGGGCCGGGTTGTTCTTGGTCCGCCGCGACAGGATCTGGATGACCCGCTCGATCTCCTTCTCGCGGCCGATGACCGGGTCGAGCTTGCCGGCGCGGGCGGCGTCGGTCAGGTTGATGCCGAGCTGGTCGACGGTCGGCGTCTTGCTGGCGCGCTTGGTCTCCTGGGCCGGACGCCGGCCGACGAGCTCTGCGACAGGACGCGGATGACCTCGTGGCGGACCTTGTCGAGGTTGACGCCGAGCGACTCGAGGACGCCGGCGGCGATCCCCTCGCCCTCGCGGACCAGGCCGAGCAGCAGGTGCTCCGTGCCGATGTAGTTGTGGCCGAGGCGGCGCGCCTCGTCGATGGCCAGCTCGATGACGCGCTTGGCGCGCGGGGTCAGGCCGACCTCGCCGACGACCGGCCGATCGCCGCGCCCGATGATGAACTCGACCGCCGTCCGGACCTTGGCCAGCTCGACGTTCATGTTCTCGAGCACGCGCGCGGCGACGCCCTCGCCCTCGCGGACGAGGCCGAGCAGCAGGTGCTCCGTGCCGATGTAGTTGTGGTTGAAGCGCTGCGCCTCGTCCTGCGCGAGCGTCAGGACCTTGCGCGCGCGGTCCGTGAACTTGTCGAAGCGATCCATCGAGTCGAACGCCTGTTCCCTTCTGGCGTCACGGAAGTGGCGCTCGCGGCCATGCTAGCACGCCGCCCTGCCACCGCAACCCGCCGCGGTCCGCGGCGTCGGACGCGTCCGTAGGGATCGCGCCGGCGGCAGCGGATGTGCGATGGCGGCGCAGGAATCGAAACGACCCGCCGGAGGCCGAGCGGGCCGTAGCGATCGCGCGCGAGCCGGTCAGTCCTTCGCGGTGTCCGCCTCCTCGGTCTCCTCGGCGATCTCGGCGACCGCCTCGGCGGCCGTCGGCCTGCGATGCGTCGGCCTCGTCCTCGGCGACGGTCTCGGCGATCGCCTCGGTCGGCCTCCGCGGCCGTCGGTCTCCGCCTCGGCGGCCTCGTCGGCGGCGACGTCCTCGGCGAGTCTCCGGCGACCGCTCTCGGCGGCCGCCGCTTCCTCGGCGCTTCCGCGGCTTCGGCGACCGCCTCGGCGACCTCGACCGGCCGCCTCGGCGGCCGGCGCTTCGTTCGGCGTCGTTCGCCGCCGGCGGCGTCGGCCGACTGCTCGGTCTCGGCGGCGGCTGCCTCCGCCTCGATGGCCGACTTCGTCGGCGGCCACGGCTCTCGGCGATCTCCGCGATCGGCCTCGGCGGCGGCGGCCTCCTCGGCGGCCTCGGCGTCGGCGACGGCCTCGGCCGATCTCCTCGACCGCCTCGGCGGCTCGGCGGCTTCCTCGGCCGCTTCGGCGGCGGCCGTCGGCCTCGGCGACCTCGCCGACCTCCGCGGCGGCCATCTGCTGGCGGACCTGGGCGAAGGCCGCGGCCAGCGTGTTGTCGATGCCGCCCTCGGGCTCCTGGACCGCGTCGGCCATCGAGTAGCCGCGCTCCGGCGCGGGCGACGCTCGCCGCGCTCGGGCGCGTGGCGGCGCCGCGGCGCGGCCTCCGGCTCGGCGGCCGGGCGGGCCGGCGGCTCCTCGGCCTGCTTCAGGCTGAGGCCGAGGCGATGGCGCTCGGAGTCGAGCGAGATGATCTTGAGCTTGAGCGTCTGGCCCTCGTGGACGACGTCGCCCGGATGGGCGACGCGCTGGTGGGACAGCTCGCTGATGTGGATGAGGCCCTCGAGGCCGTCGCGGACGCGGACGAACGCGCCGAAGTTGACGAGCTTGGTGACCGTGCCGTCGATGATGTCGCCGACCTTGAAGTCGGCCACCGTCGAGTGCCACGGATCGGGCTGGAGCCGGCGGATCGACAGGCTGATGCGGCCGCGCTCGTGGTTGATGTCGATGACCTCGGCCTCGACCTCCTCGCCGACGTTGTAGCCGGCTTCGGGGTTGTTGACCTTGTTCCACGACAGCTCGCTCTTGTGGACGAGGCCGTCGATGCCGCCGAGGTCGATGAACACGCCGAACGGCGCGATCGAGCGGACCGTGCCCTTGACCTTCTGGCCGACCTGGAGGCTGCTGAAGAGCTCGTCGCGCTTCTCGCGGCGCTCCTCGTACAGCGCGACCTTCTCCGACAGGATCAGCCGGTTGGCCTTGCGGTTGACCTCGAGGATCTTGAGCCGGAGCTTGCGGCCGACGAACGGCTGGAGCTTCTCGGCGATCTCCTGGGCGGCGTCGCGCGGCTGGTCGTTCTGGGGCCGGCGCGGGAAGTCGACGATCTGGCTGATCGGCACGAAGCCGCGGATGCCGCAGTCGACGATGAGGCCGCCCTTGTTGTGGTCGATGACCGGCGCCTCGATGATCGACGCCCGCCTCGAACTGCTCCTGCATCGCGCGCCACTTGCGCTCGAGGCCGGCGCGGCGGAGCGAGAGGACGACGTGGCCCTCCTGGCGACTCCGGCTGGAGCACGTAGACGAGGACGGTGTCGCCGATGGCCAGCGGCCGGCTGGCGTCTCGGCGTGGCGGCCGTAGAGCTCGCGATTGCTGACGACGCCCTCGGTCTTGGCGCCGATGTCGACGAGGATCTCGTCCTTGT